>CAVOOC010000035.1:0-338395 GCA_963697445.1 uncultured Actinomycetes bacterium
TGGTTCAAATCCAGTACGGCCCACCAGGTCAGCGGCCGGTTCGGATCACGGACCGGCCGTTTTCGATCTTGGTGCAGCAGCAAAGTGCAGCAGCGGCGTTCATCCCTCGTCCAGCCACCGGCCGAGTTTCCTGAGAGCGTCCCGGGTGGCGGTCGAGGGTATCTCGGTGTAAATCTCCATCGTCACGGCGATCTTGCTGTGCCGGAGAATCTGCATCGCGACGCGCGGGTGTATGTCGAGCGCGGCCAGCAGTGACCCGCATGTCTTCCGGGTGCCGTGCACGGTGATCTTGGGGACGCCAGCCTTGCCGATGCGGCGGTCGAAGCTGCGGTTGAAGTTGCGCGGCTCGATAGGCGTGCCGTGCCGGGTGGTGAACACCAGGCCGGTGTCGATCCACGCTCCATCAGTGCGGGCACGGTCGGTGTCCTGGTCCTGCCTGCGGAGCTTCAGCGCGGTTACGCAGAAGTCGGGCAGTGGCAGCGGCGCCTCTGAGGATTCGGTCTTGGTCTGGCGGCGGACGAGCTGGCCGCCGACTCGCTGGACCTGCTGGCTGACGTGGAGCTCGGCGCTGTTGAGGTTGACCGACTCCCAGGTGAGCCCGAGCAGTTCTCCCTTGCGCAGGCCGAGGACCAGGACCAGGACGTAGGCGGCGTACAGCACGTCGTCGTCGCGGCGGGCAGATTCGAGAAACCGGCGTGCTTCATCGACTGTCCAGGCATGGCGTTTCCGCGGCCGGTCGTTGCGATTGGACAGCCGGATAATGGCGGCCGGGTTCCGGCTGATAACTTCCTCTTCTACAGCGCAAGTAAGCGCCGCGCGCAGAATGCTCCGGGCCGTCTTGCGGGATTCAATGGACAGAACGGCATGACAGCAGTTGCCGATCGCACAGCAGCGTTGTTTCTCGGCTCCCCGGGACGCATCTTTCCCGCGTGCGCAGCACTGACAGATGCGGCCAAGTTTGTTGAGCCACTCTCGGATGTCTTTCACCTGGATTCTGTCAAGCCGCTTCTTTCCGAGATGAGGAACGATGTGAACACGGCAGAATATCGCGCGTGTCTCGTAGGTCATCGGCGCGAGGTTGGGCTGAACTACTTCCTCCAGCCAGTAGCGCAGGAAACCCTCAAGGGTGGGTACGTCAGACGCGACCGGCCCCCGGCTCGCCTGGGCGCGGAGCTTCATCCAGGCGTTCTGCGCCTGGTCATAGGTACTGCCCTTGACGTACTTGCGGTAGCGGGTGCCGTCGGGCCGGGTGCACCAGACATAGCCGCGGTACCCGTCTTTGACGGCATAGATTGATCCTTCGCCGTTGTGGCGTCTGCTCATGCTGTCATTTCCTCTGCGCGGTTGCGGATGTATTCGTCAACCCATTCTGGCAGGATGCGCCGGCTGCCGCCGTCTTTGACCGAGCGTAGCTGCCCGGTCAGGACGAGATGCTTAGTTTTGGTGAGGCTGTAACCGAGCATCAGGGCGACTTGCTTGGTCGTGTACCAGCGGGGGGCGATCGGCTCGTACGACGAACGCCGGTCACGTTCCACTGATATCTCCTTTCGTTCAGGATAGGTACTGTGGTTTTGACGTTTAAGTGTCAGAAGCCATCGGGCTGCTTATGCGTCCTGCTGGCCGGTGGTGGTGCTGTTGTATTCGTCGGCGCGGTCATCGCGGCCGGCCTCGGCGCGTTTGCGGGCCTGGTCTGCGGCGGTGTTGGCGAGCAGCGCGTCGCCGGTGGTGCGCCAGCCAGTTCCGGCATAGCTCAGGGTGCCGACGATGAGGGTGGTCTCGTCGTCGGTGTGGTCGGCGGTGCGGATGGTGCCGTGTTCGGGGCCGACGTCCTGGCTGCGGCGGTAGGTGATGCGGGCTTGCCGCAGGTCGGCGAACCGCAGCGAGTAGTGGTCGGATTTGGTGAAGAACTGGCCGCCGAAGCCGAGCATGTGAGCCCAGCGGCGCAGTTTCCACCAGTCTTTGTCGCGGCCGAGGGTCCAGCAGGCCCAGATGAGCCGCTCGGCATGGCTGCCGGTTGCACTCGCGTATAGGTCGATGGTGTCGGCGGTGAGTCGGGCAGAAGCGTGTCCGGTGGCCTCGGTTCCTTTGGTGGCGTACTTGGCCAGGTAGGACGCGACGGCCAGGTCGGTGACGGTGGCCGTTCCGCGCAGGCTGATGATCCTCACGTCGAGCTGCGCGCCCCAGGTAAGCAGCCAACCCTCAGGCCGGGTCGAGTGCGGCGGGGTGGTGTAGCTGATGGCTGCGGCGGCGTGACGGGTGGCGTCCTCGAGGTCGGCCACCGTGATGCCGGGCGGCGGCGGCAGCACCGCGTCCGGGTGGTCGGGGTCGTAGCCGTCGAGGCGGAGCAGGCCGTGGAAGTGCACCACGCCGCGGTTCTGGTATTCGGCGGCCTTGCCGTGCGACAGCCGGATCGGCGGGATGGCCCGGACCCGCCCGTCAGGGCTGGTTACCCAGATGAGGATGCCGCGCTGGCGGGCGAGCTGGCCGAGGCGCCGTTCGATGGCCTGCTTGGTGCGCCGCCACAGTTCCCCGGCGTAGTGGTTCCAGACCACCTGGCCGCGATGGTCGTAGCAGTCCAGGCACAGCGGCTGGCCAAGAAGGGGGTCACCGCGGCGGTGCCGCCGCCAGCAGGTCAGGGGGCGGCCGTGCGGGCATGCGGGGTTGTCGTGGCGGGCGTGGCAGGGCTGCGGCGGGCAGCGGCAGTCAGCCCGGCTGGCGCAGACATGTCGGCGGACTGGGCGGGTGTGGACGAGGCCGAACGAGGGGGCGGTGAAGGTGGCGAATACCGCCGGGTGCCCGGCGACCTGAGGGGGGACGCCTTTGCCGCCGGTCAGCCCGGCCCGGATGAGGTGGAAGGCGTCGCGGCGGTAGGTCTCAGCGCAGGCCGGGCAGGACCCGGCGCGGCGGTTGCCGCACGCCTTGTAGATCACCCGGTCGGGCAGCGTATCGGTTGAACAGGGTGGACAGCACCTCGCCGGTCACAGCGTCAACGCGGCGGATGTAACCGGTCAGGCGGATCGGGTGCGCGCAGGCGGCTGCGGGCCAGATCGAGTCAAGCCACCGGTCATAGGCACCGGGGTCGAGCGAAGTGCCGGTGAGCAGGTCGGGCGAGCGGTCGGGCTGGTGGGGGTATTCGCGGGTGACCAGATAGCCGTCGCGGGCGCGGATGAACGCGGCGGCGGCCGGGCTAGTGCGCGGCGGGTCGAGGATGCCTGGCGGCGGGGTGTAGTGGCCGAAGGCGGCGTTCGCCCCCGGACCCGGGACCGTGTGGGTGCCGGGTTCGGGAGCCAGCGTCGTATCGGTAATGATCATGCGCAGTTCCGGCTGTCGCCGGTGCCGGGGGTGCTGGTGCCCCAGCGTTGCTGGGCGGCCTGGCGGGTGATGCCGAGCCGCAGGCCGATGTCGGCCCAGGAGTAGCCGACCTTGCGGAGTCCGGCCACGGCGTGGCCGATCGCGGTGTCGAGGTCGGTGGCCAGCCGGGCCATGTCGGTGATGGCGTCGATGTCGCCGCTGGCAACGCGGCGGCTGTAGGCGCGGATGACGCGGCGGAGGAAGGCGGCGTACTCGTCATTCTCGATGACCCGCCGTCGCCGTTTCAGTGTCAATGACCGGTTGACACCCGGCCGGGGTTGAGGGGATGAGGGTGTCATCAGTAGTCCCCGTCCGCACAGTCGTTGCATTCGCCGGTAGGGCGGGGGATGTAGTAGGGCTTTTCGGTGCCGCAAGACGGGCAGATACGGCGGGCGCGCAGTGCCTTGCCGATCGCGATCATCTGGGCGGGAGTGGCGGTGCGCTTGGATTTGGCCAGGGCTTCGCGGTAGAGGTAGGTGACCCGCGGGCGTTTGCGGTTGCGCCACAGGATCTGGGCGGCGATGTCCTGGCCGCCGGGACGCAGGCCCCGGGTGCGCAGCTGCCGCCGGGTATACAGGCCGTCGGGTGCCCAGCGGTAGGGGTAGGTCGGCAGCCCGTACCGCTGCCCGTCCGGGTCGTAGAAGGTGGCCCGGATGCCCCTGCCACCGAGGGCATCGAGCAGGGGTATGTGAGTACCGGTGGTGATGGCGAAGGTGAGCATGGCAAGCAGAACCTTTCGGCAGGAAGACGGAGGGTTTTGGCGCTTAAATGTCAGCCGCTGACCGGCTGGAAGACGCCGTCGCAGGCGGCGCAGGTGATGGGAGCCCCGGCCAGGGTGGAGGCGGCGACCCTGATGCGCCGGTCGCAGAGGCAGGTGGCCGCGATCAGGTTGGTGCTGCGGCGCGGTGTGGTGGTGCCGTCGGGAAAGGGCTCGTCGAGCCGCCAGAGCGTCATGGCGTCGGCCAGCGCCAGGAGCTGGTCGGCGTAGGCGGCGGCGGTGGGGTCGGGGACGGTGGTGGCCGACCATCCGATGGTCTTGTCGAATTCGACGGTTATGCCGAGTTCTTCGGCGAGGTTCTTGTAGTGCTTGTTGTGGTAGCGGCCCTGGCGGGAGGTGTCTTTGATGCCGCGGGTGGCGGCCAGGGCGTGCGCGGCCTCGTGTAGCAGGGTGCCGAGAACGCTGGCCGCGTCGCGGTGCAGTCCTTCGCCGCTGATCATGATTTCCGGGCGGGCGGCGGTACCGGTGACCCAGGAGTCGGGCTGGTAGTGGCCCCAGCGGCGCTGGCGGCTGTCGGTGCCGCTGGCGATGATGATCACCACAGCAGGTATCTCGGGGTGGCGTGCCCGGATCGTCGCCCAGATGGTTTCCAGCACGCCCAAGACGAGGCTGATGGCGTAGCTGTCGGCCTGCGGCGGGGTGACCGTGGCACCGGGGGCGGGCTGATAGTTCCGGTCGTAGGTCTCGCGGGCGCCGGGGTCGGTGAGGATGTCATAGGCTTCGGTGATTTCCCGAAACCGTTCGGCCGCGTGCGGGTCGCCGGGATTCTTGTCCGGGTGATGCTTGCGGGCAAGTCTGCGGTATGCCTTCTTGATATCGGCCAGGCTTGCGCCGGGCGTGATGCTGAGGATTGCGTAGTAGTCTTTCGCCTGGGTCTTCATGAGCGTTCCCGGTCATCTGTGATTCCGGCGGGGTATTCGCTCATGCCGCCCTGGTCGTCACATTCAGGGCCGGGAGCGTAATCGTCGGGGTCGTGGTAGCAGTACAGGCATTGGCAAGATGAGCCGTGCCGGTCGGCGCCCACCGGCGCTTCACCCTCGTAGAGGTTGTCGTAGCCGGATGCGGCGAGGTCGGCCTCGTGCTGGAGCCGTTGTGCTTGTGGGGTCTGCTGTTCAAGCGCCAGGATGCGATCGGTCAGTTCGTGCATCTGGGCTTGCAGGCCCTCGACGTAGTCCCACAGGTCACTGTGATCACCGTGACTGTTCATCGTGTGTCTTCCTTTCAGGCAGAAGTGACCGCTACGGAACGAGCGGTGGGGGGCCGGGTGCGAGTCCAGGCGGCGTAGGCGGCCACGGACTTGATGTCGCTGTCGGTGAGGTAAGCGGCCTTGACCAGTTGCGGGGTGCCGCCCTCGGCGATGAGATAGGCCACGCCTTGCTGGTCAGGGCGGATCGTGGTGGCGTCGTATCCGGCGGCGGACCAGCCGTCGCCGAGGATGATGTCGCTGGACCCGGTAGAGGTGCAGCGGAAGGCTGCGCGGTAGCCGAACAGGTCGCGCAGGCTCTTGGGGAAGATGTCGATCGACGGCCGCTGGGCGGCGGCGATCACCGGGATGGCGGCGGCCCGGCCCCTAGCGACCAGGTCGCGGACCAGGGCGACGAACTGCTTCTGCTGGGCCTCGGTGCCGAGCAGAGTGGCGTAGAGGGCGAGTTCGTCGAAGAAGACGGCGATGACGCTGATGCCGTCTGCGGGCTCGATTTTGCGGCGGCCGTGCGCGTCGAGCCAGGCGTACCGGTTGTCCATCACCTTTTGCAGCCGCAACAGGGTGATGATGGCCTTGTCGATGTCAGGGCCGACGAACTCGTCGGCGACGGTGCGGTAGAAGCCGAGCTCGACCAGCTTGCCGTCGAACAGCACCAGCCGGGTGTTTACCGAGAGCGCGGCGTGCGCGGCGAGCAGGTTCAGCAGGCCGGATTTCCCGCCGCCTGGCTCGCCAGCGGTCAGCAGGTTCTTGTAAATCACCCGAAGGTGCACCGGTAGGCCGAATTCATCGATACCGATGTGCACCGGGTCGAACATCGACAGGGCATAACCCGGGCGGGTGATTTCAGTGACAGGAAAGTGCATGCTGGTGACCTCCTTCCGGCAGGAAAAGGGAGGGAGTCCCGGGCCGGGGAAGAGGCCCGGGAATCCACTCACAGAGGGGGTTAGAAACGCGGGGCCAGCCGCTCACTTGCGGATAGCGGCCCCGGCGGTTTTGCTGTCAACAAACGGTTGACAGTGAAATGGACAGGACCGGCGGGGCGTCACAGCCAGTCGGTCAGGTCGTCCCCGGCTCCAGGCACGACCACAGGCCCCTGATCGGGGGCTGGCTTCTTGTCTGCCTTGACGGGCCGGGTGGCAGGGGGCTGGACCTCGGCGGCGGTGATGTCGGGCAGGTCCAGCGCGGTCGGCACTGCGCTGATGTCCCGGTCGGCGACCGGGGCGGGGGTGATGCGGCTCAGCAGCGGCGAGATGACCGTTCCGGTCAGCGCGTCACGGCGCTTGATGTCGAGCCGGATGCGGGCGGAGTTGGCCACCGATGCGGCGGTGGCGGTCGCGGAGCTGGCCCAGCAGGCCACCGCGATCTGAGGCAGCCGGGCCTGGATCGCATCTAGCGACAGCCCGGGACGCAGGAACACCGAGACCCGTTCCCCGGCCGGGGTCGGGACAGCCTGCAAGATCAGGGGCAGGCTGCCGGTGCGGTTGTAGACGATGAACTCGGCGAAACAGGTCCGGATCCGGTGCCGGACCACCAGGCACCACACCAGCGCCACCACAGCGCGGCGGACCTGCGGAATCACCGCCGGAAGGGCCACCGTTACGGTGACCACGCCCAGCAGGTAGGGGAACCGGACATGATCAGCCAGCCACACCCACGCGGCCACCAGCGCGGCGGCCAGGGTTATCTCGGGCAGCCACCACCAGATCACCCGGACGACGGGCCAGATCAGCACCGCGATCGCGATGAGGAACGCGGCGGCCGCGCCGCACAGGACGCCCGCGAGCAGCGCGAGTACCGGGTGCCATCTGCTGGCCAGCACGGTTGCCGAGAGCAGGGTGACGATCACCCACACCACGCAGGCAGCGATCTTGGCGTTGCGGGTGGTAGAGCGGCGGACCGGTTCCTCGATCACCGTCACGGTGCCGGAGCGTCGCGCGTAAAAGCTGCCGCGACTAGAATTGGGCATGATGCAACCTCCTCCTAACCAGGGGGTTTGTGTCAGGAAAGGGGCACGGGCCAGGCGTCTGAGCGCCTGATATGGCCCTGCCGTGCCGGGCCAGGGGAATGAGGGTTCCTTCTGGCCCGGCGCTCGTCAGCTAGTTCGTGCTCAGGCGGACCCGGGTGAACCGCGGCGCTGGCCGGATGGTCAGCTCCCGCAGATACAAGGCCGTCATCAACGCGACGCCGATCACGTCACCGGCCGCGCCGTACACTTCCTCGGCGTTGCCCGCGCCCGGCGTGATGCCGTACAGCCGGTCGATGGCCGCGTCCAGGCTGTGCAGGCACTGGTCTATTTCCTCTCTGAGCAGGTCCGTGCCCAGCGACTTGGCGTGCTGCTGGGTTTCGGTAATGCTCTGGCCCAGGTAATTCATGCTGTCCTCCTTCCTCGATCAGGGGCGAACAGGCGGCCGGGTTCTCCCCCGGCCAGGTGATTGCCTTTTTGACGCTTAAGCGTCAGGCACCAGAAGGGACACCCACGCGATCAGTGCGAGCGGGAATGCCCGGTTACTGAGGCTTGGCCGAAGCCACTCCAGCCGCCTTGATTTCCTCGGCGCGGAACGCCACGCCATTGCGCCCGTTGGTCGCCCACGGCAGGGCCTCCAGCTTGGACAGGGACACCGGCTGACCCACCTTCACGTTCGGCTTCTCTCCAGCGGTAGTGACGGTGATCACCTCGCCCCCGTCATCGTCCAGGACGAACACCTGCGTTGACCACATCAGCCGACCCGTCCCGCGCTCCTGCTTCTGACGGCCGTTCTGCTCGGTCTTCTCCACCGGGTCCCGCGACACGCTCACGTGCTTACTCCCGGTGTCCACGTAGAGCTTCATCAAGCTCTCCCTTCGAACAAAGTGGCCAACCGCTGACCACACCGAGAGCCTGCCGCGCTCATTCCGTTACAACTAGTGACATTCCTGGTGTCAGAGCCGGACAGTCAGGGGACAAGCACCTGTCACCATGCGTGTCACCACCGCGTCATCGGCGACACTGGAAGCGAGACATACCCGACCGGAGGAGCGCACCTCTGATGGTTGACGACCGGCCCGCCTGGGCCAGGCGGATGACCAACGAGCGGAAGACCCGCGGCTGGAGCCAGGCCGAAGCCGTCCGCGCGATGCGCGCGCACGCACCGATGCGCGAGCACGAAAAGACCCAGTTGCCGAGCGACGCCAGCCTGCTCCGGCAGTGGAAGCGCTGGGAAGCAGGCGAGGTCCAGCCCAAGGAGTTCTACCAGCCGATCATCGCCGCGACCTTCGGCACCGTCACCCACGCGATGTTCCCGGTCGCGCCGCAACGCGACCCCGACGCCGATGTGCTGGCCATGACGGGCATGGACACGCTGGAGCTCGTCAGCCGGTTGCAGCGGTCCGACCTTGACCCGGCCACTCTCGACGGGCTGCGGATCATGGCCGACAGGCTCTGCTCGGAGTACCCGTTCATGCCGGCCGACCAGCTCCTGGCCGAAGGCCGGGCCTGGCTACGCCGGATCACCGCCCTGCAGGGCCAGCGCGTCACCCTCCAGCAGCACCGGGAAATCCTCGTCCAGGCCGGCTGGGTCGCGTTGCTGGTGGGCTGCGTCGAGTACGACACCGGCAACCGCCAGGCCGCCGAAACCACCCGTCAGGCCGCCTTGTCCCTGGGCGTCGAGGCCGACCACGGCGAGATCATCGGCTGGGCGCATGAGATGCGTGCCTGGATTAACCTGACCAGCGGTGACTACCACGGCGTCGTCGCGGCGTCCCGGGCCGGGCATGACGTCACGCCGCACAGCGGCGTGGCGGTGCAGCTCGCCGGGCAGGAGGCCAAGGCATGGGCGCGGATCGGTGACCGGCGCCAGACCGAGGTCGCGCTGGACCGGGGACGGCGGCTGCTGGACGCGATGCCCTATCCGGAGAACCTGGATCACCACTTCGTGGTGGACCCCACCAAGTTCGACTTCTACGCGATGGACTGCTACCGCATGCTCGCCGACGACAAGATGGCCGAGAACCTGGCCAACGAGGTCGTCCAGGCCAGCACCGACTTCGACGGCAAGGAACGCGCCCCGATGCGCCTGGCCGAAGCCCGGATCACCCTCGGCGTGGTCGCCGCCCGGCAAGGAGACCTCGACGAAGCAGTCCGCCAGGGCGAACACGCGCTCAACGGCCAGCGCAAGTCACTGCCGTCGCTCCTGATGGCCAGCCGCGATCTCACCCGGGTCCTGAACGACCTCTACCCCGCCGAGACCAGCACCCAGCAGTACCTAGACCACCTTCAGGCCCTCAGCCAAGGTCCAGCAGCCTAGCCCCCGCCGTTCGCGCGGGGTAATCCCCGGGGCCGCGTCGCGCAAGTTGCGGTAAATGACCGTGTCTAACCGCTACCCACAGGCAGGCAACGGGCACGCGCTCTTCAAGGTATGGTGCACTTTCGTGGATCACTTTGAAGTCCGCGGGCACTGGTGGTTGCCCGAGCACCCCGATCACAAGGTGCCAGGCACCTTGAAGTTCGCTGCCGACAGCGGCGCTGAGCTTGATCTTTTCGGTAGCCTCCGAAGTCTATTGGAGCTTGGGGAGCGGACCGAAAATGACGGCATAGTCCAGGTCAACATGACGGAAGATGCTCTACAACTCTCTGCCCGCTACCCTCGTTTGCACGGACAGGCAGAAGGGAAGCCTTACACACTCGACGATTGTTTTGCCACACACTCATCGTGGCCCATGTTCGGCGACGGCGGTTCGCAGATAATCAATGTTAACCGTGTCTTCCGAGGGGCAATTTTCGATAAAGATGAGCCGCTTGAGGCTGCTGCGGTCTCTTTTACGACAACATACCTGAACCATTGGCTCTCAGAGACCGGAATTAGGGAACAGTGGAATTTTCCTAAGGATGAGGCATCTCTGGATGAGACTATTCCAGAATTTAGATTGGAGGCCTTCGCAAAACACGACCGTGAAGTTACCACTACTGACGGCCGGACGGTCACACTTAGACATCGCGTTGGGATTGATGGCGATAGGATCGATCGACGATCTCTAACACAAGAATTCCATTGGCGCGTTAATTCATCTGCTGGCACTGTTCCGGTAGACGATGCTCTAGACTGGGCAAGTGACCTGCAAGACCTAATATCCATTTGCTCACACAAAGCAGCCGGATTCGAATTCGTTCAAATCTCACATCCAGACGTGTATCAACAACTACCCGACGAACGAACGATCCCGGTTGCTATCGACATTTTCGCTCGATGGAACGTAAGATCAGAGAGATCATCGGCAAGGTTGCATAGACCTGATTTCCTCTTTACCTTCCAAGACTTCGGTGGCATTGAAGGTATCTGTCGATGGATGGACGCAGCGGAAAAGCATAGAAGTAGCTTGGGGCGTGTGACAGCAACACTTTACGCACAGAATATGTTCGTCTCCGACCGCCTTCTCAACTGCACCGCAGCACTCGAAGGCTTGGACCGCACGGTCACCAGTCACTCCAATAGCAAGCTCAAAACGAGGCTCACGCGTTGTTCATCCCTGGCTGGACAACCGTTTAGCGAGCTTGTAACTGATATTGCGTCCTGGGCGGAGGCGGTCAGACTTGATCGGGACGATGTCGCTCACCACTTCGGCCGCCGGACGCGAAGTTCCTCTGTCAAGACATTCTACCTGTGGCAGTCTTTGTATTTCTTGTATGTTCTATGCATCCTCCGGTTGTGTGATGGTCCTGAGAACGTGTTTACTCACATACAAGAACATTTCGTATATCGCCAATTGGCCAGCCAAATTCGGTCCATAATTTGAATCAATCCAACCCTCCGATAGGCTGCTGACATGCGGCTATCTCGGGTTCTCTGGGCGCGTGAGTCCGCGCGGAGAGTCAGAGAAACCAGCGACACCCTGCATGTGGCAACCGCCGAACTGAGCGCGAGGCTCAATAAGCGGGTTGATCAGCAGCGCCGATCGAGAACTACGGCCCGGTGTGCGCCGTGCGGGCGCTCAACAGCAGAGTCCGGCGCTGACAGCAGGCCAGCGACCCCCGCGTAGCGATACCCGCTCTTGATCTATACCTGTCACAACTCGGCGACCAGTGCCACCAACAGGTGATCGGTCACGACCCGCCGCAATCAAACTACGATTGATGCCACGGTCGTGCCACGACCGACGCTACGATCGAACCCACTATCGATCTTGTGCACACTTTCTGTACGTCTTCAAGGCGGCCCTCCGGGACCGCTCGCGCCGCCGACACGGCGCACCGCCTCCGCTCCGCTTCGCTTCCCGCTCCGGCGGCGCAATCGCCGGTCGGGCTGGCGCGACATGCGAAAACCCTGGGGGCCGCCAGTGACATACAGCAGTCACCCAGGGTTCATCCGGTGCGCGTGGGGCCTGGCCCCGCTGCGAGATTATTCCGGGGTCGGGCCAGAACCCGTCAAGGTCGTACGTCCTCGCTTCGCTGCGGGCGCTCCACCTTGACGGAACCTGCCCGAGAGTCCCCGGACCCTTTGGCAGCTATCGGGGGCAGGAACGGATTTGGGCAGACGGCTGACGCTTAAATGTCAAGACGTGGGAGAATGGGGGACATGCTAGGTCAAGGTTGGCAGTTTCAGTGGGGGCGCGTCCAGAAACGCCTCAATGAGGTTCAAGCCGTATACGCTGGGCGTGCGGGTAGCACTGATGATGCGCTAGACGCTGCCCTATCCTTCTTTGAGGCAGTTCACCACCTCAAGGATTGGTTGGGAAACGACAAATCTAGCGGTCTGACCGGGGATGATGGAAAAGCGCTTATCAAGGGCAGTACCGAGCTCAAGCTCTGTGGCGATCTCGCTAATGGCTCTAAGCATCTCGTGCTGACATCGGCCTGGACCAAGGACAAGACGACAGAAATCGCCCGAAATGACGTAAATATTCTCGCCGGAAGCGGAACCGTCGCACATCGCTTCTACGTCCAGTCAGGCGGAACGGAGTACGACGTCCTTCAGATCGCTGAAGATGCTGTTAACGAGTGGACCAAGTTCCTCACCAGCAAGAGACTGCTCCGAAAGTGATCTACGAAGGATCAGCAAAGTGCAGCAACCCGGCCGACCCAAGCGGTCACGGTGCGTTCGGCAGCAAGCCGCCTACCTGCGGCGATGACCTACATGGGCCTACCTGCATGTCCATGGCATCGAAGAGGTCGCCATCATCGAGAGCCTGACGCTTAAGTGTCAGGTGCTCCGGCAGCAGCAAACAGCAGCAACCGCACCGCCCACGGCCGTCCGCGATTCGTCCCGTATAGCCTTCTGGCCTGCCCGAATGCCCCTCATTTACCTGCCTGCTTCTAGTTCGCATCGAGGGGCAGGTCTTTTATATGCTTCCAGCCAGTACGATCGAGGCCTATGGTGGCTTGGGGTGACGTACCAGCGTGGGTGACGGCCGGAGTCGCGTTCTTGGCCTTGATCGGCGCTGTCTTGGCCTACCGCACACAGTCTGAACAACTCCGTCTTCAGCGAATCCAGTTCGAAGACCAGACCCGCGTCCTAGAGCGCCAGCAGGCTGATCAGGTCGATGTTACCTGGGAAAGAATCGACCCGTCAACGTGGTGGTGGGACATGTTGCCTGACCAAGTCGCCAAGCGCGAGGGGTCAATCTGGATCCCCTTTGTGTTCAATAGCTCGAACCGGCCTATCAGCTCCGTGGCATGCAAGCTACAGTCGCCCACATCCGACCGCGAGCGGGAACCCATGTGGCCCGCCGGTGCGGCTTTCTGGGTGGACTCTTCCCCTCCACACCACAAAAAGGTTGGTACGTTCACCTGGGAGGGCAAACCCACCATTCCCATGATCAAGCCGGGTACGAGGGGTGGCTTCATCTGGACGTTAGGCCCTGAGCGCTACCCCGAGGCGGTGCGATTTTACGTCCGGTTCACTGATGACGCAGGCCTGCACTGGGAGATTAGCAGCGGCCTCCACCTGGAGAAGCTGGCC
Organism: uncultured Actinomycetes bacterium; assembly: GCA_963697445.1. Lineage (GTDB taxonomy): Bacteria > Actinomycetota > Actinomycetes > Streptosporangiales > Streptosporangiaceae > PALSA-505. The sequence goes on from CAVOOC010000035.1 coordinate 13,265, forward strand.
GAGCGCGACTGGTAGCGCAATACGGCATGGATAAGACTTTGCCTAACGTGAGATAACCGCAGGTACTGCTCACACTGTCCAAAGTTCCAGCTGCATACTCCGACGAGCCGCAGCCACGTTGGCAGACCAACTCCACTCCTCATCCTGCTTGACGGCATGGCAAGGGGTCAGAAGCCAGACGCCCGGCGGGGGCCACCTGGGGGCCACACGCTATGCGCGACACGAGCAATCTGCACGTCAGCCAACAAAACGCACATGCGAAAAACACGCTCTGAGCTGCGATACTTGCTAGCTCGATGACCTGGGGGTCAAGGGGCCGCCGGTTCAAATCCGGCCGTCCCGACTGGTCAGAGGCTGGTTGCGATCATCGAGCCAGCCTCTGAGTGACTAATCGAGCCAGCCTCTGAGTGACTAAGTGAGTGACTGTCGGCTCTGAGTGCCCGCTTGGAAGATGCGGTCCATGGCTTCGGCACCTTCCACGATGACCGGCCGTATCTGCTGCCGGTAGACGGTCTCAGTTACGGCCGTGCTGGTGTGGCCGACCAGGCGGGCGATGTGCTCGATCGGCATGCCGTCATCAGACAGTAGCGACACGAAGCTGTGTCGCAGCTCGCGCGGCGTCCACTGCTTCGCCGCGAGCCCGGCCGCCTCGGCGACACGAGCGGGTAGACGTGTGCGATCGCTGGCATGTGTTTAGGCTTAACCTAGAAGACTCGAAAATATTCTGTCGATCTCTCCAAGGGAGCCCGTGTTGTTTGAGCCAGACTTTTCCGTAGCGTAGTCTTCGTAATCGGCGTCACGCTCAGGAGGCAGATTATCGCGACGGCTCTCAAGCTCTTCGATTGAGCTATACATGTCAATGCCAAGGAATGCGCTGATGTCGTTCAATTCATCAATAGCGTTGGTGTAATCATCATAGTCCGAAGAATCTGGCATATACTTGGCTCGCTGCTGAGCATAGGAAACGTATTCCTCGCCCCAGGCCATGATCGAGTCCTTGGGCTCAATATCCAGAAACTCGTCAATGAGCGACAGGATCGGGAACTTCCAAGCATCTTTATCAAGAAGATTTTCCCGCACTATATTAAGCGCCTGGGCAGAAGAGTTCGCTTCAATGATTTCGGCCGAGGCGCGCGTGGTAAGGAGTTCCAGCATTATTTTTGCGCCGCTTTCGTTGGCAGGCTTCAGAGCAGAATCGATAAGCCGAGAAAGCAAGGTTCCTATTGATTCGTTCGACGGCACTCCGTACACCAATAGAATTTCTGTGAGTTCTTTAAGCCTACTACAAACATCCTCTCTGTCATACCGAGAGAAACTCTGGAATTCCGGTCCCAAGAGTGCAAGTTCAATAGCCTTCAGCATTAGCTGCTCATGACGCATTGTAATCCAGCGCTTTATTTTATCGAATTTAAGATCACCCTCATGAAATACGTTTGTTAGCCGAGACGACTCCGTTTTTTCCAACATGTGACGTCCCGGATATCGCGACATGGCTAGTTTGTAGACACCCACGATTTGCACATAGTAAACCGGAGACTTCAGCAGGATGTCAAGCCAGTCAGAATGTTCGTTGAGGTACTGATAAGAGAAGTCCTGCAATGATGGATTGCGAAAATATACCCAGCGAACACTTTGAAGACCAGCTTGAATCGTAATGAAAGAATCTTCTAGTGTCCGAAGCGAGTCTATATACGATTCAGCTTGGTTTGCAGATTGAGCAGAATACGTGATTTGAAGATCGTCAGTCGATATCGGCTGTGGCAGTAGTGGCAAGGTGAGGAAAAGCCGCTGGCTGTCACGCGACGACTCCGTTAGCGCATGAGACCACATATAAGTAGGGTTGTTCAGGACCGCAAGCAGGTCATCCGCTAGAGGCACGCAAGCTCAGCTCCTTTCAGTCCGCTGTTGAATATCAGCCAGCGCATCTGTTATATGACGCGGAGTATAGTTGGGGTGGTCAATAATTCTGCGGTACGCCTTCCGTTTTACGAGATCTACAATTTCTTCTTTCGCTATATGATCGGAGAAGGCTAGGTGTTGATACAATATCAATCCTTTTTGAAGAGACGTGTAATCGGTCATTTCAATAACGCATTTTAGGGGGTCCAGTTCGCGTGTATCAAGCCTTTCATACCTCCGCTGTGCGGCTCGTAGAATGTACTCACGTGTTGTTAGGATGAACCGGTGGTTAGTACTTCGATGTATTTTTTTAATGAACTGAACGAGTCGATTGTCCTCGTTCTTACCGAGTTTTTCACGGATGTCTGTTCGCCCAAGGAAGTCATCGTAGATGAATACTTGTTTTCTGGAAGGCAGGTAGATATCGTCAGCCTCGCGGACATCTTCGCTAACTACGATCAGGTCAAAATCCTGGGCAAGGTACTCAAGACACAACATCTCTGCCAAGGTTGTTTTGCCAACACCCGGAGGCCCGGAAATAATACAGTTGTGATTAGCTTTAAGTATTTCCCTTGCTTTCTCAAATGCATTTGGCTGGACGAAGGTCCTACTTTTGTAGATAATTTCTTCACGGTATGATTCACTTCGGTTATAAATTCCTGCGTGTAGGATTCTGTCAAGAATGGCGGTACTAGTGATCCAAAGCTTATAGTGTTTGCGGACAACCGACTCGTTATCGTCAAGAGACTTTTCTATAGCTGCCAGGTCAAGTATGTCGTCGGTGGTTTTACAATATGGCTTCAGTAGCTCAAACAAGTCATCAATATTGCCTGCTGTCAGAGGCTTCGAGACCGCAAGGATGTATCGATCCGGTTTCTTCTTAAGCTGATCGAGTTTTGCCTTCTCCGATTCAACCCTTGTTCGAATACTCGCGAAAGAACTATTCGCCATGTGTTTACACTGCACGATGACGCTACGTGGAGGTTTCTTTGTTTCCCATCCGCGGAGATCGATACCACGGTCACGGCCAGGAGCGAAGGCGCGCAATTTCAAACCTTCGGCGCTCTCCAGAAGATCCCGGATAAGAATCTCAAAATCATAGGGGGAGAGATTGTCAAAATTATATTCTCGCACGTTGCTAGAATCCCTAGAGGACGACTGCAGTGTTTCCGGAGTATAGACTTTACTCGAAGGTATGTCGATCAAGAGACAGAACGACGATCTACGTCCGGCCTTTAACGACCCTGCTCGTCTCCCCGCCTTGCTTGACCGCGGCAGGGCCACGCCTGAGTGACCAACTGAGTGACGACCGGCACGAACACCGGCGGATTTCTGCGTATGAGCACGTACCCGTAAGGGCAGCTCAGAGTTATGTTTTCGCTGGTAGCTTCGCTCCTTGGGAGGCCTGGGGGTCAAGAAGTCGCATGTTCAAAACCCGATCAAGGCCCGTGCAGCAGCAAAGTGCAGCAGCCGCACCGACCCAGGCTGACCCGATGTAACCCGGGACAAGCAGCTGACCTGCACCAACGACCCATATAGACCTGCTTGCACGTTCCTGACACGGAAGAGGTCACTGGTTCAAATCCAGTACGGCCCACCAAGTTCCACCAGGTCAACCCCTGGTCGAGATCAAGTCAGTGACTGCCGAGGTCGATCGTCAGAATCTTGACCACGCCGTGCGGGTCGCCGCGTGAACCCTCGATCGCCGATGGGTTGAACTGATAGTCGATCCTGCCGCACCGGAGATCTCGTAGTGGATGGTTTTGGAGTACCCGAGCCGCTTCGGTGCGGCGTGCTTACCCTTCATCACGCTCGACGTGCCGGTACTCCCGATCAAAGTCCGCGACCTCCTGGCCCGTCAGCGCAGCGTGGATCTCACGGGGAGTAGACGCTGAAACGGGCTGCGCACCACCGAAGGAGGAAGCCACAGGCATCATGAATCTACGAAGCTACCCGATGACTAAAACGTTCCCAACGACGCGAACCACGATCAGCTTGACTCGCGCCAGCACCCCCGGCCAGCAGGCGGAGCGGGTGCCACCTGGTCAGGTACGAGACGGACCTGCTACGCACCCCGCCTGGTCGCGCTGGTCGGTGCCGGCGCGTCACGATCGTCATCTGGCAAGACCCGCCTGATTCCTCCGGGCTTGACGCATGCCGATATCGGAATATGATTGCGCCATGGCACGAGCAGCGACGACGTCGGATGTCTTCAATGCGATCGCCGAGCCGCAGCGCCGGGAGATCCTGGTGCTGCTGCGGGCGGGTGAGCGGCCGGTGACCGAGCTGGCCCAGGAGCTGGGGATGACCCAGCCGGGGGCGTCCAAGCACCTGCGGGTGCTCCGGGAGGTCGGGCTGGTGCGGGACTGCAAGGCAGGCAAGCAGCGCCTGTACGGCCTTGACGCCCGCGGGCTGCGACCGGTTCACGAGTGGGCCGGCGGGTTCGAGCGGTTCTGGAACGAGAGCCTCGACCGGCTGGACGCGTACGTGCAGGACCTCAAGCAGGCAAGGCAGGAGGAGTAGCTGATGAGCGCGACGGGACGAGGAGCGCCGGCGCAGTCCGCGACGGCCGGCCGCGAGATCGTGATCTCCCGGGTCATCAGTGCCCCGCGGGAGCTGGTGTTCGAGGTGTTCACCGAGGTACGGCACCTGTCGCGGTGGTGGGGACCGGAGGGGTTCACCACCACCACGCGGGCGTTCGAGTTCCGCGTCGGCGGGGAGTGGGACTTCGTGATGCACGGACCGGACGGGACGGACTACCAGGAGTGGATCTGCTGGACCGAGATCGCCCCGCCGGAGCGGATCGCGCTGCTGCACGGTGAGTGCCGCGGCGACCCGAACGCCTTCGAGTCGGTCTTGACGTTCGCGCCCGACGGCGCGGCGACCCGGATCGAGATGCGCACGGTGTTCCCCACCAAGGAGCTGCGCGACGAGGCGGTCGAGAAGTACCACGCGATCGAGGGCGGCCAGCAGACCCTGGGCAACCTGGCTGCCTACGTCACCGAGATCGTCCGGAAGGGAGTTGAGGGCTGATGGCCGGGAAGGTGTTCTTCAGCGTGACGATGTCGCTGGACGGGTTCATCGCGCCCGGGTCTCTCGGGGAATTGATGGGGCAGCAGTGGATGGAACTGCAGCAGTGGATATTCCCGCAGCGGTTCTTCCGGGAGAACCTGAAGCTCGGCGAGGGCGGCGAGGAAGGGCGCGACAACGACATCGTGCGGGAGACGTTCGAGCGCACCGGCGCGAGCGTGATGGGCAAGCGCATGTTCGACGCCGGCGAGCAGATGTGGCCGGAGGAGGCGCCGTTCCACACGCCGGTCTTCGTCGTGACGCACGAGAAGCGTGACCCCTGGGAGCGGCCGGGCGGGACCACCTTCCACTTCGCCAGCGACGGCATCGAGCCCGCGCTCGACCAGGCCCGCGAGGCCGCCGGCGACCGGGACGTCCGCATCGCGGGCGGCGGCGCAACGATCCTGGAGTACGTGAACGCCGGCCTGATCGACGAGTTCACGATCGCGCTCTCACCCGTGCTGTTCGGCTCCGGAATCCGCCTGTTCGAGGGGGTGGACGCGGGCCGCGTGGCCCTGGAGCCGGTCCGCGCGGAGCCGACGCAGCGGGTGACCCACCTGACCTACGCAGTCCGGGAGCGGTAACAATGCCTGGCGGGCGGATATCGACCCTGTTACCAGGAATGTGTGGTCCCGTCATCGTTGTGGAACGTTCCGGTGGGCCCATCGTCGGGCAGAAGGGCCATCTCGACGATGTGGGTGGCGCCACCGGCGGGATCGCCCGCCCCCCGCATAGGAACGCCCGCGATCTCGGTGTCGCGAAGGCCGGGGTTGACGACGTTGACCTTGATGTTGGTGTCGCGTAGCTCGTTGGCGTAGTGGACGGTCAATGCGTTGATGGCGGTCTTGGAGACTACATAGGGGAAGGCCCAGAAGAAGCCGGGCAAGTCCACGAACTTCGGGTCCGTGATATCGGCGAACGAGCCCCAGTTGCTGGAGACGTTCACGATGCGTGGCGCGGGGGACTGGCGGAGCAGGGGCAGGAAGGCGTTGGTGACGGCGACGTACCCGAGGACGTTGGTCTCCAGCACGCGCCGCATGGTCTCGACCTTGACCTCGGATGGCTTGTTGATCCCGCCGGAGTAGGCGGCGTTGTTGACCAGGACGTCGAGGCAGCCGAACTCGTTCACGACGCGGTCGTGGGCAGCCGCGATGGATGCGGCGTCGGTCACGTCGAGTTGGAGTGGATGAACGTCGAGGCCGGAGGCGGCGAGTTCTTCGGCTGCAGCCTTCCCGCGGCGCTCGTCGCGGGAACCGAGCAGGACGGTGAGGCCGGCTTGGGCGAGTTGCCGAGTGACTTCTTTGCCGATTCCCTTGTTGGCTCCGGTCACGATGGCAACTCGCCCGATTGGATTGTTCTGGGTGGTCATGGTTCGAGACTCCTTAGTGGACGGTGGGCAGCGCGACGGTGGGCGGACTAGGTCATCGCTGGCGTCGCTGGGCGGCGTGGGGGACGCCTGGCAGTGCGGTGGCTTCGGTGCCAGGCAGGCATGCGTGGAGAAGGATTGTCGAGCTCGACGGTGTCACGGCATTGCGGCAACTCACGCCTGGACCACCGCCCTTAATCTCATGGCCTCAGGGCAAGTCCTTGGCCGCCATTCCTCCAACCCGGGCGATGCGCGGATCGAGGACAGTTCCCCAGGCGACTGGCTGTCGCGCCAGCGGTGCTCAGGAGCCAGGGACGAAGGGGACGTTCTCGGGTGCGGCCTTGCGGGCCGTGAGCAGAGCGGTGGCCATGCCGCCGACCGGCAGGCGCAGCGGGGGCGTGTCGAGTTCCGCGGCGTCGGCGATCGCGACCGCGACCTGTCCTGGGGTGACGAAAATACTCGGGTCGATGCGGCCGTCGAGCAGGGCCGGGTAGGGGTCGCCGGGCAGCCGGTAAGTCAACGGATCGTCGAGCGCGCCCGAGCTCACCGCGCCGGGCTCGAGCAGGGTCGTGTGGATCCCGAACGGGGCGGTCTCGATGGCCAGCGACTCGGCCAAAGCCTCCAGTCCCCATTTGCTGGCAGCGTAGGCGGCCTGGCCCGGCAGGACGAGGCGGCCCAACGCGCTGGAGACGAACAGCAACCGTCCGCTCTTGCGCTCGCGCATCTGCGGCAGCACCGCCTGGGCGACCCGGATCGCGCCGGCGGTGTTCTGCGCGAACAGCCGCTCGATCTCGGCGATCGGGCTCGCCTCGACTGCGGCCAGGAAGATCACGCCCGCATTGGAGACCAGCACGTCAACCTCGCCGGCAGCTGCGACCGCCTCGTCAACGCTGGCCTGGTCGGTGACGTCGAGGCGTAGCCGCTGGGCCACATCGAGGTCCCCGAGCGCGCGGGGGTCGCGGGCGGTGGCGATGACGCGGTAGCCGCGGGAGGCGAACTCGGCGGCGGTGGCCCGGCCGACGCCCTTGGAGGCGCCGGTGATGAGGACGGATGGCATAGACCCTCTCCTGTCAGTACGAAAATCAGACTTACTCGATGTTGGTAAGCTAGCGGCTGTGAGTCTGAAAAGCAAACCCACTCGGCGGAGTGGTCCCCGGGTCTGCGGGATCGCCGACGCATTGGGCGTCGTGGGTGACCGGTGGGCTCTGCTCGTGCTCCGCGAGCTGGGCTTCGGCGTCCACCGGTTCAACGACATCCAGGCCAACACCGGGGCTCCCCGCGACTCGCTCGCGACCCGATTGCGTGAACTGGAGGAGGCCGGGCTGATCACCCGCCGTCGTTACAACGAGCACCCGCCGCGTGACGAGTACCTCCTTACTGATGCCGGGACGGCGCTCGGGCCTGCACTACGCGAGCTGCGGATCTGGGGCGAGACCTACGCGCGTTGAGGTCGACGCGACGCTCAGGGGTCTGACCTGGCCCGGCCGACCAGCAGGAGGCTGCCGCGATCTTGCCTGGCAGTGGCGGCCGGGCGGCGGCCGCAGCCATGGCTACAACCCGGCGGTCACCGGCCGGTCGAGGTACCTCACGAGGAGGTCGCTTAGTTCCCGAGGGTGGCTGAGCGCGGCGCAATGACAGCCGGGTATCTCGTCGGGGACGGCGCCCAGGCGTTCTTGTGCCAGCCGCCGCATGAAGGCGGCCGGGAAGAACTGGTCGTCTTTGCAGAGGATGAACTTGGTGGGCACGTCCGGCCACGCCTCGAGTGGCCAGGGCGTATCCCAGACCACGGAGGATTCCCCGCGCCCGCCCCTTCGCAGAGCCTCCTCGGCCAGCGGGCGCGGAACTCCGTTGTAGAAGCTGATGAGCGGGTCGTCGTGGCCGGTCTTGCCGCCGTCGAGCCTGGCCTGCTCCTCGGCGGCCTGCCGGTATCCGGTGTTGCTCCACCACTGGCCCGGGCTCTCTCCGCGGACCGGGATCATCCCGGCAAGCAGCACGAGCAGCCGCGCCGGGAGCTGTCTGGCCGCCAAGGTGGCGGTGAACGCGCCGTAGGACTGTCCCACGATCACCAGATCCTGCCGGCCGCCAGCCGCATCGGCCACGGTGCCCGCGTAATCGGCCAGGCTCGCCGTGTCCTTGTCGCATGGCAGGTCCGGCGCGATCGTATGGTGCCCCCGGGCCCGCAGCTCTGCCTCGGTCAGGTGCCAGTACCAGCCGGCGTCGCCGGCGCCGTGAATCAGCACGAAGGTCGCCATGGCTGCGGGCCTTTCCAGTCGGAACCGGGCGGGGACGCCGAGGTGCGGGTCATGGATTCGTGATCAGGCTAGGCGACGGCGGGTTCTATAAGCACTTCCCCTCCCGCGAAGCGTGCATCGTGCAAGCAGCTGCGGCAGCTTTCGCCGATGGTCATGCGAAGATGCGGAAGTCGGCAGCGGATAATCCCGACGATCCGTTCAGGGGCGTGGTATCCAACTACCTCACTGAGCGACATCGCGACAATCCAGGAAATGGGACCACCGGAACCGAATGCCGGAACCTATCCGGACCAGACAAGTTTCTTGTCGAATGTTATCCCTTGACGTGAAGCCAGAAGGAGTCGTCGTGCCTATCGTCGAAGGGACATACTGACTGCAAGAACGGTGGGATCAACGTGGACATCCGAGACATGCATCTCAACCTCGGCGAGTGGAACGAGCTGATCGAGCGGTCCCTCGCGGATCCGGACTCCGAGCCGCTCCTGAACCTCGAGCGGGACGAGGACGCAGTCTACGACGCCGTGTTCATTGGCGGCGGTGCGGGCGGGCGGTTCGGGGCGGCGTATATGAAGGCCATGGGCGGGCGGCCGCTGATCATCGACGCGTGGCCGTTCCTCGGCGGGTCCTGCCCGCATCAGGCCTGCGTGCCCCACCACTTGTTCTCCGAAGCCGCCGAGGAGCTTGACCGAGCGCGGTGGTTCTCAGACGAGCTGTTCTACCCGAAGTTCGACGCAACGCGCGCCAGCATCCTCGAGATGGTCAAGCTGTTCCTTGCCGGTCGTGGCACCGCGCACGCGTTCATGAACTGGCAGACGAAGGAACAGCTGGAAGTCGAGTATGTCCTCAACGCTCGCGCCACGATCGTCGACAAGAACACCGTGCAGGCCGCAGGCAAGACGTTCAGGGCGAAGAACCTGGTGCTCGGTATGGGCGCCCGTCCGATCGACATCGACATCCCCGGTCTGGACAAAAAGGGTGTCTACGACTTCGTTAGCCTGGTCGAGGAGCTTGACTACGAGCCCACCCGGTGCGTGATCATCGGTGGCAGCAAGGTCGCGATGGAGTATGGGTCCTTCTTCCACGCCACGGGCTGCGAGGCGACGATCGTCTCGCGATCACCTCTGATGCGGACCAAGTTGCTGCACCACGTCGACGAGGACCTGCGGCAGTACGTGGTGGGCGGCATGCGCAAGCGCGGCATGGAGATCCTGGAAGGCGCACACCCCGTCTCGGTGAATGGTGACGACCGCGTGGAGAGCGTCACTGTCCGACTGGCGTCGGGCGAAGAGATCGATATCCCAACCGACTTCGTGTTCATGGGCACCGGTGAGCGCCCGAACACCATCGAGGCGCAGGAGGTGCTCGGAATCGAGGTCTGTGAGACCGGCCGCGTGGTCGCAAACAAGCGGATGCAGACCAACGTCCCCGGTGTCTACGCGATCGGCGACATGATCGACGGACCGATGGAGATGTTCAAGGCCCGCAAGTCCGGGGTGACCGCCGCACGCAACATCATGGGCGAGGACCTCGAGTTCGACTTCACCGAGTACCCGGACTTCCTGCACACCACCTACGAGGTCACCTGGGTCGGGCTCACCGAGGAGGAGGCCAGGGCAGCCTACGACGAGGTGATCATCATTCAGATGCCGCCCTACGTCGAAGGACTGGACACGCCCAACCTTCCGCTGCCCTGCGCCGAGGGCACCATGCTGTACGCGTTCAGCAAGCCGGAACTCTCTGGCTTCCAGAAGCTTGTGGTTGACGGGACCACGCGCAAGGTGCTCGGCGCCCACCACTGCGGCTACGGGGCCAAGGACGCCTTCCAATACCTCGACCACCTCATCCACCGCCCGGAGGGCCTCACGATCGACACGCTGGGGTGGATGAACGAGCTCTTCCTCAACCCTGAGCACTTCGTCCAGCTGTCCCGGTTGCGGGCCGGCAAGTCGAAGCTCGTGCACCTCTGATCGACGACCTGGCCCCGGCCGCTCCCACCGTGCACGCAGATGGTGGGATGTCGACAGACCGGCACGCCAACCTGCCACTCGCCGTGCCACCCAAATCCGCCGCTACTACGCGAAGAACTCGTCGAATGCATCCTGCTCAAACGGGTTCTGCCAGACTTCGACGATCTTGCCGTCCCGGATGTGGTAGACGTTCACGTGCCGCCAGGCCAGGCTCCGGTCCGGGCATTCCACGTGCATGGTGTAGACCCCGACGGCGTGGGCATCGGATGCGAGCACGTCGTGGACGTCGATGGTCAGAGTGCCGCCGTAGAGCTTCCTGATCGTCGCCCCGAACACGCCGCGCCCCTGCAGGTCTCCCGCGAGCCTGCTGCGGCCGGGCACGTGCACGACCATGTCGTCGGCCGCTACGTCGGCGTATCCGGACGCATCGCCTGCAGCGATGGCATCCAGTGCCGCCCTGAGCACCTTCTCGTTGACGTGCATGTCTGTCCTCTGTCTCGTCGGGGCCCTTTTTCTCAGTTCAGCCTTGCTCACCGGACGCGGCCCGGCATCAGATGGCAGGGCAATTCTGTTGGGTCGGTTGCACCCGGCGAGAGGACGACCGCAGGCACCAGGTCTCCCTCTTCGCCCCGGCCACCCTGCCGAATCAGGCCTGGCTGCCCAGCGCCAAGGTAAGAACCTGCTCGGAAGTCAGGGCGCGCCCTGCGGCGTACTCGGCCTCGAAGGCCTCGGTGCCCATGGCGGAGCGCAGACGGTGGCAGTCGAGATCGCGCAGCCGGCCTTCCAGTGAATCGATGGTCTCGCCCAGGGCCGCTAGTGCCTCGTCTGCTGCGCCATGGAGCCGGGCGGAGCGGCTCATGTCGGCCTCGCCGCCGCTGGCCATCGCCAGGCCGGTCAGCGCGTAGGCGGTGCCCGCTTTCATCCGCACGCGCCGGGCCAGGTCGAACGATTCCGCGAACAGGGTTTCGGCCGTGCTCGGCGAGCCGCTGAGGTAGTCGGCCAGGCCAAGGTTGAAGATCTCGTAGACGACGCCGTAGTGGTCGTTCAGCGCGCGGGCGATGTCGAGCGACTCGAGCAGGTGGCTGTGGGCGGCTTCCAGGTCGCCCATCGCCAGCTCGGCGTAGCCGAGGTTGCCGAGCGTCGTTCCCGCTTCTCGGCGGTCACCAGCCTGGCGGTAGAGCTGCAGTGCCTCGGCCGCGTCGCGGGCCGCGCCCGCGTGGTCGCCCTCAACGTCCACCGCGTAAGACCGGACGGAAAGCAGGCGGGCGGTGAGATGGGGTTCCCCGAGCCGGCGGGCGAGGTCCAGGCCCAGCTCGATGAGCGGCAGCGCGGCATCCTGCTGCCCCTGGCGCACCAGGACGAAGGCACGCACATGCAGCAGGTCGGCAACGAGGTTGTCGTCCCCGGCGGACCGGGCAATGGTCAGCGCCTCCTCGCAGTACGCGTCGGCGAGCGCGTAGCCGCCGGTTTGCTCCAGGAGGTAGGCCGCGGTGGCCAGGGCCCGGACACGCAGCAGCGACGCCCCATGGGCAGCCGGCTCATCGAGCAGCGCCCGCAGGGCGTTGACTCCTTCCATGGCGTGCCCGCGTGCCTTCCAGAACATTCGCAACGGGGCGACGAGCCGGATGCCAGGCGCCGGGTCTGCCTGCGTCAGGCTGTAAGTGATCGCGGCCCGGAGATTGGCGAGTTCGAGATCAAGCCGGTCCAGCCACTGGACCTGATCGCGCGCCACCAGCTGCGGGGCCGCCTTTTCCGCCAGAGTCAGGTAGTGGTCGCGATGGGCAATCCTGGTCTGCTCCACCGCCGCCGCGCTCTGCTCTTGGAGTTTGCGGGCTGCGTACTGCCGGACCGTTTCCAGCAGCCGATAGCGGGCCGGCCCGGCACCGGTGTCATCAAACTGCACGAGGTTCTTGTTGACCAGCGCGCCGAGGTGCCCGACCACCTCGTCCGCGGGGACGTCCTCGCCCGCGGTGACGGCCTCGGCGGCGCCAAGGTCGAACCCGCCGGCGAACACCGAAAGACGGGCCAGCACCCGGCGCTCGGCCATATTCAGCAGCTCCCAGGACCAGTCGACCATGGCCAGCAGCGTCCGCTGCCGCGGCAGCGCCGCGCGCGAGCCCCCGGTCAGCAGGGCAAAACGCCGGTCGAGCCGGGCCTCCAGCTCGGCCGCCGACATGCCCCGCAGCCGGGCAGCGCTCAGCTCGATCGCCAACGGGATGCCGTCGAGCCGCCGGCAGATACGGCCGATGACCGAAGCGTTCTGCTCATCCCAGGCCAACGACACCCCGTGCTGCACGACGCGGTCGGTGAACAGCCTCACCGACTCCTTGTTACGGATCGTGTCCACGTCATCGTCCGCGGCGGGGGTGTCCAGGGATGGCACCCGGTAGATACGCTCGCCGTTGACGCCCAGCGGCTCACGGCTGGTCGCCAGCAGCACGATGCCCGGGCAATTCCGCAGCAGCGCGTCCGCGAGCCTGGCGCAGGCGTCCAGGACGTGCTCGCAGTTGTCCAGCAGCACCAGCAGCCGCCGCGGGCCCATCGCCTCGACGAGCGTGTCGATGACGGGGCGGCCAGAGTCCCCGGGTACACCGAGCACACTCGCGACGGTGACTGCTACGAGATCCGGGTCCTGGGCCTTGTAAACCGGAGAGTTCTCCATTAAAGTGGAGGAGGCTCCGGATAAGGTTCGGGGATTCCGACGGTCACCGGAGCTCGCGCCTTCGCGAGTGCCGTCCCTTTATGGCCATCCAGGAAGTGAGGGAATCTCATGCGTTACAGGCTTCTGGGTAAGTCCGGCGTGCGGATCTCGGAGGTGGCGCTGGGCACCATGACCTTCGGCGAGGACTGGGGCTGGGGGGCACCTCCCGATGTCAGCGCGCGGATGCTGGACCTGTTCGCCGACGCGGGCGGCAATGTCATCGACACCGCCGACGCCTACACCAACGGGTCGTCGGAAACCATCCTCGGCGAGCTGCTCAAAGGGCGCCGCGACCGGTTCGTGCTCGGCACCAAGTTCACCAACCAGACCGACCCGGGTGACCCGAACAGCGCCGGCAACCACCGCAAGAAGATCGTCACCGCGCTCGAGGCGAGCCTGCGCCGGCTGCAGACCGACCACATCGACCTGTACTGGGTGCACGCCCGTGACCTTCTCACCGGCGTCGAGGAGCTGATGCGGGCCCTGGATGACCAGGTCCGCCTCGGCAAGATCCTCTACCCCGCGGTGTCGGACTGGGCGGCCTGCAGATCGCGGAAGCCAGCACCGCGGCCCGGCTGCGTGACTGGTCACCGTTCACCGCGGTCCAGCTGCGGTACAACCTGCTGGACCGCACCCCGGAGCGGGAACTGCTGCCCATGGCCGCAGCGTTTGACCTGCCGGTGTTCGCCTGGGGCCCGCTGGCCGAAGGACGGCTCACCGGCAAATACCTCAGCGCCGGCCACACCGGCCGGGCGACCGAGGCTGGCAGGCCCTACACCCGGGCCGGCAGCGACGACATCGTCCGCGACGTCGTCGCCATCGCCCGCGAGATCGGCTGCACGCCCGCGCAGGTGGCCATCTCCTGGGTGCGGCAGCAGCCCGGCCCGGTCATCCCGCTGATCGCCGCCCGCACCGAAGAACAATTCCGCGACAACCTCGCCGCCACCGGCGTGCACCTCAGCCAGCAGCACCTGGACCGCCTCGACGCACTCAGCCGTCCCACCCTCGGGTTCCCCGCCGACGTCATGAGCGAAGCCTCCGTTGTCAGCGGGGTCTACGGCGCCCAGCTACCCGACATCGACGACCCCCGCGCGCAGGCCGTGCGCCGCACCACCACCGGCACCTAACGGCCTGTCTGGGTTTTGATCTGATGGCCCTAGTGAGGTCCGGCACCATGCCGGGAATTCCTGGCCGGCCACTGCATGAACCGGTAGCCGTTCTGGCTGACCTTGGGTGACCCTTGCCGGACGCGAGGCCCCTGCATGCAACCGAAGCGCCCGGCCGGCGCATCTTCTATACGTGACTTCCCACCAGGAGTTCGCCGAGTTCGCGGCGACGTCGGCACCGCAGTTGCGCCGGACCGCGTTCCTGCTCTGCGGAGACTGGCACACCGCAGAGGATTCTGGCGCAGACGGCGCTGGCGAAGGTGTTCGTCTCCTGGCGCAAGGTCAGGCGGCACGACGCGGCCCACGCGTACGCGACGCGCACCCTGGTCAACAGTTACCTGGCCGACAAGCGGCTCAGGCGCAGCACGGAGATTCTCACCGACCGGCTTCCCGAGTACCCGGCCGCGCTGCCGGCGCCGGAGACGCGAATGGTGGTGCTCGACGCACTGGCCACCCTGCCGCCCAGGAGCCGCGCGGTCGTGGTGCTGCGCTACTGGGCGGACCTGAGCGTGGAGCAGGCGGCGGACCTGCTCGGATGCTCGCCGGGCAACGTGAAAAGCCAGAGCGCCCGCGCGCTGGACAAGCTGCGGGCAGCGCTGGGCGATGTCATGACCGAACCCGGGCCGCTAGGGCGCCCGGAGGGGGAAAGGCCCGAAGCCAAGGAGACCCGGCATGGATGACTCATCAGTGCGCGACCTGCTGAACGGCGCCCTGGCCGGCGAGCCGCCGATCGGGCCGGTCGCGCGGAACTCGCTGGTTGCGGGCATCAGGCTCCGCCGACGCCGCCGGGCCCGGGCCGCCGCCGGGAGCACGGCCGTCGCAGCCGTCATCGCCGTCGCCGTCCCGGCCGGCCTCGGCGCACTCGGCCGCGCCTCCGGGCCGGCCGGGCGGCAGCGGCCGGCGGTGCCTCCGACCGTCTACGTCGTCGTGCAGAAGCCGGGCCCCGGCGGCGCGGTCGCCTCGGTCAGCACGGCCACCAATAGGGCGGGGAAGCCGGTCAAGACCGGCTTCCTCCCTATGGATATCGCGATCACGCCGGACGGGAAGACCGCCTACGTCAGCAACGGGTCGGACGTGACGCCGATCAGCACCGCCACCAACACCCCCGGGAAGCCGATCCGCCTCCGCGGCGCCGTCGGCCAGATCGTGATCACGCCGGACGGGAAGACTGCCTACGTCAGCAACGGTTCGGACGTGACGCCGATCAGCACCGCCACCAATACGCCGGGCAAGCCGATCCGACTCGCCGGGGGGGTCGGTCAGATCGTGATCGCCCCGGACGGGAAGACCGCCTACGTCAGCAGCGGAGGCCTCTTCGCCCTGAGCCCGGTAACCAACCACAACTCAGGCACGGTCACCCCGATCAGCACGGCCACCAACACTCCGCGCAAGCCGATCCGACTCGGCCGCCAACCCGTGGACATGGCGATCACGCCCGACGGGAAGACCATCTACTTCGCCAGCCAGGGCTCGAGTACGCAGACCGCGGACACCGTCACCGCGATCAGCACCGCCACCAACACGCCCGGCAACCCGATCACCGTCGGCCACGTCCCCGGCGTGTTCCCCGAAAAGCTCGCGATCACGCCGGACGGGAAGACCGTCTACGTCGCCGGTGGCTCGTCGGTGATCCCCATCAGCACGGCCACCGGGACGCCCGGACAGCCGATCCGCGCCGGGGCCGATCAGATCGCGATCACGCCGGACGGGAAGACCGCGTACGCCGCCAGCGGAAACGGCTTCATGGTCACTCCCATCAGCACGGCCACCAACAAAGCCGGGAAGCCGATACGGATCGGATCCGATGTCACGATCGTGATCACGCCGGACGGGACGACCGTCTACGCCGCCACCTGGGGAAAGGTCATCCCGATCAGCACAGCCACCAACACTCCCGGCAAGCCGATTCACATCGTCTTCGGGCTTCCCAATGCCATCGCGATCACGCCCTGACTCAGAAGTGCGTCAGCTGGCTGAGATCGATGACCTTACTGGCGGGCGGCGGAGGCGGGATGGTCACGCTGTTCCACTGGGTGAAGTCGACCCGGCCCGTGCTGAACACGAGCCGCAGCGGGTAGGGCGGCCCCTGAGCCGCCACGTATGCCGTGCCTTTGCCCTTAACAGTCAGCTCCCACGCCTGCCGGCCGTTCAGGGTCACCGTGCGGACATAGTGCAGCCGCGGCAGAGAACTCGACTGGCCCAGGATGCTGGCCCATCCCAGCTGGCCCGTGAAGGTCCTGGCCTGCCCGGCGGACGCCTTCAGGTACTTGCCGCACATGAGCACGCAGGCAGCTGACGGAGCGCCCGTGGCCTTCAGGGTCGCGGAGGTGACCTTGATGTAGCTATGCCCGCGCGTCACGAGCAGGATGACAGGCTGATTCTGGTAGGTAATCTGCCCGTACATGTCGTTGGAACGCGTCAGGCTGAGGTCGATGGCGACATTGGTGCTCCCCTGCGTACCGGTCGCCGTGAAGTGAACGCCGGTGGCCTTCGCCACCGCGGCGTTCACCTGCCTGGCCAGCGTCGCCACATCCGGAGGGGGTCCGGCGGAGGCCGGCGCGCTCGAGGCCGTGGACTGGCTCCCGGATGACGGCGGGGGTGAAGCCTTCCCCGGGCCTGCGGTGCCGCACGCAGCCAGCAGCATCGTGGCCACCACCGCCGTGGGCCCCGCCCACCAGCGCAGGATCTTCACATTTTCCTCCCCGTCCAGAGCCGTGCAGACGCCTATGGTAGGGAACCAGAGGATGCACGGGCGGTTTGTTGGATAACGATTTGACGCCGTGGAACGATGCGAGGGTGAACCTTGCACCGGAGCCGGAAGCCCTCGCTGGCCGGCCACCCCGCCGGGCCGCCGCGGCGGCCGCCACGGCTTGCCTGTGCACGACGCTCGGCCTGGCCGGGTGGGCGCCCGCGCCCGCCGCGTCGGCCGGCGGGTGGTCTGTGGTGCCGGCTCAGACGGTCACGGCCCAGAACTTCATCCTCAACGCGGCGGCCGTCCCGGCGCCGGGGGATGTGTGGGTAGCCGGTTACCACTGGGAGAACGTGGGCGGCGCCACCGAGTTCCGGGCCCTGGCGGAGCACTACAACGGGAAGCGCTTCGTCGTCGTTCCGACGCCGGACCGGGAGACCGCCCCCGCAGTCGACTTCCTCCAGGGGCTTTCCGGTACCTCGGCGTCAGACGTGTGGGCTGTGGGCGACTCGGCACCGCCCGGCGCTCCTGACCAGACCCTGGTCGAGCACTGGAACGGCACGTCGTGGTCGATCGTGGCCAGCCCCGATCCCGGTGCGGTCGGCGACATCTTGCAGGGCGTGGCGGCCATCAGCCCGGACGATGCCTGGGCAGTCGGCGCTCGCCAGGACACCGCCACCTTCTATCAGCACCCGATGGCGCTGCACTGGGACGGTGCGGCGTGGACTGCGGTGACGGTCCCCAACCCGGCGGGCTGCACCGGCCACTCGTACCTGACGGCGGTCTCGGCGGCGGACGCCACCCACGTGTGGGCCACCGGCTGGTGCGGTTCCGGGGGCAGCACCCCCGATCAGGGATACGTCGAGCGCTGGACCGGCTCACGCTGGACGGTCGCGGCGGGTCAGGGAGTGATCCCGGCCCACTCGCAGCTCTACGGCATCAGCGCCGCCGGGCCCGGCAACGTATGGGCGGTCGGCCTCACCCAGCAACCGGGCTCGAGCCAGGCAGCGGGGCTGACGGTCCACTGGGACGGAACCACCTGGACCCAGGTCGCCGTGCCGGGCAGCGAGGCGAGCCTGCACGCCGTCGTGGCCAGCCGCGGCCGCACGACGTGGTCGGCAGGGGCCGGCACCAGCCCGCAGCCGCCGTTCGCCGGCCCGCTGAGCCTGCGCTACGGCCAGGGCGCCTGGCACGACGTAAAGGTGCCTGTCGCGTTCGGCTCGCTCTGGGGCCTGGCGTTCGATCCGGGTGGCCAGCTCTGGGCCGCGGGAACGCACCAGGACAGCCACGGCTTCAACGTTCCGCTGGTCCTCACGAGGGCCCCGGGCACGGCAGCGAACGGCTAAATCCGTCATCGCCGTATGAGCCTGTGCCCGCCGCGGGCGTGCTCGATTCCCCCATACCGGCCTGCATCCGGTGCCAGACTGAGCGGCAGCCCGCGCCATCGCGGGCCGACCAGAGAGGAACGGCGATGGAGTGCACGCGGTGCGGTAACCCGGAGGCCGACGACGCGGTCTTCTGCTCGAACTGCGGAGCGGCACTTGCCCCGCGAACGCCGTTCGCCGGCGCGGCGACCGAGCCGGGGCCGGTAACCATGGAGTCGCCCGCCCCGGCACTGGGGGCCAGCAGATTAGCACCGCCCCCGGATCCCTACCTGGAGGACTATCCGCGCGCCGATGCCGCGCCGCCGCCCGGGCAGGCACGCCAAGATTTCTCCAGTCCGAAGGGCTTCGTGGCCTCGCTGTTCGACTTCGGGTTCAACTCATTCGTGACGCCCAAAGTCGTGAAGGTCGTCTACGTCCTTGTCATGATCCTGACAGGGCTGGGCGCGGTCGTGTTCCTGCTGTTCGCGTTCAGGGTCAGTGCCGCATTCGGCATAATCTCGCTGGTTATCCTGTGTCCCCTGTACTTCTTTATCAACGTGGCGTTGTGGCGCATAGCCCTGGAGCTATTCGTCGTCATCTTCCGGATCGCGGATGACATCCGCGCTATCCGCGCGCGCGGCGATCTTCGCTGACCCGGCGGGCCGGATGGCCCCGCGACCGAGATCGCGTGCTACCGCTCGTACACGACGAAGGAGGTCCGGTGCGCGACCTGGTCGTAGAGCGTCCGGGCCGGGCCGTTGAACTCCTGGGTCTCCCAGTAGGTGCGCGCGGCGCCGCGCCGCTGCGCCTCGGCGAACACGGCATCCAGGAGATCGCGGGCGGTGCCCGTGCCGCGCGCGGCGGGCGTCACGTACAGATCCTCCAGGTAGCAGTAGGGCTCGGCCGACCACGTCGAGGGGTGGAACACGAGATGGGCGATTCCGGTGAGCTCACCGGTCTCGTCCTCGGCCACGAAACCGGCCAGGCCGTCCGCCTTCCCGGCAAGCCTGCGGAACGTGGCGGCGGTGACCTCGTCGCTCACCCCGGCGCGGTAAAAACGCAGGTAAGCGAGCCAGAGCCGCTGCCAGGACTCGAAGTCCGCGTCTGCCAGTGCCCGGATCATCGGCACCCTCTCCCCTTTGTCTCGATGACGTCATCCTCGCGCGGCCGCTGAACTGCGCAGCCGTTCGGGCCCTCGATCTTTGCAAATCCGGCAGTTAAGATGCGGGCCATGATCAAAACGAGGCGCGTGTGGTGGACTGTCACGACGGTGGCGGCGCTCGCTTTAACGACGGCTGGCGCGCCCGCACTGGGCGCAACGCACAGCGGCGGGTTCTCGCCGCAGCCCGCCTACCGGGCGAATGACCTCGCCGCGGGCCAGGCCATGTACATCCTGCCCGCGGGCGAGAACGGGCTCGTCAACCAGGCGGAGCTCAAGCGGTTCGCCAAGACCGGCCAGCGCCCTCCGCACAGCCAGGACCAGCTCGCGCCGTATGCGAATCTCGAGTTCGGCTACCCGTCGCTGACCGACTCCGCGCTGGGCAACTACTACCTCGACGAGTCGTTCGGCGTGAAGCCCGGCCAGCTGCTCCGCACCGAGCACCCCTCCCCCACGGTGCCCGTCGTCATCTTCCGGGACCGGCACGACATCCCCCACGTCTACGGTGCGACGAACACGGCGATGGCGTTCGGCGCCGGGTTCGCCCAGGCCGAGGACCGGCTGTTCCTCATGGACGTGCTGCGTCACTACGGGTCGGGCACCCTCACCTCGTTCCTCGGCCCCTCCTGTGCCGACGAGCAGATGGACCACGATCAGCTGCTGCTGGCCCCCTACACGACCGCCCAGGCGAACGCCCAGGTCAACAACCTGCCGGCCGAGTACGGCGCCCAGGGCAGGCTCGCGCTGTCCATGATTCACAGCTACGTGCAGGGCATCAACGCGTACATCGCCAAGGCCGCGGCGGACCAGGCGTTCATGCCCGTCGAGTACTCGGCGTTCGGCGCCCCGAAGCCGTGGACTCCTGCCGACGTCGTGGCGATCAGCAGCCTCATCGGCGGGCTGTTCGGCGGCGGCGGGGGCGGGGAGGTCCGCAACGCGGTCCTGCTCCAGTACCTGCAGGGCCAGCTCGGCCAGCCGGCGGGAGCGACCGCGTTCGGCAGCTTCAAGGAGCAGAACGACCCGGCGGCCCCGACGACCGTCGTCGGCAAGGCCTTCCCGTACGAGATCCCGGGGCACGTCAACCCGGCGACCATCGCCATCCCCGATCACCCCGGCGCCCCGCTGATAGGCGGCCCCACCGGCACCACGCCCGGCTGCACGGGGGCGGCCCGCAGCAAGCCCGGGCTGTCGGTCGTCGAGTCGCTGCTGCGGCTGCCGGCCCAGATGAGCAACGCCCTGGTCGTGGGGGCCAGCCACTCGGCCACCGGGCATCCGATCGCCGTCTTTGGTCCCCAGGTCTCCTACTTCGCCCCGGGGATCCTCATGCAGGAGGACCTGCACTCGCCGAGTTATGCCGCCATGGGAGCCTCGTTCCCCGGCACCGGCTTCGTCGAGCTGGGCCGCGGCGTCAACTACGCGTGGTCGGCCACCTCGGCCGGAACCGACCTCACCGACCAGCGGCTCGAGCTGATCTGCAACCCGAACGGCGGCCCGGTGTCACCGACGGGAACCTCCTACCTGTTCGATGGCAAGTGCATCCCGATGGTCAACGAGCAGTTCACCGACGGGACCGGCCTCGTCCACACAATCCACCTGACCGTGCACGGGGTCGTCCAGGGCTGGACCACGGCCCTGGGGGGCAAGCCGGTGGCGGTGGTCAACCAGCGCTCCACCTACAACCACGACGTGGACTCGGTGATCGGCTTCCTGCACTGGGGGCAGCCTGCCCTCACCTACGACGCCAGGTCGTGGATGGCGGGCGCCAGCAAGGTCGCCTACACATTCAACTGGTTCTATGCCGACAACCGGGATATCGCCTATTACGTCAGCGGCCGGGACCCGGTGCGCCCCTCGTTCGTCGACCCCAACCTGCCGACGTGGGGCACCGGAGGATCCGAGTGGCTCGGGTTCCTGCCCGCCGCGCGGCACGTGCAGCAGATCAACCCGCCGCAGGGGTTCTTCGACAGCTGGAACAACAAGCCGGCCCCGCTGTTCTCCGCCGCCGACGACCAGTACGGTTACGGGCCGGTGTACCGGGTGCAGATGCTCACCGGCCAGATCCGCCACCAGTTCGCCATCCACCACGGGAAGATCACCCGGGCAGACCTGGTCCAGGCGATGGAGACCGCCGCCACCCAGGATCTGGACGGCATCACGATCTTGCCTGCGTTCCTGAACGCGCTTCGCGGGCGGCCCGAGCCAGCCGGGGTCAGCCAGATGCTGGCGGCGCTGCGGGTCTGGTACGCCACCGGCGCGCACCGGATCCTCGCGTCGGCGGGCGATACCCAGTACGAGCAGGCCGCCGCCGTGGCCATCATGGACCAGCTCACCCCCGCGGTCATCAAGGCCATCTTCGATCCGCTGTTCGCACCGGGCGGGACCAGCGCGAACGGTTACAACGTCGTCCCGATGGGCTTTGTCAACGAGCCCTACAACGGCGGCTCCCACCTCGGCAGTGCCTACGACGGAGGCTGGGAAGGCTATGTGGTGAAGGCGCTGGACCAGATGACCGGCCAGAGGGTGGCGCAGCCGTTCAGCGCCGCGGTGACCGCCCGGCTGTGCGGCACCGGCGGGCTGAAGCAGTGCGGCACGGCGCTGGACGCCGCGCTGGCATCGGCGTACCAGGCCCTCCTCACGGCCAACGGAGGATCGGCCAACGTGGCCTTGTGGACGGCCGACACCAACACGGTCGCCGCCGGGCTGACCATGCCGCAGTACGATGCCATCGCCTTCCGGACGCTCGGGATCGTCGGCCAGCCCGGCATTGCCTGGCAGAACCGCCCGACCTTCCAGCAGGTGGTGTCGTTCCCGGCCCACCGGCCCCGCTGACCGGCGCGTTGACGTGGTGTCATTCCGCGCGGAGCACCAGCGCCGTCGGCGTGCTGATGCCCAGGTCGGACAAGGCGGTCCGGGCGGCCCAGGCGCCGCACATCCCGTGCACCCCGCCGCCGGGCGGGGTGGACGCCGAGCACAGGTAGATCCCCGGAAGCGGGGTGCGGTACGGATTCCACCGCGGGGTGGGCCTGAAGATCGTCTGGCGCAGCGTCCCGGCTCCGCTGTTGATGTCCCCGCCGACGTAGTTCGGGTTGTACTGCTCCATCCCGGCGGCGGTCCGGACCGCCCGGGCCAGGATCAGGTCACGGAAGCCCGGCGCGAAGCGCTCGATCTGCGCCTCGATCCGGTCCGCCATGTCGGCCGTCGAGCCGGCCTGCACGTGGCAGTAGGCCCACAGCGTCTGCTTCCCGGCGGGCGCCCGGGTGGGATCGACCACCCCCGGCTGCGCGACGATGCAGTAGGGGCGGTCCGGGACCTTGCCCGCTGCCACCTCTGACTCGCTCCGCGCCACTTCCTCGAAGGTGCCGCCCAGGTGCACCGTGCCGGCTTCCCGGCAGGCCGCGGCCTGCCAGGGGACCGGCCCGCTGAGCGCCCAGTCAACCTTGCAGGCGCCGGGACCGTACCGGAACCGCTGCAGCGCCCCGCGGTGAGCAGCCCCGAGCCGGTCGCCGGCGAGGCTGAGCAGCTGGCGCGGGGTCACGTCGAGCAGGACCGCCCGGGCCCGCGGCAGGCTGTCCAGCGACCGCACCCAGCGGCCGGTCTCGACCCGGCCGCCGAGCGATGTCAGCTCGGCCACCAGCGCGCCGGTGATCGCGGCGCTGCCGCCTTCGGCCACCGGCCAGCCCACCGCATGCGCCGCGGTCATGAGCACCAGCCCGAAGGCGCTGGTCAGCGGCGCGGTGAGCGGGAGCATGGCGTGCGCGGCCACCCCCGCCAGCAGCGCCCGGGCCTCGTCGGTGCGGAACCGCCGGGCCAGGAGGCTGGCGGGCAGGAGACCTTCCAGGCCGAACCTGGCCATGGCCAGCGGATGCCCGGGGAACGACCGCAGCGGCGCCAGGATGGCCGGCAGGGTGAGAGAGACGTCCCGCACCAGCGGATCGAGCAGCCGCCGGTACGCGCCGCCGTCGGGCCCGAGGCCGCAGGCCGTCTCGGCCACCGATCCGGCGACCGCTGCCGCCCGGCCGCCGTCGAGCGGGTGGGCGAAGGCGACCTTCGGGGTCAGCAGCCTGACCCCGCGCGCCGCCAGGTCGGTCCCGGTGAAGAACGGCGAGGCGGCGGCCAGCGGTTGCACCGCAGAGCAGACGTCGTGGCGGAACCCCGGCAGGGTCAGCTCCTCGGTCCGGCAGCCGCCACCGGGCGTGGCCGCCCCTTCGATCACGTGCACGGAGAGGCCGGCCCGGGCCAGCGTCACGGCCGCTGCCAGCCCGTTCGGCCCGGACCCGACCACGACCACGTCGGTAGCGGGGCTAGCCACGCGGCGCCCGCAGGCATGGGCTCGGGGAACGCAGCCGGGCGCGATTCATAGATCGATTGTCTCGCCTTCGGCGGCCACGATGACGCCCGCGGTCCCCGCCCCGAGCCGGGCGGCGAGCAGGTCGAGCTCGTGGTCGGTCCGGTCCGGCTTGTGGTGCGCCAGGACGACCCGCCGGGCCCGGGCCCGGCGGCCCAGGCTGACGGCGTAGTCGGCCGCCGCGTGGCCGAACGACGCCTCGGCGGCGACCTCCCCGGGCAGCAGGAAGGCATCGTGGATCAGCAGGTCAGCCTCGCGTGCCAGGTCAACCGCGGCGGGATGGTACTCGCCCCATCCGTCCGGCCCCGGCCCGAGCACCGTGGGGCAGTGATCGGGGATGTAGGCGATCACCGAGTGCCCGTCGCTGACCCGGTAGCCGAACGTCCGGCCGCCCTTGTGCGGAACCTCCCGCGCCTCGACCGTGAAGCCCTCGGCCTTCAGCCGCCCGGGCGAGACACTGCCGAAGGTCCAGTCGCCGCGCAGGCCGCTGGGCGGTATCGGGAAATGCGGCGGTGACATGCCCCGGGCCAGCGCCTCCTCGGCGCTCTCGCCCCCGTCCTGCTCGGGCAGCAGCAGCCTGACCTCCGCGTCGTCGCGGTCGCCCGCCTTGAAGAAGGGCAGCCCGTGGGCGTGATCCCAGTGCAGGTGGGTGAGCAGGATCGTGCCGGCGAACGGCAGTCCGCCGAGCAGCGGCGTGACCTGGCGCAGCCCAGTGCCGGCGTCCAGGATGAGCGTCGGCGCGGCGTCGCCGTCATGGGCGAGCGCCACGCACGAGGTGTGGCCGCCGTAGCGCAGGAACTCCGCGCCCGGCGCAGGGGTCGAGCCGCGGACGCCGCAGAGGTGAACCCGCACCCTCAGCCCCGCCCGGCGTCTTCACGCCGGTGCCCTCCGGACAGCTCCGTCAAGGCCGAGCGGTCGAACTGGCTGGCGTCTACCGACGCCACCCGGCACGCGGTGACGGCCACCAGCGTCAACGTCCGCGTGCCGTCCTCGAGGTGCGCCCGCTCGCCGAGCAGAGCACCGGGCCCGTACTCCGCGAGCCGCTCGCCGTCCCGGTCAACCCGGATCACCCCGTCCAGGACCAGGTACACGTCGGTCCCCGGCTCTCCCTGGCGGACCAGCACGTCACCGGCCTTGACGCGCCGGATGCGGGGCTTGGCCGCCCCGTGCATCAGCTCCCCGGACAGGGACCGCTCCAGCGCCGTCTCCACGGCCGTCACCAGGGCTGGCGAGTCTTCGTCACCCCAGGGACTGTACCTGCCGAACGACCTGCGGTACCAGTCGCGGAAATCGGTCATGCCGGACTTGTGCGACAGCCTGCCGTCCGTGTCGTACACCCAGTGCCGCGGGAACCGGCTCGCCCCGGTCATCGCGAACTCGGCCTGGCCGCCGGCGTGCAGGGTGAGCGACAGGGTGGTCCACACCAGCGGCGCCTGCCACTGGACGAACGGCCGCCGCCGCACCCGCCGCGGCGCGGGCAGCCCGGTCCGGCCGCCGACGGTCTGCACGAACCGTACCCAGCCGTCTCCGCGCTGCGGATCCTGCTGCCGGTCGGGCAGCTGGATCGCCTGGAACCGGGCCTGCAGGCCGCCCACCCTGACGGTGGTGGAGCCCATCAGGCCTCCCCCGCCGTAGCCGCAGCCGGTGATCGCGCCCGATCCGTCAACGTCGATCCAGGCGCGAAGGACGTTGGCGAAGCGGAACCGGTCAGCGACCCGCAGTTCCTCGAGGTCACCGAGTTCCGCGGGCGGCGGGTCGTCGTAGTGGGTGACCCCGGCGTCGAAGGCCATGCGGGTGCCGCCGGTGACCGCTTCGGACGGGATCCAGGACAGTGAGGTGACGCAGCTTTCGTGTCGCATGGAATCATCGTCGTCACTGCGGGGCGCGGATGCCAGGGTGGTGACAGGCATTTCCCGGTGTGCCTAGCACCACGAGCGCCGTGAGGTGGCCGCGCGCTCGAGCTCATCGACGACGAGACCGTCGTCGCGCTCGGCGGCCAGGAGCTTCGCCATGCACCCGGCGGCCGCATGATAGCGATCATCGCTGACGACCCGGCTGATCGCCGCCTGCAAGGCCGCGACGCTGGCGTTCTTGCGGACCCGCAGGCCCGCGCCGGCGTATACCACCCGGGCGGCGTTGTCGGCCTGGTCGCGCCCGAACGGCGCGACGAGGAGCGGCACTCCGGCGGCGAGGGCCTTCAGCACCGTGCCGTGACCGCCGTGCGTAACCACTGCCGAGCAGCGCGCCAGCACGTCGGCGTGGCGCACCCACTGCCGCACCGTCACGTTCGGCGGAGCGGAGATCACCGCCGGATCCACCGCGGGCCCGGTGGTGACGAGCCCGCGGACCTGCAGCCGTCCCAGCGCCTCGGCGGCCCGCTGCAGCAGGACCTCCTGCCGCATGACCGTGCTGCTGAGGCTGACCAGCACCACGTTGCGGCCGGGGAGGCCGGCCCCTGAATCTCCCCGCGCAGCACCGGCGCTGTCGTCGAGCTGTGGCCCGACGTAGCGTGTGTTACCGGGCACGGCATCGGCGGCGAAATCGAAGCTCGGGCTGGTGCACACCAGGATCCGGGTCGCAGCCGCGGCGAGGTCCAGCGGGCCGTCCAGCGGCGCCAGCCCGAGCTCGGTGCGGGCCTGGTTGAGCGCCGGCATCGCGGTGCCGAAGACGCGAAGCAGCACCGCGCCGAGGGCCCGGTCGCGCAGCCTCCCCGGGGCGCCGCGGGCCGGCAAGAATCCCATCCCGATCGGAGGCACGCCAGGCCGCGGCAGCAGGTAGGGCCCGTGCATCAGCAGGACCGAAGGGACTCCGGCCGCCTCCGCCGCCGACAGCGCCGACGGGATCAAGGTATCGACGACGACGACGTCGGCCGGCGCGCGATGCAGTTCCTCGATGACGTCGCGGCAGAACTCACGAGCGGGCCCGAACATCACCCTGTCCCGGACCCGGGCGAACACGCCGATCGGAGTACGGGCCTCCCAGTCCTTGACGAGGTCGGTCTGCGCCGAGCTCGTGTCGTTGTCGGGAGCGTACCGGTAGCGGCGGAACTCGGCCCCGGCCGATTCGAACCGGCCGCGGAGCCCCTCAGTGCCCAGCACCCGGACGTGATGGCCGCGCTCCGCCGCCCGCCGCACCACCGCCTGAACGACTTCCACGCCGCCGCCGCTGTCCCAGCCTGCCACCAGGATCTCCATGGCCGGATCCCTCCGCTCCTCATTCGGCGCGCAGCACGGCCGCCGGGCTCAGCCGGGCGCTGCGCCACCCCGGCCAGAGCGCTATGGCGTTCGCGGCGAGGATCGCCGCGGGAATCATGAGCAGCACGGCCGGCACCGGGGTGGTGCCGCCGGGCGGGAGACCTACGCCCGCGGCGAACAGGTCCCACGCCCAGTGGCCGCCCGCCACGCCGAGCGGCAGGCCGACCAGCGCGGCGAGCCCGGTCACGGTCGTGACCTGCCAGCCGGTGATCGCGCTGAGCTGCCTGCGCAGCAGCCCGAGCGCCTTCAGGATCGCGAAGTCACGCCGGCGGCGGCGCCCCGATGCGACCACGAACTGACCGAGCACGCCGAGCCCCAGGACGGCCAGGACGCCTGCCAGCACGACGGGGGTGCCGTCGATCCTGGCGTAGTTCGCGACGCCGTTCGGGCGCTGGTCGGCGACGACGCACGTCGTTTGCTGGACAGTAGCGCAGAAGGGTGCCATCGCCCGTTCGAAGGCGGCGATGTGCGCCGCCCGGCGCGGGCCGGCCGCGAACCGGACGAGCGCGAAGTTGTACCCGCTCCCGTTGGCGGCCGCATGAGCTTGCTGCGTGAACCACGCGGCAGTCACCACCGCACCCTCGCCGAGGTCCGTCGGCGTGAAGCTGCCCTGGCCGAAGTCGGGGAACACAGCGCGGCCCACGATCCGGACGGACTGCGTGCGTCCGCTGGCGGTCATAGCGACTGACTGGCCGACGGCGGTCATAGCGACTGACTGGCCGACGCGGAGCCCGAGCCGTCGCAGCACCGAGGTGCCGAGAACGACCTCCCGCTGCGATCGGGGCGGACGGCCCGCCAGCAGGGTGGGGGACGCCAGCGGCCCCCGGCCCGCGGCCAGCCCGATCGCCGGGACGATGGCCCCGCCGACCCGCACCGTGCCGAGCACGCCGTACGTCCACCCGGAGATGCCGGGAACGCGGGCCGCGATCGCGTCGAACCGCTGCGGCGCGATGGTCGCGAACTGGACGTCCACCGCGACGTCCCAGTCCTGCCCGTACAGCCGCGGCGTGTGCACGAGCTGCAGCAGGCTGGCACCGAACGTGACGGCTGCGGTCACCGCGGCCAGCGAGAGCGCCGTGCCGAGCAGGGCGCTGCGCACCGGCACGGCGGTCCGCCCCCGGCCGGGGTCAAGCGCGAGCCGCACGCCGGTCACGGCGGTCAGCGGCGCGCCCGCCTGAGCCAGCCACTCGGCGGCCTGCGAGCGCCGTCCCGGAACTCCCGCCGGGTCGCGCGCGGCCTGATGCCGGGCCGATGCCTGGCGCCAGGCAGGCCAGGCAGCCCGCGCCAGCAGCAGGGCCACGGTCGCGACGAAGCCGGCGGCGAGCACCGGGACGTCCACGCTCAGGCCGGGATCCGGCTCGGCGAGCCGGGCCGGGCCGATCGGCATCAGCGGCGAGGCGGCGACCGCCACGCCGCACGCCACGGCCGCTCCGGCGGCTGCGGCCACGCCGACCTGCAGCAGGGCCGCCGCCAGCAGCTGGCCGCGGGTCATGCCGAGCGCCGCGAGGGCACGATTGTCCACTGCTGCGGCGAGCAGCAGCCGCGTCGCCACCTGGCCCACGATGAGCAGCGCGGTGACCGCCAGGATGAGCGCGAACAGGGCCAGCGCGAGCGCCTGCGGGCGGATGGACCGCTGCACCGTGGCCGCCTGGGCGGCCTCGTCGGCCACGAACACGTGTCCTCCGGCGCCGGGGTAGCTGCGCGCGAGCGCCTGCGCGCGGCGGGCGAAGTCGCTCACCGTGGCGCCAGGCCGCAGCGTGACGAACGCCCCGTCGAACCCCCGGTAGCGGCTGCCGAGCTCGCGGTACAGCGCCGGGCTGGCGATGATGAGCGGGACCTTGTCGAGCTCCGTGACGGGAACGACCGAACCTCGGCTCACGACGATCCCGACCACGCGCTCGGTTAGCCGGCGGACGGGCCCGTTGCCCTGGACTGGGGCCGCCCCCATTTTCAGCCTGCTGCCGACCCGCAGGTGCAGATCAGCCGCTGCGATCTGGTTGACCATGACCTCGCCGGGGCGGTCCGGCAGCGGCTGGCGCCCGGCGAGCAGCTTCGGGATCTCCACCAGGTGGCCGGCCCTGCTATCCAGCGGCGCGAACACCACCGCGCCGTTGTCCGGCTTTCCGGACAGGCCGAGGGGAAGGGCCTGCAGCCCGACTATCGGCGCGACCAGCACCACGCCGGGCAGTCGGCCCAGCGCAGCGTAGTAGCCGCCGATTCCGCTGTTAGCCGGCGAAACGAGCACGTCGGACGCCTTATACGCGTGCAGGTAGCGGGGATAAGCGCTGGCCGTACGGCGCGCCCCCGCGGCCGCCGTAAGCACAGCGCCGCCCGCCAGCCCGACCAGCAGGGCCAGCACGGTCCAGCCCCGCCAGCCCGCGGCGAACTGGTGCGCGACCACCCTGCGGACCGCCCGCATCCGTGCGCCCCTTCACTCCAGCCGTCCCCGGTGCCCGAGATGCCTGGCAACGGCCTATTGTGACTCTGCCCGCCCGTCGCCCGCCACGGCCAGGATGGTGCCTGGCGTCGGGGGGTGTGCCTAGCACCACCGGCTTTCCGGGGGGTTGCTCACTGGCGGTAACGGCGGTGATGTGCGAGAACTAGCTAAATGGAACACTCTGCGGTGGCCTTGGACCGCGCCATCGACGTTTTCCTCGCCGACGACAACCTGATCGTCCGCGAGGGAGTGCGCGCGCTCATCGAGCGGCACGCCGACCTGCGGGTGGTGGGGGTGGCCGCCGACTACGACGAGGTCGTCAGCGGCGCCGCGAGGACTGAGCCGCACGTGCTGGTGACCGACGTGCGGATGCCGCCGTCGTTTCACCGGGAGGGCATCGACGCCGCCAAGGAGGTGCGCAAGCGCCACCCGGGGACCGGAGTCGTGGTGCTGTCGCAGTACGACGACCCGGAGTACGCGGTCTCGCTGCTGGCCGAGGGATCGGCCGGGTACGGCTACCTGCTCAAGGACCGGATCGCCGAGGGCAACCAGCTCGCCGATGCGATCCGCACCGTGGCCACCGGCGGCACGGCGCTCGACCCCGCCATCGTCGAGGCGCTGGTCCGGCCGGTCATCTCGCCCGGCGGGCTGAGCCCAGCGGAGGAGGCCCTGCTGGGCCTCATCGCCGAGGGCAAGACGATCAAGGCCATCGCCGCCGCGAGAAAAGTTCCGGCCGAAGCCGTCGATGCCGAGGTCGAGGCCGTGTTCGTCAAGCTGGCCGGGGGCGTTTCCACCGGGGAGCAGGGCGCGCTGAACCGGCTCCGGATGCTGCATCAGGCCATCGTCAACCGCGAGGAGCAAGGCGAGACCCTGTCCCGGCTGCTGCCGGGCGGGCTGGCCGAGAAGCTCCGCGGCCAGGCCCAGCACATCGGCGAGACCGAGCGGGTGGTCGTGACCGTGCTGATGAGCGACATCAGGTCCTACTCGACCATCGCCGAGCACGCCGACCCGAGCCAGCTGGCCGGGCAGCTCAACACTCACCGCGCCGCGATGAACCGTGCCATCCTCGGCGAGGGGGGCACGGTGATGCAGTTCGCGGGCGACGCGGTGATGGCTGTCTTCGGCGCGCCGTTCCCGCAGCCGGACCACGCGGACCGCTCGGTGGCCGCCGCGGCGTCCATGCACTCCCTGCAGGCCGAGATCAACGCCCGCTGGGCGGCCGAGGGGCTGCCCGCGTTCGGCCTGGGAATCGGGCTGTCCACTGGGGAGGCAGCGGCGGCGCTGCTCGGCTCCGAGGAACGGCTGGAGTACACCCTCGTGGGCGACACGGTCAATCTCTCCCAGCGACTGCAGCAGCTCGCCGCGGCGGGCGAGACTGTTCTCTCCCAGGCCACGACGGCCGCCCTGACCGTGCCGGTCAGCAGCGCCGCGCTCCCCGCGCAGCTGGTCAAGGGCCGTGACACGCCGATCGTCGCCTACAAGATCGCGGCGCTGGGCCTGCCCGCCCCTGCCACGCTGCGCAACGCTTCCGCGGGCCCGACGACAGCTAACCCAGCGACAGCTAACCCAGCGACAACTAACCCGGTGACGACCCGGACGGGGATCTGATGAACGAGAACCTGGCCGCGCTGACCATGCGCGGCGTGCGCAAGACATTCGAGGCCGAGAACGCGCCGGTGCGGGCGCTGCGCGGGGTCGACCTGACGGTTACGGCCGGCGAGTTCGTCGCGCTGATGGGACCGTCGGGCTGCGGCAAGTCGACGCTGCTGAACCTCGTGGCAGGCCTCGAGCTCGCCGACGAGGGCAACATCACGGTCGCCGGCGAGGAGGTCACCGGGCGCGGCGAGGATGACCTCGCCCGGCTGCGCCGCAGGCACATCGGCATCATCTTCCAGTTCTTCAACCTGCTGGAGGGGATGACCGTGCTGGAGAACGTCGCCCTGCCGGCGATCATCGCCGGCCGCAAGCGCCGGATGGCGGAGACCCGCGCCCGCGACCTGCTGGATCTGCTCGGCATCGGCGACAAGGCGGCAGCCGCTCCTGGCGTGCTGTCCGGCGGCCAGCGCCAGCGGCTGGCGATCGCCCGCGCGCTGGCGAACGAGCCGACCCTGCTGCTCGCCGACGAGCCGACCGGCGCGCTCGACTCCGACGGCGGCCAGGAAGTCATCGAGCTGCTGCGCCGGCTGCACACCGGCGGGCAGACCATCGTCCTGGTCACCCACGACGCCCAGGTCGCCGCGGCCGCCCAGCGCATCGTGCGCATGCTGGACGGGCGCATCGTGCCCGCCTCGGCAGGAGGCGAGCCGGGCCGCGACGATGCCGTCCCGGCCACGGCCCGGTGATCGTGGACCGGACTGACACCGCCGGCTGCCATCCTGCGAGCGGAGTGAAAGATGATGAACACCGCCCTCCACGATCCGGCCACCGTGGTACCGCCGCGGGGCGGCAGCCCGGCGCGGCGCGCGCTGGCCGGAATGGTCATGCCCGCGCTCATCGCGGCCATCGCGGTGGTCGGGCTCCGGGAGCCGGTTCCCGGCAAGCTGCCTGCCCTGCAGGCCGTCGCCTTCGGGCTGGTCCTGGCCGGCGCGCTCTCGGGCGCCGTCCTCGCCCGTGCGCCGCAGCGAGTTGCGCTATGGCAGGTGGCGTCCGGTGCCCTGACGGCCTCGGTCGCGCTGACCGCCGCGCGGATCGGCGATGACGTCTCCAGCGGTCAGCATCATGCCGCCCGCAGCGTCGCGACGCTCGCGGCACCGCTCGTCATCGCGATCTCCGTTCACCTGCTGCTCGCCCTGCCCGACGGCCGGCTCGGCGGGCGGGGCAGGCGGGCGGCCGCGGGCCTGGCCTACGCCGCCGCGGCGGGCACCGGCGTGGCGCTGGTGATCGCCGGCCGCCCGTTCCCGCTGGCAGCAGCGGCCGTGGCCTGGCCGCTGGCCGCGGCGTGTGCTCTCCCGGCGGTACGGCTCCGTTACCTGGCGGTGGGGGGACGCGACCGGCAGCGGATGCAGTGGATGGCGGTCGGCGCCGTGCTGGCGGCCGACGCGGCGCTGGTGGTCCTCGTTCTGCACGTGCTCGTCATGTGGCCGGGGGCGGTCGCCGCCGTGGCGGCGGGCTGCGCGATCTTCCTGCCGCTCGGCATGATAGCCGGAGAGTCGCCGGGCCTCGGGCCGCACGGCGGCCGCGTCCTGGTCCAGGTGCTCTCGATAGCGGGATTCACCGTGGTGGTCGCGGCCATATACCTCGTGATCGTGTTCGGCATAGGGACTGCGCCGCGCGGCGCTGCCGACCGGGAGGTACTCGGGCTGTCGATGCTGGCGGCGGCGGTAGCGGCCATCGGGTACCTGCCGGCCAGGGACCGGTTTGTCGCCTCGGCCACGCGCTTCATCTACGGGGCCCGCGAGGCCCCCGACGAAGCACTCCGCGGCTTCGGCAGCCGCATGACGCGGGCCATCCCGATGGACGAGCTGCTCCTGCAGCTGGCCGAGTCGCTGCGCAAGACCATGGGCCTGACCACGGCGGAGATCTACACCGGGGCCGGGGACGTGCTGGAGCGGGCGGCGTCAGTACCGGACGCCGGCCCCGGCTCGATCGTCGTCTCCGCCCGCGAGCGTCCGGTCGTGACCCGGGCCGGCGTGTCGGGCAGCGCCTGGGCCTCGGTCTGGCTGCCGGCCCTGCTCAGCGGCCGCGAGCACGCACAGCTGCGGGTGGCGCCGGTCAGCCACGGGGGGGAGCTCCTCGGCCTGATCGTGGTCGAACGGCCCGCCGCGGCCGACAGCTTCTCTGAGGACGACGACCGCGTGCTCACGGAGCTTGCCCGGCAAGTCGGGCTGGCCGTGCACAACGCGCGGCTGGACACGGCGCTGCAGACCACCCTGGACGAACTGCGCAGGCAGGCCGATGAGCTGCGGCAGTCCCGGGCCCGCATCGTCGTCGCCGGGGACGCCGAGCGCCGCCGGGTGGAACGCAACCTGCACGACGGCGCGCAGCAGCATCTCGTGGCCATGGCGGTCAACCTGCGCCTGGCGCGTGACATCATCGCCGACGATCCGGCGGCTGCCGCAGAGATGCTTGACGAGCTGGCCGGGAGTGTCAAGGACACCATCCGGGAACTGCGCGAGCTGGCTCACGGCATCTACCCGCCGCTGCTCGCGGACAGCGGCCTCGGCGAGGCGCTCCGGGCGGCAGGCAACCGCAGCCCGCTTCCGGTCGGCGTGTCCGCCGACGGGATAGGCCGGTACGGCCCCCAGATCGAGGCTGCGGTCTACTTCTGCTGCCTGGAAGCGCTGCAGAACGCCGCGAAGCACGCGCCGGAGGCGCGCGTGGAGGTGCGGCTCTGGGAGGAGTCGGGCGGCCTGTTGTTCTCGGTCAGCGACGACGGCCCCGGCTTCGACGCCGAGATCGCCCGCAGCGGCCACGGCTTCCTCAACATGGCGGACCGGCTCGGCGCGATCGGCGGCACGGTGCGCTGGAAGTCCGAGCCTGGCCAGGGTGCCCAGGTGCTCGGCTCCGTTCCGCTGCTCTGAACGGCCAACGGGGCTGCCAGTGATCCGGGGCAGAGTACAGAGACAAGCAGAGTACAGAGAGAAGATGCCACCAGAACCGCTGCCGCTTTGCTGAAGGGCGGGACATGTCTGCCGAGCACCCGGAGACGATGCGCGCGTGGGTCGTGAACAGGCCAGGGCCGATCGAGACCGGCCCGCTGAGCTATGAGACGAAACCCGTCCCGTCGCCGGCCCCAGGCGAGCTGCTGGTCCATGTCCGCACCTGCGGGGTGTGCCGCACCGACCTGCACATCAGCGAAGGCGACCTGCCGGTTCACCGTGAGCACGTGACGCCCGGGCACATGGTCGTCGGCACCGTCGCGGCCACCGGCGACGAGGTCACGGACTACGTGCCGGGTGACCGGGTGGGCGTCGCGTGGCTGCGCTACACCGACGGGACGTGTAAGTACTGCCGGCGCGGCGACGAGAACCTGTGCCCCAGCTCGCTGTACACCGGCTGGGACGCCGACGGGGGGTACGCCGAGTACACCACCGTCCCGGCCGCGTTTGCCTACCGGCTTCCCGGCCAGGTCCCGGATGCGGAGCTGTCGCCGCTGCTGTGCGCCGGGATCATCGGCTACCGGGCGCTGCTGCGCGCGTCGCTCCCGGCGAGCGGCCGGCTCGGCCTGTACGGGTTCGGCGACAGCGCGCACCTGGTCGCGCAGCTCGCGATGGCCGAGGGGGCGACCGTGCACGTGCTGACCCGGGGCGAAGCGGCGCAGCGGCTGGCGCTGGAACTGGGCGCCGCGTCTGCCGGGAACGCGTACGACCAGCCGCCGGAGCCGCTGGACAGCGCGATCCTGTTCGCTCCGGTCGGGGATCTCGTGCCGGTCGCGATGCGGGCGCTCGACCGCGGCGGCGTGCTGTCGGTGGCCGGCATTCATCTGACCGACACCCCGCCGCTGAACTACGAGCGCGAGCTGTTCTACGAGAAACAGCTGCGCAGCGTCACGTCCAACACCCGCCGCGACGGCCGCGAGTTCCTCGAGCGCGCGGCCCGCTATCACGTGCGCCCCACCGTTCACATGTACCCGCTCGCAGAGGCACAGCAGGCCCTGCAGGATCTCAAGGCCGGGCGCTTCGACGGCGCCGCGGTCCTCGTCAACGAGCCCGCCACCCGATGACCCAGCCGGCAGCCCTGTCAGTCGGCGCGGATGCGCGCTACGATCACCGCGAAATGGCAACCATCAGGGTGGCACTGGCCGAGGACAACGTCCTGCTGCGGGAGGGCGTCTCCCGCCTGGTTGCCGCCAGTGAGGACTTCGAGCTGGTCGGGGCCGCGCCCGACCTGCCGCAGCTGCTTGCCCTCGTCGGCGAGGAGGTTCCCGATGTGGTCGTCACCGACATCCGGATGCCGCCCACCGGGACTGACGAGGGGATCCAGGCGGCTGCCTGGATCCGGCAGAACCACCCGCTGATGGGCGTGGTGGTGCTGAGCCAGTACACCGCTCCGGGGTATGCGCTGGCCCTGCTCGAGCATGGCTCGTCCGGGCGGGGCTACCTGCTCAAGGAGCGGGTGGGCAGCGTGGATGAGCTGGCCCGGGCCATCCGCACCGTCGCGGGGGGAGGGTCGGTGATTGACCCGACCGTCGTCGATGAGCTGGTGCGCGCTCGCTCGCAGGAGCGCCAGCCGGGCGTGTCGTCGCTGACCCCCAGGGAGGCGGAGATCCTGGCCGAGATGGCCCAGGGCAAGAGCAATTCGGCCATCGCCGCCGCCCTGTTCGTCACCGAGCGCGCCGTGGAGAAGCACACCAACTCGATCTTCGCCAAGCTGGGGCTGTCGGAAGAGAAGGATGTCAACCGCCGTGTCAAGGCGGTCCTGGTGTATCTCAGCCAGCGGCCTGCCCCGTGACGGCTTTTCGCGGGTCCGGCGGGAGGCTGGCCACACCCCCTTCCGGATGGCAGCACCCTCGGCAGTGACGGCAGCGTGTGCGAAGCTGACATCGTGACCGGCCCCCGCTCCGTACTCGTGGTAGACGACCAGGCGCCGTTCCGCTCCGCCGCCCGCGCGGTGCTGCGCCGCCTTGAAGGCTTCGAGTTCGCTGGTGAGGCAGCCAGCGGGCCCGAGGCGATCGAGCTCGTCAACCGGCTGCGTCCCGCCCTGGTGCTCATGGACATCAACATGCCGGAGATGAGCGGGATCGAGGCGACTCGCCGGATCGTGTCCGCCCACCCCGGCATCGTCGTCATCCTGTGCTCGACCTACGACGCCGCCGACCTTCCGCGCGAAGCCGCCGCCAGCGGGGCGGCTGCCTACGTGAACAAGGAGCATCTCGCCGCCGACACGCTGCGTCAGCTGTGGGCGGAGCGGGACTCCGGCTCTTTTGTATCCCGCTGAGCTCAGCGCCCGGCGGTTGAGGTCAGGGCGGATTCGCGGCGTCATCTGGGGTATCTGTGCCAGGTGAACCCAGTCGAGGTGTTGCAGCAGATCGCGTTCCAGCTCGAGCGGGCGCAGGCGCCGACGTACCGGGTGCGGGCGTTCCGCCGGGCCGCCGCCGTAGTGGCTGGCCTGCCGGCCGGTGAGCTGGACCAGCGGCTGGCCGCCGGGACGCTGGCGGAGCTGCCCGGGATCGGCCCGGTCACGGCCGAGGTCATCGGTCAGGCCGCCGGCGAGCAGTCGCCCTACCTGGACAAGCTGCTGGCCGAAGCCCCGGCACCCGAGCGGTCCGGCCTGCGCGCCGCGCTGCGCGGTGACTGCCACACGCACTCCGACTGGTCCGACGGCGGCAGCCCGCCGGACGAGATGGCCGCGGCGGCCCGCGGCCTGGGTCATGACTGGATCGCCCTGACCGATCACTCGCCGCGGCTGACGGTCGCCAATGGTTTGACTCCCGAACGGCTGCGCACCCAGCTAGCGCTCGTTGCCCGGCTCAACAGCGCGCTGGCCCCCTTCCGCATTCTCACCGGGATCGAGGTGGACATCCTCGACGACGGCTCCCTCGACCAGAGCGACGACCTGCTCGGCGAGCTGGATGTCGTCGTCGCCAGCGTGCACTCGCACCTGCGGATGCCGGCCGGCGAGATGACCGGGCGCATGGTGACCGCGGTGTCCAGCCCGCACGTTGACGTGCTCGGGCACTGCACCGGCCTGCTGCTCACCGGCCGCGGCCGGCCGGAATCGGCCTTCGATCCCGAGTCCGTGTTCACCGCCTGCCGCGACCACGGCGTCGCTGTGGAGATCAACTGCCTGCCGGAGCGGCAGGACCCGCCCGACCGGCTGCTGAAGCTCGCCGCCGAGACCGGCTGCTTCTTCGCCATCGACACCGACGCGCACGCGCCGGGCCAGCTGGACTGGCTGGACAGCGGCTGCGCGCGAGCCGAGGGCTTCGGCATCCCGGCCGGGCGGGTAATCAACACGAGAGCTGCTGACGAGATGACCTCGGGGGCGGGCCGCCGGTGAAGCCGCGCAGCGTGGGCGTGGAAGAGGAGCTCCTGCTGGTGGAGCCCAGGACAGGACGGCCCAGCGCCGTGGCGGCGAGCGTCCTGCGTGCCGCCGGGCAGCACTCCGGCGAGCCGGAGATGCTCGAACACGAGCTGCAGCAGCAGCAGCTGGAAACCAGCACCGAGCCGCGTCATGCGCTCGACGACCTCGGCCGCGAACTGCGGCGGTGCCGGGCGGCGGCGGCCAGCGCGGCGCGGCGGGCCGGCGCCCGGGTGGCGGCGCTGGGCACGTCCCCGGTCGTGGCGGCGCCCGAGCTGGTGGACAAGCCGCGCTACCAGAAGATGGCAGCGGAGTACGGGCTCACCCTGGCCGAGCTGCTCACCTGCGGATGTCACGTGCACGTGGAGATCGCGTCGGCCGAGGAGGGCGTTGCCGTGCTCGACCGCGTCCAGCCGTGGCTCCCGCCGCTGCTGGCCCTGAGCGCCAACTCCCCGTTCTGGCAGGGACTCGACAGCGCCTACGCGAGCTTCCGCTACCAGGTCTGGGGGCGGCTGCCGAGCGCCGGCCCGACCGGGTGCTTCGGCACGGCGCAGGCCTATCACGACACGATCCGGCATATGGTGCGCACGCACGTGCTGCTCGACACCGGGATGGTGTACTTCGACGCGCGGCTGTCCGCGCACTACCCCACCGTCGAGATCCGGGTCGCCGATGTGTGCCTGCGGGCGGACGACGCGGTGCTGATCGCCGCGCTGGCCCGTGCGCTGGTGGAGACCGAGGCGCGGGCGGCGCGGGCGGGCCTGCCAGCTGCCCGCGGGCCGAGCTGCTGCGGCTGGGCGCCTGGCGGGCCAGCCGGTCGGGACTGGACGACGTGCTGCTCAGCCCGGCCAGCTGGCTGCCGGAAAAGCCGGCGGCGGTGGCGGCCCTGCTGGTCGGGCACGTCAGGGAGGCGCTGGAGGATGCCGGTGACTACGGGGCGGTGACCGAGCTGCTCGCAGCCGTCCTGCGCCGCGGCAACGGGGCCGGCTTCCAGCGGCAGGCGTATCAGCGTTCCGGTGACCTCGCCGACGTCGTCGCCAGGGCGGTCGCCATCACCGAGGGCTGAGCCCGGTGCCAGGATGGGACCGTCGGGCCGGCGAGTCGTGAAGGAGCTGTGATGGCCTACGGGGAATCGACGGTCACGGGCGGCCTCGGCGTACGGCAGGACTGAGCCGGTGTCCCGCGTCCTCGTCACCGGCTCCGCCGACGGGCTCGGCCTGATGGCGGCCAGGCTGCTGGCCGGGCAGGGCCACGAGGTCACGCTGCACGCCCGCAGCGACGCCAGGGCCGCCGACGCCCGGGCCGCGGTGCCGCAGGCCGCGGCCGTCGTCGTCGGTGACCTGTCGGGCATCGCCGGGATCCGCTCGGTCGCCGGTCAGGTCAACGCCCTGGGCCGGCAGGACGCGGTGATCCACAACGCCGGGGTCGGCTACCGGGGGCCGCGGGTCGTGACGGCGGACGGGCTCAGCCAGGTGTTCGCCGTCAACGTGCTCGCGCCGTACCTGCTGACCGCGCTGGTCACCCCGCCCGGCCGGCTCGTCTACCTGAGCTCGGGCATGCACCGCGGCGGCTCGGCGGATCTCAGCGACGTCCAGTGGACCAGGCGCCGGTGGAACGGCGCGCAGGCCTACTCCGACAGCAAGCTGCTCGACGTGCTGCTGGCGTTCGGCGTCGCCCGCCGCTGGCCGGGAGTGCGCTCCAACTCGGTGGATCCCGGCTGGGTGGCCACCCGGATGGGCGGCCCCGGCGCGCCGGATGACCTGGCGCAGGGAGCCATGACCCAGGCCTGGCTGGCGGTGATCGACGATGCCGCCGCCGGCGTCAGCGGCGAGCACTTCCACCACCAGCGGGTGCAGGACACCCACCCCGACGCGCGATCCGCGGCGCGCCAGGACGCCCTGCTGGACTACTGCGCGCAGCTCACCGGCACTCCCCTGCCGGGCAAGCCGCCGTCAGGCTGACGCGGACTCGGCGGCGACGGCAGCGGCGAAGGCCCGCAGCGACGGGAACTCCCAGTCCGGTCGCACCGGGGCCGGCGGCTCCGGCGTGGCGCCCCAGCCGGGCCGGTCGTGGCGGCGGTTGATCCAGGCCGTCGGCAGCCCGGCCCGCTTGGCCGGGACGTGGTCGTGGAAGAGGCTCTGGGCGACGTGCAGCAGCCCGCCCCGCGGCACGCCGAGCCGGTCGGTCTCGGCCAGCAGCGCGTCGAAGTTGCGCGGCGACGGCTTGTACGAGCCGACGTCCTGCGCGGTGATGACGCTGCTGAACGTGACCCCGAGGCGCTCGCCGCTCGCGGCGAACGAGTCGCGGTCCACGTTGGACAAGATGATCAGGCGGTACCGCCCGGCCAGGTCCGCGAGCGCATCGCGGGAGTCGGCGAAGGCCGGCCAGTCCGGGACGGACCGGGCGATCCGCTCGGCATCCTCGTCGCTGACCTCCGCGCCGAGCTCACGGCCCAGGCCGCGCAAGCTGCGGGCCAGGATGGCCGGGTACGGCTCGCCTGGATGCGCGGCCTCGGCTCCCGCCTCGTGCGCGGAGTACGCGGCCAGCAGCTCCTCGCCGGCCAGGCTGAGCCCCCGCGCTCGCGCCCACGGCCCGAGCACCGCGGCCAGGCCGGCCTCCCAGTCGATCAGGGTGCCGTAGCAGTCGAAGCTGAGGGCGTCGAAGCCGGTGAGTTTCATCGCTCCTCGAACGGCTCGCCCGGCGAGCCGGGCACGATCCGCCGGCCGTCTTTCTCCGACGCCACGCGGGCGTGGCTGTATTTAGTGAGCCGCATCGGCCTCTCTCGATAGTGTCCGCTGCGCCGGTCACGCATGGGTACCAGTGTTGTCTCATCGTCGCGGCGGCGGAAAGGGGGACCGTCATGCTGCTGGTAGAAGAACGAGCAGGCACCTGCCCGGTGGCCGTCCGAGCGGGTCTGCGGGATCGTCTCATCGTCCGCGCCCGGGCGCACGCCCTGGACACGGAGCTGGCCCGCGGGACGTCTGCCGAGGCGAGCGCGCGGCTGGCGCTCCGCGCCCAGCAGCTGGTGCGGATGCGCACTCGCCGCGACCTGGCCCGCGGCATCCAGCGCATCCTCGCCCAGGCAGGGCTGCCCGATGCGGCAAGCCGGCCGCCCGCGCCGGTGTGCCGGGACCGCGTGCGGGCCGCCGCCGCGGAGTTCGCGGCCCTCGCCGACCGGCTGCTGAGCCCGGCGCCGCTGCCGGCCCGGGGTGTGGCCCAGGCCCGGCTGCTGCTCACCGACGGGGGCGGTCCCGTCTACCGCCGCGGCTGCCGGGATGACCTGCGCGCCCGGGTCGCCGAGGCGCTCCGGGCGCTGGACCCGCTGCCCGGCTGGTAGCAAGCCCGCTGCCAGCCGGCGGTCAGGAATTCAGGTACGCCAGCACGGCCAGCACGCGCCGGTTGTCGTCCTCCGACGGCGCCAGCCCGAGCTTGAGGAACATGCTGGTGGTGTGCTTGCCGACGGCCTTTTCCGTGACGTACAGGCGCTGCGCGATGGCGGCGTTCGAGCGGCCCTCGGCCATCAGCTCGAGTACTTCGAGCTCCCGCCCGGTCAGCCTGGTGATCGGCTCGTCGTGCGACCGGCGGCCGAGCAGCTTGGTCACCACGTCCGGATCCATCACCGTGCCGCCGCCGGCCACCGTGCGGATCGCGTTGACGAACTGGTCGTCGTTGAACACCCGGTCCTTGAGCAGGTAGCCGACCGCGCCCGCCTGGTCGGCGAGCATCTCGCGGGCATACAGCTGCTCGACGTACTGCGACAGCAGCAGCACGGGCAGGCCCGGCACCTCCCGCCGCGCGGCGAGCGCGGCCTGCAGCCCGTCGTCGGCGAAGCTGGGCGGCAGCCGGACGTCCACGACCGCGACGTCAGGCCGGTGCTCCAGCAGGGCGGTCAGCAGCCGGGGGGCGGTGTCCACCGCCGCGGCGATCTCGAAGCCGTGCGCCGCCAGCAGCCTGGTCAGCCCGTCCCTCAGCAGGAAGAGGTCTTCGGCGACGACAACGCGCACGGCACCTCCATGACGATCATGGTAGGCCCGCCCGGCGGGCTGCTGACCGCGAGGATGCCGTCGAAGGTGCCCAGCCGCCGTTCGATGCCTGCCAGCCCCGTGCCGCGGCCGGGGTCGGCGCCGCCGGCGCCGTCGTCGGTCACCTCGATCCGCAGCATGCCCTGGGCGTGCTGCATGCGGATGTGCACGCGGCGGGCGCCGGAGTGCCGCACCGCATTGGCCAGTGCTTCGGCGACCGCGAAGTAGCAGGCCGACTCGACCGGCGCCGGCGGCAGGCCAGGCAGGGTGATGTCCAGCTCGGTCGGCAGGGGCGTGTCCAGGGCGAGTGCCTGGACCGCGTGACCCAGCCCGCGATCGGCGAGGACGGGCGGGTAGATGCCGCGGACCAGGCTGCGCAGGTCAGCCAGCGCGCGCAGCGAGGTCTCCCGCGCCTCGGCCACCAGGGCCAGCGCCGCCTGCGGGCTGGCCGGCAGCATTCGCTCCACGGCCCGCAGGTTCATGCCGAGCGCGATCAGCCTGGCCTGCGCCCCGTCGTGCAGATCCCGCTCGATCCGGCGCAGCTCGGTGGTCGCCGCGCTGATGACCTGGCCGCGGGACTCGGTCAGCCGCTGCACCTGGCCGGCCAGCCCCGTGTCAGGTGCGTCGGTGAACACCGAGCGCAGGTGCGCGGCGATGGTCCGGGGCACCAGCCACGCGCCGAGCGCCAGGAACACGCTGGCCTCGGCGCCTGCCAGCAGCGCCGACTGCCTGCTGTCCACCAGCAGGAGCCCGTACTGCACCGGGCTGCTGAACGCCGCGGGACTGAGGAACGGCGGGCCCGGCGCCGACTGCCACTTCGCCGCGATTTCAAACCCGTAGAGCGCGAACGCCGCAAGCGTGACCGGCACAAGATCGGCGGCGACCTTCGGCCATTTCACCGCGACCACGATCGCCGCGATGACCATGGCCACGGTCCACGGCCGCACCCCGAACACCGTTAGCCCGAACAGCGCCACGGGGACCAGCAGGACGCCCCACCGGTTCTCCCGCATGTGCTCGCGCAGCCGCTGCGTGAGCGTAGCTGCGCGGTCCACGACCGCTACCATCGTGCGCGGAACGAGCCACAGGCCGAGGGTGAGCAGGATGAGCGCGACCAGGACGAGCAGCTTGCCGTGCCACAGGCCGGCCGGGTGCACCATCACCGGCCCCTTGGGGTAGGTGGCCGTCCAGATGACCTTGCGGAAGGGGCCCTTGGTCACGACGATGCGGCGGCCCTGCGCAGATGCGGCGAACTTCTGCAGGGCGAAGGCCGCTTTCGCCTTGTCGAATGCGATCGCAGGCAGCGGAACGGGCGGGTTGAACCCCGCAGGGGACGGGACGGGCGCGTTGAACGCGGTGCCGGGGGGCGGAACAGGCGACTTGAACCCCCGGGGGGACAGCTTCAACCCCGCGCGAGTCGCCACCCTGGAAATGTTGAAGCTGATCGGGCGGGCGAACCAGCCCACGGCCGAGGACCCGGCGACCGCGAGGCCCGCCAGCCCGGCCGCAATCATCGAGACCGGGACCAGGCTGGCCGCCGCGGCGGGCCGCCACAGCAGGACGACGACCGCCGCCGTCAGCAGCGCCAGCGTCCACATCTGGACGCCGAACAGCGCGACGCCCATCGCGGCCGTCGGCACGAGCATCGCGCCCCAGCCGAACCGGCGCAGCACCCGGGCGAGCGACTTCCACAGGATCTTCATGACCAGCCACATACGGCCAATATGGCCCCCGTCCGGCCACTCGCGCCATGGGGCAGCGCCTAGTTCCCTGGTGGGCCTGGGCCTACCCCGGCGACGGCGGGTACGGTGCCGACATGACGGATCCGGCAGCGGCGAGCGCCGCTGACATGCTCGAGGTGGCCATCGAGGAGGCCCGCGCCGGGCTGGCCGAGGGCGGCATCCCGATCGGGGCGGCTCTGTTCGGCGCGGACAGGACCTTGCTCGGGCGCGGCCACAACCGGCGGGTGCAGGACGACGACCCGTCCGTGCACGCCGAGACCGCGGCGTTCCGGGCGGCCGGGCGGCAGCGCACGTACCGGGGCACCACGATGGTGACCACGCTGTCGCCGTGCTGGTACTGCAGCGGGCTGGTGCGGCAGTTCGGGATCACCCGCCTGGTGGTGGGCGAGTCGGCCACGTTCCACGGCGGGCACGACTGGCTGGCGCGGCACGGCGTCTCGGTCACGGTGCTCGACGACGCCCGCTGCCGTCAGCTGATGACGGACTTCATCACGGCTCACCCAGCGCTGTGGTTCGAGGACATCGGCCAGGACGAGCCAGGCAACGATTCGGGCACATCGCGGTAACAAGGCGCTTACCAGGTCATTCCTGGTTATTATGCGCTCGTGGACGCTGAGACAGCGCTTCCGCGCCGGGTCTCCGCCCGAGCCCGGCCGCAGGGTCGTCACCGCAGCCCGGACCGGCTCTCGGTTCCGCATGCCGCGCCCGTCCTGGTGCTCGCGGTGCCGGCGGCGGAGTGCGCCGCGAGCGCGGAGATCGCCGCCGGGATAACCGCCGTGGCGGGAAGCCTGTGCCCCGCGGCCGCCATCCGCGTCGGTTACGCCGGCGACGGGGTGACGAGCCTGGCCGCCGTGCTCGCCGCCATCGCGGCGGAGCGGGAGGCGCCGGCCGCCGGGACGGCGCCCGACGGGGGCGAGGACTGCCCGTACGCTGCCGTCGTGATTCCGGTATCCGTCGCCCCCGACCCCTGCGGTGATGCCCGCGTCGCGGACGTCGTCGGCCAGGCGGGTCCCGCCGTCACCCTCACGCCGCCCCTGGGCCCGCACCCGCTGCTCGCCGCCGCGCTGCACGACCGGCTGGCCGAGGCCGCGCTGGTGCCGCCGCGGCGGATCTCGGGCCTGACCCTGGTCACGACGGCGGTCGGCGTGCTCATAGGAGCTGCCCGGCGAGCTCGCGCTGCCGGCGGCGCAGACCGTCGCCGTGCTGCTCGCCGCCCGGCTGGGCCTGCCGGTGACCGCGGTCCAGCTTGGCAGCAGGGACAGCCTCGACGACGGCGTCGCCGGGCTGCGGGACGCCGGGGCTGCCCGCCTCGCGATGGCTCCGTATGTGGTCGGGCCGGAGATCGCCGCCGGGGAGCTCGCCGCGGCGGCGGCTGGCGCCGGCGCCGCGTGCGCGCCGGTGCTCGGCGCGCATCGCGCCCTCGGGCAGCTGGTCACGATGCGCTACGGCGCTGCCCTGCTTGACCCCCGCCCGCAGGATCCGGCGCCCGTCGCCCCGCTAGACCACCAGATCGCGTGGCCGGTCAGGTCGCGTAGCGCACCACGCCGTCGGTGACCGACGCGCGGAGCCTGCCCTGGCG
The DNA here is from genome assembly GCA_963697445.1 of uncultured Actinomycetes bacterium. Lineage (GTDB taxonomy): Bacteria > Actinomycetota > Actinomycetes > Streptosporangiales > Streptosporangiaceae > PALSA-505. The sequence goes on from CAVOOC010000035.1 coordinate 58,235, forward strand.
GACCAGCACGTCCAGGTGCGCGGCGGTCTCCATCACCGCCATCATCTGGTTGAACATGTCCAGCTCGTCGAAGTGCCGCTCCCGGCGGGTCCAGGTCAGCGCCCGCGCTGCCTCGTACGCCGTGGCGGCGCCCTGCCGGATCACCTCGGCGCAGGCGTCCAGCCGCCGGTCATGGTGCTCGATCAGCCCGTCGACCCGGGCGTGCACGCTGTCGGTCACCGGACCGTGGGCCGGCAGCAGCCGCAGGTCCGGCAGGGACCTGACCAGGCGGAGCGAGCCGAGGTAGTCGCCGAGCGGCAGCTCCGGCCGGCACGCCTCGAAGCCGATCGACGGCGTGATGTGCGGCAGCACGTGGTCGCCGGCGAACATCAGGCCGTTGTCCATGTCGGCAAAGACGACGTGGCCCTGGGTGTGGCCGGGGGTGGAGACAACCCGCAGCGTTCTGCCGTGGACGTCGATCTCCTGGTCCGCGGCCAGCCACTCGTCCGGCTTCTCCCACTCGCCGTCGTCGTCGCGGTCGTGCGTCTGGCGGGCGATCCGCTCGGCCAGCTCGGCGGCACCGCAGCGCCGCAGCAGCTGGCCGTAGTTGTCCCACGGACGGCCGTGGCCGTCGATGATGTACTCCAGCGGTTCCTGCTCGCCCGCGCCCAGCAGGACCTGGGAGCCGAACAGACGGCGCACGGTGAGCGCGAGGGTGTAGTGATCGCGGTGGACATGGGTGACCAGGAACCTGCGCACGTCACCGAGCTCGTGGCCGATGCTGGCCAGCGCGGCTTCCAGCTGCTGCCTGGCCTCGGTCAGCGCCCAGCCGGAGTCGATCAGGGTCAGGCCGCTGCCGTCGGCGATCGCGTAGACGTTGACCGCCCGCAGCCCGTCGTTGGGCAGCGGAAGCGGGATCCTGTGCACGCCCGGAGCGACGGCGAATGCCCCCGGCAGCTCCCAGTCGCGCGAGCGCGGGACGTACTGGCCGGCCGCCGGGTCGGTTGCGCGGTCGCCGCTGATGGCTCCTCCTGATCGGCCCGTGTCGGGTGACTTCTCTCCGACCTTAGCCAATGAGGCTGGCGTTCCGCCGGCCGGTACGTCCCTTGACGGGGTGTCACGTACATCACAAACTGGCGGTCTGAAGAATCGACGCAGCGGGGCGTCGGCGATCGTGCAGGCGCTAGCAGAGACCGGTACCGGGGTCCTGTTCGGCGTGCCAGGCGGCGGCCCGAACCTGGACGTGGTCGGCGCCGCGGCCGCGTCCGGGCTGCGGTTCGTCCTGGCCCGCGGCGAGACCGCAGCGGTGATCATGGCTGCTACCTGCGCCGACCTGACCGGCACGGCCGGCGCGGCGGTGGTCACCCGGGGACCGGGGCTGGCCAGCGCGGTCAACGGCATCGCACACGCGGCGCTTGACTGCCTGCCTGTCGTCGTCATCGCCGACACCGTGGCGGCGGCCGACGCCGACCGGATCAGCCATCAGCGGATCGACCAGGCGGGGCTGGGCCGGTCGGTCGCCAAGGCGGTGGCGACCGTCGGCGGGAACGGGGCCGGCCAGACGGCCGGGCGCCTGGTCCGGCTGGCCCTCGAGCCGCCGCCCGGGCCGGTGCTCGCGAACATGGACGACAGCGCCCCGGCCACCGATGACCTGGCCGGCGTTTCCGCGGAAACGCCGGCCGCCGGCGGCGGGCTCGCGCCGCTGGCCGAGGCGGTGCGCACAGCCCGGCGGCCGGTAGTGCTGCTCGGCGCGGACGCCATCGCCAGCACCGCTGCCATCCGCGGCGCGCTGGCCGGCAGCGGCATCCCGGTCCTGCACACCTACCGGGCCCGGGGCATCGTGCCCGACTCGGCCGCCGAGGCCGCGGGCCTGGTCACCGGCGGGACGATGGAGTGGCCGCTGCTCGCGGCCGCGGATCTGATCGTCGCGCTGGGCGTGAACGAGGCCGAGATGATCCCTGCGGGCTGGGACTATGCCGCCGCGACCATGCTGGTCAGCCAGCCAGGCGCAGTTCCGGCGGGGGGTTACTTTACCGGCGCGACGGCGCTGACGGCGCCGCTGGCCGCGGCGGCCGGCCTGCTGGCCGCCGGCCCCGGGCACGACTGGCCGGCCGCCGCCGGCCGCGCGGCCAGGACGGACGCGGTCCGGCGGCTCGGCTCGGTCGCCACCGCCGCCCCCGGGCTGCTGGCTCCGCAGCAGGTCGCCGCCGCGGTACGGGCGCGCACGCCGGCCGAGACGATCGCCACCGTGGACGCGGGCGCGCACATGCTGGTCGTCATGCCGCTGTGGGAGGTGAACGAGCCGCGACGGCTGCTCGTCTCCAGCGGGCTGGCCACGATGGGCTACGCCCTGCCCGCCGCCATCGCCGCTGCCCTGTGCGCCCCGCAGGCGCCGGTGGTGGCCTTCACCGGGGACGGCGGCCTGGGCATGGCGCTGGCCGAGATCGAGACCGCCGTCCGGCTCGCGCTGCGGGTCATCGTGGTCGTCTTCAACGACGCCTCGCTCAGCCTCATCAAGATCAAGCAGAGACCCGCCGGGCAGGGCGGCGCCGAAGCGGTGGATTACCGCCCGGTCTCGTTCGCGGCCGCCGCCGCCGCGATGGGCGCGGCGGGGGCAACGGTCAGCACGGCCGGGGCGCTGGCCGCCGAGCTGGCAGCCGCGCTGCGCCGGGACGGCCCCACCGTCATCGACACCCTGGTCAACCCGGCCGGCTACCCGGCGGTCATGGACCTGACCCGCGGTCAGGCCGGGCGCAGGCCCGTGCCCGGTCTCGCTCATGCAAAGGAGAATGCGCAGTGACCATCACCGTTGCGAAGTTCAGGGATGTCGCCGACGGGACCCAGCCCGGTCAGTTCATGATCGGTGACCGGGAGCCGGTGACCAGCCTGGCCGACCTCGACCCGGTCTACAAGCGGCTGCTCGACGAGCCGGTAACCGCCGTCGTGGCCGTCATGGGCACCGACGGCCAGCCCAACCTGACCCCGGTCTGGTTCGACTACGACGGCGACACCGTGCTGCTGAACCTGGCCACCCACCGCAAGAAGGTGGACTGGCTGCGCCAGGCCCCGCACGCCACGTTCCTGCTGATGAACCCGGAGAACCCCTACCACTGGCTCAGCCTGAAGACCGTAGTGAGGCGCGAGGTCTCCGAGGACGACCCGGCCGAGGGGCAGCGGGTCACCGACCAGCTGGACCGGATCTGGGTGAAGTACACCAAGGGCGACCCGCCCTACGCGCTGCGCGACCCGTCGATGGACGAGCGGCGGGTGCTGTTCGAGCTCGAGGTGGTCAAGGTGGCCACGTTCGGCCGCCCGTAGCGGCCGCGCTGCTGACCGGAAGGATCACGGCCGGTGTCCAGGATGCCCCGTGTCATCGTCATGGGCGGGTCGATCGGCGGCCTCACCGCGGCGCTGCTGCTGCGGGACGCCGGCTGTGACGTCCGGGTCTTCGAGCGGTCGTCGGCCGCGCTGCGGGCCCGCGGCGTCGGCATTGCCGCGCTGCCCGAGACGCTGCGCTACCTGACCGAGAGAGGCGGCTGCCAGCCGCGCGACGTGTGCTCATCCACTAGCTGGATCCGGTTCGTCAACCGCGACGGCAGCCCGCGGCACGTGCGGGCGCACCGGTACCTGTTCTCGTCCTGGAACACCATCTACCTGTCCCTGCTGCGGCTGTTCGACTCCGGCCGTTACCTGCTCGGCGCCGAGGTGACCGGCTTCGAGCAGGGCGCGGACACGGTCAGCGTCACGCTGGCAGACGGCGCCGCGGCCGAGGCCGACCTGCTGGTCTGCGCCGACGGGGTCACCTCGCTGGCCAGGACCCGGCTGCTGCCGGACGTCACGCCGTCGTACTCGGGCTACGTGGCCTGGCGCGGCACGCTGCCGGAAGCGGCGCTACGGCCTGCCACCCGCCAGGCACTGGGCGATGCGCTGACCTACCAGGTCCTCGACGGCAGCCACATCCTGGTGTATCCCATCCCGGGGCCGGACGGCGCACTGGCCGAGGGCGACCGGCTGGTCAACTTCGTCTGGTACGTCAACGTCGCCGAGGGCGCCGCGCTGGACGCGCTGATGACCGGGCGGGACGGCGCGCGGCGGACGGCGTCGCTGCCGCCCGGCGCCGCGACCGGGGCCGCCGTGGACGCGATGCGGCAGGCCGCCGGGGAACTGCTGGCTGGCCCGGTCGCCGAGGCCGTCACCGGCGTGGCAGAGCCGTTCGTCCAGGTCGTCTACGACATCGAGGTACCCCGGATGGCATTCGGCCGGGCCTGTCTGCTCGGCGACGCCGCGTTCGCGGTCCGCCCGCACGCGGCGGCCGGCACGGCCAAGGCGGCCGCGGACGGCTGGGCGCTGGCCGGGGAGCTCGCGGCGGCCGGCGGCAACGTGCCCGCCGCGCTGGCCGGGTGGCAGCAGCGGCAGCTCGCGCTGGGCCGTGCCCTGCTGGCCCGGTGCCGCGCGATCGGCGACAGCTCGCAGTTTCACTGCACATTCCGGCCCGGCGACGAACGACTGATCTTCGGCCTGCACGGGCCGGGAAATTGAGGGACAGATGACAGCGACGGTCCTGCGCGAGGAAGCCTTCGACCCGGCTGACTACCGCGGCGAACTGGCCGCGGCCCCTGGCAACACCGATGTCGGCACGAGGCTGTGGTACTCCAACGACCGCGTCCGGGTCTGGGAGGTCCGGCTGCAGCCCGGCGAGCGCGGGCCGTTCCACGCCCACACCCGCCGCTATTTCTGGACGGTGGTGGACGGCGGGATCGGCCGCCAGCGCAGCGCCGACGGGACGATGATCACTCGCGAGTACCACGTCGGCGACACCAGCTACTCCGAGCACTCCTCCGGCGAGCCGATGATTCACGACTTCGAGAACGCCGGCGACACCCCGATCCGGTTCGTGACCGTGGAACTGCTGGACTGAAGGTCAGCTCCCGGATCCGGGCGAGGTGGATGCTGGGTGAACTTAATGTGTACGCCGGGTGAATTACACTGTCGGCTGCGCGCCGCTACCCCTGGTAAGGATCATGTGACTCCGGCCGGGGACGCGGTGCCCGGTTAGGCTGCAGGCAGACCAGCTCGCCCCGACGGCCGGTCCAGGGACCGGAGCCTCGGCAGCGGCGGGGTCTTGGCGGAGGAGGGCCCGCGTGGCGACGGCACGTTGCCGGGAATTCGTGATCGAGGACGGCGACGAACCCGTGCCGCAGCGCATCGCGACGGCGCTGGAACCGCGTTTCACGATCGCCGGGCAGACCCGCCGCTCGGCCCGGCAGGTCTGGCTGGACACCTTCGACGGGCGGCTGCAGGCGGCCGGGCTGGTGCTGCGCCAGGTGACCGGGTCACGTTCCGTCGAGCTCGTGCTGTCCACCTCGGCAGGCGCGGAGGTGGCGTCCGCGCCGCTGCGCGCGCCCCGCTGGCCGCGCCGGCTCGACGTCGTCCCGGCGGGCCCGCTGCGGGACCGGCTGGACCCGGTCGTCGGGATCCGCGCCCTGCTGCCGCTCGCCCGCGCCGAGGGGACGCTGACCATGCTGCGGGTGCTCGACGGCGACCAGAAGACGGTCGCCCGCATCACCGTGGACGCCGCGTCACTTACCGGCCCGGTCAAGGGCGCGCTGCCGCCCCGCCTGGTGATCGTCCCCGTCCGCGGGTACCAGAGCGCGGCGGACCAGGCCGGGCGGCTGCTCACCGCGGCCGGCCGGTTCACGCCTGCCGGGCGGCCTGTCATCCAGGCGGTGCTCGAGGCCGCCGGGCGATCCCCCGCGGACGCGGCCGGCCCCGGTGATGCCGTGCTGGCCCCCTCGATGCCCGCCCGCACGGCCCTCGCCGCGGTGCTGCTGCGGATGGCCGGCACGATAGCGGCCAACGTGAGCTTCGTCATCGCCGACGTCAACACCGAGTTCCTGCACGACCTGCGGGTCGCCGTCCGCCGCACCAGGTCCGTGCTCAAGCTGGCGGGCGACGCGCTGCCGGGTGACCTGGCCGCGCGCTTCGCGCCCGAGTTCAAGTGGCTCGGCGACCTGACCACGCCGGTGCGCGATCTCGACGTCTACCTGACCGGTTTCGGCGCGATGGCGGCCGAGCTGAGCGCCGCCTCCCCCGGCGACCTCGAGCCGTTCCGCGCGCACCTGGCCGCCCGGCGGCTGATCGAGCGGCGCCGGCTGGTCCGCGGGCTGCGCTCGGCCCGGTTCGCCAGGCTCATGGCCGACTGGGGCACCGCCCTGGATGATGCGGCGGGCCAGCCCGCCGCGCGGGAGCCTGACATCGGCGGCCTGGCCGCGGACCGGGTCGCGCGGGCGTACCGGCGGGTGACGAAGCAAGGCGCGGCGATCACCGCCGCCAGCGCCGGCCCCGGGGGCGGGGCAGGCCCGCAGGCCGCCGACCTCCACTCGCTGCGCAAGCGCTGCAAGGAGCTGCGGTACCTGCTGGAGTTCTTCAGCTCGCTGTATGACCCGGCCGCTTACGGCCGCGCGGTCCGGGATCTGCGCGGCCTGCAGGACACGCTCGGCGAGTTCCAGGACGCCGAGGTGCAGCGCGACGCGATCCGGGGGTTCGCCGCGCAGATGCTCGCCCGGCCCGGCGCCCCGGACGCCGGGCCGCCCGCGGCCGGCGAGCTCGCCGCCACGCTGCTGGCCATGGGCGAGCTGACCGCGCGGCTGCACGAGCGGCAGCGCCGGGCCCGGGCGAAGGTGGCCGGCCGCTTCGCCGAGTTCGCTGCCGCCGGCAGCCTGCGCACGCTGGGCATCCGCGCCCGGGCGGCCAGGGCATGAGGGTCTTCGCCACGTACAACATCAAGGGCGGCGTGGGAAAGACGTCGGCCGCCGTCAACCTCGCCTACCTCGGCGGCGCCGACGGATACCGGACGCTGCTGTGGGATCTCGATCCGCAGGCCGCGGCGTCCTACGTGTTCCGGGTCCGGCCGCGGGTGAAGGGCGGCGCGAAGGCGCTCATCCGCGGCGCCAGGCCGCTCGACGACGCGATCAAGGGCACCGACTTCGACCATCTCGACCTGCTGCCCGCCGACTTCACCTACCGGAACATGGACCTGGCGCTGCACCAGGCCAAGCGGCCCACCGAGCAGCTGTCCCGGCTGCTCGGCCCGCTGGCGGCCGAGTACGACGTCGTCTTCCTCGACTGCCCGCCGAGCATCTCGCTGGTCTCGGAGAACATCCTGCACGCCGTGCACACGCTGCTCGTGCCGCTGATCCCGACCACGCTGTCCGAGCGCACCTTCGACCAGCTCACCTCCTTCATCGGCAGCCTGAACGGCCACCGGCCCCAGGTGCTCGCGTTCTTCTCCATGGTGGACCGCCGCAAGCGGCTGCACCGCGAGATTGTGGACCGGCTGCCCGCCGGGCGCGCTGACATCGCCGCGGCCATGATCCCGGCGATGACCGTGGTCGAGCAGATGGCGGTCCGCCGCGCCCCCGTGCCGGCTTTCGCGCCGCGCAGCGCGGCGGCGGCGCACTACCGGCAACTGTGGGACGAGCTGCGCGGCCGGGCGGGCCTGACCGGGCCCGGCTGACGTGACGGACCTCCAAGAACTGCGGGATCGCCTGGTGTCCGGCCTGCGCGCCAGGGACGCGCTGCACGACGACCTGGTCGCGGCCGCGCTCGCCGCGGTGCCGCGCCACGCGTTCCTGCCGGGGATCGAGCCCGGCCAGGCATACGCCGACGACGCGGTGGTCACCAAGCTGGACGCCAGCAGCAGGCCGGTCAGCTCGTCCTCGCAGCCGGCGATCATGGCGATCATGCTCGAGCAGCTCGGCGTGCAGCCGGGCCACCGGGTGCTCGAGATCGGCGCGGGCACCGGCTACAACGCGGCGCTGCTCGCCTGCCTGGCCGGCGAATCGGGCGGCGTCACGACCGTGGACCTGGACGCCGACACCGCCGCGGCCGCCCGCGAGCACCTGGACAGCTGCGGATTCGCCCGGGTCCGCGTCGTGCACGCCGACGGCGGCCTCGGCTGGCCGCCGGGCGCGCCGTACGACCGGATCATCACGACCGCCGGCGCCTGGGACATCTGCCCGGCCTGGATCGCCCAGCTCGCTCCCGGCGGGCGGCTGGTGCTGCCGCTGGCGCTGCGGGCCGGGATGCAGTACTCGATCGCGTTCGAGCGCGCCGGGGATCACCTGGACAGCGTGTCGGTGCACCCGTGCGGGTTCATGCGGCTGCGCGGCGCGTTCGCCGGCCCGGAGACCGTGGTCCCGCTCGGCGACCGCACCGGCGTGCTGGCCGAGGTGGGCCCGCGGCCGGCGGGCGCGGAGGAACTGCAGGCCCTGCTCGCCCGGCCCGGCCAGACCGCCGGGAGCGGGATACGGGTCACGATGGCGGACCTGTACGAGGGGCTCGGCCTGTGGCTGGCCATGCAGGAACCGGGGATCGGGCGACTGTCCGCGTTCGGCGCGGCGACATCCTCCGGTCCCGCCGCGTTCCCCGTCATCGTGCCCGGCAGGCCGGGCACCGGCATGCTGACCAGCGCGCACGGCTGCGCGGTCCTGGTCCCGGTCGGCGACCGCGGCGGCTATCACCGCGCTGGCCTGAGCGCTCCGTTCGAGGTCGGCGCCTGCCCGTTCGGGAAAGAAGGAACCGAGCTCGCCAGCCGCCTCGTCCGGCACGTCCGCGACTGGGCCGCCGCCGGCCGGCCCTCGGTCGCCGACCTGCGGGTCAGCGCCTACCCGGAGGGGACGGCGCTGCCGGATACGGCGCAGGCGACCGTCATCGGCAAGCCGCACACGCGGCTGGTGCTCAGCTGGGGCGCCGGCGCTCCCGGGCCCGGCTTACGCTCACTGGCCGCCGGCCAGCCGGGCGGCCCTGGCGTGCAGGTAGCGCTGCTGCGGCAGGCTGGCCGTCCGCCCGGCCGCGGCGAGGTACGCCTCGCGCGCCGCCGGGCGGTCGCCGGCCATCTCCAGCAGGTGCGCGCGGACCGCGTGCAGCCGGTGATCCCCGGCGATCCGGCCGTCGGCCTCGAGCTTTCCCAGCAGGGCAAGCCCTGCTTCGGCGCCGCGCGCCATGGCCACCGCGACGGCGTGGTTGAGCGCCACCATGGGATTGTCGGACAGCTGCAGCAGCAGCTCGTACAGCGCCACGATCTGCGGCCAGTCGGTCGCGGCGGCGCTGGGCGCCTCGTCGTGGATCGCGGCGATCGCGGCCTGGAGCTGGTAAGGGCCCGTTGCCCCCTGCGGGAGCGCGGCGGTGATGAGCGCGACGCCCTCGGCGATGCAGGCGGCATTCCACCGGCCCCGGTCCTGTTCGGCCATGGGGATCAGCGCGCCGTCGGGCCCGGTGCGCGCGGGCAGGCGGGCGTCGGTGAGCAGCATCAGCGCCAGCAGTCCCGCCACCTCGCTGTCGCCAGGCAGCAGCTGGCGGACCAGGCGGGCCAGCCGGATCGCCTCGGCCGTGAGCTCGCCGCGGTGCAGGCTGGGCCCTGAGGTGCTGGCGTAGCCCTCGTTGAAGATCAGGTAGATCACGTGCAGCACCGTTTCGAGCCGCTGCATGCGTTCCGGACCCGGCGGCAGTGCGAACGGGATGCCGCTGTCCTTGATGGCTTGCTTGGCGCGGGTGATGCGCCGGGTCATGGTCGCCTCCGGCACGAGGAACGCGCGGGCGATCTCCGCCGTGCTCAGGCCGCCGACCGCCCGCAGCGTGAGCGCGATCTGCGAGGCCGGCGACAGCGAGGGGTGGCAGCACAGGAACAGCAGGATGAGCGTGTCGTCGGAGTCCGGCCGGGCGCCGTCGCCTGCAGCCTGGTCGGCGGCGGGCTCCAGCCAGCCTTCGGGCAGCGTCCACCGGGCGACGGCGTCTTCGCGGCGGCGGCGGGCCTGCTCGCTGCGCAGCAGGTCGGTCAGCCGGCGCGAGGCAACCGTGATCAGCCAGCCGCGCGGATTGTCGGGGAGGCCGCCGGCCGGCCACTGCGTCGCGGCGGCGAGCAGCGCCTCCTGGGTCGCGTCCTCGGCGGTGTCGAAGTTGCCGTAGCGCCGGACCAGCGCGCCGAGAACCTGCGGCGCCAGCTCGCGCAGCAGGTCCTCGGCCCCGGCGTCGGGCACGGGCGCGGTCAGAGCTCCAGCTCGGCCTGGGACTCGGCCACCGGGCGCACGTCCGCGTAGGCCCTCGCGGCCACGGCGGCCGGGCCGGGGGCGCTGGCCAGACCGGCGGCGATCTCGGTCGCCCGGTCGAAGCTCTCGCACTCCACGACCCAGTAGCCGGCCAGGACCTCCTGCGTCTCGGCGTACGGCCCGTCGGTCACGACCGGAACCCCGCCGCGCAGCGGGCCCGCCACCCGCCTGGTGTGCACCGGAGCGGTCAGGCCCCGGGTTTCGACGAGCTCGCCCGACTCGGCCAGGTCCCGGTTGAACTTCTCCATGAACGCGCCCAGAGCCGCGAAGTCCTCCCCGGACCACGACGGCGCGCCGGCCTGCTTGCCGGCCATCCCGTCGTAGTCCTGCTGCGAGGCGTAGGTCAGGATCATGTACTTCATGACTGTCTCCTATCGTCGGGCACCCCGCGGTGCCTGTCACCGGAGACGTCGAAGCCGGCGGCCCGCTCCGGACATCCGGTTCCCGGGGCGGTTCCGGGCGGTCAGCCCGCGGCGGCCGGCGGCAGGCCGCGGGCGAGCACGTCGAGCACGTCGTCGAGCACGTCCTCGGGGACGCGTCCGCCCGCGGTCCAGTCCGCCCACCGCATCCCGATGAAGTTGCCGATACCGGCGTACATGTACGCGACGACCTCCGGGTCATACCGCGGGTCCACCTGGCCGGCCAGCTGGGCGTGCCGCACGCCGCGGGCGTAGCCGCGGGTCAGGCGCTCGTAGTACTCGTGGAACAGGCCGGGCGCGACGAACTCGGACTCGCGCACGATCCGGTCCATCCACGGGCGCCGCGACTGCATCTCGAAGAACGCGCGGAAGCACGCGCGCTCCATCTCGCGCTGCCCGTCCGCCTGCTCGATGGCCTTGCGCATGGCGGACCTGAGGTCGGCGTTGATGCCGCGGACCACCGCGGCGAAGATCTCGGCCTTCGACCGGAAATGCGCGTAGAAGCTGCCGGTCGCGATGCCTGCCCGGGCGCAGATCTCCGCCACGGTCGTCTGCCGGTAGCTCCGCTCGGCGAAGAGCTCCTCCGCGGCCGACAGCAGCCGCTCGGCGGGCGGGCGGCCCGGCTCCGCCCGGTCCGGGCGGCTGCCCGGTACCGGGGCGGATCCCGGCCGCCCGCTGGCCTCTGCTGTCACAACCGATTCCCTGGTTACGCTCGCCGCCGGGTTACCGGCGGGGCTATGTGATCGGCCTGCCAGGCCTACGGCATGCCGCTGGACGGGGCCTGCTGCTGGGTCCCGCTGTACTGGGTTACCGCGCCGGCGGCCGAGGTGTCGGTGGTCATGACCGGGCCCTGCGGCACGATGACCCCGTTCTTGATCACGCCGACGAGCGCGCCGGTCATGCCCGCGTGGCTGGACGCCCCGTAGGCGTAGGGCGCGAGCGCGGGCCCCTGCGGCAGACCGGCCTGGATGGCGCTGACCAGGGACGCCCTGGTCGGGTTGCGGCCCGCCTTGAGCATGGCCTGCACGAAGGTGTAGCCGACCGCCTCGCCGTACAGCACGTTGCCGTCGAACGGCGCCTTCGCGTCGTAGGTGTCGTGGATCTTCTTGAACAGGCTGATCCAGCTGTTGGTCGTCTCGCCGAGCGTGGGCGTGTAGGCGTCGGTGATGATGCCCTGCGTCAGCGCGGTGCCGTTCACCTTGGCGCCGCCCTGCTTGGCGAACGCCTGCAGCAGCCCCGCGAGCGTGATCGGGTCGGAGCCCACGTTGCTGACCGCCAGCTGCGGGGAGTAGTTGAGCTTGAGGCTGTTCAGCCGGAGCAGCGCGGTGAAGGCCGGGACGGAGAACGAGACGACGAGCTGCGCACCGGAGGCCTTCAGCGCGGACACCTGCGGGCCGATGTTGATGTTGGTCGGGACGTAGCTCTGCTTGCTGACCACCTGCGAGGCCGGGATCACGGCGCTCAGGCCCTTGACCCCGTCCTGGCCGAACTCGTCGTTCTGGTAGAAGAAGCCGATCTTCGTGTGCGGGAAGTGCTGCTTGATGTACGTGCCGAGGATCTTGCCCTCGCGGACGTAGTCGAGCTGCCAGCCGAAGGTTTCCGGCTGGGTGGACGGCGTGTTCCAGCACACGCAGCCGGATGCCACGAACACGTCGGGTATCTTCTGGGCGTTCAGGAACTTCACCACGGCCAGGTGGGTGGGCGTGCCCAGCCCGTCGAAGATCGCGAACACGTTGTTCTGCAGCACCAGCTGGCGGACCACCGTCGACGTCTGGGACGGGTTGTAGGCGTCGTCGAGGTACTTGTAGACGATCTTGCGGCCGTACACCCCGCCGTGCGCGTTGACGTACTGGAAGTAGGCGTTCGACGCGGGGGCTATCTCGCTGTAGCCGGGCGCGGCCACGCCGGTGAGCGGCTGGTGGCTGCCGATCAGGATCTGGGTCTTGGTGATGCCGGGCGCGGACGCCGAGTTCGACGAGCCGCCGCCCGATCCGCCGCCGGAGCTGCCGCCGCTCGAGCCGCACGCGGCGGCCACCAGCGAGATGGCTGCAACGGCCGCGGTGACGCCTGCCAGGCGCAGCCGGGGTGATCTATTCATGGGGCACCTTCTTCCTGGTGTTCGGCGGACCTCTTCATCCGCCCGCTCATGTCCTCGGTATGCTGATGATCTTCGTGAGGATGAAAAGGCCCGCGGGCCGGCACGCGCCGGCGCAAGGCGTTGAGTGACCCGCTGGCGGCGGGAGTGGCGGGGTCGAGCAGGCGGCGCACGGCCCCCTGGATGCCGTTCGGGAAAACGAGCATGACGATGATCAGGACGACGCCGTACGCGGCCACCGGGATGTTGGCGGCCACGGAGCTGGACAGGCCGTGGCTGGTGGCCACGTCGGTGACGTAGGTGGGCACGAAGACGATCACGAGGCTCCCCCACACCGCCCCCGGCAGGCTGCCGAGGCCGCCGAGCACCGCGCCGGTCAGCAGCGCGATGGACAGGGTGACCGCGAACGATCCCGGCGAGACGAGCGTGGTGGTGACGCCGAGCAGTGCCCCGGCGAGGCAGGCGCAGGCGGCGCTCACCACGAACGCGAGGATCCGCAGCCAGGCCACGTTGAGGCCGGCCAGCGCGGCGGCGGCCTCGTCGTCGCGGACCGCCCGCCAGTTGCGGCCGACCCTGCTGCGGGCGAGGTTGGCCAGCAGCACCAGGGTGATCAGCGCGGCGGCGCAGGCGACCCAGGCCTGCCACCGGGTCAGGGGGAAGTTCGGCCCGAGGAAGGCGGGGGTGGTGATGTTGACGCCGAGCCCCTGGTCGCCGCCGAATGTCCCGGCGAACCGGGTGGCCAGCGAGGGCAGCGCGACGGCCAGCATGAGCGTGACCCCGGCCAGGTACGGGCCGCGCAGCCGGGCCGCGGCCACCCCCAGCACGAGGCCGGCCAGCGCCGCGATGGCCGCGCTCGCCGCGAGCACCGCCTCCAGCGGCCAGGACAGGTGCAGCAGGATCAGCGCCGCGGCGTAGGCGCCGATGGCCATGAAGGCGCCGTTCCCGATCGAGATTTGCCCGGACAGGCCGATGAGCACGGTCAGCCCGGCGATCGCGCACACGTACGTCGCGACCTCCGCCATCTGGAAGTCGCGGAAGCTGTTCAGGGTGACCGACAGGACGCCGAGGACCACGGCGACCACGATCGCGGCGCCCAGGTGGCGGAGCATCGTCATCGGATCACACCTGCCTCGAGCTGGCGGCGCCGAACAGGCCGGACGGGCGGAGCATGAGCACCAGGGCCAGCGCGGCGAGGCCGAACACCGGGACCAGGTCGGCGCCCAGGTAGCCGCCGGCGTAGTTGAGCACGACGCCGAGGATCAGCCCGCCCGCGACCGCGCCGACCGGGCTGTCCAGGCCGCCGATCACCGCGGCGGTGAAGCCGAGCACGAAGATCGAGTCCATGCTGTTCGGGTACAGGAAGGTGGACGGCGACACCAGCACGCCGGCCAGCGCGCCGATCAGGCCCGCCAGCGCCCAGCCGAGGGTGAGCACGCGCCCGATCCTGATGCCGAGCAGCCGGGCCACCCCCGGGTTGAACGCCGTGGCCCGCAGCCGCAGCCCGGCCGACGTGTAGCGGAACATCACGGCGAGGGCCAGCGCGGCGGCCAGCACCGCGGCGGCCACGAACACGTCGTTCCGGGACACCCCCAGGGATGTCCCGCCCACCCGCAGCCCGCTGATCGAGAAGGCGGCGGGGAAGGACCGGAACTGCCCGCCGTAGATGATCCCGGCCAGCCCCTCGAGCAGGATCAGCAGGCCGATCGTCACGATCACCGCGTTCATAGGCGGCTTGTCCTGCGCGGGCCGGAGCACCCGCTCGCACACCGCCCCGAGCACGATGCCCGCGGCGAGCGCGACGACGAAGCCAGCCCAGTAGTTCCCGGTGTGATTGATGGTGATCAGCGCGATGTAGGTGGTGAACATCGCCATGCCGCCCTGCGCGTAGTTGAGGATCCTGGTGCCCCGCCAGATCAGCACCAGCGACAGCCCGATCGCCGCGTAGATCATGCCGAAGCTGATCCCGCCGAGGGTGAAGTCGAGGAATTCCTGCATCTTCCTCCCGCCCTTCCGGCTACAACCCGAGGTAGTGCTTGAGCAGGCTGGTGTCCGCCGCGAGCGCGGCGGCGTCCGCCGCGGTGACGACCTTGCCCAGGTGCAGCACGACCCCCCGGTCGGCGACGCCCAGCGCGGCCCGCGCGTTTTGCTCCACCAGCAGGATCGTCAGCCCGGCGGAGTCCCTGAGCCCGGCCACCAGGCCCATCACCTGCGTGATGATCTTCGGTGCCAGGCCGAGCGACGGCTCGTCCAGCAGCAGCACCCGCGGCCGGGCGAGCAGCGCGCGGGCGATCACCAGCATCTGCCGCTCGCCGCCGGACAGCGTCGCGGCCGGCTTGCGCCGCCGGGCGGCCAGCACCGGGAACTGCTCGTAGGCCTGCGCGAGCGCGCCGGGCCGCCGGCCCGGTCGGTCCGGGCCAGCGCGCCGAGCCGCAGGTTCTCCTCGACGGTCAGCTCGGTGATCACGCCCTGGCCCTCCGGCACGTGCGCGATCCCGGCCCTCGCCATGTCCTCGGGACGGCGCCGGGTCACCTCAGCCCCGTCCAGCAGGACGTGCCCGGTGCGCACCCGGACGAGCCCGCTGATCGCCCGCAGCAGCGTGGTCTTGCCGGCGCTGTTCGCGCCGAGCACCGCGGTCACCGTGCCCTGGCCCGCGGACAGCGAGACGCCGTGCAGCGCGACGACGCCGCCGTAGCCCGCCGTCAGATCCTCGATCGCCAGCACCGGCGCCTCAGCCATCGCCGGTCGCCCCCAGATAGGCGGTGGTCACGGCCGGGTCGGTCAGCACCTCGCCGGGCGGACCGGTCGCGATCACCTTGCCGAAGTCGAGCACGACGATCGTGTCGCAGGCCGCCATCATCAGGTCGATGCGGTGCTCGACCAGCACCACGCACGCGTCCGCCGCGACGTCGCTGATCAGGGTCCCGAGCTCGGCGAGTTCCTGCTCGGACAGGCCGCTGGCGGGCTCGTCGAGCAGCAGCAGCCGCGGGCTCGCGGCCAGCGCGCGGGCGAACGCGACCCGCTTGCGCAGGCCGTAGGCGAGCTCGCCGGGCATCCGGTCGGCGAGCTCGGCCGCCCCGACCCGGTCCAGCGCCTGGCGCGCCCGTTCCCGCAGCCGCCGCTCGTCAGCGTCCGACCAGGGCAGGCCCAGCAGCGCCGGCCAGAACCCGGCACGCGCGTGCCGGCTGGCACCGATCATGACGTTCTCCAGGACGGTGAGCCGGCCGAACAGCCCGAGCCCCTGCAGCGTCCGGGCGATTCCCCGGGCCGCCAGCCGGTGCGGGCGCAGCCGCGCCAGGTCGGTACCGTCGAAGATCAGCTGGCCGGCCTGCGGCCGGACGAAACCGCACACCGCGTTCAGCAGGGTGGTCTTGCCCGCGCCGTTCGGCCCGATGATCCCCGTCACCTGCCTCGGCGCGGCGGTGAGCGACACCGTGTCGAGCGCGGTGACGCCGCCGAAGCGCACCGTCACGTCGCGGACCTGAAGCGCCCCCATCCGGTCCGGCGCTGCCGGTGCCGGCTGCTCTGACGGCGTTTCAGGGTGCATTCCCGATGAATTGCGATTCATGGGCCCGATCCACGTCGGGGCTGGCAGGATGCCTCCCTTATGAATACGTATTCAGGCACGAGTGGCGGCCGCGCGCAAGGCCCGGCGCGGCAGTCAGCGCCGATTCGTGGCCGAACCGATACCGACGGCCAGCCGCCGACCGGGAGGGCCGTGCCGGTGCCGCAGGGCACGCCGGGCAGAATGAGCATGGTCAGGCGCATCAAGCCCGCAGCCGACGATGGCACCGATGAAGGATGGGCGCGTGCACGCTGAGACGAACGAAACGGGCGGCTCCGAACCGCAGGCCGTGCTGTCGCCGCTGACCGGCGCCGCGATCTTCCTGGTCGCCGTCATCGGCCCCGGATCCGATGCCGCCGGCGCGGTGCGCGGCCTGTTCGGCGATCTGGCCGGGCTGGTCCGCGCGGTGGGGTTCCGCGACCCGGACGGATTCCTGACCTGCGTGACCGGCATCGGGTCCGAGGCGTGGGACCGGCTGGCGGGCGACCGGCCCCGGCCCGCCGGGCTGCACCCGTTCCGCGAGATCCGGGCTGGCGCGCGACATGCGGTGGCGACCCCCGGTGACTTGCTCTTCCACATCCGCGCCACGCGGATGGACCTGTGCTTCGAGCTGGCCACCCAGATCGTCCGGCGGCTCGGCAGCGCGGTGACGGTGGTGGACGAGGTGCACGGCTTCCGCTACTTCGACGAGCGTGACGTGATCGGATTCGTGGACGGCACCGAGAACCCGGTCGGGCGGGCGGCGGCCCTGGCCACGATCATCGGCGCCGAGGATCCGGACTTCGCCGGGGGCAGCTACGTGATCGTGCAGAAGTACCTGCACGACCTGGACGCCTGGGACGCGATCCCGGTCGAGCAGCAGGAGCGGATCGTCGGGCGGACGAAGCTGTCCGACATCGAGCTGGACGACTCGGTCAAGCCCGGCTACGCGCACAACGCGCTGACCACGATCATCGAAGACGGCGAGGAACGGCAGATCCTCCGCGACAACATGCCCTTCGGCTCCCCGGGGAGCGGCGAGTACGGGACGTACTTCATCGGGTACGCCCGCTCCCCCGCGGTCACCGAGCAGATGCTGACGAACATGTTTGCGGGCTCGCCCCGGGGCAACTATGACCGGCTGCTCGACGTGAGCACGGCGGTGACCGGGAGCCTGTTCTTCGTACCCGCGCAGGACCTGCTGGAGAGCCTGGCCGACGAGCCGGTCCCAGCCCCGCCGTCCCACTCGCCGGGTGGCAGCGGTTCGCTCAACATCGGCAGCCTGAGGAGAGTTACCGAGGATGAATAACCTGCATCGCGAGCTCGCACCCGTCTCCGATGGCGCCTGGGCGCAGATCGAGGAGGAGGCCGCCCGCACCTTCAAGCGGCACGTGCGCCGGCGGGTGGTGGACGTGCACGGGCCGGCCGGCGATGCCTTCGCCGCGGTCGGAACCGGCCACGTGACCGACATCGAGGCACCGGGCGAGGGCGTGCGCGCCCGGCAGCGCCAGGCCCTGCCGCTGGTGGAGCTGCGCGCCCCGTTCCGGCTGGACCGGCAGGACATCGACGACGTGGAACGGGGCGCCCAGGATTCGGACTGGCAGCCGGTCAAGGACGCCGCCCGGCGGATCGCCTTCGCCGAGGACCGCGCCGTCTTCGAGGGCTACCCGGCCGGCGGCATCGGCGGGATACGCCAGGGCTCGGGCAATACGCCGGCAGCCCTGCCCGGCGACGTGCGCGACTACCCCAGGGCGATCGCCGAGGCGCTCAGCCAGCTCCGGGTGGCCGGCGTCGACGGCCCGTACTCGGTGGTCCTGTCCGCGGACGCCTACACCGCCGTCAGCGAGACCAGCGATCACGGCTATCCGTTGATCGAGCACATCCAGCGGCTGCTGCCCGGCGACATCGTCTGGGCTCCGGCCATCAGCGGCGCCTTCGTGCTGACGACCCGCGGCGGCGACTTCAGCCTCCAGCTCGGCCAGGACGTGGCGATCGGCTACCTCGCCCACACCGACAGCAGCGTCGAGCTGTACTTGCAGGAGACCCTGACGTTCCAGATGTACACCAGCGAGGCGGCGGTGGCCCTGACCCCGGCCGGCTCGCCGGCCCCGGTTACCTGATGCCGTAGAGGTGCTCGAGGGCCAGCTGGTCCAGCCGCTCGTAGCCCATGCCCCTGGCGCCCGCGGCGTCGGCGTCGATGGTCACGTCTCTGATATCGCGCCAGGACTCGCCGCGGGCTAGGGTGGGCACAGCGAGGTCCGGGACCCCGGATGCGGCCAGTGCGGCGGTCACCTCGGGGTCGGCCCGGAAGGCGCGGGCCTTGTCCCGCAGGATCAGGTAGTTGCGCATGCATGCACGGGCCGACTCCCACACGCCGTCGTCGTCCTCGGTGCGCGGCGGCTTGTAGTCGAAGTGCACCGGGCCGTCATAGCCGCCGGCCAGCAGGGCATCGACCACCCAGAACGCGCCCCGCGCGTTGCCGGCGCCAAACCGCAGGTCCTGGTCGTAACGCGGCCCGTTCTGCCCGTTCAGGTCGATGTGGAACAGCTTGCCGTGCCACAGCGCCTGGGCGATCCCGTGCGCGTAGTTGAGCCCCGCCATCTCCTCGTGCCCGACCTCGGGATTGAGCCCGAACAGCTCCGGGTGCTCGAGCTCGCCGATGAAGGCCAGCGCATGCCCGAGCGTGGGCAGCAGGATGTCGCCGCGCGGCTCGTTCGGCTTCGGCTCGATCGCGAACCTGAGTGAGTACCCCGAATCCAGCACGTAGGCCGCCAGCACGTCGAACGCTTCCTTGTACCGGTCAAGCGCCGCCCGCACGTCCTTGGCCGCGCCGGACTCCGCGCCCTCACGGCCGCCCCAGCAGACGTAGGTCGCCGCGCCGAGCTCGGCCGCCGAATCCAGGTTGCGCATCACCTTGGCCAGCGCGAACCGCCGTACCTCCCGGTCATTGGCGGTGAACGCGCCGTCCTTGAACACGGGATGCGAGAACAGGTTGGTGGTGGCCGTGGTCACGACGAGCCCGGTGTCCGCCAGCGCCTTGCGGAAGGCGGCGATCCGCTGCTCCCGCTCGGCGGGGGTCGCGTCGAAGCCGAACACGTCGTTGTCGTGGAAGTTGACGCCGTAGGCGCCGATCTCCGCCAGCTTGCGCACCGCCCGCTCGGCAGGCATCGGGGGCCTGGCGGCAGGGCCGAAGACGTCGATGGCCTGCCAGCCGACGGTCCAGATGCCGAAGGAGAACCGGTCTTCGCGGCGCGGCTCATAACCGCCAGTCGTCATGGTCCCCCATCCTTCCTGGGAGTCGGCAGATCGGCCACTCACGGGGGCAGCCGCCCGCGGGCGTTACCGCCGCGCACCCGTCACGGCGCCGTCGCGTCCTGCAGCGCCGCGTACTTCTCGCGCACCTGCGGGACCGGTTCTGCCTGGTAGCGGGCGGATTCGGGGTCCGGCCACGGCGGCGGCTCGCTGGTCTGGCCGAGGGCCCAGGCCGCCTGCCTGGCCGCGCCGATGGCGACGTACTCGGCGGCCGCCGGGACCAGCACGTCGGTGCCGAGAATCCCGGGAGCGATGGCGCGGACCGCGGCGGACCGCGCGCCGCCGCCGATGAGCAGCACCCGGCGCGGGGTCACGCCCGCCGCTGTCAGGTGGTCCACTGCATCGGCAAGCGAGCAGAGCACCGCCTCCACCGCGGCCCGGGCCAGATTCTCCCTGGTACCGTTCGCCGTGGTCAGGCCGCTGAGCACACCGGTCGCGCCCGGCCTGTTCGGTGTCCGCTCACCGTCCAGGTAGGGCAGCAGGGTCAGCCCGCCGGCGCCGGGCCGGGCGGCCAGCGCGAGCCGGGACAGGGTGTCCTGATCGGTGCCGAGCAAGCCGGCGGTCACGGTGAGCACCCGGGCCGCGTTCACCGTGGCGACCAGAGGAAGGAACCTGCCGGTGGCGTCGGCGAACCCGGCCACCGCGCCGGTCGGGTCGGCGGTGCCGGCCGAGGTGACCGCGAACGCGGTGCCGGAGGTCCCGATCGAGATCACCACATCGCCGTCGCGGAGGCCGAGGCCGAGCGCGGCACCCATGTTGTCGCCGGTCCCGGCCGACAGCGCCGCCCCCCACTGCGTCTGGCCGGCCGCCTCGGCGGGCGCGGCGAGACGAGGCAGGTCAACGTCGCGGCCCAGCGCCGTCTTCGCGAGGGCCGGCAGCCAGGTGGCGTCGGCGGGCGAGAAGTACCCGGTGCCCGATGCGTCGCCCCGGTCGGTCACCGGCCGGGCCGCGGCCTGCTGGGCCGGCCCCTGCTCCGGCCCCTGCGCCGGCCCGGAGCCGAGCCGCCAGGTCAGCCAGTCATGCGGCAGCAGGACCATGCTGGTGCGATGGGCACTGGCGGGCTCGCGCTCGGCCAGCCAGCGCAGCTTGGTGACGGTGAACGACGCCGTTGGCACGCTGCCGGTCCGTCTCGCCCACTCCCCCGGCCCGCCAAGCTCGGCGATCAGGTCCGCGGCCTGCCGGGCCGAGCGCATGTCGTTCCACAGCATCGCGGGCCGGATCACCCGGCCGGCCTCGTCCAGCGCGATCATGCCGTGCTGCTGGGCCGCCACCCCGATCGCGTCCGCCTGCTCCAGCAGCCCGCGGCCCGCCGCCTGCAGCGCCTGCCACCAGGCCTGCGGGTCGGCCTCGGTCCCGTGCGGATGCGGCGCGGAGCCGCTGCCGACCACGGTGCCGTCGTCCGCGCGGCAGAGCACGACCTTGGTCGACTGGGTCGAGCTGTCCACTCCGGCGACCAGCATGGGCGGCTCCTGTCCGGGAGGGCGGCTCGGACGCCCGGCGGCGCGGGCGCCGCCAGACACGCTACTCCCCCGCCCGCAGCCACCCCGCGCGTCGCGTTTGTTCAAGACCTGGCGCCGGCCCGCGGCTAGCGTGGGACCAAGGCACGTAAGAGCACGAGAGGATGAATGCAACGATGACCGCAGTCGCTAGCCTCGCCATGATCAGCCTTGACTGTGACGACCCCGGAGCGCTTGCCGAGTTCTATCACCGGGTCCTCGGCTGGGAGATCGTGCACAGCGAGCAGGACTACGCGATGATCAGCGACGGGGCACTGCCCGTCGGCTTCGGGCGGATCGACGGCTACACGCCGCCGCGGTGGCCGGATCCCGCCGCGCCGAAGCAGTTCCACCTCGACTTCTACGTCAACGACCTGGACAAGGCGGAGGCAGCCTGCCTGGAAGCAGGCGCGGCCAAGCCGGACCACCAGCCAGGCGGTGAGCGCTGGCGGGTACTGACCGACCCGGCTGGCCACCCGTTCTGCATCTGCCTCAAGCAGGATGGCTGAACGCCGCCTCCCGCGCGGTTCATCACGGCACCGGTCGGCGCGCCGGCCTGGTCTCCTGCACGTCAGGGGGTGCGGGCGGGTGCTGGCGTGGTGCTCTGGCTCGCGGACGGCGACGGGCTCGGGCTTGAGCTCGGCGACGGGCTGCCGGAGGACGGGGTCGGGGACGGGCTGGGCGACGCCGGGCTCGTCCGGGTGCCGCCCGGGCTCGGTGACGCCGAACGGGACAAAGACGTGGCCTTGCCGGTAGCCGGAGAAGCGTGCTGCGGCTGCACCGCCGGGGCCGGCGCACTGACGTTCCCGCCGCCCACGCTCGTGCCCGAGCCGCTGCGGTGCCACACGACGGCCGCCAGCGGCTTCCCCGCGGCCAGCTCGAACACGGTGATGCCGGCGAGCACGCCGACGAAGATCCCCGCGCTGGCGACGGCGGCGAGAACCCAGCGGGGACGCGCACGCAGCCAGCTGCCGTGCCCGGCCCCGCCGTGCCCGGGCCCGCCGCGCTCACGCCCGCCGCGCTCGCCATCCCCGGCCGGCGCCGCAGCGGCGTCCTGCGAGTCCCCGGCATCCGCGGCACCCCCGGGACCCCCGGGATCGGCCGCCGTCTCCCCGGCGCCGCCGTCGGGGTTGCCGCGGTGCTGCGCGGTGCCGTGCGGAACGGCGGCCGTCCTGCGCTGGGCCCGCTGCGCCATCACCGGCGCGGCCTCGCGCAGCCGGCGTCCGGTGCGGCCCAGGTAGTCCTTGTAGATCGCGCTGCCCGCCGTGCCGGCAACGCTCATCACCGCGGCGCCGATGATGGTCCCCGCAACCCCGAGGTAGGACGCCGCGATGGCACCGGTGACCGTCGCGAGCACGCTGGCCATGACCTGAGTGCCGCTTACTTCGAAGCGCCGGGCGCTCATCAGTTCCCTTCGGTAGCAAGCCCGGAGCAGTACGGGCGTGGACTAGACCTCTTGGGTACAACGGCGAGTCCTGGCGGATGTTCCGGGCAAAGGGGGCGGCTGGCGCGGCGGACGGCGGCTGGTACCGTGCCCCGGGTGAGCGGCGGCGAACCGGATGTCCTGGTGATCGGGGCCGGCGTGTGCGGCCTGACCACCGCGATCTGCCTGTCCGAGGCCGGCCTCGACGTCACCATCCGGGCCACCCGGCCGCCGCTGGAGACGACGTCGGCCGCCGCGGGCGCGATCTGGGGACCGCACCTGGTTGAGGAGGGCGGCCCGGTAGCGCGGTGGAGCAGCGCCACCCTGGCGACCCTACGCGATCTGGCCGGCCAGCCGGGCACCGGAGTCCGGATCGGGCAGGGTATCGAGGCGCAGCGCAGCCCGGCCGGGCCGCCGGGCTGGTCGGCCCTGCTGACGGGGTTCCGGCGCTGCGCGGCGGCGGAGCTGCCCGACGGCTTCGTCGCGGGCTGGCGGTACAGCGCGCCGGTGGTGACCATGCCCGTCTACCTCGGCTACCTGCTGGACCGCTTCACCAGCGCCGGCGGAGACGTGCAGGTGGCCGCAGTCCGCTCGCTCGCCGAGGCGGCGGCGGATGCCCCCGTGGTGGTCAACTGCACCGGCGTCGGGGCGCGGGATCTCGTCCCCGATCACGACGTGCTGCCGGTCAGGGGGCAGGTCGTGATCGTCGCGAACCCCGGCATCAGCGACTTCTTCGTCGCGCCGGCCGATGCGACCGCGGATCTGATGTACATGTTCCCGCACGGGGACACGATGCTGCTCGGCGGCACCGAACAGCACGGGGACTGGAACCTCGACCCGGACCCCGGGATCTCGCAGCGCATCCTGGCCGGCTGTGCCGCCGTCGAGCCGCGACTGTCGGGCGCCGAGATCCTGGCCGAGCGGGTCGGCCTGCGCCCGGTCAGGCCCCGGGTACGGCTCGATTCCGAGCGCCCGGGGCCAGGCCGCCTGCTGGTGCACAATTACGGCCACGGCGGGGCGGGCGTCACGCTGTCCTGGGGCTGCGCCCGCGAGATCACCGAGCAGATCCTGGGCCGTGGCTGACGCTCAGAAGCCGGGAAAGGTCTTCCGCAGGATGTCCAGGTCGATCGTGCCGGAGAGGCTTTCCGCCGGCGGCGTGTGATCCGGGTCAAGCCGCCCGTACACCAGCCGGAGCAGCGCCTCCGCGGGCATCCGGAGCCAGGCAACGCCGGCACCGGCCGCGGCGCCGCCCGCGCCGGGCGGCGCCGCCGACATCGACACGGTCTCCCCGACGTCGAGCAGGAACCCGCGCTCGGGCCCGGTGGTCGCGATGCCGACGGCGAACGGCTCGCCCCTGGGCTTCCCGGTACGGGCCGCCACCTGCGGGATCCTGTTAACCAGCAGCGCAACCGACTGCGCGCCAACCAGCGCCGCCGGGTCGAGGCTCACCGCCACGTCCCACGAGTGCAGCGCGTGCTCGCCGAGGCGCAGCCACAGCATGCCCAGGGCGTCAAGCTCCGTGCCGAGCAGCTTCAGCCGGATCCCGGTCAGCTGCTCGTCGGTGAGCTGCTCCAGGCGCCGCACGTACGTCCGGTCGTGGAGGAGGCACTCGACCGCCTGCTGGTCGGGATCCCGGGCGTTCCAGACCGCCCAGATGGACCTGAAACCGTCCAGCCCGAACGGCTGGCGGCCGGCCAGCGCAGCAGCCAGCGACTGCTCGGCGATCTCCGCCTGGCTGCCGAGGTGAGCCAGCACCTGGGCGATCGTCCACCCGCTGGCGTACGAGGCTTCACGCAGCTGCTCCGGGGTCAGCCTGCCGACGAGGGCGGCGAGCCGCCGCTGCGAGCCGCGCAGGGCCGCGATCCACGTGCGGGCACTAGATTCCACCGGGGCTTCCGCCCTTCTGGTCCCCGTTACCGGCGTTGCCGGCCCGGCCGAGACGTGCCGATGAGTGCGCAAGACGGTCTGTACTACTGTTCCACGCGGGAGCCGGTGACGGGCGGGAGGCGCGGATGACCAGGACAATCGTTATGGCCCGCCGCGGGCCACGGGCCGGGACCATGACGTGACCGCGCGGCTGACCCGCCGCTCCGGCGGGGCATCCCGGCTGCGGGCCCTGCTGGACTCCGGGCAGACCATCGTGGCACCGGGGGCGTTCGATCCGCTGGCCGCCCGGCTGGTCGAGGAGGCCGGGTTCCCGGCGGTGTACATGACCGGGTTCGGGACGTCGGCGGCGCTGATCGGGCGGCCGGACGTGGGCCTGCTCACGATGACCGAGATGGTTGACAACGCCGGCCGGATCGCCGCGTGCGTGGATATCCCGGTGATCGCCGATGCCGACACCGGCTACGGCAACCCGCTGAACGTGATCCGCACCGTCGGGGCCTACGAGGCAGCCGGGGTCGCCGGGATTCATATCGAGGACCAGGTGGCCCCGAAGAAGTGCGGGCACATGGAGGGCAAGCTCGTGATCCCGGCGGAGGAGATGGCGGCCAAGATCCGGGCCGCGGCCGAGGCACGCACGCAGCCCGAGTTCGTGATCATCGCCCGGACCGACGCGCGGGCAGCCGAGGGCCTGGTCCGGGCGCTCGAGCGCGCCAGGATGTACCGGGACGCCGGCGCCGACGCGCTGTTCATCGAGGCCGTCGTCAGCGAGCGCGAAGCCGAGGAGGCGATCCGTGCCTTCCCCGACGTGCCGCTGCTGTTCAACTGGGCCGAAGGCGGCAAGACCCCGCCGATCAGCCTGGACCGCCTGACCGAGCTCGGCTACCGGATCGTCATCTTCCCCATCAGCACGCTGCTGGCGGCGACTGCCGCCATGCGCCGCATACTGCGGGAGATCGCTCAGGCGGGGACGCCGGCCGCGCTTTTGCCCGGGCTGCCGGCGTTCGGCGAGTTCACCGATTTCATCGGGCTGCCCCAGGTGCGCGACGCCGAGCAGCGGTACGCTGCGGCGGACGCCGCACCGGAGCGGCAGCCAGGAGGCGAGGATGGCAGCGACGTTTGACCGGCTCAGCGTGACCGCGGAGCTGGCCAAGGCCATGATCGAGGCGGCGGAGGCGAAGGCGAACGAGATGAGCCATCCGTTCGTGATCGCCGTCGTGGACGACAGCGGCGTGCTGAAGGCGTTCAGCCGCATGGACGGCGCGGCCCTGCTGTCGGTCCAGATAGCACAGGACAAGGCGTACACGGCGGCCGGCTTCGGCCTGTCCACCGACGCCTGGCACGACTTCGTCAAGGACGACGCGCCGCTGGCCATGGGCGCGGCCCCGGGCATCGACCGCCTCATCGTGTTCGGCGGCGGCTACCCCATCAAGATCGGGGATGCCATCGCCGGGGCGATCGGCGTCAGCGGCGGCCACTACACCCAGGACATGGAGGTGGCCCAGGCCGGGCTCGCGGTCGTGCCGGCCTCCTGACCTCGAGTCGTCCGCACGTCAGCTCAGCACCGGCAACTTGTCACTATGTGAGACCAGACGCGGCCCGTCCTCGTGTGATCATCAAGGGTCGGCCACGGGGCCAGCAAATGTCAGGAACCAGTAGCAGAAAGAGGAGCCATGGCCGGAACGGACGCGACAACGCCAGCAAAGCCGGTGCTGACCGTGCCGCTCGACATGCCATCGGCCCAGCTCCTCGCCGACCAGGCCGCGATCATCCAGGATCTGCAGTTCGTGATGGAGTGCTCCAAGCGGCTGCTGACCGAGCTGGACAAGCCCGAGATCGTCCGGGACTCGGTCGTGCCGCAGGCGCTCTGGTCGGCGGCGCTGGTTGCCTATGCCCGCAGCTTCGGCAAGGGCAAGCGGTTCGGCCTGACGACCGAAGACGTACGGAGCCTGCCGCTGCAGGGCGAGGTGATGAAGTACCACCAGTGGGTGCTCGGCGAGCGGGACAGGCTCGCCAGGCACCCATCCAACCCGTTCCAGGCGGCGAGGGTCGGAGCGGCTCTCACACCGCCCGACCGGGGGAAGCGCCGGGTCGAGGGCATCGCCATTCTTTCCGCGAGTCAGCTGCTGGTGGATGACACCGGCGTGCGGCAACTCGGCGCCCTGGCGTCGGAGCTGGCCAAGCAGACCGCCGAGAAGGCGCAGAAACAGCAGGACGCTGTGCTGGCGGACGCTCAGGAACTCAGCCTAGACAGCCTGTACAAGCTGCCGCCGCTGCCCACCGGCCCGCCGGCCCCCGCTGCCGCCGGGGATGAGCCGCCTGGTTCGGCTGTCGCTGGGGACGGCCGGCTGCCGCCGGGGATGCGCCGTCCCCCGCTTCCGCCGGGGACGAGCCGGCTGCCGCTGGGGACGAGCCGGGCTGCCGGCGGGGATGCGCCGTAAGCCGCGCCCGGAGCGCTGCGCTGCCGCCTAGCTCCGGCGGAATCCGGAGGCCGCGCTCTAGGCTGTCAGGCATGAAGATCGGATTCGGTGCCCCGGTTTCCGGCGCGTGGGCGACCCCGGACAACCTGGCCGCCTTCCCCGCCAGGGCCGAGAAGGCGGGTTATGACTCCCTCTGGGCCTTCCAGCGGCTGCTCGTCCCGGTGGGCTCGGCCATGGAGCCCGTCTACCACAGCGTGCTCGACCCGATGGTCGCGCTCGGCTTCGCGGCCGCGAGCACGTCCCGGATCAGGCTCGGCGTCGCGGTGGTGAACCTTCCGTTCGTCTCCCCCGCGGTGCTGGCCAAGCAGGCGGCCACGCTGGACGTGCTGTCCGGCGGGCGGCATGACCTGGGGCTCGGCATCGGCTGGATGCCGGAGGAATTCGAGGCCACGGGCGCGTCCATGCAGCGGCGCGGCGCCCGCACCGAAGAGTACATCGCCGTCCTGCGCGCGCTGTGGGCCGACGGGGTGAGCAGGTTCAGCGGCGAGTTCTACTCCATCCCCCCCTGCCGGTCGGACCCGAATCCCGTCCAGCCCGGAGGGCCGCCCGTCCTGCTCGGCGGCGGTGCCCGGCCCGCGCTGCAGCGGGCCGGCCGGGTGGCCGACGGCTGGGTCACCTCGAGCCGCGCCGACCTGTCCCGCATCGGCGAGAGCATCGAGGTCGTGCGCTCGGCCGCGCGGGACGCTGGCCGCGACCCCGGCGCCATCAGGATCATCTGCCGGGGGGTGGTGGGGGCCGGCGCCGAGGCCACCTCGGGCGATGGCGGCCGACGGCTGCTGTCCGGTTCCTTCGACCAGATCCGGGCCGACACCGCCTGGCTCGAGGGCCAAGGCGTCACCGAGGTCTTCTACGACCTCAACTGGGATCCGCAGATCGGCTCCCCGGACGTCAACCCGGCCTCGGCGGTGCGGCGGGCGGGCGAGATCCTCGACGCCCTCGCGCCAGACCGGTAAGCCGGGGCGCTCGCCGGGCGGGTCATCCGACGGCGGGCGCCGCCGTCCGCTCCCGGCGCAGCAGCAAGGAAGCAGCCCCCGGCGCCGCAGTCACGCAGCCAGTCGTCATGATGGAGCGATTGGCCGGCTATCACCTATCAAATGCTCCATCGTCCCTGACGACCCCTTCCACGCCAACTACCACAGTGATCAGTGTGACGAATGTGGTTGGCGGGGCGGCGCTCGCTGGTGCTACCGGGCTGGGCTGGGGGCGCGAGGCCAGGGCCGAGCGCGCTACCTGCCGGGCGCGCCGGCGGTGGCGGTGAGGCCTTCGTCGTGCGCGATGGCTGCCGCCTCGGTGCGGCTGGCCGCGCCGAGCTTGGCCAGGATGTTGGAGACGTGCACGCTGGCCGTCTTGGGCGCGATGAACAGGGTGGCGCCGATCTCCCGGTTGCTGCGGCCGGCCACGATCAGCCGCAGCACCTCCTGCTCCCTGCTGGTCAGGCCGGCCAGCTTGCCCGGGCGGCCGCCTGCCCAGCCCGGTGCGGGACCATGGCCGAGCCGTGCGCGCCGCGCCAGGCCGTCGAGTGCCGTCCGCAGCGGCACCGCACCGAGCCGGCTGGCGACTTCGGCGGCCTGCTGCCACTCCCGCTGCGCATCCTCGCGCCGCCCGGCCTCGGCGAGCGCCTCGGCGAGCCGCCACCGCGCCCGCGCGGCCTCGTACACGAAGCCGTGGTCAAAGGCCTCGAGCACGGACTGCCAGGCCTCGGGTGAGTTGTCGCCGGCGGCACGGCGCCACTCCGCCTCGGCGCGGGCCAGCCAGGCCCTGCCCTCCTGGCCGAGGACGGCCTTGGGCCTGCGCCGGTGCTCGGCTCCCACCCGGGCGGCCTCGATCAGCTCCCCGGCCGCGTCGACCTCGGCCTGCGCGGCGGCCTGGTCTCCGGTCCCGCGGGCACGGCGGGCCCGGTCCGCCCGGGCGCTCAGCCCGATCGCGGCGAGCCGGATGACCGGCGGCCCGTAGTCGTCACCCTCTTCGGCTTCGACCCTGACCGCCGCGTCGATCTCGGCCAGCGCCGTCTCGGTGTCACCGCGCCAGAGCGCGTGCTCGGCGAGCAGTCCCCGCGCGGTGTACTCCGCGAACTGGGCGGAAGGCCAGACCGGCTCCAGCCACCTGCGGCGCTCGGCGATCACCTCGTCGTGCCCCCTGGCGACGTCGATGAACAGCGCCATCGCGGACAGCTCGGCCTCGGAGTTGGTGGCTACCCGGACGCTGAACCCGTCGGCGAGTTCCTGCGCGTGGTCCCAGTCCCCGTCGCCGTAGTGCGCCAGGTAGTGCAGGTACTGCAGGTCGGTGCCGTACGGCGCCCGGGCCAGGCCCGCCTTCTCGGCCCGGCTGAATCCCTGGTGCGCGATCGTCGCCGCCTCGAGCAGGTCGCCCCGCTCGAGCCGCACCCGGGCCAGCTGATACGCCGCGCGCAGCTCGACGCCGAGCATCTCGGCGTCCCGGGCCTGCTTGTGCGCGGCGGCGAACTGCTCCAGCATCTCCTCGGTGTGCCCGCTCCGCTCGCTGACGTGCCCGAGCGTGACCAGGGCGTCGGCCTCGACGAACGGGGCGTCGGCCGCCCTGGCGGCCTGCCGCGCGCACTCCGCCTGCTCGCGCGCCTGCTCGTCGTCGATGGCGAGCAGCACGAACGCGTAGGTGGCCATCGCCCGCGCCCGCTCCCAACTCGGCGGCTCCGCGGGCATCGCGTCGATGGCCGCCCGGGCGGCGTCGGCGGCCTCCGGCACCGACTCGAGGTGGAAGTAGTAGAACGCGAGCCGCTCGCGGATCCGGCAGGCCAGGTCCGGCTCGACCGGCTGGGAGTCGAGCACCTGGCTGACCCGCCGCAGCTGGTGCACGGCGCGGGCGAGATCGCCGCTGGCCGCGGCGTTGGTCGCGGACTTGAGCGCCAGCTTGGGCCGGTTCATCCCGGACAGCTCCTCCGGGTCGTCCACCCGGTCCCACAGGGCCAGCGCCTGATCGTAATGCCGGTGCGCTTCGGCCGGCGCCGCCAGCCGCTCGGCCTCAAATCCGGCCCGGACGGAAGCAGAGAACGCCCCGGCGATGTCGTGGCTGGCCAGGCAGTGATGGGCCAGCTCGGCCGCCGAGCCCGGCACCGCGTCCAGCCGCTTCTCCTCGGCCAGCAGGCCGGCCAGCGTCGCGTGCAGCCTGGTCCGCTCCCCCGGCAGCAGGTCGGCGTAGATCGCCTCGCGCAGCAGCGCGTGCCGGAACATGTAGCCCTCGCGGCCGTCGGGCGCGAGCAGCTGCTGGGCGACCGCCTCGCGGATGGCCGCCTCGTACTCGGGCGCGGACAGGCCAGACGCCGCCATGACCAGCTCGTCGTCTACCCGGCGGCCGCCCACCGCGGCCGCGCGCAGCGCCTGCTGCGCGGTCGCCGACAGCCCCTCCACCCGGGTCATGAGCAGCGCCGCGAGGCCCGCAGGCAGCTCCTCGTTGCCGTCCGACGCAGCGAGCAGCTCCTCGGCGTAGTAGGCGTTGCCCTCGGCCCGGTCCACGATGGTGATCAGCTCGGACGCGTCCAGCGTGCGCCGCCCGGTCAGCTCCGCGAGCGCGGCGATGTGCGCCGCGAGCGACACCGGCTCCAGCGGCCCGAGATCGACGGGGGTGACGTGCGGCAGCCTGAGCAGCTCGGCGACCACCGGGCGCAGCGGGTGGCGGCGGTGCAGGTCATCGGTGCGGTAGGTGCCGAGCACCGCCACCCGCTCGCGGTGCAGCATCCGGGACAGGAACGTGAGCAGGTCACGGGTCAACCGGTCGGCCCAGTGCAGGTCCTCGAGGACGAGCAGCACCGGGCTCGTCTCCGCCAGCTCGGTGAGCAGGCCGAGCACCGCCCCGAACAGCTGCTGGCGGGCCAGCTCACGGCCGTCGCCGCTGGCCGGGATGCCCGGCCCGTGATCGGGCAGCAGGCGGCCGAGGACCGGCCGGTCGGCGACCAGCCCGGCCACCCGGGCCGACGCGTCCCCGGTGACGCTCCGCAGCGCGTCGGCGAGCGGCAGGTACGGCACGCTGTCGCCCAGCTCGGCGCAGCGCCCGGCGAGCACGGTGAACCCGCGCTCCCTCGCCCGCCCGGCCAGCTCGGTCACCAGCCTCGTCTTGCCGACCCCCGCATCCCCGCTGACCAGGGCGACAGCCGCTTCTCCCGCGGCGACCGAGTCGAGCAGAGCCAGCAGCCGGGCGAGCTCCCTGGCGCGGCCCACCATGGGTCCGCACGTGTCCTGCTGCATAACCGTAAGTATCTCACCCGGGTCGGACATTCCCCGACGGGTTATCCGGCCGCACGGGGGGCTGACCGCGGCTGACCTGGCCAGACTTTCCGTCACGGCCGGGCACGGCTTCATCAGTGACCCGGCGGAAGCTGCCCGGGATGGCTGACGAACGGCCCGCGCGCGGTGCGGCTAGCCCGGCCGGATGCCTGGCCCGGGACGGCTGCACCCGGGGCGGCTCGCCGGGCATCTTCGGGTAGTCGGGCGGGTACGGAAGATCACCCAGATCCCGGTCGCGCTCGTCGGCCGCGGACATCTCCAGCAGCGCGTCCAGCCGGAACGCCTCGGCGCCCGGCCCGTTCAGCCCCGCGTGCGGGTCGGGGACAGCGGCGCAGCGCGCGGGCATGGTCGCGACCGTGAAGTCCCCGGGCTCGACGTCGTCAAGCTCGTCCCAGGTCACCGGCGCGGACACGGTGGCGGCCGGGACCGCGCGGGCCGAGTACGCGGCCACGATCGTCCGGTCCCTCGCCGCCTGGTTGTAGTCGATGAAGATCCGCTCGCCCCGTTCCTCCTTCCACCAGGACGTGGTGACGAGGTCGGGCAGCCGCCGCTCCAGCTCGCGGCCGAACGCGATCACCGCCCGCCGCACGCCGATGAAGTCCCATTCGGGCACGATCCGCACGGCCAGGTGCAGGCCGCGGCCGCCGGAGGTCTTGACGAACCCGGTCATGCCGAGCTCGCCGAGCAGCCCGCGGGCCGCGTGCGCCGCCGTGACCGCGTCGCCGAACGAGGTGCCCGGCTGCGGGTCGAAGTCGATCCTCATCTGATCCGGGTGCTCGACATCCGCCCTGGTCACCGGCCACGGATGAAACTCCAGGGTGCCGAGGTTGGCGGCCCAGGCGAGCACCGCGACCTCGGTCGGGCAGACCTCGTCCGCCGTCCGGCCGCTCGGGAAGCGGATCTGCACCGACTCCAGCCAGTCCGGAGCACCCTTCGGCACGCGCTTGGCGAAGAAGGACTCGCCCTCGACCCCGTCCGGGTAGCGGCGCAGCGTCACTGGCCGGTCCCGCACCGCGGCCAGCATCGGCTCGCCGACCGCGATGTAGTACCGGACCAGGTCTTCCTTGGTGACGCCGGGAAACATGACCTTGTCCGGGCTGCTGACCCGCACCGCCCGGCCGCCGGCCTCGATCTCCAGAGCTTCCGCCCGCTTCGGCATGCGACCACCGTAGACCACGCGCCCGCGACAGTGATCAACTTCGACTTTGCACACGCTAGGACCAAAATCAGGGGCAATTTGTCCGGGTTCGGTGGTCGTAACGTGTGCAAGGTGAGCTCACGCGGCCGACTGGGGCGGGAAATCGTCGGGGCCGGGGTCAGCCGCGATAGAATTAACCATGACTTCCAGCGCTAAAAAGGCCGCGCTCGACGGCCTCGAGGACACGTGGTCGCGCCGCTGGGAACAGGAGTCCGTAGTACAAGTTTGACCGGACTGCGCCACGCGACCGCGTCTACGCGATCGACACTCCCCCGCTGACCGTCAGCGGATCCCTGCACATCGGGCACGTCTGCTCGTTCACCCACACCGACACGGTCGCCAGGTTCCAGCGGATGCGCGGCAAGGCGGTGTTCTACCCGGTCGGCTGGGACGACAACGGGCTGCCCACCGAGCGCAGGGTGCAGAACTACTTCGGCGTCCGCTGCGACCCGTCGCTGCCCTATTACCCGGACTTCACCCCTCCGGCCAAGCCCGCGGGCAGCCAGATCCCCATCTCACGGCGCAACTTCGTCGAGCTGTGCCAGCGGCTCACCGGGCTGGACGAGCAGGCGTTCGAGGACGTCTGGCGGCGGCTCGGCCTGTCCGTTAACTGGTCGGCGAAATACCGCACGATCGGCGACGAGGCGCGGGCGATCTCGCAGCGGGCGTTCGGCCGCAACCTGGCCCGCGGCGAGGCCTACCTGGCCGAGGGCCCGACGCTCTGGGACGTGACGTTCCGGACCGCGGTGGCTCAGGCCGACCTGGAGGACAGGGACGTACGCGGCGCCTGGTTCCGGATCGCGTTCACCCGTACCGCGGCCGCCGACCCGGCCGCGCCGGCCGGCGAGCAGGTGATCGTGGCCACCACGCGGCCCGAGCTGCTGCCCGCCTGCGTGGCGCTCGTCGTGCACCCGGCCGACGAGCGGTACGCCCCGCTGGTCGGGTCCACCGTGACCACCCCGCTGTTCGGCGCGGAGGTGCCGGTGCTCGCGCACCGCTTCGCCGAGCCGGGCAAGGGCACCGGCATCGCGATGGTGTGCACGTTCGGCGACACGGCCGACATCACCTGGTGGCGGGACCTGCGGCTGCCCACCCGCCCGGTGATCGGCCCGGACGGCCGGCTGCTGCCCGAACCGCCGCCGGGCATCGACACCGGAGCCGCCCGGGCGGCGTACGCGAGGCTGGCCGGGCTCACCCCGGCCGCCGCCCGGGCGCTCACCGCGCAGATGCTCGACGACGACGGCAGCCTGATCGGCGAGCCTGAGCCGCTCGTGCACCCGGTGAAGTTCTACGAGAAGGGCGACCAGCCGCTCGAGATCATCACGACCCGGCAGTGGTTCCTGCGCAGCGGCGGCCGGGACGAGCACCTGCGCGCCGCCCTGCGCGAGCGCGGCGCCGGGCTCAGCTGGCACCCGGAGTTCATGGCTGTCCGCTACCAGAACTGGGTGGACGGGCTGACCGGGGACTGGCTGATCAGCCGCCAGCGGTTCTTCGGCGTGCCGATCCCGGTGTGGTATCCGCTCGACGACGACGGCAATCCCCGCTACGAGGCGCCGATCCTGGCCGCCGACGACGCGCTGCCGGTGGACCCGGCCGCGCAGCCGCCGCCCGGCCGGGACGAGAGCCTGCGCGGCAAGCCCGGCGGGTTCGCCGCCGATCCCGACGTGATGGACACCTGGGCCACGTCGTCGCTGACCCCGCAGATCGCCGGCCGGTGGAGCATCGACGACGACCTGTTCGGCCGGGTGTTCCCGATGGACCTGCGGCCGCAGGCGCACGAGATCATCCGTACCTGGCTGTTCTACACGGTGCTCCGGTCGCACTTCGAGCACGGCGTCCTGCCCTGGCGGCACGCCGCTATCTCCGGCTGGATCCTGGACCCGGACCGCAAGAAGATGTCCAAGTCCCGGGGCAACGTGGTGACTCCCGCCGACGTGCTGGCCGAGTTCGGCTCGGACGCGGTCAGGTACTGGGCGGCCAGCAGCCGCCTCGGCGCGGACGTGACCTACGACCCCGGCCAGCTGCGGATCGGCAGGCGGCTGGCGATCAAGATCCTGAACGCCAGCCGGTTCGTGCTCGGCATCGCCGAAGCCCAGGGTGAGATCGTGACCGAGCCGCTCGACCAGGCCCTGCTGCGCAGGCTCGCGTACGTCGTGACCGAGTGCACGAGCGCGTTCGGAAATTATGATCATTCCCGTGCGCTGGAGCGGGCCGAGGAGTTCTTCTGGTTCTTCTGC
Source organism: uncultured Actinomycetes bacterium (assembly GCA_963697445.1). Classification (GTDB taxonomy): domain Bacteria; phylum Actinomycetota; class Actinomycetes; order Streptosporangiales; family Streptosporangiaceae; genus PALSA-505. The sequence goes on from CAVOOC010000035.1 coordinate 92,661, forward strand.
GACGACTACCTGGAACTGGTGAAGGCGCGCGCCTACGGTGAGCGCGGCGGCCCGGCGGCAGCGTCGGCAGCCGCCACGCTGCGGTGCGCGCTGTCGGTGACGCTGCGCCTGTTCGCGCCGTTCCTGCCGTTCGTTACCGAAGAGGCCTGGTCGGCGTGGCAGCAGGGGTCCGTGCACCGGGCGGCCTGGCCCGACCCGGCGCCGCTGCTGGCGCTGGCGGGTGACACCGGCGCCGCGATGCTCGACGCGGCGTCGGCTGCCATCCGCGCAGTCCGCAGGGCCAAGACCGAGACCCGGGTGTCCATGCGGACGCCTGCCCGCGCGCTCGTCGTCACCGCCCCGGATGATCACCTGGCCCTGCTGGCCGGCGCCGCGGAGGACCTGCGCGCGGCGGGCCGGCTGGAGCGCCTCGAGCTGCGGCCGGGGCAGGTGCCGGCGCCCGTGCACGAGGTCTTCCTCTGACCCGGCCACGGGTAGTCTGCGGTCATGGACAAGGTCAGCAAGACCGACGCGGAGTGGCGGCAGGAGCTGTCCCCCGAGGAGTACCGGGTGCTGCGGCAGGCGGGCACCGAGGCGCCGTGGCGGGGCGAGTACACCGACACCAGGACCGAGGGCGTGTACCGGTGCCGGGCCTGCGGCGCGGAGCTGTTCCGGTCGGACGCGAAGTTCGAGTCGCACTGCGGCTGGCCCAGCTTCTACCAGCCGGCCGACGGCGACGCGGTCGTGCTGATCGAGGACCGCTCGCTGGGCGCGGTCCGCACCGAGGTGCGCTGCGCCCGCTGCGACTCCCACCTCGGGCACGTGTTCGAGGGCGAGGGCTACCAGGTGCCCACCGACCAGCGCTGGTGCATCAACTCCGTCTCCCTTTCCCTGGAACCTGCCGGGCCAGGGCCGTCGGACCAGCAGGATTCCGAACGGCATGCGGCCACCCCATGATCTCGGACCTGCGGCTGATCAGGGCGGATGAGCTGTCCGCCAGCACCGCCCAGACACCGGGGATGCAGCGCGCCGCGGCCATTTCGGGTGACCTGGTCGGCTCGAGCGGGCTGTGGATGGGCCGCACGGTGATGCCGCCGGGCGGAGCGTCCGGCGACCATCATCACGGCGACTCGGAGACCGGCATCTACGTGGTGTCGGGCACCCCCGCGTTCGCGTTCCGCGACCCGGCGACCGGCGAGGTCACCCGGCTGGAGGCCCAGCCGGGCGATTTCGTCTGGGTGCCGCCGCACGCGCCACACCGGGAGGAGAACCCGTCGGTCACCGAGGCGGTCCTCGTGGTCGTCCGGTCCACCCAGGAAGCGATCGTCGTCAACCTGCCGGGGCTGTAAGCGCACCGTCACCTTCCCTTGATCGGCTTGCCGGAGTCAGCGGCCGGGCGGCTTGCCTGGCGCCCGGCAGAACGCGGGCGAGTTCACCGCCCACCGCGGCACCTCACCACGCGCCCAGCGGTCCAGCTCCCGGGCGAACACCCGGCCGGTGCGGGTGAACATCGTCCGGGTGAGCCCGCCGACGTGCGGCGTGGCGAACACCCGCGGGTCGCGCAGCAGCGCGGAGTCCGGGTCGGCCGGCTCGCTTGCGTGCACGTCCAGGCCCGCCCCGGCCACTTGGCCGGACTCCAGGGCGGCCAGCAGCGCGCCCTCGTCCACCAGCCCGCCGCGAGCGACGTTGACGAAGATCGCACCGCGCTTCATCGCCGCGAACGCCGCCTCGCCGAACATCCCGGCGTTCCCCTCGTGCAGCATCGCGCAGCACAGCACGGCGTCCGCGTGCCCGAGCATCCGCAGGAGCTGATCGGGACCGGCAACCTCCTCGACCCCGGCGGGGGCGCCGTACTCCGGGTGGGCGCGCACGCCGAGCAGCCGGGCGCCGAAGCCGGACAGCCGGGCGGCCGCGGCGTTCCCGGTCGCGCCCAGGCCGACGATCAGGATCGTCGAGCCGAGCAGCGTGCCGCCGAGCGGGCGCTGCTCCCAGCGCCGGTTCCACAGCGCTTCCCTGGTCTCGTCCAGCCGCCGGACGAGGGCGAGCAGCTGCAGCACCGCGAGCTCGGCGACACTGTCCGCGTTGCCGCCGGCGTCACCGGGAATCCTGGCCACCCAGACGCCCTGCTGGGTGGCGGCCTGCACGTCAACCTTCTCCAGCCCGACCCCGAACTGCTGCACCAGGCCGAACGTCCCGGCCTTGAGCGTGACGGCGTCAAGCGGCGCCCCCCAGGGGCAGACCACGTCCACACCGTCCACGTGACCGGCCATCTCGCCGCGCGGGCAGACCGAGATTTCCCAGCCGGGCAGCTCAGGCGCGAGATCGGTCCAGGAAAGCTCCGCGGTGAACCGGGGAACCCCGAAAAGCACCTTGTGTGTGGGTATTTTCATTTCTGGCCTTTGATCTTAGGATCCGCGGAGGGGGCGAGTGAGCATGTGGTCAGGCAGCTTACGGCGGGTCGGGGTCTACGCGCCGGTAGCCGGGCTAATCGCGCAGGCAATGCCTGCTCACGTCTCCCGCTCAGCCCGGGCCGCGCCCGCGACCCGGTGAGCAGAAGGCGGCGGGGGGTCACGATGGACCGTCATAGTGTGCGGAGTTCACGGCTCGGGCTGGCCACGGCGGCGCTGACCTTAGCGGCCGGCGCCTGGTGGGCACCGTCGGCGCTGGCCGCCGCCGGCGCTCCCGCCGTGGCCACGGTGCTGACCAGCTGCAGCTTCTCGGCCCTGAAGAGCGCCGTCGCGGCGGGCGGCACGGTGAGCTACGGGATCAGCTGCCAGTCACCGCCGGTCTCGTTCACCTCGACGATCTCGGTGCCCACGGGCCTGACCGTCAACATCGAGGCCGGCGGCCACACCGTCACGTTCGACGGCGGCGGCAAGGTGCGCCTGTTCCAGGTGACCGGCGGGCATCTCACCATCGGCGGCATCTCGCTGAACGGCGGGCAGGTGACGACGGCCAACGGCAAGGCGGGCGGCAACGGCGCCGCCGGGACGGCCGGCTCGCCCGGCGCCAACGGCGCCAACGGTACCGGCGGCTCCTCCCCCGGCGCGAACGGCAGCCCGGGCCAGCCCGGCGGCGCAGGCGGCCTGGCGACGGCGGGCCAGGCCGGCGGCGCGGGCAAGAGCGCCAGCCTCGCCAGGGGCGGGGCGCTGCTCATCACCTCGGGCACCGTCGCGCTGAACAACGACACGTTCATCAACGACATCGCGGCCGGCGGTGCCGGCGGCGCGGGCGGCAACGGCGGCGGCGGCGGCTTCGGCGGCGGCGGCGGCTTCGGCGGCGGCGGCGGCGCCGGCGCCGGCGGTGCGGCCGGGCAGGCGGGCGGCCAAGGTGGCGCCGGCGGCATCGGCGGGAACGGCTCGGCGGGGGGAGCCGGCGGGGCCGGCGGCAAGGGCGGCGCCGGGGGTGCCGCCCAGGGCGGCGCGGTGTGGAACGCCGGGACGCTCACGGTGACGGGGAGCAGCTTCTTCCAGGATGTGGCTTCGGCGGGCAGCGGCGGGGCCGCCGGCTCGGGCGGCGGCGGCGGCTGGAGCGGCGGTGGCGGCGCTGGCGGCACCGGCGGAGCAGGCGGGATCGGCGGCAGCAACCCCTCGGGTACCGGCGGAGCCGGCGGAGGCCGGCGGCCAGAACGGGGTGAACGGTGCCGGCGGTACGGGCGGAGCAGGCGGTGCAGGCGGCGCCGCCGGCCAGGCTCAGGGCGGCGCGATCTACAACAGCGGGACGCTGCAGATCACCGGCAGCACGCTCCAGCACAACGCGGCACGCGCAGGAAACGCGGGCAACGGCGGCTCGGGTGGCGCGGGCGGCACGGCCGCCAATCCAGGCAGCCCCGGGGAAGGCGGCGGCGCCTCCAGCGGCGGCGCCGGGGCGCCGGGCGGCGCGGGAGGCACCGGCGGGACGGGCAGGCCCGGCCGGAGCCCTGAACGGCGGCACCATCGCGCCGGCGGGACGCGGCGGCGCGGCAGGCAGCGGAGCCGTCGGCGGCACCGCCCAGGGCGGTGCGGTGTTCAACTCGGGCACAGTGAACACGCTGACGGGGAGCAACCTGTCCAGCAACCAGGCGAACGGCGGCTGGGGTGGCAGCGCCGGGAACGCCGGCTTTGGCGGCGGGGCTACCAACGCGCCCGCCAGCGGCGGAAACGGCGGCTGGGGCGGCGGCGGCGGGCCCGCCGGGGTGCAGGGCGCAAAGGGCGCGCCCGGCCAGAACGGCGCCGACGGCGCCCTCGGCCCGGCCGGCCCGGCCGGGGCAGCGGGCGGTGCCGGCGGTACCAACAGCGCCGGCGGCCCGGGTGAGGGCGGGGCCGTCTACAACAGCGGCTCGGCCCATCTGGGATCTGCCGCCGCGCCCGACCAGTTCACCTTCAACCAGGCCACCGGCGGTACCGGCAACGCGCGCGGCAGCGGCGGCAACGGCAACGGCGGCCAGGCCGGCGGCAGGGGAGGCTCCGGCGGAGGCGGCGGCGCGGGCGGCGGCAATGGCGCGCAGAGCGGAAACGGCGGCAACGCCGCAGGCGGCGCGGCGGCCGGGGCCGCCGGGGCCGCCGGGGCCGCATTCACGGGTGGCGCCGGCGGAGCAGGGCTGGGCGGCGCGGTCTACGGCAACGGCTCCGGCAGCGGCGCCCAGCTGACCGTGACCAGCGACACGTTCCAGAACAACACGGCGTCCGGCGGTTCCGGCTCGGCGGCCTGGGTCGCCGGCAACGGCGGCGGCGGGAATAGCGGCGGCGGAGGCGGCGCAGGCGGGGGCGGCGGGGGCGGCGGCAGCAACGTGCCCGGCGTGGGTGGCGCGGGGGCGGCCGGCGTGGCCGGCTCGCCGGGCGCCGCCGGCGGTAAGGGCGGCACCGGGGGCAGCGGCGGTCTCGCCGAAGGCGGCGGGATCTACGCGACCGGATCGCTCAGCATCACCGGCAACACCTTCAGCACCGAGTCAGCGACCGCTGGCAAGGGTGGGGGCGCCAGCAACGGAGGTAGCGGCGGGCGCGGCGGCAACGGCGGCTTCGGCGGCCCGGGTGGCGGGAACGGAAGCGGCACCGGGACTGGCCCGGCCGGCGCCAACGGCAACGGCGCGAACGGCGGCAACGGCGGCGGCGGGGGCAACGGCGGCGCGGGCGGCAGCGCCGACGGCGGCGCCTGGTTCAGCGTCTCACCGCCGGTCGCCAATTCCGGGAACACCTACAGCGGCGACACGGTCACCGCGGGCGCTGGCGGGGCGAAGGGCACCGGCGGCTCCGGCGGTTCGGGCGGCCAGCCCGGCATGGGACCGGGCGCGCCGGGCACGGCAGGCTCTCCGGGCTCGGCCGGCGCCAGCGGCATCGCGGGCGCGGCCGGCACCGCGACCAACCCCGACCACAACTGAGGCACCGGCCGCCGCGGCCCAGGCGTCACCGCCCGAAGATCGATGGAAGATTCCTTGGATCAGGTGCCTAAGAAGGCTCCATCGATCTTGGGGCACCGGGCGGGACCGGCGCGGCGGGGCTGTTACGGCAGGGCGGCGAGCAGCTCGCGGACCGGCTTGCGGCGGCCGGTGTAGAACGGGATCTCTTCCCTGGTGTGCAGCCGGGCCCTGGCGCCGCGCAGGTGCCGCATCAGGTCGACGATCCGGTGCAGCTCGTCGGCCTCGAACGCGAGGATCCACTCGTAGTCGTTCAGCGCGAAGCAGGGGACGGTGTTGGCGCGGACGTCCGGGTACTCGCGGGCCATCATGCCGTGCTCGGCCAGCATCGCCCGCCGTTCGGCGTCGTCGAGCAGGTACCAGTCATAGGAGCGCACGAACGGGTACACGCTGACGTAGGCGCGCGGCTCCTCCCCCGCCAGGAAGGCCGGGATGTGGCTCTTGTTGAACTCGGCCGGCCGGTGCAGCGCCATCACCGACCAGACCGGGTCGCTGGCCCGGCCGAGGCCGGTCCGGCGGAACCGCGCGTACATCTCCTGCAGGTCGTCGGAGGAGGGCGCGACCCACCAGAACATGTAGTCGGCGTCGGCGCGCAGGCCCTGCACGTCGTAGCAGCCGCGGGTGACGACACCCTTGCCCGACGCCTGCTGGCACAGCTCCTCCACCTCGGCGGCCATGCCGTCCCGGCCGCTGTGCGTCAGCGCCCCGGCCGACACGAGCGCGCCGGGGCCCTTCACCCGGAACACCGACCACATCGTGTAGCGGATCAGCTCGTTCAGGTCGCGTGCCCTGGGCTTCGCGGTCGCGTCACTGGCGGGAGTTCCCGCGTGGTCGCTGCCGGTCATGCCTTCATTCTCTGTCATCATCAGCCTCCTGGCCTCCGCTGGCTCCTGACCTCGCTCCGGCCGGGACCGGCAGGTGCGCGAGCACCTGGCCGGCCGCGGCGCGGGCGGTCGCGATGCACGCCGGGATGCCGAGGCCGTCGTAGGCGCCGCCGCAGACGGCGAGCCCCGGCTGGGCCGCCACCGCGGCCCGGATGCGCGCCACCCGGTCCAGGTGGCCCACGTCATACTGCGGCAGCGCCCCGCCCCACCGGGTCACCCTGGTCTCCGCGGGCGGGCCGCTGACCCCGGTCGCGGCGGCGAACTCCCGCGCGGCGAGCGCGGCGAGCCCGGCGTCGTCCCGCTGCAGGACCGCGTCCTCGCCGATCCGGCCGACCGAGCACCTGACGATGTGCAGGCCGGCGTCGCTCTGGGCCGGCAGCAGGTGCGGCCACTTGACGGTGCTGAACGTAACCGCCTTGACCGCGCGGCCGTCGACCGCGGGCACCAGGTAGCCGCTGCCGGTCAGCGGGGAGCCGAACGCCGCCCGCGGGTAGGCCAGCGTGACGATCGCCATGCTCGCGTACCGGATCTCGCCGAGCCCGGCGGCCGCGGCCGCCGTGGTGTCCGCCAGCAGCCTGCTGGCCGGGCGGGCGGGGACGGCCAGGATCACCGCATCGGCCTGCGCGCTCTCGGGCTGGCTGGCCGGACCGGTGACCAGCCGCCAGCCGTTAGGAATGCGAATGAGCTTGCGGACCATGCAGCCGGTGCGCACGGTCGCTCCGGAGGCGGCCGCGACGGCCGGGGGCAGCGTGCCGAGGCCGCCGGCCAGCGTGGTGAATACGGGCGCGCGGGCCGCCCCGTTCTCCGGCTGCGGCGGCGGGAGCAGCTCCCCCGCCGCCTGCGCGAGCGAGCGGTGCCGCCGCGCCGCCGCCGCCAGCGCGGGCATCGTCGCCTCGAGGGACAGCTCGTCGCTGCGGCCCGCGTAGACGCCGCCGAGGAGCGGGTCCACCAGCCGGTCCACCAGCTCCCCGCCGAACCGCGCCGATACGTAGCCGGCGACGGAGACGTCGCCGTCGAGCGGGGTGGCGGGCAGCTCGGCGTCGAGGCTGGCGCGGGCGAGCCCGGCGCCGGTGAGCAGCCGCGAGCGGGCCAGCTCGGCAAAGTCGGCCGGCACGCCCATGAACTGCCGTCCGGGCATGTCGCGCAGCGTGCCGCGGCTCCAGATCCGCGCGGACGTGGTGCCGGGGGTCACGAGCTGGTCCGCGAGCCCCACCGCGCGGATCAGGCCGGTGCCCTCCGGGCGCCGGGCCAGCAGGGCTTCGGCGCCCTCGTCGGCGGCGATCCCGGCCACGTCGGACACCGCCAGCTTGCCGCCCAGCCGGGGCGAGCCCTCGTACACGGTGACCGACACCGGCGCGTCCCGCAGGAAGTACGCGGCGGCCAGCCCGGCGATGCCGCCGCCCACGATCGCGACGTGCGGCAGCCGGCCAGCGTGCGTCATCCCGCCAGTCTGCCAGGACGGACGCACTGCGGCCGTCACCGCCTGCCCCGGGGGGCGATACCTGCTAGCGGTAATTTTCCGCACGTCCGGCATGCCCGGAGCGGCCCGCGCTGTTGCACGTCTGCGGACATGACACCGACGGATAGGACTTCGCTAATGCGGTACAGGACAATCGGCGGGACCAGCGTGAGCGCGATCGGGCTCGGCGGGATGCCCATGTCGATCGAGGGCCGGCCGGACGAGCAGCGGTCGGTGGCGACGATCCACGCCGGCCTGGACGCAGGCGTCACGCTGATCGACACGGCCGACGCCTACCACCTGCACGCGGGCGAGACCGGTCACAACGAGCGGCTGATCGCGCGCGCCATCGCCACCTGGGGCGGTGACGCCAGCGACGTGCTCGTCGCCACCAAGGGCGGCCACCTGCGGCCCGGCGACGGGTCATGGACGGTGGACGGATCGCCCGAGCACCTGCGGCAGGCCGCCGACGCGTCGCTCAAGGCGCTCGGCGTCGAGGCCATCGGCCTCTACCAGTACCACCGGCCCGACCCGAGGGTTCCCTACGCCGAGTCGGTCGGGGCGCTGAAGGAGCTGCGGGACGCGGGCAAGATCAGGCTGGTCGGCATCTCTAACGCGACCATCGAGCAGATCGACATCGCCAGGGAGGTCCTCGGCGAGGGCGGCCTGGCCAGCGTGCAGAACCAGTTCTCGCCCGCGTTCACCTCCAGCGAGCCCGAGCTCGCGCACTGCGCGGCCCTGGGCATCGCTTTCCTGCCGTGGAGCCCACTGGGCGGCATCGGCCGGGCGGCCCGGGTGGGCACGTCGCACGCGGCGTTCCAGCAGGTGGCCGGCGCCCACGGGGTGTCGCCGCAGCAGGTCACGCTGGCCTGGATGCTGGCCAAGGCCCCGGTGGTGATCCCGATCCCGGGCGCGAGCAGGCCGGAGTCGATCACCGACTCGGTCCGCGCCGCGGACCTGGTGCTGACCGGCGAGGAGCTCAGCGAGCTGGACGAGAGCGTAGGGCTGGCCGCCGCGTAGCCCGCCGGGGGCGCGGCCGGGCCGCCGCGTAGCCCGCCCGGGGCGCGGCCGGGCCGCGGCGCCCCTGGGCTGGCGTGGCCCGATTGTTACCTGCGGCGGGGAACCGCCGGTCGGCCTGGTGCCGTCGCAACGGCATGCGCCTTCCCATGCGTCATCCGGCCGGCACCGCCGCCGGGCTGATCATCACGGCTATTGTCCTGCTCGCGGGCTGCGGCGGAGCTCCAGCGGGAACCGCCTCCTCGCCGGCGGCGCGACCCGCGGGGGCGGGTAACGCGGTCCCGGCCGCGCCCCTTGCGGGACCCGCCAGCGGCCAGCACGCCGCGGGCAGCGGCGCCAGCCGGTCGGGGAGCGCGGGCCAGCGGCAGGGCTCAGGCAACCCCCTCCGCCTGGCGCCGGCCGCGCAGGCCATCGTCTACACCGCGAGCATGACCGTCCGGGTGCGCGATGTCAGCCGGGCCGCCGCGCTCGCGACTCAGATCGCGGGGCAGGCCGGCGGGTACGTGTCGCAGGAGAACGCGGCGCTGCGCTCGGGCCGCGCCGCCAGCACGGCGAGCATCCAGCTGAAGATCCCCGTCGCTGCGTACCCGGCCGCGCTGGCCGCGCTGGCCCGGCTGGGCGCCCAGACATCGCTCCGGCAGCAGGCGCAGGACGTCACCCAGCAGGTGGCCGACACCGCCAGCCGGGTGGTCTCGGACCAGGCCGCGATCACCCAGCTGCGGGCGCTGCTCTCCCGGGCCGGATCGGTCGGCGCCCTGCTCGCCGTGCAGGATCAGATCAACGCGCAGGAGTCTGACCTGGAGGCCATGCTCGCCCAGCAGCGGGCGCTCGATCGCCAGACCGTGTACGCCACCGTGTCGCTCCAGCTGGCAGGCCCGGTCCTGGCCAAGCACGCGCGCAAGCACCGGGCCAAGAGGGCTGGCGGCTTCGTCGGCGGGCTGACCGCCGGCTGGAAGGCGCTCGTCACCGCGGTCTCCTGGCTGGCCAGGGCGATCGGCGCCGCGCTGCCGATCGCCGCTGCCTGCGCCCTGGCCGGCTACCTGGGCTACCGCATCCTGCGCGGGCGGCGCTGGCTGCAGCGGCGCGGAGCCAAGCCGCGCGGCGCATAGCCGGGGCCGGGGTGATCAGGAGTCGCCGGCGTCCCGGGCGGACGTGGTGTGGACGAAATCGGTGAGCCTGGCCAGCACGTCCGGATCGGTCTCGGGCAGCACGCCGTGGCCGAGGTTGAACACGTGGCCCTCGGCGGCCCGGCCGCGGCCGAGCGCGTCCCGGGTCCGTGCCTCGATGACGTCCCACGGGGCCAGCAGCACCGCGGGATCCAGGTTCCCCTGCAGCGCCTTGCCCGGCTCCACCCTGCGCACCGCCTCGTCCAGCGGCACCCGCCAGTCAACGCCGACCACGTCGGCGCCCGCCTCCCCCATCAGGCCGAGCAGCTCGCCCGTCCCCACCCCGAAGTGGATCCGCGGCACCCCGGTGACGGCCAGCGAGTCGAAGATCCGCTTGCTGTGCGGCAGCACGGCGCGCCGGTAGTCATCGGGGCTGACCGCGCCGACCCACGAGTCGAACAGCTGGACGGCGGCGGCGCCGGCGTCCACCTGGATCCGCAGGAAGGCGAGGGTGATGTCGGTGAGCCGCCCCAGCAGCGTGTTCCACAGCTGCGGGTTGCCGTACATGAGCGCCTTGGTGCGTTCGTGCGTCTTCGACGGCCCGCCTTCGACCAGGTAGGACGCCAGGGTGAACGGGCCGCCGGCGAAGCCGATCAGCGGGCGGCCGCCCAGCTCGGCCACGAGCGCGCGGACCGCCTCGGTCACGAACGGGACGTCGTCCGGCTCGAGCGGCCGCAGCCGCTCCACGTCGGGAGCGTCGCGGATCGGGTGCTCCACCACCGGGCCGACACCCGGGGTGATCTCGAGGCTGACCCCGACCGCCCTGAGCGGGACGACGATGTCGCTGAACAGGATCGCCGCGTCCACCGCGTACCTGCGCAGCGGCTGCAGCGTGATCTCGACGATCATGTCCGGCCGGGAGCAGGCCTCCAGCATTCCCGTGCCCGCCCGCACGGTGCGGTACTCGGGCAGCGAACGGCCGGCCTGCCGCATGTACCAGACCGGCGTGTAGGGCACCGGCTTGCGCCTGCAGGCCAGCAGGAAGGGCGACTCGCCCGCGAGCGGCTTCACTCAGGGATCGTCTCACAACCCGCGGCGCGTCCCGTCACGGGAAGCGTCCGGGTGCCAGGGCAGCCCTCCGGGGGGCCAGGGCAGCCCTCCCGGTGCCAGGGCAGCCCTCCGGGTGTCAGGGCAAGCATCCGGCAGCACGTTCGTGACACACCGTGGCAGATCCAGCGTCCCGGCGGCGAAGCATGCCAAGATCGTGTTCAGCCCCGGACTGCGTGGTGACGCCTCCCCGGATACGCGCCGCGCGTGCTACCGGGTAAGGAGGTCACCGCAGATGGGCCACACGACCCGCCACTGCCGCGAGTGCGGCGGTGATCAGCTGTTCGACCAGCCGCACGAGGACCTGGAGTGCTGTCCGGACGTGCCGGACGGCGAATGCCCGGAGTGGGCGTGCACGGGGTGCGGTGCGGCGCTGTTCATCGGCCTCCACGATCTGATGGCCGGCACGGGCGGTATGCGCGGCTGGGCAGGCAGGGTGGCATGAGACCGGGTGGCATGAGAAGAGAGCGACAGCGACGTACGCTCGGCTCATGAGGTCAGCAAGCCAGGCGGGGCAGGGCGAGCCCACCGGCGATGCCGTCTTTGACGCCGCGGTGGCCGACCTGCACGCCGGGCGGGACGCGCAGCGGCCGCTCCGGCCGGAGGTCACCTTCGAGGATGTGCCCGCGCCGCGCAAGCTCGCGCCCCATGCGGCCGCCATCGCGGCCACCGTCCGGGCCGCCGGGAACGAGGAGCAGCCGGACGTCGCGTGGGGCAGGCTCGTGCTGCTGTACGATCCCGACGGCCAGCCAGGCTGGGCCGGCCAGTTCCGCGTGATCGCCTACATCCGGGCCGACGTCGAGCCGGAGATCGCCGCCGACCCGCTGCTCGGCACGGTGGGCTGGAGCTGGCTCACTGAGGCGCTCGACGCGCGTGCCGTCGGGTACATGGCACCGAGCGGCACCGTCACCCGGGTGATCACCGAGGGGTTCGGCGGCAAGCAGGACGAACCCCCCGCCACCGGCCTGGAACTGCGGGCGTCATGGTCGCCGGCGGGCCCGCTGGCCGCGGCTGCGGGCGGCCAGCCGCACGCGGTCACCCCGCCGGCGCTCGCCGGGCACGTCGCGGCCTGGTGCGACGCCTTGTGCGCCGCGGCTGGCCTGCCGCCCGCCGCAGCCGGAGTGAGCGCCCTGCCGAGGCCCAGGCGCCCGTGACCGAGACCAGCCAGCCGCGGCCGGATGACGCCGTCCCGCCGACCGAGCCGCAGGACGACGCCGTCCCGCCGACCGAACCGCCAGGCGACGCCGTCCCGCCGACCGAACCGCCAGGCGACGCCGTCCCGCTGACCGAACCGCCAGGCGACGCCGTCCCGCTGACCGAGTCGCCAGATGACGTCGTCCCGCTGACCGAGCCGCGCGATGGCCTGCCCGAGGTCGTCACGACGGGCGAGGCGCTGGACCGGGCCACCGCCTCCCTGGCCCGGGGCAGCGGCCCGGTGGCCGTGGATGCCGAACGGGCCTCCGGGTTCCGCTACGGGCAGCGCGCCTTCCTGGTCCAGTTCCGCAGGGAAGGGGCGGGTACCGTGCTCATCGACCCGGTCGCCTGCCCGGACCTTTCCGAGCTCGACGCCGCGCTCGCGCCCGCCGAGGTCGTGCTGCACGCCGCCGGGCAGGATCTGCCCTGCCTGGCCGAGCTCGGCTACCGCCCCCGCGCCCTGTTCGACACCGAGCTGGCGGGCCGGCTGCTCGGCTTTCCGCGGGTGGGCCTGGCCGCGCTCGTGGAGGAGGTGCTCGGCCTGCGGCTGGCGAAGGGCCACGGAGCCGAGGACTGGTCCACCCGGCCGCTGCCCGCCGGGTGGCTCCGATACGCGGCGCTGGACGTCGAGGTTCTCGTCGAGCTCCGTGACGCCCTCGCCCAGCAGCTCGAGGAGCAGGGCAAGACGGAGTGGGCCCGGCAGGAATTCGCGGCCGTGCTCGCGGCGAAACCGCCGGGCCCGCGCACAGAATCCGTGGCGGCGCACCTCCGGCATTCACCGGGTCCGCACGCGCCGCGGCCTGGCCGTCGTCCGCGAGCTGTGGCAGGAGCGGGACACGATAGCCAGGGGCCGGGATTCTGTCACCCGGGCGGGTGCTGCCCGATTCCGCCATCGTCGAGGCCGCCCGCGTGCTTCCGGCGTCGGGGGACGAGCTGACCGCCATCCCCGGGTTCACCGGCCGGGGTGCCCGCAGGCACGTCCGCAACTGGATGGCCGCCGTCAACCGCGCCCGGGCCAAGCCGGAGACCGCGCTGCCGGCGCCCTCGGCGCCCTCGGCCGACGGGCCGCCGCCGACGCACCGGTGGACCGAACGTGATCCGGCCGCGGCGCGGCGGCTGACCGCGGTCAGGGCAGCCGTCGCGGCCCTGGGCGAATCCCGCAAACTCCCCTCGGAAAACCTGCTGCATCCGGATGCGGTGCGCAGGCTGGCCTGGAAGCCGCCCGAGCCGCCGGCCCCGGACGCGATTGCCGAGCAGCTGGCCGGCTACGGGGCGCGGCCGTGGCAGGTCGAGCTCACGGCAGCCCCCATCGCCAGCGCGCTGCTCAGCCTCGAGGAAGAGGACGGCACCTGAGGGAGGTCAGCCCTCTCTGCTCGTCCGGCGCGGGCCGGGACTGGTTATCCCCGTCGGCGCAGGTCGCAGGGCTGGGTCGAGCCGGCTCGTGACACTCCCGCGCACGGCAGCAGGCGGCTGGTCTCCGGGTAGTCGGTAAAGACATTGAAGATCACTTCACAGTCGCAGCAGCAGGGGCCGCGGCGCTGCAGCCGCTCGATCAGCGCGTGCGCCTGGGGAGCGCGGGCATCACGCCAGTGCAGCGTCCACCGGTGCGTGTTGTTGCAGCCGAACTCGTTCAGCATCCGGAGCAGGTAGCAGCGCAGGCACTCGCGCTGCCCCGGCTCGGTGAGCAGCCGGCCGAGCCGGACGAGCTCGGTCTCGACGGCTTCGGCAATGGAATAGGTCACGGCGCCTCCTGTCCGCGGGAGCCCCACGACAGACATGTATCACCGCCGGCCGACAGTCTTTCCCGGCCCGCTTCCCGGCCGCTTCCCGTCCGGCGGCGGCACGTGCGTCCCGGCCAGTTTGTCGTCCGGGCCGGCCAGAATGGCATCGTGACCGTGCTGTGCTGGGCCGCCATCGAGACGCCCGTCGGGGACCTGTCCGTCGGGTGCAGCGACGCCGGAGTCGCCGAGGTCAGGTTCGGTCTGCCGCCCGCCCGGGACGCGCCCGATGCGTCCGGCATGCCGGGCGGCCTGCTGGCGGCCGCACGGGACCAGCTGGCGGAGTATTTCCGCGGGACGCGCAGCGTGTTCGAGCTGCCGCTGGACTGGGGCGGCGCCTCACGGGCGCAGCGCGACGTGCTGGGCCTGCTCGCCGAGACCGTCCGGTACGGCCAGACCGTCACCTACGGGTCGCTGGCGCGGCGGCTCGCCCTCCGCGACGGGCGGCCGGAGATCGGCGCCCGGGCGATCGGCTCGATCATGGGCTCCAACCCGATCCCGGTCATCGTGCCGTGCCACCGTGTCGTCGCCGCCGACGGACTCGGCGGCTACAGCGGCGGCAGCGGGCCCGAGGTCAAGCGCTGGCTGCTGACCTTCGAGGGCGCGCTGCCCGCCATGCTGGACTTCGGCACGCCCACGGCTCCTCCCGCTGATCTCCGAAGCGGTGCCATCCGGCCGTCCAGGTAGTTGCCGCGCAGTCACTCCGTGGCCAAGGCCCGGGTTTCCGGCTCCCGGGCTGCCAGAGCCGGCAAGAACCTCGTTCACGCGGCCTAGCTGGTCACGGTGTGGTGCTCGACCGCGGACAAGGTGTCAGCCGCGATGTGCAGCACCCGGAACCCCGCCTTGGGCGGCGACCAGTCGTCGTCGGGCGGCGAGCCGCGCAGCTGCTCGCCGGCCTGCGCATAGAGCACCGGCAGGTTCTCCCGGTGGCCGCAGATGACCATCGGGGAAGGATCCGCGAGCAGCTCTGCCATCCGCCGCCGGGCCGCCTCGCCGCGGTCGCCGCGGTCGCCGTCGACGGGCCGCACGGTGAAGGCAGGCTCAGGCTCGATCGGCGCGCCGATCCGCTCCGCGTAGGGCCGCACGGTGCCCAGGCAGCGCTCGGCCGCCGAGCTGATCACCCGCTTCACGCCGAAGCAGGCGAGCAGCCGCGCCAGGGTCACCGCGTCAGCTGCCCCGCGCTCGTCCAGGGGGCGCAGCAGGTCATCTCCGTGCCAGGAGCTCTTCCGCCCGGCCGAGGCGTGCCGGAGCAAGACGCAGGGCACGGTGTCGCCGCCGGCCGGGCCGCCGCCGGCGGCCGGGGCAACCAGGCGCCGCAGCAGGCTCACGTCGTGCGTATACGTGAGCCGCGAGGCAGCCGCGGGCACCGGCAGCCACTTCATGTTGTCCACCTCGTCGCCGGGGAGAAAGGCTGCTTCCGGCGCCGGGACATCCACCCGGGCGGCCCAGTAGTCCACCCGCTTGGGGCGGCCCTCCACCTGGTAGCGCACGGTGGCCAGCGGCCGCCCGAGCACCGGGCGGATGCCCGTCTCCTCGGTCACCTCGCGCACGGCGGCCAGCAGCACGTGCTCGCCCGGCTCGAGTTTTCCCTTGGGAAACGACCAGTCATCGTGCCTCGGCCGGTGGATGACCGCCACTTCCATGCCGTCACCGGCGTACCGGTAGAGCACCGCGCCGGCGGCGCGTATCTCGGCACCCGGCTGCGCCCGGTCCGGGCTGGGCCGCGCGTGCCGGCCGGTCACGTGGCGCCGGTCCCCCCCGATGGCAGTGGTCTCTTCGCGGCGCGGTCCCGCTCGGCACGGTCCCGGTCGGCACGGGGGCGGCTCTTAGCCCGGCCGTCCGCCTCCGGTGCCGGCCGCCCGCTGCGCCTGACCTGCTCGACGAGATATGCCTGCATATCGCGCAGCGGCTTGCCGTCGGAGTCGACGTGGTGCCTGGTCCACAAGCCGTCCGGGTCCAGCCACCAGGAGGCGGTGGAGTCATCCATCGCCAGCGCGACCAGGTCGCGCAGTCTGTGCTCATGCCCGGGATCGCTCAGCCGGACGAGCGACTCGACCCGCCGGTCCAGGTTCCGGTGCATCAGGTCCGAGCTGCCCAGCCAGACCTCCGGGGATCCGGCGGCCGCCGCGAAGCTGCCGTCGGCCGCCGGCTCGGCCCGGCCCGCGGCTTGCGCCCGCTGGGGACCGGGCGCGGCCGGGCCGAACACGTAGACGCGGGCGTGCTCGAGGAACCGGCCCAGTATGCTGCGCACCCGGATCGTCTCCGACAGCCCGGGGACGCCGGGCTTCAGCGAGCAGATCCCGCGTATCCACAGATCGACGGGGACACCTGCCTGCGAGGCGCTGTAGAGCGCGTCCATCACGGCCTCGTCGGTCAGCGCGTTGCACTTGAGCTGGATCAGCGCGGGCAGTCCCGCCCTGGCCCGCTGCTCCTGGTGGCGGATCCGCTCGAGCAGCCCGGCGCGCAGTCCCTCCGGCGCGACCAGCAGCCGCTGGTAGACGCTCTTCCTGCTGTACCCGGTGAGATGGTTGAACAGGTCGGTGACATCCTCGCCCACGGTGGGGCTGGCGGTGAGCAGGCCGAAGTCCTCGTACAGCCTGGCCGTGGTGGGGTTGTAGTTGCCGGTGCCGATGTGAACGTACCGGCGCAGCGTCCCGTCCTGCTCCTCGCGCACGATGAGGGCCACCTTGGCGTGCGTCTTCCAGCGGACGAAGCCGTACACGACGTGGCAGCCCGCCTCCTCCAGCTTGCGCGCCCAGGCGATGTTGGCCCGCTCGTCGAACCTGGCCTTGATCTCCACCACGACGACGACCTGCTTGCCGGCTTCCGCGGCGTCGATCAGCGCGTCCACGATCGGGGACTCACCGCTCGTCCGGTAGAGGGTCTGCTTGATGGCCAGCACCCCCGGGTCGGCGGCGGACTCGACGATCAGCCGCTCGACGCTGGCGGTGAACGAGTCATAGGGATGGTGCACGAGCCGGTCCCGCTCGGCGAGGGCGGAGAAGATGTCGACGTCGTGCGGGATCCTCGACTCCGACGGGACGAACCTCGGGTACTTCAGCCTGGGGGTATCCAGGTCGGCGATCGCCGACAGGCCAGACAGGTCGAGCGGGCCCGGCAGCCGGTAGACGGCGCGCCGGTCGATGCGCAGCTCGGTGACCAGCCGCTCGAGAACGTCGCTGGACATCGACTCCTCCACCTCGAGCCGGATCGCGGGCTCGAGCCGGTGCCGCTGAAGCTCCCGTTCCATGGCCTTCAGCAGGTCTTCCGTGATGTCCTCGTCCACCTCCAGGTCACGGACCCGGGTGACCCGGAACGCGTGGTGCTCCAGCACGTCGAGCCCGACGAACAGCTCGGTGAGGTGGGCCGCGATCACGTCCTCCAGCGGCACGAACCGCTGCGTCGAGACGGTCAGGAACCTGGGCAGCAGCGGCGGCACCTTCACCCGGGCGAACATCGTCTCGCCGGTCTCCGGATCCGCGACCATGAGGGCGAGGCTGAGCGACAGGCCGGAGATGTAGGGGAACGGGTGAGCAGGATCCACGACCAGCGGCGTGAGCACCGGGTAGATGCGCTCCCGGAACAGCTCGCGGAGGCCGCTCTGCTCGCCGGCTGACAGCTCTTTCCAGCGCAGGATCTCGATCCCGTGCCCGGCGAGGGCGGGCAGCAGCATGTCCCGGTAGCACGCGGCGTGCCGCAAAGTAAGCTCGCCGGCCATCGTGAGCACGCGCTCGAGCACCTGATCGGGCCGCAGGCCGGCCACTTCCTGCACCGGGAGCCCGGCGGCCAGCCGGCGGACGAGCCCGGCCACCCGCACCATGAAGAACTCGTCCAGGTTGCTGGCGAAGATCGATTCGAACCTGACCCGCTCCAGCAGCGGAACCGCGGGATCCTCGGCAAGCTCGAGCACCCGCTGGTTGAAACGGAGCCAGCTCTCCTCGCGGTCAAGGTAACGATCTGCGGGCAGATCTCCGCCCGGCTCCCCCCGCTGCGGCACGTTGGTCGTGCCGGCTGCATGCGCGCCCTCCCCCGAAGTCACGCTGACACCGCCGATGCTCATGCCCTCATTGTCCCCATGATGGCCGCCGGCGCATCACGGCGACCCGGCCGCGATGCGCCTGCCGCCCGGCGGTGACCCGCCTAGCTGTCCCCCAGTGTGTCATGCAGGAAGGTCAGGGTGCGGTCCCAGCTCAGTGTGGCGGCCGCCTGGTTGTAAACCTCGGGCCTGTCGTCGTTGAAAAAGGCATGCTCCGTCCCGGCGTAGTCGTATACGGTCACGTCGCCGCCGGCATCGGAGATGAGCTGCCTGGCCTGCCGGATGCCGGGTGCCGCCGCCCCGCCCTCGTCCTCGTCGGCGTGGATGAGCGCCGCCTTGCCGCTGTAGTTCTGCCAGGACGGCTGCATCCGCTCCCACGGGATTCCGGGGTAGTAGCCGACGACCGCCGTGATGTGCTGGGACAGCGTGCCCGCCCACAGCGCCAGGCTCCCGCCCATGCAGAACCCGACGGCGCCGACGGCACCGGTGCCGTCGGGCCTGGCGGCCAGGTAGGCGGCCGCGCCCGCGATGTCCTTCGCGGCCTGGTCCATGGCCAGCCCCATCACCAGCTTCTGCGCCTCGTCAGGCTCGCTCGCGATGCGGCCGTGGTACAGATCCGGGGCCAGGGCCAGGAATCCGGCGGCGGCGAGCCGGTCCGCCACCGCGGTGATGTGACCGACCAGGCCCCACCATTCCTGGATGACGATGACAGCGGGCACGGCCGCGGCGGCCGCCGCCTCCGGCACCGCGAGATAGCCCGTCGAGGTGCCGCCGTTGCTCTGGTAAGTGATCTTCTCGCCCATGGCCAGCAGCCTGGCACGGCGCCGTGGCCGCCGCCAAGTCGCCGGGCCCGGCGTGCCCCGCGCTGCCTGGCACCCGGGGGGCCGCGGTCACCCGATCGCCCTGATGACCGCGGCGGCCGACCGCCGGATGTCGTCCTCGGTGGTCAACCAGTTGGAGACCGAGAACCTGATCGCCGGCTCGCCGCGCCAGCTCGTCCCGCCCAGCCAGCAGGTTCCGTCCCGCCGCACCCGATCGATCACCGCGGCCGTGTCCGCCCCGTGCACCCGCAGCAGCACCTGGTTCAGCACCACGTCGTTCAGCACCTCGACGGCGGGGCAGCGGCGACAGCTCGGTGGCCGCCAGCCTGGCCAGCGCGCAGCACCGCTCCACCAGCCCGGCGACGCCCCGGCGGCCGAGCGACCGGAGCGCGGCGTAGACCGGCAGCGCGCGGGCCCGGCGGGACGACTCGGGCGTCAAGGCGAACGAGTCCCGGCCGCCGGCGCCCTCCAGGTAGGCGGCGCTGAAGCCGAGCGCCGCGGACAGCGCCGCCGGATCCCGGACGATCGCCATGCCGCAGTCGTACGGCACGTTGAGCCACTTGTGCCCGTCCGTTGCCCACGAGTCGGCGAGGGCGGCACCGTCGGCCAGGGAGCGCAGCGCCGGGCTGGCCAGGGCCCACAGCCCGAACGCGCCGTCTACGTGCAGCCACGCCTGCCCGCGGTCCCGCACCAGGGCGGCGATCCCGCCGAGCGGGTCGAAGGCACCGGTGTTCACTTCGCCGGCCTGGGCGCAGACGAGCACGGGCCCCGCTGCCTGGTCCAGCGCACGCCGCAGCCCGGCGGGGATCATGCGGCCCTGGTCGTCGGCGGGCACCCGGCGGATGCAGGCCGATCCGAGCCCGAGCAGCCGCACTGCCTGGATGAGCGTGGCGT
Source organism: uncultured Actinomycetes bacterium (assembly GCA_963697445.1). Lineage (GTDB taxonomy): Bacteria > Actinomycetota > Actinomycetes > Streptosporangiales > Streptosporangiaceae > PALSA-505. The sequence goes on from CAVOOC010000035.1 coordinate 112,328, forward strand.
GGGCCTGCTCGCCCGCGATCACGGTGAGCTCGGGAGCGTGCCGCAGCCCGTCCGCCTCCGCGTCCCAGCCCGCGGCCGCGAGCAGCGCATGCCGCGCCGCGGCCAGGCAGGAAAAATTCGCCATCTGGCCGCCGGTCACGAAGCCGACCGCGGACTGGGCCGGCAGGCCGAGCAGAATCCAGCAGCCAGCCCGCGGCGATCTCCTCCGCCACGGCCGCACCCGGTGACATGACGTACATCGCCGCGTTCTGGTCGAACGCCGACACCAGCCAGTCGGCCGCCAGCGCGGCGGGCAGCGTCCCCCCGGTCACGAAGCCGAAGTACCGCGGGCCGCCGGTGGCGACCAGGCCCGGCCCGAGCGCCGCGGCCAGCTCGTCGATCACCGTCGCCGGGTCGGTTCCCGCGTCGCCGAGCTCGGCGGCCAGGCCGCGGCGCAGCGCACCGGGCCCGACCGGTACGCCCACCGGCCGCTCGCCCAGCGCCCCGAGCCACCCCGCCGCCACGTTCGCCGCGTGCCGCAGCGGTACCTCATACATGCCCGCAGCGTACGCTCCCGCCGCCCGCTGCCCGCTGCCGCTGCCCGCTGGGTGCAAACCATTGCAGATCCGGGTACCAAACGGACTACAGGTTACGTTCATGTAAACACATCATTGCCGGGAAGATCATGGCTTCTTATGATGATGTGAGACACGTTGTATGCAGATGTATCACGACTTGCCTCGCTCGTGGCAACGATGCGGCGGAAGTAGGCAGCTATGTACCTGGTCAGGGCGCCGGCGGCGGACAGCGAACCGGTCAGCCAGCCGGCCGTGGGCCCGGCCCTCAGGCTCTATATCACCGAGCCTGCCCGCGGTCTGGTTGACCTCGCGTCGCTGCCGCTGGCGGCGCCGTTGCTGGCGATCGCGCCGCGGGGCGACGGTCACGGCGTCCTGGTGCTGCCCGGGCTGCTCGGCTCCGACATGAGCACGGCGCCGCTGCGCCGGTTCCTCGGCTGGCTGGGCTACGCGGTGCACGGATGGGCCCTCGGCCGCAACCTGGGGCCCACCGATGCCGTGATGGCCGGGCTGCCGCAGGCGCTGGAGGCCCTGGCCGAGCAGACCGGCGGGCCGGTGTCGCTCGTGGGCTGGAGCCTCGGCGGGATCTACGCCAGGGAGATGGCGCGCGAGCGTCCCGGGCAGGTCCGGCAGGTGATCACGATGGGCAGCCCGTTCGCGCGCACGGACCCGCGGCTGAGCCGGGCCGAGAGCGTCTATCAGCGGCGCAGTCACCTGCACGCCCGCAACGGCCAGCTGCCGACCCGTGAGCAGGTGGCCCGGCCCATCGGCGTCATGTTGACGGCGGTGTACTCCCGGCACGACGGCATCGTGCCGTGGCAGAACTGCATCGAGCCGGAGACGGCGCTGCACCAGAACGTCGAGGTCCGCTGCAGCCACCTCGGGTTCGGCGTCGACCCCGCGACGTTGTTTCTGATCGCCGACCAGCTGGCCGCCGCCGCCGGGCAGCCGCGCCCGTTCCGCCCGCCGACGCTGCTGCGCCCGCTGTATCCTGGCCGCCGGTGACCCGTCCCCGCCGGGCGCTCACCGCACGCTGAGGAGCACTGACATGCAGCAGCTCACCGGGCTGGACGCCTCGTTCCTCGCGCTCGAGACGGCCAACTCCACCGGCCACGTCGGCGGGCTGAGCGTGCTGGACCCGCACGGTGCCCCCGAGCCGCTGACCCTGGCCCGGCTGACCGACCTGGTGGCCGACCGGCTGCCGCTGGTGCCGGTGCTGCGCCGCAAGCTCCTGCACGTGCCTCTCGGCATCGACCAGCCGTACTGGATCGACGACCCGGACTTCGACATCGAGTACCACATCAGGGAGCTCGCGCTGCCGCGTCCCGGTTCTGAGGCCCAGCTCACCGAGCAGGCCGCGCGGCTGCACGCCCGGCCGCTCGACAAGAGCCGGCCGCTGTGGGAGATCTACCTGATCACCGGGCTGGCCAGGCGGCGGATCGCGGTCTACACGAAGATTCACCACTCCGCCATCGACGGCGTGTCCGGCGCGGAACTGCTCACCGCCCTGCTCGATCTCACCCCGGAAGGGCGCGACCTTCCCGCCGCCGAGCCGTTCCGGCCGCCCGGCCCGCCGAACCGGGCCGGGCTGGCCGTGCTCGCGGCCGCCCGGCTGGCCTGGCGGCCGGGGGCGACGGCACGCCTCGCCAGCGATCTCGTGCGGGTGCTGCCCACCCTGACGCCGGCGCTGGGCCCGCTGGTCGGCGGCATGCTCGGGCTGGGCCGCGGCGACGGCGGCGTGATCCGCACCACGCCCGGGCGCGCCCCAGCGACCCCGTTCAACCAGCCGATCACGCCGCACCGGCGGCTCGCGCTGCGGAGCCTGCCGCTCGACGACGTCAAGACGGTGAAGAACGCCTTCGGCGTCTCGGTCAACGACGTAGTCCTGGCGATGTGCGCGGGCGCGCTGCGGCGCTGGCTCGCCGACCGCGACGCGCTGCCCGAGCAGCCGCTGGTGGCGATGATCCCGGTCTCGCTGCGCGACCCGTCCGGCAAGAACGCGATGGGTAACAAGATCTCGGCGATGCTCGCCACGCTGCCCACCCACGCGCCCGACCCGGTTGACCGGCTCGAGATCGCGCACGCCGCGACCAAGACCGCCAAGGCGCAGCAGGCGGCGATCCCGCAGGGCTGGCTGGATCACATCACCGATTTCTCCCCGCCGGCGGTCACCGCGCGGGCGGCGCGGGTCATGTTCGCCACCGGCCTGCTGCACCGGCTGCCGCCGTTCAACATCGTCATCTCCAACGTCCCCGGCCCCAACATCCCGGTCTACCTCGGCGGCGCGAAGCTGCTGGCGCACTACCCGGTTTCGGTCGTCACCGACGGGCTGGGCCTCAACATCACCGTCATCGGCTATCTCGGCCAGCTGCACTTCGGGCTCGTCAGCTGCCGCGAGCTCGTCCCCGACATCGACGTCCTCGCCGGGTACCTGGCCGACGAGCTGGAACTGCTGCTCAAGGCGGCGGAGCAGCGCGCCGCTAACTGACGGGAGTGCCGCCGGGGTCAGCCCTCGGGCGGGAAGCAGGCCTCGTCGAGCGCCGCCCGGCCGGCCAGCTTGACCCGGCCGCCGCGGCCGAGCGACTCGCCGAGGGCGGTCTCTGCCGCCTCGATCCGCAGCCAGTCGGCATAGGTCACGGCCCGCACCCCGCGGCCGGCCAGCACGCCCGCCAGCGGGGACGCCCCGGCGGCCGCGCCCGGCTCCGGGTACCGCAGCAGCCCGGCCCGCGGCAGCGCCGAATCACCCGGGCCGGGGCCGCCGGCCAGGTCCTCCAGCAGGCTCCGCACCGTCTCCGCCGCGTCGGACTTGTTGGTGCCGATCACCCCGGTCGGGCCGCGCTTCAGCCAGCCGGCCACGTACTCCCCCGGCAGCGGCGCGCCGTCGGGACCGAGCACCCGGCCGGCGTCGTTCGGCACGATCGCGGCCCGCTCGTCGAACGGCACACCGGCCAGCGGCACGCTCTGGTAGCCGACGCTGCGCAGCACCATGCCAGCGTCCAGCGTCTCCAGCTCGCCGGTCCCGGCGAACGCGCCCGTATCGTCCAGCCGGGTGCGCTCGAGCACCAGCCCCCGCACGCGCTGCGAACCGGTGATCTCCGCCGGCCGCAGCCAGAACCGCATCGTGAGCCGGCGCGGCTGGCCGGTCAGCTCACGCCCGGCCCAGCCGCTGATCACCGCGTAGTTGCCGCGCACCCGCCGGTCCGAAGCCGCCAGCTCCGCAGACGCGCCGGTCGGGTCGAACGCGCCGAGGTCGGCCTCGCCGGCCGGCACCGTCACGTCCACGCCGGGCAGCTCGCCGAGCTCGCGCAGCTCCTTGGTGGTGAACTTTGCCTGGGCCGGCCCGCGGCGGCCGATCACGTGCACCTCGCGGACCTTGCTGGCCATCAGCGCCTCGAGCACCGGCTGCGACACGTCGGTGCCGCGCAGCTCGGCCGGGTCCCGGACCAGGATGCGGGCCACGTCCACCGCGACGTTGCCGACGCCGATCACCGCGACCGACTCGGCGTCCAGGGTGAAAGCCTCCGGGTCGATGTCCGGGTGCCCGCAGTACCAGTTGACGAAGTCGGTCGCCGCGTAGCTGCCGGGCAGGTCCTCGCCGGGAATGCCGAGGCGGCGGTCCCGCATCGCGCCGGTCGCGTACACCACCGCGTCGTAGCTGGCCAGCAGGTCGTCCCGGGTGACATGGTCGCCGAGGTGCACGCCGCCGAGGAAGCCCACGTCCGGGTGCTCCAGCACCTTGCGCAGGTACTCGGCGATCGACTTGATCGACTTGTGGTCGGGGGCGACGCCGTACCGGACGAGGCCGTAGGGCGTCGGCAGCCGGTCGAGCACGTCCACCTGGACCGCCACCGGCGCAGGCAGCGCCGCGGCTTGCTTGACCAGGGCCTCGGCGGTGTACAGGCCGGCCCGGAGCCGATGACGGCGACGCGGAGGGTCATCATGCCTGCGGGCCGCGCACCAGGTCGGGCGCGGCGCGCCTGGCCACCGCCTCGGTGATCTGCCGGGCCAGGTGCTGCGGGGTGAGGCCGAGGCGGGTGAGGATCTCGTCCCGGGAGCCGTGGTCCAGGAACTCCTGCGGCAGGCCGAACGTCTTCGCCGGGGTGTCCACGTCGTGGTCGCGCAGCATCCGGCACACCGCGTCGCCGAACCCGCCGGACCGGCCGTTGTCCTCGACGACCGCGACCAGCCGGTGCTCCCGCGCCGCCCCGACCAGCGCCTCGTCGACCGGCTTGAGCCAGCGCGGGTCCACCACGGTCACGCCGATGCCCTGGTCGGCGAGCCGCTGCGCCGCCGCGGCGGCGGTCACCGCCATCGGGCCGGCCCCGATCAGCAGCACATCACGGCCGGCCTCGCCGGGCTCGTGCAGGACGTCCATGGAGCCGAGCATGCCGACGGCCTCGATCTCGCCGCCGACGGTGCCCTTGGGGTAGCGCAGCGCGGTGGGCCCGTCGGCGATCGCCACCGCCTCGCTGAGCAGCTCGGCCAGCCGGATCGCGTCCCGCGGCGCCGCGATCCGCAGGCCGGGCACGAGCTGCAGGATCGAGCCGTCCCACATGCCGTGGTGGCTGGCGCCGTCCGGGCCGGTGACCCCCGCGCGGTCCAGCGCGATCGTGACCGGGAGCCGGTGCAGCCCCACATCCATCAGCGTCTGGTCGAAGGCGCGGTTGAGGAACGTCGAGTAGATCGCCACCACCGGGTGCAGGCCGCCCATGGCCAGGCCCGCGGCGCTGGTCATCGCCTGCTGCTCGGCGATGCCGACGTCGTACACCCGGTCGGGGAAGGCCTGCGCGAACGCGCCGAGCCCGGTGGGGTGCAGCATCGCGGCGGTGATCGCGACGACGTCGGGGCGCCGCGCGCCGATCGCCGCGAGCTCGTCGCCGAACACCTGCGACCAGGTCCGCTTCGGCGGGCCGGCCGGCGGCCCGCGGGCGCGGCGGCGGGGACCTGGTGCAGGCAGTCCTCCTCGTTCTCCTCGGCCAGCTGGTAGCCGAACCCCTTCTTCGTGATCACGTGCACGAGCACCGGGCCGCCGTACTCCCGGGCGCGGTGCAGCGCGTGCTCCACCATCTGCTCGTCGTGGCCGTCGATCGGCCCGACGTACTTCAGCCCCAGGTCCTCGAAGAGGATCTGCGGCTGCAGCATGTCCTTGATGCCCTTCTTGATCCCGTGCAGCGTGTCGTAGAGCGGCGGGCCGACGATCGGGGTGCGCGACAGCGTGGTCTTGATGTAGTCGAGCACGTTCTCGTACCGCTGCGAGACGCGGACCGCGGCCAGCTGGTCGGCCAGGCCGCCGATGGTCGGCTGGTACGAGCGGCCGTTGTCGTTGACGACGATGACCAGCCGGGAATCCCTGGCGACGGAGATGTTGTTCAGCGCCTCCCACGCCATCCCTCCGGTCAGCGCCCCGTCGCCGATCACGGCGACCACGGTGCGGCCGGTCTCGCCCCGCAGCGTGTAGGCCTTGGCCAGGCCGTCGGCGTAGCTCAGGCTGGTGGAGGCGTGCGAGTTCTCGACGACGTCGTGCTCGGACTCGGCCCGGCTCGGGTAACCGGACACCCCGCCGCGCTGGCGCAGCGTGCCGAACCTGGCCTGCCGCCCGGTCAGCAGCTTGTGCACGTACGCCTGGTGACCGGTGTCGAACACGATCCGGTCCATCGGGGAGTCGAACACGCGGTGCAGCGCGATGGTGAGCTCCACCACGCCGAGGTTGGGCCCGAGGTGGCCGCTCGTCCTCGTCACGACATCGATCAGGACGTCACGGATCTCGGCGGCCAGCAGGGGCAACTGCTCCGGGCTGAGCTTCTTCAGGTCACCAGGACCGCTGATGGACTCCAGCAGGGTCAACTCGTCTGCTCCCTTGATCGCCGGACGGAGGCTTCCCCGAAGTCTATTTCGGCTGCCGCGGCAGGCACGCAGGCTGCCACACTATCGGCATGCAAACCCTGGTCGTCGATCACCCGCTGGTCGCGCACAAGCTGACCGCCCTGCGTGACGCCGCTACCGAGACCGCGACGTTCCGCAGGCTCACCGACGAGCTGGTCACCCTGCTCGCCTACGAGGCGACGCGGGAGATGCGGGTGCAGCCCGCGTCGGTGCGGACGCCGCTCGGCCCGGCGGACGGCGTCAGGCTGGCCAGGCCGGTGCCGCTGGTGGTGCCCGTCCTGCGGGCCGGCATCGGCATGCTGGACGGGATGACCAGGCTGCTGCCGATGGCCGACGTCGGCTTCGTCGGGCTGGTGCGGGACGAGGAGTCGCTGATCGCATCGGCCTACGCCGACCGGCTGCCCGCCGTCCTGACCGGCCGCGACACGTTCGTCCTCGACCCGATGCTGGCCACCGGCGGCACGCTCGAGACCGTCATCGGCATGCTCGCCGGGCGCGGGGCGGCCACGGTCACCGCGGTGTGCCTGCTGGCCGCGCCGGAGGGCATCGCCCGGCTCGCGGCGGCGTACCCGGACGGCAGCGGCGTCCCGGTGCGGGTGGTCACCGCCACCATCGACGAGCGGCTGAACGACCGCGGGTACATCATGCCGGGGCTCGGCGACGCCGGCGACCGCCTGTTCGGCGAGATTCTGAGACAGACTAAGAGGGTGACTACGCACCGCGTCAGGACCGCCGTGCGGGTGGAGGGGACCGTGCAGGGCGTCGGCTTCCGGCCCTTCGTCTATTCGCTGGCGAGCCGGCTCGGGCTCGGCGGGGTGGTCGGCAACGATGTGGACGGCGTGTTCGCTGAGGTGGAGGGTCCGCCCGGAGCCGTTCGGAAATTTCTCCTTGCCCTGGAAACCGAGGCACCGCCGCTAGCGCGGATCGAGCGGATAACCACGAGGGAGATCCTGCCGAACGGCTCCGGGGCATTCTCCATCGCGCCCAGCGAGGCCGGCGGGCCGCGGCGCACGCTGGTGTCGGCCGACAGCGCGACCTGCGCGGACTGCGTGGCCGAGCTCGCCGACCCCGCGGACCGGCGGTTCCGCTACCCGTTCATCAACTGCACCAACTGCGGGCCCAGGTTCACGATCGTCACGGGCGTGCCGTACGACCGGCCGCTGACCACGATGGCCGGCTTCACCATGTGCGAGCGGTGCGCGGCGGAGTATCACGACCCGGCCGACCGCCGGTTCCACGCGCAGCCCACCTGCTGCCCGGCCTGCGGGCCCGCGCTGTGGCTGGCCGGCGCCGGCGGCAAGTCCGTGGCCGGCGGCGGCGAGCCGGGTGACCCGCTGCCGGGCGCGGCGGGGGTGATCCGCGGCGGCGGGGTGCTGGCGGTGAAGGGACTCGGCGGCTGGCACCTGGCGGCCGACGCGTCCAGCCAGCGGGCCGCGGCCGCGCTGCGGGCGCGCAAGCACCGCGAGGACAAGCCGTTCGCGGTGATGGTGCCGGACCTGGCGGCGGCCCGGCTGCTGTGCGAGCTGGACGAGGCCGGAGGCCGCCCTGCTAGAAAGCCAGCGGCGGCCGATCGTGCTGGCCGCCCGGCGGTCTGGTGCCGCGGTCGCGGCCGCGGTGGCGCCGGGCAACCGGCAGCTGGGCCTCATGCTCCCGTACACGCCGCTGCACCATCTGCTGCTGGCCGCCGTGGCCGGTCCGATGGTGCTGACCAGCGGAAACGTCTCTGACGAGCCGATCGCCTACCGGGACGACGACGCGCTGGACCGGCTGGGCGGCATCGCGGACGCGTTTCTCGGTCACGACCGGGACATCCACGTCAGGGCGGACGACTCGGTGGTGCGCGCGTTCGGCGGAAGGCAGATGCTGCTGCGCCGCTCGCGGGGCTACGCGCCGGAGCCGGTGCGGGTGCGGTCCGCCTTCCGGCGGCCGGTGCTCGCCTGCGGAGCCGAGCTGAAGAACACGTTCTGCCTGACCAAGGAGAACCACGCGTTCATCTCCCAGCACATCGGGGATCTGGAGAACGCCGAGACGCTGCGGTCTTTCACCGAGGGCATCGAGCATTTCCGGCGGCTGTTCGACATCGAGCCGCAGGTGGTGGCGCACGACCTGCACCCGGAGTACCTGTCCACCAAGTACGCCATCGACCTCGCCGACGACGCCGGCGTGGAACTGGTCGGCGTGCAGCACCATCATGCGCACATCGCCTCCTGCCTGGCCGACAACGGCGAGGAAGGCCCGGTCATCGGGGTGGCCTTCGACGGGACCGGGTTCGGCACCGACGGCACGCTGTGGGGCGGCGAGTTCCTGGTCGCGGACCTGGCCGGGTTCGGCCGGGGCGGGCACCTGGCCGGCGTGCCGATGCCGGGCGGGGCGACAGCGATCCGGCAGCCGTGGCGGATGGCCGCCGCGTACCTGGACGCCGCCGGGCGTTGATGCGGCGGCGGGCGGCCTGGACGTGGCCGTGCGGAACGAGCGGCTGTGGGCAGACGTGGTCAGGCTGGCCCGGCGGGGCGTGCACGCCCCGGTCACCTCGAGCGCGGGCCGGCTGTTCGACGCGGCCGCCGCGCTGCTCGGGGTGCGGGACGCGGTCAACTACGAGGGGCAGGCCGCGATCGAGCTGGAGCAGCTGGCCGCGGCCGGGCGGCGGCGCGGGCGCGGGCGGAACGGCGCGGGCGACGGCGCGTGGGCGGCGGCGCGTGGGAACCGGGCTGGGGACGCGGGGAGGACCGGGCGGATCGAGCCGGGCGCGCCGTTCCGGGTGCGCGGCGCCGACCTGATCAGGGCGGTCGCCGACGATCTCGGGAACGGCACGCCGCGGCAGATCATCGCGGCCCGGTTCCACGACGCGGTGACCACGCTGATCACCGACGGCTGCGTGCTGCTGCGCGAGCGGCACGGGCTGGGCACGGTCGCGCTGTCCGGCGGGGTGTTCCAGAACCTGGTGCTGCTGCACGGTGCGGCCGCCGCGCTCGAGGCGCGCGGGTTCCGCGTCCTGGTGCATTCCCGGGTGCCGTGCAACGACGGCGGGATCAGCCTCGGCCAGGCGGTCGTCGCGGCGGCGGCCGACCGCGGCTAGGAGTCCACCGAATGATCCGGCCTGTTGCCGGCCAGGTGCCCGATTGCGTGCTCGGCCACCCCGGGCCTGCAGGCCCGGGGTGGCCGAGGCGGGGGGACAGGTCGAGGGCCGGCTGCGGGGCAGCAGAGCGGCGGCGGCGATCAGCCAGGCGTAGCCCGCAAAGCGGGCGATCGGCAGGAGGATCCCCGCGCCGTGCACGGCGATCGAGATGATCGAGACCTCGGCAATCACGGCGATGGCCACGCCGATCAGGGCTAGCGGGCGGGGCAGGAGCCGCCCGAAGGCGGCGATCACGGCGATGCCGGCGATGAGCAATCCGAGCGGAACCACGTGCCCGGGGCCGCCGGTGACAAAGCTCAGGTCCTGAAACGCCCTGGACACGCCTGGGTTCTGCCGGATGCCGGATTGGGCCAGCACCCACTGAGCGGCGGCGGAGATCATCAGCATGCCCGAGGCCAGCACTCCGCCGACCAGGGCGATGGTAGCCCCTGGGGCGCGGATGCCGAGGTGGTGCAGCCTGGCGACGACCGCGGCGGTGAAGATGGCCAGGGGAATGGCGCTGGCGAACTGCAGCAGGGCACTGCCGATCAGGGCGCCGTGGTGGGCGTTCAGGTAGGCGGTCAGCGTGGCGGCCGGATCGTACGGGGAGGGGAAGTGGGCGCCGGCTGCCGCGGTCACGCCGACCACACTGGCCAGGAACAGGGCGGCGAAGATCACCGCCAGCGCCAGTAGCGGCGGGCCTACGCCACGGTTCGTCCCGGTGCTGCCGCGGTGTGACTGCTGGGTGCTGCCGTTCGGCCGCGCGGATGTGCTGGTCATGTCGTCTCCTCATGTCGGTTAAGAGCGACGCTAACCGTCAATCGTTCTATGTTCAAATCATTATTCTCAGAAACGATTGCGAAGAGGTATGATGCTTGCATGGCTACGACAGCGGAGACCCCGGCCCGTTCCCGGCAGCAGTTTCGGACCGGCAACGCGTTCCTCCTGGCGCAGCTGGGTGCCCATGCCAGCGCCCTGTTCGGCGAGCGGATCGCGGCGCTCGACCTGACGCCGCCCCAGGCCGGATTCCTCCGGATCGTCGCCACGGAGCCCGAATCCAGCCAGCAGGCAATCGCCGGCCGGCTCGGCATGGCTCCCAGCCGGCTCGTGCGCATCGTCAACAGCATGGAAGAGCGAGGGCTGATCGAACGTCGCCGCGACCCCGGGGACCGCCGCAACTACGCCCTGTTCCTCACCGCCGGAGGCGGCCGGTTCATGGGCCAGCTGGCCCAGGCCGCCGCCGCCCACGACGACGCCGTCTGCGCTGCCCTCGACGCCGAAGAACGCGAGCAGCTCAGGACGCTGCTCGGGCGGATAGCTGCCGACCAGGGCCTTGAGCACGGAGTTCATCCGGGCTACCGCCGCATGGGCTAGGGCGAGCCGGTTGCACTACGCCCGCCCGGTGGCCGGCGACGAGGCTGGCGTCAGTCCGGCTGGCCGGGCAGCCGCAGCCGCAGCCAGTCGTACCAGTCAGCCATCCCCTCGCCGGTCACCGCGGACACCTGCTGTAGCTGGACACCGGGGCTGACCTGCTTGACGTCGGCCGCGTGCCGTTCCACGTCGAAGTCCACGTACGGCAGCAGGTCGGTTTTGCTGACCAGGACGAGGTCGGCCTGGCTGAACATGTGCGGGTACTTCACCGGTTTGTCCGCGCCCTCCGGGACGGACGCGAGCACGATCCTGGCCGCCTCGCCGAGGTCGAACAGCGCCGGGCAGACCAGGTTTCCCACGTTCTCGATCACGACCACGGATCCGGCGGGCGGGTCGAGCGCGCGAAGCGCCTCGGCCACCATCGCCGCGTCCAGGTGGCAGCCCACTCCGGTGTTGATCTGCACCACCTTGCAGCCGGCCGCGCTGATCCTGCCGGCATCCAGGGCCGTCTCCTGGTCACCCTCGATGACCGAGATGGCCAGCTGGCCGGCCAGCTCGCGCGCGGTGCGCTCCAGCAGCGTGGTCTTGCCGGCACCCGGCGAGCTCATCAGGTTGACCGCCAGCACGCCGCGCCCGGCCAGCCACGCCCTGTTCCGCGCGGCGATCTCGTCGTTCTTGGCGAGCACCTTCTGCTGCAGGACGACGGTCCGGTCGTCGTCGCTGCCGTGCTCGTGCTGCTGCTCGTGACCGGGCACGTGATCGTGACCGGGCACGTGATCATGATCGTGACCGTGATCGTGGTCGTGCTGCTCCCGGGCCAGAGCCTCGGCGGTGTCGCCGGCCGTGACCAGCCGCAGCCGCGCCTTCCCCGAGCATCCGCATGTCGCGCACATGTCACGCCACCTTCACTGAGGCGATCTTGAGTTCCCGGCCGGCCAGCACCGCCGCGTCTGCGCTGCCGCACGGGCAGAGCAGGATCAGCCCGTCCGGCGAGAACTCGCTGCCGCAGGCCCGGCACCGGCACCGGCCGGGCACCTGGATGATCTCCAAGCTGGCGCCCGCGAGGCTCGTTCCCTCGGTGGCCAGCTCGAAGCAGAACCGCAGCGAGTCGTTCACCACGCCGGACAGCGCACCGATCTCCAGCCGCACGCAGGAGATCTTCGCGTCGCCCATGCGCTCGGTCACCGCGTCCACCACGCCCTCGATGATCGCAAGCTCGTGCACCGGGCGGTCTCTTTCCTTGCCTTCCTAGGCTTCCTTGCCGGAACTAGCAGATCCGCGGCAGGGGGTCGCCGACCAGCAGATCGACGATCCTGGTCCCGCCGAACGCGGTCTTGAGCTGCACGATGCCCTCCGGGCCCTCGGTGACGTGGCCGATGACCGCTGCCTGCTCGCCCAGCGGCTGCGCCCGCATCGCCGCGACCGCGGCATCCGCCTGGCTGCCGTCCACGACGGCGACCAGCCGGCCCTCGCACGCCACGTACATCGGGTCGATGCCGAGCAGCTCGCTGGCTCCGCGGACCACGTCCCGCACCGGGATGTCGTCTTCGCTGACCAGCACGCCGACGTTGGCGGACTTGGCGATCTCGTTGAGAATGGTCGCCACGCCGCCCCGGGTCGCGTCGCGCAGCGCGCGCACGCCGGAGACCGCGTCCAGCAGCCCGGCCACCAGGCCGGCCAGCGACGCGGTATCGGACTCCAGCTCGGCCTCGATGTCGAGCTCGCCCCGGGCCAGCATGATGGTGACGCCGTGGTCGCCGATCGGCCCGGACACGATGATCGCATCGCCGGGCCGCGCGTTGGCCACGCCGAGGTTCACGTCGCGCTCGATGATGCCGACGCCCGCCGTGTTGATGTAGCAGCCGTCCGCCTTGCCCCGCTCCACCACCTTGGTGTCCCCGGTGACCACCTGGACGCCCGCGGCGTCGGCCGCGGCCCGCATCGACGCCGTGATCCGGCTCAGGTCGGCGACGGGGAACCCCTCCTCGAGGATGAAGCCCGCCGACAGGTAGAGCGGCACCGCGCCGGACATGGACAGGTCGTTGACCGTCCCGTTGATCGCCAGGTCGCCGATGTCGCCGCCGGGAAAGAACAGCGGCGAGACCACGTAGGAGTCGGTGGTCAGCGCCACCCGGGATCCGTTGATGTGCAGCCGCGCCGAGTCCTCGAGCGGCTCGAGCAGCGGGTTGCGGAACGCGTCGAGGAAGACGGCCTCGATCAGCGTGTGGGTCGCCTTGCCGCCCGCGCCGTGCGACATCGTGATCCGCTCTTCCCTGACCTTGGGACGGCGGCGCCTGGCGCGGTCGATCCGGTCCAGCACCTGCTGCTCGCGGTCGGCCATCGGCAGCTCGCGCCGGCGGCCGGGGCCGTCCGCGGCGCTGGGCGCCCGGCCGGCGTCGTGCGAGTGGCCGGGGGGGCTGCTGCGCTGCTGCTCGCTGCGCTCGTGCTCCTCGTGCTCCTCGTGCTCGCGCAGCGCCTCGGCTATCCACCCCCCGGCGCCGGCGGCCTCTTTCTCCGCGACTGCTGCCTCGGCGCCGGTCGTGTCCTGGTCCGCCTGGCCGGCGGTCATGACCTGCTCACCTCGGCCTCCATCACCCGGGTGCGGTTCATTCGGCCGAAGTTGTAGTACGCGGCGCAGGCGCCCTCCGGCGAGACCATGCAGGTCCCGATCGGGGTCTCCGGCGTGCACGCGGTGCCGAACACCTTGCACTCCCAGGGCTTCAGCACGCCCTTGAGCACCTCGCCGCACTGGCAGGCCTTGGGGTCGGCGACCCGCACGCCCGGCACCTCGAACAGCAGCTCGGCGTCGAAGCTGGCGTACTTCTCCCGCACGCTCAGCGCGGAGTGGGAGATGAAGCCGAGCCCGCGCCACTCGAAGTAGGGCCGCAGCTCCATCGTCTCGCCGATGACTTTCAGCGCTACCGTGTTGCCGTCCCACGGCACGACCCGGGAGTACTGGTTCTCGATCTCGGCGCGGCCCTCCGACAACTGCAGCATGAGCATGTAGATCGACTGCAGGATGTCGAGCGGCTCGAAGCCGGCCACGACCACCGGCTTGCCGTAGTCGCGGGCGATGAACTCGTACGGCCGGCAGCCGATCACGGTGGACACGTGACCGGGCCCGATGAACCCGTCGAGCCGCAGGTCGGGCGAGTCGAGGATCGCCTTGATCGCGGGGATGATCGTGACGTGGTTGGCGAAGACGGAGAAGTTCGTCAGCCCCGCGGCCTGCGCCCGCAGCAGGGTCATCGCCGTGGACGGGGCGGTGGTCTCGAAGCCGATGGCCATGAACACGACCCGCTTGTCCGGATTGTTCCTGGCGATCTTCAGCGAGTCGAGCGGCGAGTAGACCATCCGGATATCGGTGCCGCGCGCCTTGGCGTCGAAGAACGACCCCTCGCTGCCGGGCACCCGCATCATGTCGCCAAACGAGGTCATGATGACGTCCGGCTCCGACGCCAGGTGGATGGCGTCGTCCACCCGTCCCATCGGGATCACGCACACCGGGCAGCCGGGGCCGTGCACCAGCGTGACCGATTCCGGCAGGTAGTCCTCGAGGCCGTGCTTGTAGATGGTGTGGGTGTGACCGCCGCACACCTCCATGAGCTTGTACTGACGACCGGGCTCGCACAGGGCCGCGATCCTCGCGGCGAGGGCGTGGGCCTTGTCTGCGTCACGGAATTCGTCGACGAACCGCATGACCGTACGCTCCTTACTGAGCCTTTTTTACTGAGCCTTTTTATTGGGCCTTTTCCATCCACACCTGAATGTCTTGCTTAACACGATGCCCGGGAACCGGATGAAAAAGGCTCATTCGATCATCGATTCCTGCAGCGCCGCGAGCTCTTCCTCGTACGCCTGGCCGATCCCCTCGAGGAACTCCAGAGCCGCCGCCGCCTCCTGCTCGTCGATCTTCGACAGGGCGAAGCCGACATGGATAAGGATCCACTCGCCGGGCTTGGGCGGGTCGTCCGCGAGCAGGCCGATGTTGATCATCCGCCGCACGCCGCTGACATCCACCTTCGCCAGGTCAGGCAAATCGGGGTGGAACTCGATCACCTCACCGGGTATGCCAAGGCACATCTGCTACCCCTTACCGCTCATCTGTCACGGTTAGCTGCCGCGGCGCCGCGTCATCGGGACGCCTGGCAGGGTCCTGGCCTGCCGCCGCGACCATGTCCAGTACGATCCTGACCGCCTCGTCCACTGCCGCGGCGACCGGCTCGCTCAGTTCCATCCCGTAGTCAACGCTGGCTGGCTCGCAGCCGACGACGAGTATCCGGCCGGCCTTCCCGCCGAGCATGTCGAGGATGCCGAACACCACGTCCGGCTGCATGCCGTGGCCGTCGAAGAGCATGCTGCCCTGCAGCGCGCCCATGGCCGCGGCCGGGTTGGGATGCTCGGCCGGGTCCACCTCGACCACCGTCACGGTGCCCGGCTCCCCGCCGCGCGGGGAGGCATCGACGAGGATCGTGGTCTCATAGCCGTCGGCCAGGTCGTAGGCGAGGTGCATGCCGCCGGTCCCGTAGTTGACGACCCGGACCCCGTCGGGCACCTGCACCCCGGCCAGCCGCCTGGCCACCTCGACCCCGAACCCGTCATCGCTCATGAAGATGTTGCCCACGCAGGCGACGAGCATGCGGCCCTTCATGCCGGCTCCCGCAGCCTGGCGAACTCGGCGGCCGTGAGTTCCCACAGCACCTGGTAGATCGTGGTCTGCGCCTCCTGGATCCGGTGCACGGAGGCGGACGGCGCGACGAACAGGTAGTCGATGCTGTCCAGCTCGGCCATCTTGCCGCCCTCGTACCCGGCCAGGCCGATGGTGAGCATCCCCCGGCGGCTGGCCTCATCGAAGGCGCGCATCAGGTTGCCGGAGTTCCCGCTGGTGGACAGCCCGACCGCGATGTCGTGCTTGCCGCCGAACGCCGCGATCTGCCGGGCGAACACCACCTCGACCCCGACGTCGTTGCACAGCGCGGTGACCACCGCGGTGTCGTTGGCCAGGCCGAAGGCCGGCAGCGGCGGCGCGCCGGGCCCCGGGTTGAGGAACAGCGTGGCCAGCTGCTGCGCGTCGGTGGCGCTGCCGCCGTTGCCGAAGGCGAACAGCCGGCCGCCGGCGGCGAACCTCGCGGCGGTGTCCCGCGCGCACCGGGCCAGCCTGCCGGCGTCCCGCGCGCAGACGGTGCGGCGCAGCTCGACGATCTCCTCGGTCTTGGCGATCGTGGAGGCGCGGACCTGGTCAAGGACGGCCGACAGGTCGCCGGTGCCCGAATACAGGAACGGGTAGAGCGACTCCATCGCCTCCGTGCCGCCCGAGCTCTTGGCGTCCGGCCCGGTCACCGGGTCATCTCCCCACCACGGCAATGGCTTCCTTGGCGTGCACGAGGATCCGGTCGCCCGCCCTGGCAGGCACGAGAGCGACGCTGACCTCTTCCTCGCCCTGGCCGGTGTCCACCACCGCGAGGCCGTCCTCGAGCAGGCGCAGGACAGTGACCTCGACGGCCGTGTCCGAGCAGGTGATGCACACGTCGCCCTGACACTCGGGGACCGCGTTCATCCGCCCTCCCGTCTCGTGCTCATGCGACCACGCCGGGGGCAAGGACTCCCGGCTGCTCGAAGAACACGTGCACAAGTTCCCACAGCACGTGATAGATCGTCACCTGCAGTTCCTTGACCACGCGGGGATCCGCGGACGCGGCCACCAGCAGGTGGTTGACGGCCGGCGAGTCGCTGAGCGCACCGCCGTCCCCCCCGGCCAGCCCGATCGTCAGCAGGCCGCGCTGCTTGGCCGCGGCGAGCCCGGCGCTCACGCTCGGGCAGTTGCCGTCGGCCGAGATGCCGAGCGCGATGTCCTCGGGCGCCGCGAGATAGCGGATCTGATGGGCGAAGATCGCGTCCATCCCGTCTCGCGCGGCCACCCCGGTGACCGTCGCCACGTCGGTGGTCAGGGAGAAGGCAGGCAGCGCGCGCTTGCCGACGATCACCGGGTGGACGAACTCCACCGCGACGTGCTGCGCGTCCGTGCTCGCCCCGCCGGTGCCGAATACCACCAGCCTGCCGCCCTGGTGGAAGCGCACCGCCATGGCGTGGCAGGCGGCGGCGACCGCGCCCGCCTGCGCGGCCAGTTCCCTGCCCGGCCCGGTACGGCGCTCGAACGCCAGGACTACCTGATCGCTGCCCTGGGCGCCCGCTGACAGCGCATCGCTCATGAGGCGGCTTCTGGCTGCGACAGGTCGACGTTGACCTCGACGTCCACCGCGTCGCGCACCTTGAGTGCACCGAAGAAACCGCTGTACGGCTTGATCCCGAACTCCGACTGGACCACCGTCCCGGTCGCGCGATAGCGGTCGGGGCCGGTCTCGCTCACCTGCAGCGTGACCGGACGTGACTGGCCGTGCAGGGTCAGCGTCCCGGTGATGGTGCCGCCGCCAGCGCCCGGCTTGAACGTCGCGTCACCGAACGTCGCCTCGGGAAACCGGTCGGCCTCAAGCACCTTGCGCACGTTGGAGACGATGTCGCGCCTGTCCTTGTCGGTGAGCGGCTTGAGCCCGCCGGTGCCCTCGCGCGCGACCAGGGAAGTCATGTCGATGCGGGCTGCAAGCGCGGACGGATTGCCGTCGTCGCCGACTGTCAGTTCGCCCGACCAGCGGGTGATCTCGATGGTCAGGTCGTGGCCGGCCGACGCGGCCATCCCGTCCCTGGCGGTGCGGAGCACGAGCCGGTCACCGTCCGGACCGAGCTTGGTGCTTCCTGCGGGAACGGTCATGACAGCACCGTAGGACACATGTGGGGTGAGCGTCCAGTGATCCGGGAGACCGCCCGCAACGCCCCGATAACTCGGCGTGTCGCTAGTGCAGCGGCACCTCACCGAAAACCTCCCTGATCCGCTTGAGATCGCGCATCCGGGGCTGCGTCGCCCCGCCGACCCAGCGGCTGACGGTCTTCACCGACACGCCGAGCTGCCGCGCGGCAGCCTCCTGGGTCATTCCCTCCCTGCGCAGCGCGCTCGACATCCATTCCGCGAACGATCCTGAATGCGTGTCCGCCGCGGACAGCTGCTCTGCGGCGGCGGGCGCCGGCTCCCTGGCCAGCGGCAGCACGGGCGCCAGCGGCAGGACCGGCGCGGGCGGCCTGCTGGGCCCCATCCCCGCGGCCTGGAGGAAGGGGCTGGCGTTCTCCTGCTGCAGGGACTCCGAGTGCAGCACGTCGACCTCGACGTGCTCGGGAAAGATGCGGAAGGCGACCTGAATGGATCCGGTCGGGCCTGCCGCGTCGAGCAGCGCGCGGAACACGGTCTCGCCGACCTCGCGGATACCGTCCTCGTCCAGCGGGGAATCCGCCAGGCAGCGCCGCACGAAGTCCTTGATGTCCGGGATGAACGAGGGGCGCGCCGGGAAGGACTGGGAGACGACGACGACCGGCACTACCTCGATCGAGTCCCCGGGGGGACCATACGTGGGCTGGCCCACCGACTCTGTCTCCTCAGCGTTACCGCGTCCCCGGCAGCGTTGCCGCGTTACCGCGTCCCCGGCGATTTAGCCCAGGGTACGCGGGTCAGCCGGAATCTGGAAACCCCGGCACCCGGCCGCGAGCCCCGCCGTCACGGCGTAAATCGCCTCTCCACAAGCACATCCGCACCATCAGCCGCACCGCTGTGGCTAATATTACCGGCAATACTCTCTATACGGTCAAACCGTCCCCGGGCATTCGGGACACTCCAGCCACATCCGGCGCATCCATGGACAGACATTTCTGTCTGGTTGTCAACGCAAGAGTCTTGTAGCCGGACTGCTACGGGTCTAGCATTCGTGGCGTCTGCGCATCACGAAGGCGGGTTGCGCCATGATCGTTTGCTCGAGCCCGACCGCGGTACGGGCCACGTACCACGGGAGCGATGCGCCCTGCATGCCGCCGATCCACTAGCGAGGAGGTGGCCGTCGCATGGCCACAGGCACTGAGGCTTACGGAGAGACACAGCCGGAAACTGCCGAACCGGTAGTCCATATCCTGTGGATGAACGGCGGGCTCGGCTGTGACGGGGATTCGGTCGCGCTCACGGCCGCCACCCAGCCAAGCATCGAGGAGATCGTGCTCGGCGCCCTGCCCGGGCTGCCGAAAATCCAGGTCCACTGGCCGCTGATCGACTTCGAGTGCGGCCCCGAGACGGGAGCCGACAACTTCATCGAGTGGTGGCACAAGGCCGATCGCGGCGAGCTCGACCCGTTCGTGCTCGTGGTGGAGGGGTCCATCCCCAACGAGGCGATCAAGGAAGAGGGCTACTGGTGCGGGTTCGGTAACAACCCGGCGACCGGCCAGCCGATGACGACCAACGAGTGGCTGGACCGGCTGGGACCCAAGGCGACGGCGATCCTGGCGGTCGGCACCTGCGCCACCTACGGCGGCATCCACGCGATGGCGGGTAACCCGACCGGCGCGATGGGAGTTCCCGACTACCTCGGCTGGGACTGGCGGTCGAAGGCCGGACTGCCCATCGTCTGCGTCCCGGGCTGCCCGATCCAGCCGGACAACCTGTCCGAGACCATCCTCTACCTGCTCTACCAGGTGGCGGGCGCGGCGCCGATGATCCCGCTCGACGAGGCGCTGCGGCCGACCTGGCTGTTCGGTGCCACTGTCCACGAGGGCTGCGACCGGGCCGGCTACTACGAGCAGGGCGACTTCGCGACCGAGTACGGCTCGCCCAAGTGCCTGGTCAAGCTGGGCTGCTGGGGCCCTGTGGTCAAGTGCAACGTGCCCAAGCGCGGCTGGATCAACGGCGTGGGCGGCTGCCCGAACGTGGGCGGCATCTGCATCGCCTGCACGATGCCCGGATTCCCGGACAAGTTCATGCCGTTCATGGACGAGCCGCCGGGCTCGAGGGTCTCGACCACGGCGAGCAGCATGTACGGGACCGTCATCCGGACGCTGCGCAGCTTCACCGCCAAGACGGCCGACGAAGAGCCGAAGTGGCGCAAGAAGGGTGACGAGCTCCTGACGGGCTTCAAGAAGACCTGGTGACATCAACAGCGGGCAGCGCTGCTGAGCCGCATGGACTTGCGAAGCCGGCTGAGAAGTAGCCTGCTGAGAAGAGAGGGACGATCGATGACGACGGCCGAAGACACCGGCATTGTGGAGATGGCCTGGGACCCGATCACCAGGATCGTGGGCAGCCTCGGCATTTATACCAAGATCGACTTTAGCCAGAAGAAGGTCGTCGAGTGCCACAGCACCTCGTCGATCTTCCGCGGATACAGCATCTTCATGAAGGGCAAGGACCCGCGGGACGCGCACTTCATCACCAGCCGCATCTGCGGGATCTGCGGTGACAACCACGCCACCTGCTCGGTCTACAACCAGAACATGGCCTACGGGGTACGCCCGCCGCACCTCGGCGAGTGGATCATCAACCTCGGCGAGGCAGCGGAGTACATGTTCGACCACAACATCTTCCAGGAGAACCTGGTCGGTGTGGACTTCTGCGCGAAGATGGTGGGCGAGACCAACCCGGGCGTGCTCGAGCTGGCCAACCGCACCGAGGCGCCGCACGCCGCTGACCACGGCTACGCGACCATCGGCGACATCATGCGGACGCTGAACCCGCTCGAGGGCGAGTTCTACCGCGAGGCGCTGCAGGTGAGCAGGTCCACCAGGGAGATGTTCTGCCTGATGGAGGGGCGGCACGTGCACCCCTCGACGCTGTACCCGGGCGGCGTGGGCACCACCGCGACCATCCAGCTGTTCACCGACTACCTCACCAGGCTGATGCGCTACGTGGAGTTCATGAAGCGCGTCGTGCCGCTGCACGACGACCTGTTCGACTTCTTCTACGAGGCCATGCCCGGCTACGAGGAGGTCGGCCGGCGGCGCGCGGACATGGTCTGCTGGGGCGCCCTCAACGACCCGGAGTACTGCGACTTCACGTACCGGAACATGACCAACTGGGGCAGGAAGATGTTCGTCAGCCCCGGCGTCATCCGGGACGGGCAGCTGCTCACGAACGACCTGGTCGAGATCAACCTGGGAATCCGCATCCTGCTCGGCTCCTCGTACTACGAGGACTGGGAGGACCAGGAGATGTTCGTGTCCCAGGACCCGCTGGGCAACCCGGTGGACCGCAGGCACCCGTGGAACCAGCACACGATCCCGCGGCCGCAGAAGCGCAACTTCGATGACAAGTACAGCTGGGTCATGTCGCCGCGCTGGTTCGACGGTACCGATCACCTCGCGGCCGACACCGGCGGCGGCCCGCTGCCCCGGCTGTGGGCAACGGCGCTCGGCGGTCTCGTGGATATCGGCTACATCAAGTCCACCGGCCACAGCGTGCAGATCAACCTGCCCCGCACGATGAGCAAGCCCGAGAAGTCCTTCGAGTGGAAGATCCCGACGGACAAGCAGGGACGGCCGCTGTCCAACGCGATCGAGCGTGACCGCGCCCGGACCTACTTCCAGGCGTACGCGGCGGCCGCCGCGGTGTACTTCACCGAGAAGGCGCTCGCTGAAATCCGGGCCGGCCACACCAAGACGTGGGAGCCGTTCACCGTCCCGGACGAGGCGAACAGCGTCGGGTTCACCGAGGCGGTGCGCGGCGTGCTGTCGCACCACATGGTGATCCGCGGCGGGAAGATCGCCAACTACCACCCGTACCCGCCGACCCCGTGGAACGCCAGCGTGCGTGACGTCTACGGGACGCCAGGGCCCTACGAGGACGCCGTGCAGAACACTCCGATCTTCGAGGAGAACACGCCGGAGAACTTCAAGGGCATCGACATCATGCGGGCGGTGCGCAGCTTCGACCCGTGCCTGCCCTGTGGCGTCCACATGTACCTGGGCAAGGGCAAGTCGCTGAACAAGACGCACTCGCCGATGTCGGTCATCCTGCAGACCTGAGGTTCGGCGCGCAGCGATGTTGACGGTCGCCACGTGCCGGGCGGATGCTCGGCACGTGGCGGCTGACAGTTGGCGTGCGGCATTGCCCGGGCGGCACACCCGTCAGGAACAGTGCCGCCAGGAATACGGAGGCGACAGATGACCCGCGTCAAGCAAGTCGGGGAACGGATAGAGGAGATCCTCGGCTTCCTGCGGTCGGAGGATGACAAGGCCGCCGTCGCCGCCGAGGAACTGGTAGGCCTGCTGGTCGGGGTCTACGGTGACGGCCTCGGCCACATCGTCGCCGCGCTCGGCGACGCGGGACCGGCAGGCACGGCACTGCTGGCCCAGCTCACCGACGACCCCCTCGTCGAGAGCCTGCTGCTGCTGCACGACCTGCACCCGCTCGACGTCAACACAAGGATCCAGCGGGCCCTGGACCAGGTCAGGCCGTACCTGGGCTCACACGCGGGCGGGGTCGAGTACGTAGGCGTCATCGATGGCGTGGCGCAGTTGCGCCTCGAGGGCAGCTGCGACGGCTGCCCGTCCTCGACGGTCACCGTCCAGCTAGCCATCGAGGGCGCGGTGATGGACGCCGCCCCCGAGGTCACCGAAGTCGCGGTGGAGGGCGTGACGCCGCCGGCCCCGCCGTCGCCTGCCCTGCTGCAGATCGGCCGCCGTCCTGCGGACGCGCAGCCCTCCGGCCCGGCCGGGGGGGCCAGGCCGGAGGATGGCCAGAGCGGCTGGGTCACCCTGCCTGACATCGGGCCGCCGAGTTCCCGGCCGGTCAGCGCGTCGGCGGGCGGGATGGCCGTGCTGGTCTGCGCGGTCCGCGGGACGCTGTACGCCTACCGCGACGCGTGCGCGACGTGCGGTTCGTCGATGGCGGACGGTCACCTCGACCGCGAGGTGCTGACCTGCTCCTGCGGAGCCCGGTACGACGTCCGCGCCGCCGGGCGCGGCATCGACGACACCGCCCTGCACCTCGAACCGCTGCCCCTGCTCACCGACAGCCAGGGTGTCCGGGTGGCCGTTCCGGCGGTGATGCAGGGGTGAGCGGTCCAGTAGGCCTGCGCAGGTTCGTTCCCGGAGCGCAGCCACCGCCGGCGCAGGACCGGGCGCCCGCGCCGCCCCCGGCTGCTGTGTCCCCGGCCGCCGCGGCGGCCGCGGCGGCCGCACTGCCCGACACGCCCGAGGTGCTGGAGCGGATCCGCGCCACCAAGGCCGCGGCCGCCGCGCCCGGGGAGACGTGCGAGATGTGCGCCGCCGGGATCCCGTCCAGCCACGGCCACGTGGCGGACCTGGAGCAGTCGTCGCTGCAGTGCGTCTGCCGCGCCTGCTACCTGCTGTTCACGCACTCGAACGCCGGCGGCGGGCGGTACAAGGGCGTCCCGGACCGCTACCTCCACGATCCGTCCCGGCCGATGTCCGCGAACGAGTGGGACGAGCTCGAGATCCCGGTCGGTCTGGCGTTCTTCCTGTACAGCACGCAGGCAGGCGAGGTGACCGGGTTCTACCCGAGCCCGGCGGGAGTCACCGAGTGCCGGCTCGACCTGAGCTCGTGGGAGCGGATTGCGACGGCCCATCCGCTGCTCGCCGCCATCGAGCCGGACGTGGAGGCGGCGCTCATCACCCGCACGGACAAGACCAACGTCATCGAGCACTTCATCGTGCCCATCGACGCCTGCTACGAGCTGGCCGGGCGGATGCGCATGCTGTGGAAGGGCTTCGACGGCGGCACCGAGGCGCTGCAGAGCATTGCCGAGTTCCTCGACGACGTCCGCAGCCACGCCCGCGAGTTCAGCCAGGAGCCTTCCTGACATGGCCGACCTGGTATTCGACTGCATCGGCGTGGAGCCGGACCGGTACGCGGTCGTCCCGTCGATGAACCTCAAGCTGCGGATCAGCGAGACCACCGGCGAGCGGGTCGAGGCGATCGCGCTGCGCTGCCAGATCAGGATCGAGCCCGCCAGGCGACGGTACAGCCACGCCGAAGAGGCCAGGCTGAACGACCTGTTCGGCGACACCGACCGCTGGTCCGACACGCTGAAGCCGATGCAGTTCAGCACCGTGTCCATGATGGTGACGGCGTTCACCGGCAGCACCGAGATCGACCTGCCCGTGCCGTTCAGCTACGACCTCGACATCGCCTCGACCAGGTACTTCACCGGCCTCGAGTCCGGCGTGATACCGATGCTGCTGCTGTTCAGCGGGACGGTGTTCGCGCAGCAGGACGGGCGGATGGCCGTCCAGCTGGTGTCGTGGAGCAAGGAGGCGCCCTGCCGGATACCGGTGAGCGCGTGGCGCGAGGCGATCGACGTGCACTTCCCCAACAGCGCGTGGATCAAGATGAGCAACGAGACGCTGGACGAGCTGCAGCGGTTCAAGAACCGCCGCGCGCTGCCCACCTGGGAAGCCACGCTGCGCGCGCTGCTCGAGCAGGCGGCCGACCCCGCGGGGTGCCAGCCAACACGGGGCCAGCCAACACGGGGCCAGCCAACACGGGGCCAGCCATGACCGTCAGCGAGGCGCACCTCGACCACGCCCGCAAGGTGGCGGACGCCATCCTGTACGAGGGCTACCTGCTGTACCCGTACCGCAAGTCGGCACAGAAGAACCAGGCCAGGTTCCAGTTCGGGGTGCTGATGCCGCAGGCCTACCGCGAGGTCGATCCGCACGAGCCGTGGGCCAGCCAGACGGAGTGCCTGCTGGAGTGCCGTGACGACGCCAGCATCTGGATCCTCGCCCGGTTCCTGCACCTGCGGGCCCGGACCGTGCAGGCCGCGGATCCGGAGACCGGCGAGCTGCGCGACGCCGACACGCTGCTGGTGGACGGGTCCGAGTACGGCGCGTACGACGAGGCCGCGGAGCGGGAGCACCGGGTCACCGTGCCGGTGGCGAGCCTGCTGCGCGGCGACGCGGAACTGCCCGTTCACTTCGACGACGGGCAGGAAACCGACGAGATCACCGACTCCGGCGGCGCCCGGGCGGGCCGCCTGGTCTACCGCTGGGGCGTGCTCGACGCGGTGATCAAGGTCCATGCCGAACGGCTGCCGGGGCCCTACGGCGTGCTGCTGCTGCGGATCCGGGTGGAGAACAAGACCGTGCCCGCGGCGCAGCCGCGCAACGGCCGGACGGCCTGCGGCACGCGCTGATCTCGGCGCACACGCTCATCGGCGCCTCCGCCGGCACGTTGAGGGGGGGGGGGGGGGGGGGGGGCCTGTCCATGACCGACCCGCCCGAGTGGGCCTCGCACCTGGTCGCGGAGTGCACCAACACCGGCACCTGGCCGGTGCTCGCCGGGCCGGCCGACTGCGGCAACCTGATGATGGCCTCCCCCATCATCCTCTACGACCACCCGGAGATCGCCGCGGAGAGCGCCGGCGACCTCTTCGACGCCACCGAGATCGACGAGATTCTCACCCTCCGCACGCTCACGATGACCGACGCCGAGAAGGCGGAGGCCCGGATGACCGACCCGCGGGCCGCCGGGCTGCTGGACCGGCTGGACGGGCTGCCGCCCGAGATGCTCGAGAAGATGCACGGCGCCATCCGCTACCTCGAGCCTGCCGCGGGCCCGGTGTCGCGTACTCCCGCGCTCCCGCCGGAGTACCGCACCCCTCCGGAGCCGCCGGAGTACCGCACCCCCCCGGAGCCCGGTGAGGTCGTGGTCGAGCAGCCCTCGGCGCCCTGGTGGGATCCGGGAGCCGACAGCTCGGTGTCACCGGAGACGGATCACGTGATGGTCCAGGGCGTGCGGGTGGCCAGGGGCAGCACGGTCGTGATGCGGCCGGGATCGCGGCGGGCCGACGCCCAGGACCTGTTCCTGGCCGGCCGTGAAGCGACGGTGGAAGCCGTGCTCTTCGACGTCAACGGCCAGGTGCACGTGGCGGTCAGCCCCGTCGGCGACCCGCTGGCGGACGTGCAGCGCATCCACGGCAGGTTCCTGTATTTCGCTCCCGACGAGCTCGAGCGGGCCGAGGCCGGCTCTGGTGCAGATCATCAATTCAGCAGTCAGGACCGGGTATCCGGTCAGAAGGAGGAAATGAAATGATCGGCAGTCTGATCAAGGCGGCGCTGCTCGCGGGCGCACTGGCCCTGGTCGTGCAGTCGCTGCCCGACGTGAAGCGCTATCTCGAGCTCCGCGAGATGTGACGGGTACGCCTGGCCGCAGACAGTGCAGCAACTAACCCGGTGAGGCGGTACGCATGGAAACGCTCATAGGCTTCGTGGTCGGCTACCTGGTCGGCGCGCAAGAAGGAAAGGGCGGGCTGGAGAGGCTGAAGGTCTCGGTCAACTCCATCCTGGCCTCGCCCGAGGCGCGCAGGCTGGTCGGCGAGGCGATGGCCATGGCCCAGCCGATCGCGCAGCGGGCGACCAGCGCCGGGCTCGGGAACATCGGCGGTCTCGGCGGCCTCAGCGGCATCGGCGGGACGGTGGTCAAGGAGCTCGTCAACCGCGCGTCCGGCGCCCGCGAAAGCTCCCGCGCTGCCTGACGCCCGCGCGCGGGCTGGCCAGGCGTGTTCGTTACCGGCGCCGTCGGCCGCCTGGCCCGCCCGCGCGGGCGTGTCACATGCCCATCGGATGCCAGACCGTCTTGGTTTCCAGGAAGGCCAGCATCCGCCGGGCAGAAGGTGGCGCCGCCCAGTCTTCGTCGGCGCGAACACGCGCTTGACGTTGTCCGCCGCCAGCCGCTCGAGCTCGGCCCGGCTTGCCGAGCCGCCCCGGTGACGTCGATCGCGTTGACGTCCATGTGCCCGGCCAGGACGGGCGCCAGCTCGGCGGTGACGCCGGTGAGCAGGTTGACGACGCCGCCCGGCAGGTCCGAGGTGGCGAGCACCTCGGCGAGGGACACCGCGGGCAGCGGGCGGTCCTGGCTGGCGACAACGACCGCCGTGTTGCCGGTCGCGATGACCGGGGCAACGACGCTGACCAGGCCGAGCAGGCTTGACTCCTGCGGTGCGATCACCGCGACCACCCCGGTCGGCTCGGGCACGCTGAAGTTGAAGTAGGGGCCCGCCACCTGGTTCGCCCCGCCCGCGACCTGCGCGACCTTGTCCGGCCAGCCGGCGTACCAGACCCACCGGTCGATGGCGGCATCGACCTGGCTGCCGGCCCCCGGCTCGTCGGCGCGCCTCCGCCGCTGCCACCTCCGCGGTGAACTGCCCGGCGCGGCCCTCGAGCATCTCGGCGACCCGGTAGAGCACCTGGCCGCGGTTGTACGCGGTCGCGCCCGACCACCGGCCGCTGCCGCGCGCGCGGCGGTGACCGCATCCCTGGCGTCCTTCCGTGACGCCTGCGCGGCGTTGCCGAGCAGCGTTCCGCCGCACCGAGGACCGGGTAACGCGGCCCGATTCCGACCGCGGGAACGCGCCGCCGATGAACAGCTTGCAGGTCTTGCGGACGGCGAGCCGCGCCGTCGCGCGTCAGGATCTCGGCATCGCGTTCGCCTCGCTCGTCTAAAAGGCACTCTCAGAGGTACGCCTCCAGGCCGTGCCGCCCGCCCTCACGGCCGAAGCCGGACTCGCGGTAGCCGCCGAACGGGCTCGCCGGGTCGAACCTGTTGTAGGTGTTGGCCCACACCACGCCGGCCCGCAGCCGCTGGGCCAGCCACAGGATCCGGCTGCCCTTCTCCGTCCACACCCCGGCCGACAGGCCATACGGGGTGTTGTTCGCCTTCGTCACGGCCTCCTCCGGCGTGCGGAAGGTGAGCACGGACAGCACCGGCCCGAAGATCTCCTCGCGGGCGATCCGGTGCGACTGGCTGACCCCGGTGAACACCGTCGGCGGGAACCAGTAGCCCCGGTCGGGCAGCTGGCAGGGCGGCGACCACCGCTGCGCTCCCTCGGCCTCCCCGGCCGCCGACAGGTCGCGGATCTTGTCCAGCTGCTCGCGCGAGTTGATCGCGCCGATGTCGGTGTTCTTGTCCAGCGGGTCGCCGAGCCGGAGCGTGCCGAGCCGCCGCCGCAGCCGGTCCAGCAGCAGGTCGCGCGACCGACTCCTGCACCAGCAGCCGGGACCCGGCGCAGCAGACCTGCCCCTGGTTGAAGAAGATGCCGGTGACGATCCCCTCGACCGCGGCTTCCAGCGGCGCGTCGTCGAAGACGATGTTGGCCGCCTTGCCGCCGAGTTCCATCGTGAGCTTCTTGCCGCTGCCCGCGACCGAGCGCAGGATCTGCTTGCCCACCTCGGTCGAGCCGGTGAACGCGATCTTGTCCACCCCGGGGTGGGCGACCAGCGCCGCGCCGGTGTCCCCGGCGCCGGTGACGATGTTCACCACCCCGTCGGGCAGCCCGGCCTGCTGGCACACCTGCGCCAGCAGCAGCGCGGTCAGCGGCGTGGTCTCGGCGGGCTTGAGCACGCAGGTGTTGCCCGCCGCCAGCGCGGGCGCCAGCTTCCACGCCGCCATCAGCAGCGGGAAGTTCCACGGGATGACCTGGCCGGCCACCCCGACCGGGCCGGGCCGCGCGCCGAGGCACCGCGTACTCGAGCTTGTCCGCCCAGCCGGCGTAGTAGAAGAAGTGCGCGCTGGCCAGCGGCACGTCTACGTCACGGGATTCCTTGATCGGCTTGCCGTTGTCGATGCTCTCCAGCACGGCGAACTCGCGGGCGCGCTCGGCGATGAGCCGGGCGATGCGGTAGATGTACTTGGCCCGCTGGGCGCCCGGCATCGGGCCCCAGACGTTGTCGAAGGCCGCCCGGGCGGCGCGCACGGCCCGGTCCACGTCCGGCTCGCCGGCCAGCGCGATCTCGGCCAGCGGCTCCTCGGACGCGGGGTTGACCGTGGCGAAGGTGCGCCCGTCGGCGGCCGGGGCGAACTCCCCGTTCACGAACAGCCCGTAGGACGGCTCGATCGTGACGATGTCCCGCTCCTGCGGCGCGGGCGCGTACTCCCAGGAAACGGTGTCGGTCATGGGATGCCGGTCACCCCAGGGTGAAGTAGTCGGGGCCGGCGTAGACGCCGGTGAGCTGCTTGCTGCGCTGCATGAGCAGGTCGTTCAGCAGGCTGGAGGCGCCGATGCGGAACAGCGCCGGGGTGAGCCATTCGTCGCCCGCCGTCTCCCGGACGAGCACCAGGTAGCGGATCGCGTCCTTGGCCGTCCGCACGCCGCCGGCCACCTTCACGCCGACCCGGCGGCCGGTGGCCTCGGCGAAGTCGCGGACGGCGGCCAGCATGACGTGCGTGACGGCCGGGGTCGCGGCCGGCGACACCTTGCCGGTGGACGTCTTGATGAAGTCGGCGCCGGCCAGCATCGCCAGCCAGGAGGCGCGCGCGACGTTGTCCAGCGTGGCCAGTTCGCCGGTCTCCAGGATCACCTTGAGGTGCGCCCGGCCGCAGGCCTCGCGCACCGCGCGGACCTCCTCGTAGACCTGCCCGTACCGGCCGGACAGGAACGCGCCCCGGTCGATGACCATGTCCACCTCGTCGGCGCCCGGCTTCACCGCGTCGGCGACGTCGGCCAGCTTCACCGCGAGCGACGCGCGGCCGGACGGGAACGCGGTCGCCACCGAGGCCACCGCTACCGGGTGCCGGCCAGCTCGGCGCGGGCCACGCGCGACCAGGTCGGGGTAGATGCAGACCGCCGCGACCGGCGGCACGTCCGGGTCGGCCGGGTCGGGCCGGCGGGCCTTGGCGCACAGGTCGCGCACCTTGCCCGGCGTGTCGGCGCCCTCCAGCGTGGTCAGGTCCACCATCCGGACCGCCATGGTGAGCGCCCGCAGCTTCGCGTCCCGCTTGACGGACCGGGTGGCCAGGCTCGCCGTCCGCTCCTGCGGTGCCGACCTGGTCGACGCCGGGCAGGCCGAGCAGCACCTGGCGGAGCGCGGCATCGGAGATCTCGGCGCCGACCGCCGCTGCCAGCCACGGCCGGTGCGCGACCGCCGCTGCTGCCCGATTCGACTGCCACTGCCCCGACGCTACCTTCCCGGGCTGCGGCGGCACGTGCCGGCCGCCGGGCTGCGGCTTCCGCGACGCCCGCGGCGGCGGCCCGGCGCACCACCGCGTTGCTCGCCGCCCTGGCCATCGCGAAGCCGGGCTTGATCACCGTGTTGATGATGTGCAGCCGCTCGTCGAAGTGGGCGAAGGCGCTCTTCATCGCGTTGATGGTGAGCCACTCGAAGTCCGACCAGCCGTAGCCGAACGTCTCCGCCAGGCGTGCGAACTCCGACGACAGGGAGACGCGCTCATCAGCCGGTTGTCCGTGTTGACCGTCACCCGGAAGGACAGCTGGCGCAGCAGGCCGATCGGGTGCTCCGCGATCGACGGCGCGGCCCCGGTCTGCACGTTGGAGGTCGGGCACAGCTCCAGCGGGATCCGCCGGTCGCGGACGTAGCTGGCCAGCCTGCCGAGCGACACGGTGCCGTCGGTGGAGACCCGGATGTCGTCCACGATCCGCACCCCGTGCCCGAGCCGCTCGGCGCCGCACCACTGCAGCGCCTCCCAGATGGAGGGCAGGCCGAATCCCTCGCCGGCGTGGATGGTGATGTGGAAGTTCTCCCGCGCCACGTACTGGAAGGCGTCGAGGTGCCTGGTGGGCGGGCTGCCTGCCTCCGCGCCGGCGATATCGAACCCGACCACTCCCTCGTCCCGGTGGCGCACCGCGAGCTCGGCGATCTCCAGCGAGCGCGCCGCCGTGCGCATGGCGGTGAGCAGGGCGTAGACGGTGATTCCCCGGCCGCTGCTGCCCCGCCTGAACCCCTCGAGCACGGCCTCGACCACCTGGTCGAGGCTCAGCCCGCAGGCCACGTGCAGCTCGGGGGCGAACCTCACCTCGGCGTAGACGACCCCGTCGGCGGCGAGATCCTCGGCGCACTCGGCGGCCACCCGGACCAGCGCCTCGCGGGTCTGCATGACCGCCACCGTGTGCTGGAACGCGTCCAGGTAGTACTTCAGGTGCCCGCGCCGGGCGCCGCGGGTCAGCCAGGCCGCGACCTCGGCCGGATCGGCGGACGGCAGCTGGTCGTAACCGATCTCGGCGGCCAGCTCGACGACGGTGGACGGCCGCAGCCCGCCGTCCAGGTGATCATGCAGCAGCACCTTGGGCGCGGCTCGGATTTCCTCGACGGTGGGCGGCACGCCTACCCATTATCCCGCCGCTCGTGATCAGGGGCCGATCCGCTCCAGGATGTGCGACCAGCGCCGGCAGCGGGTCCGGCGCCGATCTCGACCGCCCCTCGAGCGCCTGCAGGGCCCCGGCGATGCGGTCCGTCGTTGCTGAGCAGCTCCAGCACGGGCTGACCGCGCGACACCCGCTCACCGGGCTTGACCAGGCAGAGGACCCCCGCGGCCGGATCCACGGGATCCTCCTTGCGGGCCCGGCCCGCGCCCAGCCGCCAGGCGGCTACGCCGACCGCGCGGGCGTCCAGCCGGCGCATCCAGCCTGCTTCCGGCGCGGTGACCGTCTCCGTGTGCGCGGCGCGCGGCAGCGGCGCGTCCGGATCGCCGCCTTGCGCCGCGACCATGGCGCGGAACCTGTCCAGCGCCCGGCCGTCGGCCAGGGCCGCCGCCGGGTCCGCGTCCACCCCGGCCAGCCGAGCATCTCGGCGGCCAGCGCGAGGGTCACCTCGGCCAGGTCCGGCGGGCCCTCGCCGTGCAGCGCCGCGACGGACTCGTCAACCTCGACCGCGTTGCCGACCGCCCGGCCGAGCGGCGCGTCCATCCGGGTGAGCAGCGCTGAGGTGCGGACGCCGTGCTCGGCTCCCAGCGCGACCATGGTCTGCGCGAGCTGCCTGGCGCCCTCCAGGTCACGGATGAACGCGCCGCCGCCGACCTTGACGTCGAGGACGAGCGCCGCCGTGCCCTCGGCGATCTTCTTGGACATGATGGAGCTCGCGATCAGCGGGATCGACTCGACCGTCCCGGTGACGTCGCGCAGCGCGTACAGCCTGCGGTCCGCCGGGGCGAGCCCGGGCCCGGCGGCGCAGATGACGCAGCCGGTCCGGCGCAGCACCGAGATCATCTCGTCCGGCGCCGAGGCGCGGCCCGCCAGCCGGGGATGGACTCCAGCTTGTCCAGCGTGCCGCCGGTGTGGCCGAGCCCGCGGCCGGACAGCTGGGGCACCGCGGCCCCGAGCTGGCCACCAGCGGCGCCAGGATCAGCGAGACCTTGTCGCCGACCCCGCCGGTGGAATGCTTGTCCACGGTCGGCCACGGCACCGGGCCGAGATCGAGCCGCTCGCCGGAGGCGACCATGGCGGCGGTCCAGGTACGCAGCTCGGCCGGGTCGAGGCCGCGGAAGTAGATCGCCATCAGCAGCGCGGACATCTGCTCGTCCGGCGACCTCGCCGCGGGCGTAGCGCGGCGATCAGCCAGCGGATGTCGTCGTCGGCCAGGCGGCGCGCCGTCCCGCTTGGCGAGGATCAGGTCGATGGCCTCAGGCATGCTCCTCCCGCCGGCCGCCAGGTCGGCGGTGCCGAAGGCCGACGGCAGCAGGCTGCAATCTGCTGCGGCCCGTCCGCGGTGTCAACGAGCAGCCCGGGACCGCCGGCCTCGAGCAGCAGCTGACGGCACCGCCCGCACGGCAGCAGCGGGTTGCCGTCGCCGGCCACCACGCTCACCGCGACGAGGGCCAGCCTGCAGGCCGGCGTTGGCCCGGAGGCTGCCGCGGCTGCGGGTCCGGCAGCGGCCCGGCACCGTGCAATGCCGACACCAGGCCGCACTCGGCGCACAGGGTGAGGCCGTAGGAGGCGTTCTCGACGTTGCAGCCGACCACCACCCGGCCGTCGGCGGCCTGGCCGCCGCCCCCACCCGCAGCCGGGAGTAGGGCGCCTATGCCCGGCTCGCTGCTGCGGCGGCCGCGGCCCGCAGCCCGGCCCATCGATCGTCCCGCGCTCCATGCCGTACCTCCCCGGCGGGAGGTTAGCAGCCCCGCGGGAGAGGCGGGCGGCGCGGCCGGCGAGTCTCGATTTGGCAACGGGCGGGATAGATCATTGCGCGCGACCTTCCCCGGACGGCTGGCCAGGTCTAGCCTGCGATCATCCCGAAGCAGCGGAAGGGCGGCCGGGACCTTCCTCCCCCCTGCGCTCCGGGTAAAAGGACGGGGTCGATGGCGCGAACGTCGAGAACCGCTCCCGGCGCCGGCGGCAAAAGGCGCGCCGGAAGAGGAGGAAAGCAGTGAGGCAAACCATTCGGGTCGGCGCGGTCTTGGCCGTGGCGGCCCTGCTGTCCGCCGCGTGCGGATCCAGCCCCAATCGTCGTCGCCATCATCGTCGGGCTCAGAGCAGTTCCCCGTCCGTGTCGACCGCAGGCAAGTTCCTCGGGTGCATGGTCACCGACACCGGCGGCATCGACGACAAGTCGTTCAACGCCTCGTCCTATCAGGGGATGCTGGAAGCGCAGACCGCCGAGCCCAGCAAGGTCGCCGTCAAGTCCCTGCAATCGAACTCGCCGGCCGACTACGCGTCGAACATCACCGCCTTCCTGGGCCTGAAGTGCGGGATCATCGTCACCGTCGGATTCCTGATGGCCAGCGCGACGCGGAACGGCGGCCAAGGCCAACTCCAGCGCGAAGTTCGCGATCGTGGACTACCATCGCTACGTTCGCCCGAGCGCATCCGGAACGCAACATCGACGCCGAACTAACTCCCTGTTCAACACCGTGCAGGACGGGTTCCTCGGCGGCTACCTGGCCGCCGGCATGTCGAAGACCGGGAAGGTCGCCACGTTCGGCGGGCAGAAGCTGCCCACCGTGACGATCTACATGGACGGCTTCTGGGACGGCGTGCAGTACTACAACAGCCAGCACCACACCCACGTGCACCGTGCTCGGCTGGAACGAGAAGACGCCAGACCGGTCAGTTCACCAACAGCTTCACCAACCTGACCCTGGGCCAGACGATCACGCAGCAGTTCATCACCGAGGGCGCGGACATCATCTTCCCGGTCGCCGGCGGGGTCGGGCCTGGGCGCGGCCAAGGCCGTGCAGAACGCCGACAACGCGGCGGGCACCCAGAAGGTGAACATGATGTGGGTGGACACCGACGGCTGCGTCAGCGCGCCGCAGTACTGCAAGTACTTCATCACCAGCGTGGAGAAGGGCATCCAGTCGGCGGTGAAGAACGCGGTCCTGTCCGCGGCCAACGGCACGTTCAAGGGCGGCACCTACATCGGCACGCTGGCGAACGGCGGCGTCACGCTGGCCCCGTACCACGACTTCGCCAGCAAGGTCCCGGCCACCCTGCAGTCCGAGCTCGCCACGATCAAGGGCGAGATCATCAGCGGCAAGATCGTGCCGGCCACCAAGAGCCCGGTGTAACCGCGTCCGGGCTCGGCCGACGACCAGCGGATAAGCGCCGCTGGCGCCTGGCGTGCCCGCTGACACGGCCGCGCACGCGGCGGCAGTCGCCAGGAGAGGACTGGCGGTGGAACTTGAGCTGCGCGGCATCACGAAGCGCTTCGGCAGCCTCGTGGCCAACGATCACATCGACCTGACGATCGCCCCGGGCGAGATCCGCGGCCTGCTCGGCGAGAACGGGCCGGCAAGACCACGCTGATGAACGTTCTGTACGGGCTGGCGCAGCCGGACGAAGGGAGAAATCCTGATCGACGGGCAAGCCGGTCACGATCCGCTCACCCAAGGACGCCATCAGCCACAAGATCGGCATGGTCCATCAGCACTTCATGCTGGTCCCGGTTTTCACGGTGGCCGAGAACGTCATGCTCGGCGCGGAACCCACCCGGTGCCGGCCTCCTCGACCGGCGGCGCGCCGCCCGCCAGGTGCGCGAGCTCTCCGAGCGCTACGGGCTGCAGGTGGGCCCGGATGCCCTGATCGAGGACCTCCCGGTCGGGGTACGGCAGCGGGTGGAGATCATCAAGGCGCTGCTGCGCCAGGCCAGCGTGCTGATCCTCGACGAGCCCACCGCCGTGCTTACCCCGGGCGAGACCGAGGACCTGTTCCGGGTCATGCGCGAGCTCCGGGCCGGCGGCCGGTCGATCGTCTTCATCTCCCACAAGCTGAAGGAAGTCCAGGCGATCGCCGACAAGATCACCGTCATCCGCCGCGGGAAAGTCGTCGGCGAGCGGCCGCCGACCGCGAGCGACGCCGAGCTCGCCGCGCTGATGGTCGGCAGGCCGGTGGAGCTGCGGGTCAGCAAGGAGCCCGCCCGGCCCGGCGACGTCATGCTGGACGTCAGCGACCTGACGGTCGCGGCGAGCACCGGCCGCCGAGGCGGGCCAGGGCAGGAATGCCGTGGACGGCGTCTCCTTCCAGGTCCGCGCCGGCGAGATCCTCGGCATCGCCGGGGTGCAGGGCAACGGCCAGACCGAGCTGTGCGAGGCGCTGATGGGGCTGCGGCCCGCCGCCGGGACGGTGCGCCTGGACGCCAGGGACATCAGCCGCGCCAGCCCCAGGGACCGGCTGCGCGCCGGCATCGGGTACATACCGGAGGACCGGCAGGAAGACGGGATCGTCGCGGACTTCTCGGTGGCCGACAACCTGGTCCTCGACACCTACGACCAGCCGCCGCACGCCTCAGGGATCGCGATGGATCTGCGGGCGATCCGCGAGCACGCGAAGAGCCTCGTCGAGGAGTTCGACATCCGGACATCGTCGATCGACACCCCGGTCGGCACCCTGTCCGGCGGCAACCAGCAGAAGGTGATCCTCGCCCGTGAGGTCGGCCGGAAGGTCCGGCTGCTGCTGGCCAGCCAGCCCACCCGCGGCCTGGACGTGGGCTCGATCGAGTTCGTGCACCGCCGGATCGTCGAGGAGCGCGACCAGGGCATCGCGGTGGTCATCGTCTCGTCCGAGCTCGACGAGATCTATGCGCTCTCCGACCGGATAGCGGTCATGTACGAGGGGAAGATCACCGGCTTCCGGCCGCCGACCGTGCCGGTGGCCGAGCTCGGCCTGCTCATGGCCGGCGCCGGAACGGGGCCGGTGCGGGCGGCGCGGGCCCGGACGGCAGGCGCGCGGTCACGCAGACCGCGGTCACGGCGGCCGGCAACCCGGCGCTCGGCGTTGAGCCGGCGGTTGTCGTCGACCCGGCCGCCCTGACGGGGCGCCCGGCACCGCCTGGCCGGGCGGCACCGGCCCGGCGGGCACGGAGCCGACTGGCGACGACCCCGCTGCCCCGACCCGGCAGGCACCGACCCGGCGGAGCCGGCATGAGCGGGGAATCGGGCAGGCCGCCGCCGGGAGGCCGGCGAAGGCCCGGGCGCGGGCGTGACCACCCAGCCGGCAGGCCGCCAACGGCACCGCCGGGCCGCCGAAAGGTCAGGGCCTCGGCCGGGCGATCATCGACGCGGTCACCCAGGGCAGCCCCGCGGTCGTCACGATCCTCGCCATCTTCTCTGGCCCTGGTGGTGGGCGGGCTGATCATCGCGTTCAGCGACACGACGGTCCTGCACGCCTGGGGGAGCTTCTTCTCCGCGCCCGGCGCGGCGATCTCCGCTGCCTGGCATTCGGTCGCGGCCGCTTACTCGGCACTGTTCGAGGGCGCGATCGTCAACCCGCACACGATCTCGGCGGCGTTCAACGGAGGTTCCGCCGGCGCCATCTTTTACCCGCTCTCCCAGACCGCGTCCCAGGCCACCCCGCTGATCCTGACCGGGCTGGCGGTGGCACTCGCCTTCCGGGCAGGCCTGTTCAACATCGGCGCGGCCAGCCAGTGGATCGGCGGCGCGATCATGGTCACCTACCTGGGGTTCGCCGTCAGCCTGCCGCCGGTCATCCACGCGATCGTGTGCCTGGCCGGCGGGTTCGCCGGCGGCGCGGTGCTGGGCTGGCTCGTCGGCGCCCTCAAGGCGCGGACCGGCGCGCACGAGGTGATCGTGACGATCATGCTCAACTACGTGATGTACGACCTGCTGTCCTACCTGCTCGGTACGCCGACCGCGCTGCAGCTGCCTGGCCAGGCGAACCTGACCAGCCCGAACATCGCGGCCAACGCCCAGCTGCCGCACGTCGGCGGCCCGCCGCCGCAGGTCGGCGCCGGGTTCCTGATCGCGCTGGCGGCCGCGGCCGGCGTGTGGTGGCTGCTGTCGCGCAGCACGGTCGGATTCGAGTTCCGCACCGTCGGCGCGAACCCGAGCGCGGCCCGCAGCGCCGGGATGAGCGTGGGACAGACCTGGATCCTGGTCATGCTGCTCGCCGGCGGGCTCGCGGGCCTGTCCGGCGCCGTGGCCATCCAGGGCACCTTCTACAGCCTCAACTTCCAGAGCTACGGTACGTACGGCATCACCGGAATCACCGTGGCCCTGCTCGGCCGGGCCAGGCCGCTCGGGGTGGTGCTGGCGGCGCTGCTCTTCGGCGCCCTGGACGCCGGCAGCAGCGTCATGCAGGCGGCCACCTCGGTTCCCGTCGACATCACCGAGGTCATCCAGGGCCTGATCGTGCTGTTCGTGGCGGCGCCGCCGCTGATCCGCGCGGTCTTCCGGCTCCGGCAGGCCAGGGCCGCCGGGGTGGAAGCGGTCACGAAGGGGTGGAACGGATGACAGCGCTCGCCACGGTCACCCGTGCCCCGCTCAGGATCAACCGCAGGTACCTGGCCGCGGCGGTGTTCGTGCTGTTCGGCCTCGTCGACATGCTCGTGTTCGGCCTCTACGCGCACAAGGGTGACGCCACGTTCGCGCTCGCGCTGCCCGGTGCCTCGGTGCAGGTGCCGAGCATTCACGCGCCCGCCGCGCCGGTGTCCTACGTTCTCGGCGCGGTCTCGATCCTCCTCGGCGCCGCCGCTGCGGCCTTCGACCAGCGCACCGCCGTCCGGCGGCTGAGTATCGGCGCGGTGCTGCTGTTCTTCGTCATCTCGCTGCTCTGCTGGGCGGACACCGGCAGCTGGGCGAACGGCGTCTCGGTCAACGTCGTGAACCTGCTGCAGAACACGGTGACCGTCTCGATACCGCTGATCCTCGGCGCCCTCGCCGGGTGCATGGGCGAGCGGGCCGGAGTGATCAACATCGCGATCGAGGGCCAGCTGCTGCTCGGCGCCTTCACCGCCGCCGTGGTCGCCAGCGCCGTCGGCGTGCTCTGGCTCGGCCTCATCAGCGGGTCGCTGGCGGGCGGGCTGGTCGGCGCCATCCTGGCCCTGTTCGCGATCCGCTTCCTGGTCGACCAGATCATCCTCGGCGTGGTGCTCAACCTGCTGGTCAGCGGGCTCACCGGCTACCTCTACGAGAGGCTGCTGGTGCCGCAGGCGAACACCTACAACAACGCGGCCACGTTCGGCCCGATCAAGATCCCCGGGCTCGGCAGCATCCCGATCGTCGGGCCGATCTTCTTCGACTCCACGATCTTCCTCTACCTCACCTACGCCGCGATCATCGCGGTCCAGGTCGGCCTGTTCAACACCCGCTGGGGGCTGCGGGTACGCGCCGTGGGCGAGCACCCCACCGCCGCCGACACCGTGGGCATCAAGGTGCTGGGCATCAGGTACGGCAACCTCATCATGGGCGGCATGCTGGCCGGGATCGGCGGCGCCTACCTGACGATCGGGTCGGTGGGGACGTTCAGCAAGGACATGTCCTCCGGCCTCGGCTACATCGCCCTGGCCGCGATGATCTTCGGCCGGTGGACCCCGCTGGGCGCCACCGCCGCGGCCCTGCTGTTCGGCTTCACCAAGGCCCTGGAGAGCTTCATGGGCAGCATCACCGTGCCGATCTCCCCGTTCCTCCTGGACATGCTGCCGTATGTGGCGACGATCATCGCCGTGGCCGGCCTGGTCGGCAGGGTCCGCGCGCCCGCCGCCGACGGGAAACCCTACCTGCGGGCATGACCAGCTCTCACGCGCCCGGGGGCGGGGCCGCCGGCGACCCGTACGCGGCGGCGGCAGCGAGTGCCGCCAGGCTCGGCGAGCTGACCGGCCAGCCGGAGCACGAGGTGGCGGTCGTGCTCGGCTCGGGCTGGTCCCCGGCGGCCGACGCGATCGGGGCCGCCACGGCCGAGGTACCGGTGGCCGACCTGGGCGGCTTCCCGCCGCCCACGGTGGCCGGTCATGCCGGCCTGGTCCGTTCGGTGCGGGCAGGGCAGGCGCGGGTGCTGGTCTTCCTCGGCCGCGCGCACCTGTACGAGGGGCACTCGCCAGCGACGGTGGTGCACGGCGTGCGCACGGCGATCGCCGCGGGCTGCCGGGTGATCGTGCTGACCAACGCTGCGGGCGGGATCGGCGACTACGGCGTCGGGCAGCCGGTGCTGATCCGCGACCACCTGAACCTCACCGGCCGCTCGCCGCTCACCGGCCTGCCCCCGAGCGACGGCTTCCCCGGCAGGTTCGCCGACCTGACCGAGGCGTACTCGGCGCGGCTGCGCGGCCTGGCGCACGAGGCGGATCCGTCCCTGCCCGAGGGGGTGTACGCCGGGCTGCCCGGCCCCCATTACGAGACGCCGGCCGAGATCCGCATGCTCCGCAGTCTCGGCGCCGACCTGGTCGGGATGTCGACCGTGCTGGAGACGATAGCCGCCCGCCACCTCGGCGCCGAGGTGCTGGCGATCTCGCTCGTCACCAACCCGGCGGCCGGCCTGGGCGGCCAGGACCTCAGCCACGCCGACGTGGTCGCCGCCGGGCAGGCAGCCGCCGGGCAGGTGGGCGCGCTGCTCGCCGCGATCCTGCCCAGAGCGACCAGCAGCGCAGCCGAACCACCCTCATGATCATCGCCACTTTGCACACGCTGCGACCACGGAATTATGACAATCCGGGCGCGTTTTTGGTCCTAACGTGTGCAAAGTCGAAACGATCACCCTCCGCGGGGGCGCGGCCATGACGGGGAAGCGGGTCCACCAGGCCGACCAGGAGGGGCGTGGCACTGGGCGTGCGATCCCGGTCGGCCAGGAGGGAGGCGGCACGGGGACCCCGGCCGGGCTCCGGTCCAGGGTCGAGGCGTGGATCGAGGACGACCCGGACCCCGGCGACCGGGGCGAGCTGCGCAGCCTGCTGGCCGACGGCAGCACGGCGGCGGCCGCGGAACTGGCGGACCGGTTCGGCGGCAGGCTGGAGTTCGGTACCGCGGGCCTGCGCGGCGCGGTCGCGGCCGGCCCCAACCGGATGAACCGGGCGGTCGTCCGGGCCGCCACCGCTGCGCTGGCCGGCTGGCTGGCCGGCCGCGAGCCGGTCGCGGCCAGCGCTGGCGTCGTCGTCGGCTGCGATGCCCGGCACGGGTCGGCGGAGTTCGCCGACGAGGCGGCCCGCGTGCTCACCGGGGCCGGGCTGCATGTTCACCTGCTGCCGCGGCCGGGCCCGACGCCGCTGCTCGCGTTCTCGGTCCGGCACTTGTCCGCCGCCGCCGGCATCATGATCACCGCCAGTCACAACCCGGCCGCCGACAACGGCTACAAGCTGTACCTCGCCGACGGAGCGCAGATCGTCCCGCCCGCCGACGCCGAGATCGAGGCCGCGATCCGCGCGCTCGGCCCGCTGCGCGACATCCCCGTCGGCTCCCTCGACGGCCCGCTCGTCACCCGGCACGGTGAGGAGATCGCGGGGGCCTACCTGGCGGCCCTCACCGCCGGCGCCCAGCCACCGGACGCCGACGGCCAGCCGCATGACAGCGACCAGCCGGATGCCACCGACCAGCCACGCGACGCCGACCAGCCACCGGGTGCCGCCGACCAGCTGCATAACGGCGCCCACACACCGAGGGACGCCGACCAGCCGCGCTGCGACCAGCCGCGCTGCGACCAGCCGCTTGGCGCCGCCGGCCAGCCACCCGCCGTCGGCGCACCGCTGCGGGTCGTCTACACACCGATGCACGGCGTGGCAGGCCCGCTCATGCTGGAGGCCATCGCGCGGGCGGGCTTCCCGGCCCCGCAGGTGGTCGCCGCCCAGGCCGATCCCGATCCGGACTTCCCGACGGTCGCCTTCCCCAACCCGGAGGAACCCGGGGCGCTCGACCTCGCGATCGAGCAGGCCACACAGACCGGCGCCGACCTCGTGCTGGCCAGTGATCCCGACGGCGACCGGCTGGCGGTCGCGGTGCCCGACCCGGCGGCCGAGTACGGCTGGCGGCGGCTGACCGGCGACCAGCTCGGCGCGGTGCTCGGCGCCTACCTGCTGGACCGGACCGCCGACCGGCCCGACCCCGACCGCCGTCTCGTGGTGACCACGATCGTCTCGTCGAGCATGCTGTCGAAGATCGCCGCCGCGGCGGGCGCCCGCTACGCCGAGACACTCACCGGATTCAAGTGGATCGTCCGGGCCGGCAGCAATCAGCCGGACAGCCGGTTCCTGTTCGGCTACGAGGAGGCGCTCGGCTACGCGGTCGGCGACGTGGTCCGCGACAAGGACGGCATCGGCGCCGCCCTCGCCGTGCTCAGCCTCGCCACCCGTGAGCGGCTCGCGGGCCGCTCCCTGCTCGACCGCTACGACGAGCTCGAGTCTGCCCACGGCGTGCACCTGACCGCGCAGCTCACGCTGCGCAGCGGATCGCCGGGCGACGTCATGACGGAGCTGCGCGCCGCTCCCCCGGCCGGTCTGGCCGGCCAGCCGGTGCTCTCCGCCGAGGATCTGGCGCCCGGGGCCCGGGGCCTGCCGCCGTCCGACGTGATCGTCTACCGGCTGGCCGGCGCCCGTGTGGTCATCCGGCCGAGCGGGACGGAGCCCAAGCTCAAGGTCTACTTCGAAGTCGTCGAACCGGCCGCGGCAGGCCTGGCCAGCGCCCGGAAGGCGGCCGAGGGCAGGCTGGCCCCGCTGCTCGCCGCCGTCCCGGATCTGCTCGCACCGTCCTGAGGGCGTCAACCCCCGGGCTGCGCCCCCGTCACTGAGACGTTCCCGCGGAAACGCCGACGGCCGCCCCCGCGCCTGGACGCGCCCAGTTCCCCAGGCGCTCCCGTGAAAGCGCCAACGCCGCCCGGCACCACCAGACATCCAGGCGTTCCCGCGGAAACGCCGACAGCCGCCCCCGCGCCTGGACGCGCCCAGTTCCCCAGGCGCTCCCGTGAAAGCGCCAACGCCGCCCGGCACCACCAGACATCCAGGCGTTCCCGCGGAAACGCCGACAGCCGCCCCCGCGCCTGGACGCGCCCAGTTCCCCAGGCGCTCCCGTGAAAGCGCCAACGCCGCCCGGCACCACCAGACATCCAGGCGTTCCCGCGGAAACGCCGGCGGCCGTGCGGCTCTCCCGTCAGGCGCTCTGGTAGAGGCGGGTGAGCGCGAACTCCCGGTGCCCGATCGCCTCGGCGCAGGTGAGCCGGCCGTTGATGGTCCTGTCGCAGATCTCCATCAGCTGGCCGCCCGCCGCGGTCAGGTCGTACTCCCTGGTCAGCAGCCCGGAACAGTCCAGGTCGATGTGCTCGGCCATGGTCTGGGCCGTCAGCGGGTTCGCGGTTAGCTTGATCACCGGCTCGATCGGGTGCCCGATCACGTTGCCCTGGCCGGTGGGGAACAGATGCAGCACCGCCCCGGCCGCGGCCATCAGCGTGATGCACTCGGCGGCGGCCGACGAGGTGTCCATGAAGTACAGGCCGGGCCCGGAGGCGGGGATCTCGGCGGCCTCCAGCGCGCCCACCACCGGCCGCGAGCCCGTCTTGGCGATGTTGCCCATCGCCTTTTCCTCGATGGTCGACAGGCCGCCGCGGATGTTGCCCTGGGTGGGCTGCGAGCCGAGCAGGTCGGCGCCCGCCCGGCCGATCATCTCCAGGTAGCTGTCGTAGATCCGCTGGAACTTCTGCCGGACCGCGGCGGTGGCGCATCGCCCGGCGATGAGATGCTCGCCGCCGGTCAGCTCGCTCGTCTCGCCGAACAGCACCGTCCCGCCCTCGTCCACCCACCGGTCGACGGCCTGCGCGGTGGTCGGGCACGAGCCGAGGCCGCTCGTCGTGTCCGACTCGCCGCACTTGATCGACAGCATGATCTCGTGCCGCTCGACCGGCACTCGCACGCGTTCGGAGTCATCCTGCAGGAACCGGGCGGCCAGCCGGGCAGCGCGCTCGATCGTCCGCAGGTCCCCGTTGCGCTCGATGGCCAAGCCGTGGCACTTCTTGCCGGTCTTGGCAATGTCGGCGACCAGCCGGTCGGTCCAGTTGGGCTCGATGCCGATGACTACGGCGGAGGCGACGTTGGGGTTGGCCGCGCTGCCGGCCAGCGTCGCGAACGTGAGGTCCAGATCGGCGCCGAACTGCAGCCTGCCGTAGGCGTGCGGCAGCGCCAGCGTGCCGGGTACCAGCTTGGCCACGGCCTCGGCCGCCGTGTTCGACAGGTCGTCTACCGGCAGGATGACCGTGTGGTTCCTGATCCCGACCGCCCCGTTCTCGCGGCGGAATCCGGTCAGCGGGCGCTGCTTCACAGCCGGGCGCTCCGCACGTTGTGGACGTGGACGTGCTGGCCCTGCCTGATGTCCCTGGTGGCGATGCCGACCCGCTGGCCGTACTCGATGATGTCCTGCCCGGCCGCGATGTCGGCGAGGGCCAGCTTGTGGCCCAGCGGTACCGGCTCGGTGAGCCGCACGGTCAGCGAAGCCGGGCCGGTCAGGCAGCCGCCCGTCACGGGCCCCGGCTCGAGATCCCGGACCGCGACGCCGACCAGGTCGCCGTCACGGTGGGCGAGGAATTCCGGCTCCTGCGGCATGTGCTCCTCCGGGGATAGAGATGTTCCCGCTATCCCCGGAGGATAGTGCGGGCCAGGCGCCCGGACCGGCGGCCGCTAGCTGCCCGGGCCCTGCGGCAGCGGGCCCCGGCCGCTGCTCCGGGCCGCATCGGAAATCGCCGCCCCCACCTTCCGCACAGCCGACAGCGGGCTGGCCACGTCCTCCAGCGATTTACCTTCCGCGTTGACGCCGAGGAAGGCCTCGACGAGCCCGCCCAGGATCATCGCGCCCGCTCCGATGAGGTAGCCAACGTAGAGCTTGTTCGGGTCGGAATCCGTTGCCGATCAGGTGACCGTACAGGTGCGATCCGAGCGAGCCGAAGCCCTGCGCGATGGCGAAGAATACAGCGATGGCCTGCGCCCGCACCTCGATCGGGAAGACCTCGCTGGCGGTGAGATAACCGGCGCTCGCGCCCGCGGATGCGAAGAAGAAGATCACCGACCAGCACAGCGTCTGGGTGGTCGCGTTCAGGGAGCCGTTCTTGAACAGCTGGGCGCTGATGATCAGCAGGACGCCGGACAGGATGTAGGTGCCGGCGATCATCTTCTTCCGGCCGAGCGTGTCGAACAGCCGCCCGATCGTCAGCGGCCCGAGCAGGTTCCCGGCCGCGAAGGCATAGAAGTAGTACGGCACGTTATTGGCGCTGACGTGGAAGAACTTGGCCAGCACCAGGCCATAGGTGAAGAAGATCGCGTTGTACAGGAACGACTGCGTGGCCATCAGCGCGGCGACGAGGACGCTCCGCTGCGGATACTGCCGGAACAGCACCCGCAGCAGCGTCAGGTAGCCGATGCGCGCGGACGGGACGATTTCGATCGCCTTGCTCTCATCCACCGGGGGCAGCTGGGCACCGCCGCGGCCGGCTTCCTGCTCGATCTGGGCGATGGCCTTTTCCGCCTCCTCGACCCGGCCGTGCATGATCAGCCAGCGGGGGCTCTCCGGCAGGTTACGCCGGACATAGATGATGACCACGCCGAGCACCGGGCCGGCCAGG
Source organism: uncultured Actinomycetes bacterium (assembly GCA_963697445.1). GTDB lineage: Bacteria > Actinomycetota > Actinomycetes > Streptosporangiales > Streptosporangiaceae > PALSA-505. The sequence continues at coordinate 156,619 of CAVOOC010000035.1, forward strand.
AACGCCAGCCGCCAGCCGAGGTTGGGTGAGAGGTGGTTCAGCAGGACCAGCGTGGCCGTGGTGCCGATGAGCGCGCCGGCCCAGTAGGTGCCGTTGACCGCGATGTCGATCCGGCCCCGGTAGCGCGCGGGGATCATCTCGTCGATCGCGGAGTTGATCGCCGCGTACTCGCCGCCGATCCCGCTGCCCGCGAGGACCCTGGTGGCGTACAGGTACACCACCCAACCGCCCGCCCCCGCCTGCGCGGCGGCCGTCAGGCCGCTGCCGATCAGGTAGACAGCCAGCGTGATCATGAACAGGTTCTTCCGGCCCAGCTTGTCGGACAGGCGGCCGAAGAAGAGCGCGCCGATGATCTCGCCGATCAGGTACCAGGTGGCGATGTCCGCGACGCCGGCCGTCGACATGTGCAGCGTCGAGCTCTTGGTCAGGTCGGCGGTGAGGTTGCTCGCGATCGTGATCTCGAGCCCGTCCAGGATCCAGGCCACCCCCAGCGCCATCACCATCCTGGTGTGGAACCGTGACCAGCCCAGCCGGTCGATGCGGGCGGGGATCAGGCTCTTGATTGCCGGGCTCTGGGCCTCGGATGCGGTTGCCATATCAACCTCCGTGCCGGACGCGTGGGCGCCCCTACTACCCATTTCTCGCGGTTTAGTACTGCTCATTCCGGGTCGGATACCGGTGCGTGCGCGGCGCCGGTGGGGATAGCCCCAGGGTCACAACGGGTGCTATCCGCATTCCCCCCAGCTGCCGCGCATCCGTACGTTGTCCGGAGGACGAGCACACCCACTGGAGGCGCCATGGGCACGGATCGCCGGGACGAGATCGCTGCCTCGGTGGCCGCCCATCAGGACCTGGGGCCCGGCTACGACCGGGCGGTGGCCGAGGGCCTGGTGGAGCGCATCGGGGCGGAGATCGACGACCGGGTGGCAGCAGAGATCGACCAGCGGGTCGCGGCCGAACTGGAGCAGTACCTGGATTGCCGGCATCTGCGCCGGGCCAGGCGGCGGGCGCGGGCCGCGCGCCCGGGACGGCCATCGGTCCTGCTGGCCCTCGGGTCGATGGCGGCCGCCCTCTCGGCCACCGCCATCGTGCTCGTCAGCGCCGCCTCCAGCGCTGACTACCCGAACGGCGGCAGCACCAGGTCGGGGCCGGGCGCGGGTGCCGTCTTGCTGACCGCCCTCATCTGGGTCGTCGTCGGCGTCATCAACGTCGCCTATGCGCGCAGGCAGCAGTAGCGCGCCGCTCAGACCTCGGCACCCTGCGCCGATACGGCCGGAGCGCCGGCCGTATCGGCCGCCTGGGCACGCGCCATGGAGCGCGAAATCTCCACGCAGCCGACGGCGATGAGCAGCACGGCCGCGATCTCGGCCACCAGCCAGGGGCCGGTCCGCAGCTTCTCGTTGAACAGGGTTACCCCGTAGGCGACGCTGATCAGGGCGTCACCCAGGGTCAGCGGCGGCTGGGCCGCGACGAGCGAACCGGCCTGCAGGCTGTTCTGCAGCAGGAACAGCGCCCCGACCCCGGCCACCGCGGTGCCGTACAGCTCCCAGGAGGTAAAGAACGGGACGATACCGCGGGACAGGGCCGCCATCGCGTTCTTCAGCAGCGTCGCGGTCAGGGCGTAGCCGCACGCCGCCGCCAGAGCGAACGCCGCGGCGCGCGCGTTGCCCCGCACCCGGACGCCCGCGGTGATCACCACGGCCTCGAAGCACCCGGTGGCGAACAGCGTCACCAGCCACACGTGCAGCGGAGCGCGGGCCTGCGCCCCGGACGGCGCGGCGGCGGCCAGACCCGCGCCCAGGCTGACCGTCACCAGGACGACCGCCCACCAGGTCAGGCGCGGCAGCCGCTGCCGGGACAGCCTGCTGGCCAGCAGCAGGCTGAACGGCAGCTCGATGATGAAAATCGGCTGCACCAGGGCGACGGGGCCGGTCGCCAGCGCGGTCGCCTGGCAGAGCGCCGCAACGATGATCATCCCGATGCCCGCCAGCCACACCTTGCGCCTGATCAGGTAGCCGAACAGCGACAGGTGCAGCGCCTTCGACTGCGGTGCGTCGATGTTGGCGCGCCGCTGCAGCACGGAGGCCGTTCCGTTGGCCAGCGCGGTCAGCAGGGCGAACACGACCGAGAGCACCGCGGCATCCTATCCGGTGACGTCCGGGCACGTCCGCGCGCCAGCGCCCGGCTGGCTCCGATCCGGCCGGCTCCGGTCCGGCTGGCTCCGGTCCGGCCGACCCCGGTCAGGCCAGGCCCCGGTCAGCCCGGCCCCGGTCCGGCGCCAAGCAGGGCTCCGGCCACGCTCCGGCCAGGCCAGCGGGCGCGGGCGCGGCATGACCCGCGCTCATGTCAGGCGAGTGGCAGGACCTCCGCCCGGGCGGCGAGCCATCCCGCCGCCAGCTGCGCGCCGCACAGCGCGAGCAGCATCGCGACCGGGACATCCCAGCCGCCGGTGCTCGCGTGCAGCAGCCCGACGGCCAGCGGGCCGACCGTGGCCAGCAGGTAGCCCCAGCCCTGCGCCAGCCCGGACAGGGAAGCGGCGCTGACCGGGTCGGGGGCCCGCGCCATCGTGAAGAAGATCCCGAGGCCGAGCGAGGCGCCCTGGCTGAGCCCGAGCAGCAGTATCCAGGCCCAGGCACTGCCCAGGGGGCCGTACAGAGTCCCGGCGATGCCCGCCGCGGTCGCCAGCACGGTGGGCACGACGAGCAGGCGCTGCGCGGCCATCCGGTGGGCGAGCACCGGGATGATCAGGCAGGTGACCGCGTTGCCCAGGTTCATCAGGGCGAGCAGGTCGCCGGCGTGCGCCGCGCTCGCGCCGCGGCCGCGCAGCAGCGTGGGCAGCCAGGACAGCGTCGCGTAGTAGGACAGGCTCTGCAGGCCCATGAACGCGGTGACCTGCCAGGCGAGCGCGTGCCTGGCGACGGCGACCCGGCCGCCGGCCTGCGATGCCGCCTGCGATGCCGCCTGCGGTGCCGCCTGCGATGCCGCCTGCGATGCCGCTTGCGGTGCCATCTGGGGTGCCGTCTGCCGTCCGCCCAGCCGGGCCCGGGACCGGTCCGCCCGGGGCCCGCCCGCCCGGGGCCCGCCCGGCCTGGCCCGGGACCGGTCGGCCCGGGCCCGCGGCCGGTCCGGCCTGGCCCGGGGCCGGTAACGCCACTGCGGCAGCCAGACCGCGAACGCCACGGCGGCCGGCACCGCCCACAGCCAGAGGGAGAACCGTACCGGGCCGCCGAGCCAGCCGGCGTGCGCCGTGTCCCTGAGGGCCGGCACTGCCAGCAGCGATCCGAACACCGCGCCGATGGCCAGGCTCAGCAGGTAGACGCCGATGAGCAGCCCGGCCCGGTCCGGCTGGCGCCGCTTGATCAGGCTGGGCAGGAGCACGTTCATCAGCGCGATCGCGCCCGAGGCGAGCACGGTTCCGGGGTAGAGCAGGCTGCCGGGCAGCGCGCCGCGCAGCACCAGCCCGGCGGCCACCAGGCTGAGCGAGGCAAGCAGCACCCGCTCCTCGCCGAACCTGCGGCTCAGCGGCGCCGCCACGCCGGAGAACAGGCCGAAGCACAGCACCGGGATCGTGGCCAGCACGGTGATCGCGGTGACGGACAGGCCGAGCCGCGCGGACAGCTCGGGAAAGATCGGCGGCAGGCTGGTGATCGAGGCGCGCAGGTTGAGCGCCAGGACCGTGATGCCGGTCACCAGCAGGACCGTGGCCGCCCGGCGCACGGCAGGGGGGCCAGCGTTCGCTGGCTCCCGCAGTGACGCCGGCGGAGTGCTCAGTTCCTGGCCAGCAGCGTCCGCAGCACGAACTGCATGATCCCGCCGTGCCTGAAGTAGTCGGCCTCCCCCGGCGTGTCGATCCTGACCACTGCGCGGAACTCGCGCCCCTCGGCATCACCGTCGGCGTGCGCCACCACGGTGACCTCGTCCGGTACTGGCCCCGAGGTCATCGCCTCGATGCCGGTCACGTCGAACACCTCGTGCCCGGTCAGGCCCAGCGACTCCGCCGACTCGCCCGGCTGGAACTGCAGCGGCAGCACGCCCATGCCGATCAGGTTCGACCGGTGGATGCGCTCGAACGACTCGACCAGCACGGCGCGGACGCCGAGCAGCGCGGTGCCCTTCGCCGCCCAGTCCCGGGACGAGCCGGAGCCGTACTCCTTGCCGCCGAGGACCAGCAGCGGGGTGCCTTCCTCCAGGTACTGCCGCGACGCCTCGTAGATGCTCATCTGCTCGCCGGACGGCAGCTTCACCGTGACGCCGCCCTCGGTGCCGGGCGCCAGCTGGTTCCGCAGCCGGATGTTGCCGAACGTGCCCCTGATCATCACCTCGTGGTTGCCGCGCCGCGACCCGTAGGAGTTGAAGTCGCGCCGGCCGACGCCATGGGACTGCAGGTACTGCCCCGCCGGGCTGTCCGCCCTGATCGCGCCGGCCGGGGAGATGTGGTCGGTGGTCACCGAGTCACCCAGCACGGCGAGCACCCGGGCGCCGTGGATGTCTTCCAGCGGCGCCGGGTCGGCCGGCATGTCATCGAAGTACGGCGGCCGCCTGACGTAGGTGGAGTCGGCCTCCCACGCGAAGGTGTCACCGGCCGGGACGTCCAGCATCCGCCACCGCTCGTCGCCGCTGAAGACGTCGGCGTAGTCACGGGTGAACATCTCGGCGGCCACCGCGCTGTCCACGACCGAGGCGATCTCGTCCTGCGACGGCCAGATGTCTGACAGGTAGACCGGGTCGCCGTCGGCGTTCGCGCCGATCGGCTCGGACGTGAGGTCGATGTCCATCGTCCCGGCCAGCGCGTAGGCCACCACGAGCGGCGGCGAGGCCAGGTAGTTCATCTTGACGTCCGGGTTGATCCGGCCCTCGAAGTTCCTGTTCCCCGACAGTACCGAGACGACCGCCAGGTCGCTGTCGCTGACCGCCTCGCTGATCGTCTCCGGCAGCGGCCCCGAGTTGCCGATGCAGGTGGTGCATCCGTAGCCCACCAGGTTGAAGCCGAGCTTCTCCAGGTAGGGCAGCAGGCCGGACCGCTCGTAGTAGTCCATGACCACTTTGGAGCCCGGCGCCAGCGTGGTCTTCACCCAGGGCTTGCTGGCCAGCCCGGCCTCGACGGCCTTCCTGGCGAGCAGCGCGGCGCCCACCATGACCGACGGGTTGGAGGTGTTGGTGCAGGACGTGATCGCCGCGATCACCACCGAGCCGTGGTCGATGGTGACCTTGGCCCCGTCGTCCAGGGTCACCTCGGTCGGCGTGGAAACCAGCGCCCTTTCCCCGGCGGATGACGGCGGGCTGGCCTCGTCCGCAGCGCTTTGCTCGGTCTCCGTCGCGACGGGGTCGGAGGCGGGGAACGTGTCGGCGACGCCGTTGGCCGTCTCCGGCACGGAGACGTAGGAGGCCAGCGCCTGGCGGAACGACTTCTTGGAGTCGGACAGCGCCACCCGGTCCTGCGGCCGCTTGGGCCCGGCCAGCGAGGGCACCACGGTCAACAGGTCGAGCTCGAGCTCCTCGGAGTACCTGGCGCTGCCGGCACCCGGCTCGTGCCACAGGCCCTGCTCCTTGGCGTACGCCTCGACCAGCGCGACCTGCTGCGCGGCAGGCCGGTGAGCCGCAGGTAGGTGAGGGTCTGCTCGTCGATCGGGAAAATAGCGCAGGTGGACCCGAACTCGGGGCTCATGTTCCCGATCGTGGCCCGGTTCGCCACCGGCACCGCGGCCACCCCTTCGCCGTGGAACTCGACGAACTTGCCGACCACGCCGTGGTGGCGGAGCAGCTCGGTGATGTGCAGCACCAGGTCGGTGGCTGTCGCGCCGTCGGGCAGCTCACCGGTGAGCCGGAACCCGACCACGCGCGGGATCAGCATGGAGATCGGCTGGCCCAGCATGGCCGCCTCGGCCTCGATGCCGCCGACGCCCCAGCCGAGGATGCCGAGCCCGTTCTGCATGGTGGTGTGCGAGTCGGTGCCCACGCACGTGTCCGGGTAGGCGGTGCCGTCTCTGGTCATGACCACCCGGGCCAGGTACTCGATGTTCACCTGGTGCACGATCCCGGTGCCGGGCGGCACCACCTTGAGCCCGTCGAACGCGTCCTGGCCCCAGCGCAGGAAGCCGAACCGCTCGGAGTTCCGCTGGAATTCGAAGTCGACGTTCCGCTGGAACGCGTCCGCGCGGCCGAACACATCGGCCACCACCGAGTGGTCGATGACCAGCTCGGCCGGGACCAGCGGGTTGATCCTGGCCGGATCGCCGCCCAGGTCGCGCATGGCCTCCCGCATGGTGGCCAGGTCCACGATGGCGGGCACGCCGGTCAGGTCCTGCATGATCACCCGTGCCGGGGTGAACTGTATCTCGGTGCCGGGCTGTGCCTTCGGGTCCCAGCCGGCCAGCGCGCGCACGTGGTCGGCGGTGACGTTCACGCCTTCCTCGGTGCGCAGCAGGTTCTCGAGCAGGATTTTCAGGCTGAAGGGCAGCGTCTGCGCCCCGTCAACCGCGTCCAGCCTGTGGATCTCGTACGACTCTTCGCCCGCCCGCAGCGTTGCCCGGCTGCCGAAGCTGTCCGCGGTCATCCGCACCGACCTCCCAAGATCTGCCCGCCCGCCGTGCACCTGCCCGCGGTGTCAGCGGCTATCCGCTCTCCAGTCCATCATATCTTGACGTCAAGGTACTTCGCGGGCGGCGGGGGCAGCGCGAGCGGGGTGCGGCCAGCGCGGCTCAGAGGTTGCCGCGGCGCTCCTGCTCCCGCTCGATCGCCTCGAATAGCGCCTTGAAGTTGCCCTTGCCGAACCCCAGTGACCCGTGCCGCTCGATCAGCTCGAAGAACAGCGTCGGCCGGTCGCCCAGCGGCGCGGTGAAGATCTGCAGCAGGTAGCCGTCCTCGTCCCGGTCCACCAGGATCCCGCGCGACCGCAGCTCCTCCACCGGGACGCGCACCTGGCCGATCCGGGCCCGCAGCTCGGGGTCGGTGTAGTAGCTGTCGGGGGTGTCGAGGAACTGCACGCCCCGCGCGCGCAGCACGTCGACCGCGGTGAGGATGTCGCCGGTGGCCAGCGCGATGTGCTGAACGCCGGGGCCGCCGTAGAACTCGAGGAACTCGTCGATCTGTGACTTGCGCTTGCCGATGGCCGGCTCGTTGAGCGGGAACTTCACCCGGTGATTGCCGTTGGCGACGACCTTGGACATCAGCGCCGAGTAGTCGGTGGCGATGTCGTCGCCGATGAACTCGGCCATGTTCACGAAGCCCATGACCTCGTTGTAGAAGTCGACCCACGCGTCCATCCGGCCCAGCTCGACGTTGCCCACGGTGTGGTCGACCGCCTGGAACAACCGCTTCGGCTCGCCAGCGGAACGGGCCACCGCCGTCCGCGCGGGCGCGTACCCGGGCAGGTACGGGCCGTGGTAGCGGGTCCGGTCGATGAGCGTGTGCCGGGTGTCCCCGTAGGCGGCGATCGCGGCGATCCGCACCGTGCCATGCTCGTCGGACTCGTCGTGCGGCTCGGCCAGCACGGTCGCGCCGGTCCGCCGCGCCTGCCGCACGCACCGGTCCACGTCGGGCACCGACAGCGGCAGGTCCGCCACGCCGTCGCCGTGCGCGCGGTGGTGATCGAGCATCCAGCTGCGCGGGTGCACGCCGCCGTTGATCACGAACCGCGCCGACCCCGAGGTCAGCACGTACGACTTGTACTCGTGATTACCGGTCTCCGGCCCGCTGTAGGCGGCCAGGTCCATCCCGAAGACCGCCTGGTAGAAGTGCGCGGTCTGGGTGGCGTTGCCGGTGACGAAGACGACCGCGTCCAGCGCGGTGACCGGGAACGGATTCCGCGGACTCGTCGTGCTCGACCAGCCCGACGAGCTGCTTCAGCTCGTCCGTGCCCGGTGCGTGCGTGCTCGTCGTCATGGCAGACCCCTCTGGATACGGTGCAACCTGTAGTACACACTTCAGCGATTAATGCGCGAGAGTGCAACCGCCACCGTTCGGGATAATCGATTTGTACAGCCTTTGCCGGGTTACGGTGGAAGATATGGTCAATCTGAATACCGAACGGTGGCAGGCCGGCCCGCGCGCACGGTCGCCAGGGCCGCCGGCCGGTCAGACGGGGCGGTGGGCGAGCGGCTCCCGGCCCGGGGGCTGGCGCGGCGGCGGGCCGGGCGTGACCGGCGGCACGTCGCGCGTGACCGGCTTGTCCTCGAGCATCAGCCGCTCGCCGTGATGCAGCAGCGGCATCGGCTCCCCGTCCAGCAGCTCGTAGCGCACCTTGCGGGGCGAGATCGTGACGCAGAGCCTGCGCCCCCGGTAGCGGAGCCGGAAGGTCAGCTTGGCGATGCTGCCCGGCAGCCGCGGCGCGAACGCCAGCGTGTCGTCCTGCGGCCGCATCCCGCCGAAGCCGGCGACCAGCGCCGTCCACGCTCCCGCGAGCGAGGCCATGTGCAGGCCGTCGCGGGTGTTGTGCTGCACGTCGTACAGATCCATCAGCGCGGCCTCGGCGAGGTAGGCGTGCGCCAGATCCAGCTGCCCGACCTCGGCGGCGATCACCGACTGGGTGCAGGCCGACAGCGAGGAGTCCCGCACGGTCAGCGCCTCGTAGTAGTAGAAGTTGCGCGCCTTCTGCTCGGGCGTGAACGCGTCGCTGCGCAGCTGCATGGCCAGCACCAGGTCGGCCTGCTTGATCACCTGCTTGCGGTACAGCTCGAAGTAGGGAAAGTGCAGCAGCAGCGGGTACTTGTCCGGGGGGGTGTTCTCGAAGTCCCACCGCGCGTGGTCGGTGAACGCCTCCGCCTGCGGGTGCACGCCGAGCCGCTCGTCGTAGGGGATGGTCATCGCGGCCGCGGCGTCGCGCCACGCCGCCGCTTCCTCGGTGGTGACGCCGAGCGCGGCCGCCTCGTCCATGTGCTTGGCCGCGATGTCCGCAGCGGCGACGAGGTTCTGCTGGGCCATCAGGTTCGTGTAGACGTTGTTGTCCGCGATGGCGCTGTACTCGTCGGGCCCGGTGACCCCGTCGATGCGGAACTTGCCGTCCCGGTCGTGGTTGCCGAGCTTGCGCCACAGCCGCGCGGTCTCCACGAGCATCTCCAGGGCGGCCCCGCGCTCGAAGTCGTCGTCCCCGGTCGCGTCCAGGTACCGCAGGATCGCGTCGGCGATGTCGGCGTTGATGTGGAACGCGGCGGTCCCGGCCGGCCAGTAGCCCGAGCACTCCTGGCCCCTGATCGTCCGCCACGGGTACGCCGCCCCGGCCAGGCCCAGGTCGATCGCGTGCTGGCGGGCCTCGGGCAGCACCATGTGCCGCCAGCCGAGCGCGTCGGCGACCGCGTCCGGGTGGGTGTAGGTCAGCACCGGCAGCACGTACGTCTCGGTGTCCCAGAACGTGTGCCCGTCGTACCCCGGTCCGGTCAGCCCCTTGGCGGCGATCGGGCGCAGCTCCGCACGGGCGCCGGCCTGCAGGATGTGGAACAGCCCGAACCGCACCGCCTGCTGGACCTCCGGGTCACCCTCGACCGCGACGTCCGCGCCCGCCCAGAACTCCTCGAGGTAGCCGCGCTGCTCGTCCAGCAGGGCGTCCCACCCGGTCAGCCGGGCCAGCGCCAGCGCCCCGGCGACCTGATCGTGCAGGGCCGGCCGGGACCGCTGGCTGGACCAGCCGTAACCGATGTACTTGGTGACCTCCAGCTGCTCCCCCGACGCCACCCTGGCCGCCACGGTGGTCCGGCCGAGGTCGGGCGAGGACTCGGTGCGCACGGACATCCTCTCCGGGCCCGCAATCTCGTGGCTCATCCCGGCGGCGAGCATCAGGCCGCTCACCTTCGTGCGGTGCACCAGGACCACCCGCTGCTGGTCGTCATCCTGGGCGACGTGCTCTTCGCTGACCAGCGGCGACTCGAGCACCGCCGCGACGCGCGGGTCCTTGCCCTGCTCGGGCAGCACCTCGTTGGCCACCAGCTCGGACTGGATGACCAGCCGCAGCGGCTCGTTAACCGGCTCGACCGTGTAGCGGATCGCCGCGATCGCCCGCTGGGTCAGCGACACCATCCGCACCGAGGTGACCCGCACCCGGTTGCCGGCCGCGAGCTCCACTCCACCTCCCGGGTCAGCGTCCCGGCCCGCAGGTCGAGCCTGCGCACGTGCGAGTGCACGATGCCGTACCTGACGTCGAACGGCTCGTCGTTGACGTGCAGCCGGATGAGCTTGCCGTTGGTGACGTTGATGATCGTCTGGCCCGAGTCCGGGTACCCGTATCCGGCCTCGGCGTACGGCAGCGGCCTGAGCTCGTAGAGGGAGTTCAGGTAGGTCCCCGGCAGCCCGTGCGGCTCGCCCTCGTCCAGGTTCCCGCGCATCCCGACGTGCCCGTTGGACAGCGCGAACACGGACTCGCTCTGGGCGAGCACGTCGAGGTTGAGCTCCGACTCGACGATGCTCCACGGTTCGACGCCGTATGCGGTCTGCCTGATCATCCGCACTCCCTGGCGAGGGGACCCGGAGACGTTCGTACCCGCCGATGCGCCCCGGGCAACAGCCGAAACCCGGACTTTCTGCCGCCGCGGGGTGCTCATGTGCCTGTTCTCACTTGTCCAGCAGCTCCTCGAGATCGCGGACCACGATGTCCGCGCCGTGCTCCAGCAGTTCGGCCGCCTGGCCCGTCCTGTCCACCCCCACGACGATGCCGAAGTGGCCGGCCCGGCCGGCGGCGACCCCGGCCAGCGCGTCCTCGAACACCGCGGCCTGCGCGGGGGTCACGCCCAGGTCCTGCGCGGCGGCGAGGAACGTGTCCGGCGCGGGCTTGCCCGCCAGGCCGCGCTCCTTGGCGATCACGCCGTCGATGCGGGTGTCGAACAGGCCGGCGATCCCGGCGACGTCGAGCACCTGGGCGGTGTTGGCGCTCGAGGAGACGACCGCGGTCTTCAGCCCCGCCTCGCGGACCGTCTTGATGTAGCGCACCGATCCCTCGTAGACCTCGACCCCGTGCTTGTCGATCATCTCCAGCACGAGAGCGTTCTTGCGGTTGCTCAGCCCGTTGACGGTGAGCGCGGCGGGCGGGTCGGAGGGGTCGCCTTCGGGCAGCTCGATCCCCCTGGCTTGCAGGAAGGACCGGGTCCCGTCCAGCCGCGGTTTCCCGTCAACGTACCGGTCATACTCTCCGACCGCGTCGAATGGCACGAACTCGGTGCCGGTCGCGGCGGCGTGCTGGCGGAGGAAGTCGTCGAACATCTCTTTCCACGCGGCCGCGTGCACGAGCGCCGTCTTGGTGACCACGCCGTCCAGGTCGAACAGGCACGCCAGCGTCGAGTCCGGAAGTCCCAGCATTTGTCTGCCTCCACCCTGCACGCCGGCCTGTCCTCGATGGCGCTCTGAGCTGGTGCGGGGTGCAACTACTGTGCCAGAACGAGGGCGCCTGCGCCTGCTCTGCAGGCGATCTCGTGACCACGGACCTGGCTGGGCCTTCCCGGCTACCTGCCGGGGAGGACCGCCTGGGCCTGAGTGACTTGCCCGACCAGCACGGAGGAGTCGCCGCGCAGCTCTGTCTGCACGACGATAACCGACCTGCCGACGTGCACGGGCCGGGATGTGCCGTGCACGTCGCCGCCGCGGACCGGCCGCAGGAAATTCGTCGAGGACGAGATCGTGGCGGTGGCCGCGCCGTCGGGAAGGTTGAGGTACGCGCAGAGGGCGCCGAGACTGTCGGCCAGGGTCATCAGCGCCCCGCCGTGCAGCACGCCGCCCGCCGTGCAGAGTTCAGCAGCCCAGGCCAGCCTGCCGGCCACCTGTTCTGGTGAGGCGATGTCCAGCACGATCCCGATGGTCGCCGCGAACGGCATGATGGCGAGCAACTGGTCGATGCCGAGCGGATCCGCGCCCGGCCCGCTCTTCCCGCTCTGGCCGCTCGTCACGGGCGGGCCTGGCCGGGCGGGGGCCGCCACGGCTGCGGCCCTGGCGGCTGCGGGTAGGCCGCCATATGCGGGTCCGCGGGCGGGTAGCCCGCGGGCGGCTGCGGGTACAGCGGCATCCCCGTTGGCCCGGCCGGGTATGCCTGCTGCCCGGGGGATGCCAGTGGCATCAGCGCCTGCTCGTTGCCCGCAAACGGCTCGGCCGCGCTGGCCGCCGCCGGATGCGGCGTCCTGCGCTGCCACCGGGTCGCCATGATGATCAAGGCCAGGCCGCAGGCCAGCCCGGCGAGCACCAGCACCTCGCCGGCGCTCGCTGTCCCGCCCCAGCCGCGCGCCGCCGCCGGGCCCTGCATGACCGCGGCGATGACCCAGAGGATCGTGCCCACGGTGAGCGGGACGGCGCCGGCCACAGCCAGGCAGGTGATAGCGCGAATCCGAAGGACCGCGGGCGGAGCGGCAGCCACCGGCTCAGCCTGGCACTACTGGCCCGCACCCCGCAACGGGCCGGGCCAGGCCGGGGTTAGTTCCCGTACTGCCGGGTCTCTGGACTCGCGGCTGCCCAGCCAGCCCAGTGGTGGACCACGACGCAGATCACCGGTCCGGCTGGCGGGCTCTGACGGTACTGCGGGTACCGGCCGGTCAGCAGCTGGACGGGCCCGGCCATCTCGCCCGGGCCGGTCAGGATGGACGCGCGGCCGTCGGCCCGCACCCACCACAGCAGCGACCAGTCTTCCTCGTAGTGATCGGCCAGCACCGCGACCTGCGGGTGGGCCCGGATGTTGCGAAGCCGCTGCAGGTCACGGGTGGTCTTAGGCTTACCGTTGACCACGGTGTAGATGCGGTCACCCGTAAGCGCGAAAGTGACGGGGACGATGTGCGGCGGCCCGGGACCGGCGATGGTGGCCAGCCGGGCCACCCGCGCCGCCCCGAGCCGTCGCCGCGCCTCGTCGGCCGCAAGCTTCAGGGCAGACCGCTCCCTTCCATGGCCCCGCCGGGATCACGCCACCTGCGGCATGACCTCGGCCGCGATCAGCTCCAGGTGATCGATGTCATGCAGGTCGAGAACCTGCAGGTAGGCCCCGTCCGCGCCGATCTCGCCGAACTGCCCCAGCCGGTCCACCACCTCGGCGGGGGTACCGGCCAGTCCCTGGTCCCGCAGGTTGCTCAGCGGGATGCCGATCGCGCGGGCCCGCCGCTCCACCTCGGCGTCGTCGCGGCCGCAGCAGACCGGCTGGGCGAACGAGTAGCGCATCGATGCGGCGTCCCGGCCCGCGGCCGCGCAGGCCTCCCGCACCCGCGCGAACGCGGCCGCGGTCTCGTCCATGCTCCGGAACGGCACGTTGAACTCGCTGGCGTAGGCGGCCGCCAGCCGCGGCGTCCGGCGCGCCCCGGCGCCGCCGATCAGCACCGGCGGGTGCGGCAGCTGGGCCGGCTTCGGCAGCGCCGGCGAGTCTTTCAGCTGGTAGTGCGAGCCGCTGAAGGAGAACGTCTGCCCCGCTGGCGTCCGCCACAGCCCGGTGATGATCGCGAGCTGCTCCTCGAACCGGTCGAAGCGCTCCGCGACCGGCGGGAACGGGATGCCGTAGGCGGCGTGCTCGGCCTCGTACCACCCGGTGCCGAGCCCGAACTCGACCCGCCCGCCGCTCATCTGGTCCACCTGCGCCACGGTGATGGCCAGCGGACCCGGCAGCCGGAACGTCGCGGAGGTCACCAGCGTGCCGAGGCGGATCGAGCTCGTCTCGACCGCCAGCCCGGCCAGCGTCGTCCAGGCATCCGTCGGGCCGGGCAGCCCGCTGCCGCCGTCGCCGATCTTGAGGTAGTGGTCGGAGCGGAAGAACGCGTCGAAGCCGAGCCGCTCGGCCGCCTGCGCCACCCGGCGCAGCGTCGCGTAGTCGGCTCCCTGCTGTGGTTCGGTGAAAACCCGTAGTCGCATGAGTCCCATTTTTGCTCACCGGTGCGCGGCACCCGAGATGATGGAGCAAATGGTAGGTGATAGCCGGCCAAACGCTCCATCATCCCGGGGGGACGCCCCGGGGGAGCTAGGCGCGGGTGAGCGTGGCGACGCACTCGACGTGGTGCGTCATCGGGAACGCGTCGAACGCCCGCAGGTCCTCGAGCCGCCAGCCGAGGCCGGCGAACACGGCGATGTCCCTGGCCAGCGTCGCCGGGTCACACGACACGTAAGCGATCCGTTGCAGGCTGCCGACGGCCTGGCCGGCGGCACCCTCGCTGCCATGACGGCCCGGCCTCGATGCGCCCGCCGCGCGCTGACCCGCGTCCGTGTCGTCGCCGGCTTCCACCCTGCCGCCGGCTTCGCCCGCGGCGTGCCCGCCGGGCCCTGGTCCGGCCCGGGCTGGCTCGCCGCCGGAGGCGAGCAGCTCGATTACCTGGCGGTCGGCCCCCGTCCGGGGCGGGTCCAGGACCGCCAGGGTGGCGCCGCCCAGGCCGCGCTGCTCCAGCACTTGCGCGGCGTCGCCCCGGTGCACCCGGACCTGCTGATACCGGGCGAGGTTCTTGCGCGCGTCGCGGACGGCCGCCGGGTGCGATTCCACCGCGGTGACCAGGCCGGCCGGGCCGACGGCCTCGGCCAGCGCGGCGGTGAACAGGCCCGCGCCGCAGTACAGATCGAGAGCCACGTCACCGGGACGGGGGCGCAGCGCGCCGAGCACCACCTCGGTCAGCACGCCTGCGGCCGCCGGATGCACCTGCCAGAACACCCCGCTGCTCACCCGCCAGGTACGGCCGGCCGCGTGCTGGGTGAGCCACGGCCGGGCGCGCTCGCCGTCGGGCCGGCCAGCGCCGGACTCCCCGGCCGGCCGGCCGCGGCCTGACGGGCCGCCCGCCCGCGCCGGGCCGGACACCGCGACTGACCGCTCCCCCGACCCGGGCGAGACCGTCACGTTGACGCCGCGGGCGCGCGGCCACGCCCGCGCCGGAACGCCGGCGGCACGGACGAGCGGATGAGCGATCAGGCAGTCGGTGATGCCGACGACCTCGCGCGAGCGGTGCCGCCGCAGTCCCGCCGTCCCGTCCGGGCCGACGGCGAAGCTGACCCTGGTGCGCCAGCCGAGGCCCGCCGGGTCGCCCGGCAGAGCTTCCACCACGACCGCCCGCTCGATCCCGGCCATGCGGCGCAGCTGCTGGCTGATGACCTGGGCCTTGATCTGCCGCTGCGCGTCCGGGCTGGCGTGCTGCAGGTCGCAGCCGCCGCACCCGTCCGGGCGCGCGTACCGGCAGGGCGGCTCGACCCGGTCCGGGGACGGCTCCAGCACCTCGACGGCCTCGGCGCGGGCGAACCTCGCCGTGCTGCTGGTCACCCGGGCGCGGACCCGCTCGCCGGGCAGCGCGTGCCGGACGAACACCACCTTGCCCTGATCGGCGCCCGTGCCGGCGGTCCTGGCCACGCACCAGCCGCCGTGGGCCGGTTTGCCGACGGTCAGCTCGAGCACATCGCCCCGGTCGGAGCCGTTCGGAATCGCGGTTATCTTGGTCACGGCCGGTCAGCACCCCCGGCTGAGCAGCCTATGCGAGGGCAAGTGTTCACCCATCCCGGGTCTGCGCCGCGACACGGAGGGAATACCGTTGGCGGGCAACGCAATCACCGGAGGGACGGCTGTGCATGTCGTGATCATGGGGTGCGGCCGGGTCGGCTCCACCCTTGCGCACATCCTCGAGGACCAGGGCCACTCGGTGGCTGTCATCGATCAGGATGCCGACGCCTTCCGCAAGCTCCGTTCGGGCTTCAAGGGCCGGAAGATAACCGGCTACGGCTTCGACCGGGACGTGCTGATCGAGGCGGGGATCGAGGAGGCCGACGCGTTCGCCGCGGTGAGCAGCGGCGACAACTCCAACATCATCTCGGCTCGGGTGGTGCGGGAGTCGTTCGGCATCCAGCGGGTAGCGGCACGGATCTACGACCCGCGCCGTGCCGAGGTCTACCAGCGGCTCGGCATCCCGACCGTGGCGACCGTGCGCTGGACCGCTGACCAGATGCTGCGCACGCTGCTGCCCGACGGAGCGGAGTCGCTCTGGCGCGACCCCACCGGGAAGATCGTGCTCGCCGAGGTCGCCTACTCCGAGCGGTGGCTCGGTGAGAAGGTCAAGCTGATCGAGCAGGCCATCGGGGCCAGGATCGCGTTCATCTCCAGGCTCGGCCAGGCGCTGATGCCGGAGCCGGGGACCGTGCTGCAGGAGGGTGACATGCTGCACGTGATCGCCGAGGAGGGCGACCTCGAGCGGATCACGGCGCAGCTCGTCAAGCGGGCCGAAGGAGGGCACTGATGCGGGTCATGATCGCCGGGGCAGGGTCGGTCGGCAAGTCCATCGCCGGCGAGCTGCTCGAGAACGGCCACGAGGTCCTGCTCATCGACAAGAATCCCCGGGCCATCAAGGTGGACAGCGTGCCGCGGGCCGAATGGCTGCTCGCCGACGCCTGCGAGATCACGTCGCTGGACGATGCCGGGCTCGAACGCTGCAATGTGGTGATCTGCGCGACCGGTGACGACAAGGCCAATCTCGTCGTCTCGCTGCTGGCGAAGACCGAATACGGCGTGCCGCGGGTTGTCGCGCGGGTCAATCACCCCAAGAACGAGTGGCTGTTCAACGAGTCGTGGGGAATCGACGTCGCCGTTTCCACGCCGCGGCTGCTGTCCGCGCTCGTGGAGGAGGCGGTCAGCGTCGGCGACCTGGTCAGGCTGATGACGTTCCGGCAGAGCGAGGCGAACCTGGTGGAGCTCACCATGCCCGCCGACGCCCCGCTGGCGGGCCAGCGCGTCGGGGACATCGACTGGCCGGTGGACACGGCGCTGGTGGCGATCCTGCGCGAGGGCAGGGTGATCGTGCCGCACGACGATGACCCGCTGGAGGGCGGAGACGAGCTCCTGTTCGTCACCAACGAGGACGTCGAGGACCAGCTGGGCGAGCTGCTCTGCGCGCAGTGACGCGTTATGGCGTTATGGCGTTATGGCCCGGCGCGTCAGCGGGTCTCGGTGATCTCCGGGCCGCGCTCGAATGGATTGGGGTACTGGCTGCGCTCGGCGGCCTGCGCCATCTCTTCTTCGATCGCCTGCCGCATCTCGGCGGGAAGCTCGATCGCCAGCAGGTCACGGGGCGGGGCCGGATGGTCGCCGCGCACCACCACGATGCCGGCGAAGACCTGCTCCAGCGGCCTCGCGAGGTCGCCGTGGCTGGCAGCCGGGCCGCTGATCGTGCCGCGGAGCAGCCACCGCGGGCCGTCCACCCCGATGTAGCGGGCCGGCTGCAGCGGCGAGTTCGGGCTTTCCGGCTCGGAGGGCACGTGTGCCTGCAGCTCCGCGCCGAACGGGCCGTCAGCCTCCTGCGATGCGCCGCCGAGGCTGCGGAGCTCCTCGGCGATCTCGCCCCGGACGTCCTCCCACAAGCCGCCGCTCTTGGGCGCGGCGAAGGCCTGCACCTGCAGGCCGCTGTCGCCGACGGTCACGCTGGCCGCGACGATCTGCTCCCCGGCCACGTTCAGCTGGACCTCCTGCCCCGGGTTCACCGGGATCAGCAGGCTGCCGAGATCAACGCGCTGCCGCTCCGGGTACCGCTCGCCGGAATCCCACGGCCCCGCTTCCAGCGCCGGGGCGGCGTGGCGGCCCGTGGCCTCTTCACCGGGATACTCGTCGCCGGGATACAGGTCCTCCCCGGCATCTTCATCCGCAGGCCAGGCAAGCTCGTCTTCGCCGGCGGGCGCTGTGCCCCTCCGGTTCTCGGGCATCGGCTCGTTCTCGTCCGCCTGACGGCGCCGCCGGAACACTCCGCTCGCTCCCTTGCTCTCTCTGTCGTTATCCGTATGTCCTGGGTGGCTCTGCTCCCGCGTGCCCGCCGGTCGAGCCGAACCCCCCGTCCCCCCGGGCCGACCCTGGCAGGATCTCGACCTCGTGGAACCTGACGTGCTCTACCCGCTGGATCACCAGCTGCGCGATGCGGTCACCGCGCAGGAAGCGGACCGTCTGGGTCGCGTCCGTGTTCAGCATCGTGACCTTGATCTCGCCCCGGTATCCGGCGTCCACGGTTCCCGGCGCGTTCACTATCGTTACCCCGTGCCTGGCCGCGAGGCCCGAGCGCGGGTGAACGAAGGCGGCGTAGCCCGCGGGCAGCGCTATCGCCAGTCCGGTGGGAACTATGGCGCGCTGGCCGGGGGCCAGCTCCACGTCGGCGGCCGTTACCAGATCGGCTCCCGCATCCCCTGGGTGAGCGTACCCGGGTAGCGGCACTCCTGGGTCCAGGCGCCGGATCAGCACGTCCGGCCGGCCATCCCGCTGGCCGGCCTCATCAGCTTCCCATGCGTTCACCTGCAGACCCTACATCGGGACGTGCTCGTCGCCGAGGCCGTCCGCTCCGGCGGGAGAGCCCCGGGCGCGCCGGGCCACGGCGGCCGGATCCGGCCGCCTGCGCAGCTCGGGCCAGGCACGCGCGATCGCGGCGGCGGTCGGCACGGCCACCACGGCACCGGGGATGCCGCCGAGAATCCCGCCGACCGCGAGCACCAGGATGACCGCCAGCGGGTGCAGCCGCAGGATGCGGCCGACGACCTGCGGCTGGAGCAGATGGCCGTCGAGCTGGTTCTCCAGCAGGAACACCGCCAGCAGGATCACCGCCGCGATCCATCCCCTGGTGCCCAGCGTTACGCCGATGGCGAGCGTCCCGGCGACCAGGATCCCGATCAGGGGCACGAACGCGGCGAGGAAAACCACGGCGGCCAGCGGTATGAGCAGCGGGACGCCCAGTATCCACAGGGTCAGCCCGATGACCAGGGAATGTATCCCCGCGATCAGCATCGTCCCCCGCACGTAAGGCACGAGTACATGCCAGGCGGCCCGCCCGGCCCGGTCAGCCCGGTCGGCTCTGCCCGGGGAGAGGAAACCGGTCAGCCAGGCCCAGATCCGCTCCCCGTCCTTGAGCAGGAAGAACCCGACGAACAGGGTGAGGACGGATCCGGCCACGATCTCGATGACGTACTTCCCGCCGGTCAGGACGGTCCCGGCGACCTGTGACTGGTGCGCCTTGATCACGTTGATGGCGTTGGTGGCCAGCTGCTGCAGGCGCATCTGCCTGATGTGGAAGGGCGGGCCTGCCAGCCAGGCCTGCAGCTGGTGACCGGAGTGCGTGACGTCCTTGACCAGGGTCGGGTACTCGGCGCTCGCCTGCACGCCGATCAGCGTTCCCAGTCCCGCGATCACCGCGATCGCGGCGAGCAGCGCGCACCAGGTGGCCAGGATCGGCGGCAGGCCGGCCCGCTTCAGCCGGGCGGTCAGCGGCTGCAGGAGCGCGGTCAGCAGCAGCGCGGCCACGCAGGGCAGGATGACGAGCCGCAGGGTGCTGGCGATCCTGGCGGATACGTAGATCAGCAGCCCGACCAGCAGCAGCCGCCAGGACCAGCCGGCCGCGGATTGCAGCCACCCGGGCACGCGCGAGTTCTCGTCACCGCCCGGCTCGTCACTGCCCTGGCCGTCACGGGCCGGACGGGGGTTCGCCGGTTCCGGGCCGGATCCCGTGTGTTCCGCGGCGGCCGGGACGTCCTGCTGCTTGGTGGCCGTGGTCATGCCGCGTGCCGCCCCCCGTTCCCCGCGCCATATCCGCCAGGCCATGATGTCCATCCACCTAACCAACTACCGTAGACCTCATGCGCGTCTACCACGAACGGCTGCGGGTACCCCTCGCGTGGTGGCTGATCGGCGGCCTGTGCGTCATCATCCTCGGTACCGAGCTGTTCGCCGGCTACGAGCTGATCATCGGCGTGGCGATCTACAGCGCCCTGGCCGTGATCTGCGCAGCGACCCTGCTGCACTGGGGCGGCGCCGTGGTGAGCGTGACGAACGGCGAGCTGCGCGCGGCCCGGGCACGGGTGCCGCTGGCCATGGCCGGCGAGGTGCGGCCGCTGGACGAGAAGCAGACCAGGGCCATGCGCGGGCCGCGCGCGGATCCCAGCGCCTACATGCTGATCAGGCCTTATCTCAAGCAGTCCGTGTACGTCGAGGTCACCGGGGCAGACGCTAAGTGGCCGTACATGCTGATCTGCACGAGGCAGCCCGCCAGGCTGGCCGAGGCGATCGAGCGGTCACGCGCAGCGATGGCCGCGTACGAATAGGTGCTGGCAGGCCCTGGCCGCGTGAGATGATCCAACCGGCCGGGCGCCCGCCATCCGGGGGCCGCAGCGGCACGCTCAAGGAGGGACCTGATGGCAGACAAGCCCGGGAATTTCGGCAGCCGCGCGGTCGGCGGCGTGGCGGCCGTCGCCGCCGGATTTGCCACCCGCAAGGCGATGACCCTGGCCTGGAAGCGGATCACCGGCAAGGAACCGCCTGCGCACCCGGAGGATCCTGAGGTCCGGCTGGCCGAGGCGGTGGGATGGGCCGCGATGACGGCTGTCGCTATGTCGACAGCGCGGCTGCTCGCGACCCGGATGGCGACCCGGCGGATGCACAGCCCCCCGGCCGAGAAAACTGACTGACCCGGTCCAGCCGGCTGGCCTGCGCCCCCCGGCTGCCCGGCCGCGATCGGCCGGTAGCCGCGCGGTCAGCCGACCTCGTTGCCGTACATGGTGCCGAGCGGGTCGGCGATCAGCTCGACGCGGGCGCCGTCGGGGTCGTTGAAGTACAGCGACGACCCGCTCTCTTCCTGGTAACCCACCCCCGCCTCGTAGAGCTTGTCGCGCAGCCGCTCCCAGCGCTGCGGCTCGACCGAGATCGCGATGTGGTGCAGCCCGCCGAGGACCTCCTCATACTGACCGAGGTCGAGCCCGGGAAAGTCGAAGAAGGCCAGCAGGTTGCCGTTGCCCAGGTCGAAGAAGAAGTGGTTCGAGCCCGCGTAGTCGCGGTTCTCGAAGATCTCGGTGAGCGGAAACTCGAGTATCCCCTGGTAGAACTCGATCGTGCGCCCGACGTCGGAGGACAGCAGCGCGACATGATGCACTCCCCGCGCGGAACTCGCCGGCCGCTGCTCGCGCAGGTACAGCGACCGCAGCCGGTCGCGCTCGGCGTCGATGGCCGCCAGGTCGATGCTGGCGGCGGGATTGTCTGTCATCGCTGTTCGTCTCCTTGGCTTTACGGATGGGCAGTCCGGCGCTGGCGCCAGGTCCCTGCTGGTCAGGTGGCCGAGCCCGCCGCGGCGCCGGTCATCTGGTCGCCCCAGCGGGCCAGCGCGTCTTCGAGGTCGAGCGGGGCGATCATGTCGCCCTGCTGAAGCTCACTCTCCCAGTCCTTCGCCGGCACCCGCCACATCACCTCGAACTCGATGCCGTCCGGGTCCTTGGCGTACAGGGACTTGGAGACCCGGTGATCGCTGGCGCCGACCAGCGCGCCGCCGGCGTTCAGCCTGTCGCGGATCTCGGCGAGCTCGCGCAGCGTGCCCACCTCCCAGGCGAGGTGGTACAGGCCCACCTGCGGAGCGGCCGCGCGCGGTGCGGCGCCGATCCCGAACAGCCCCAGGTCGTGGTCGTTCGCCGATCCGGGCGCCCGCAGGAAGGCGGCCCGGCCCGGGATTTCGGTGCGGACCTCAAAGCCCAGCATGGCCTGGTAGAAATCCACGGTGCGGGACAGGTTGCTGACATAGAGAACGGCGTGATTGAGCCGGCGGACAGGCATGGCAAGCGTCTCCCTTGTGTTCAGGTCACTAGGGGAAATGCCCGCGCCGGCGCCTTCGATTCCCGGCTACCGGGCCGGATCCCCGGCCGCCGGCCCGGTGTAGACCGCGCGCGGCCGGAGCGGAACGTCACGGGCGTACTCCTCGATCGCGTGCGCGACCCAGCCGGCCGTGCGGGACACCGCGAACACCGCCTCTCCCGCCCCGCTGATCATCCCTCCGACGTCCGCCAGCACCGCGAGCGCGAAGTCGATGTTCGGCTCGGGCAGGGCGCGGCGGCGCATCTCGGCGAGGACCGCGTCCGCGACGGCGAGCCGCGCGGAGCCCGGCGCCGCGCGCGCCACGAGGTCCAGCAGGCAGACGGCACGCGGGTCGCCCGTCCGGTACACGAAGTGCCCGAAGCCGGGCACCCGGCCCGTCCGGCGCAGCAGCTCACCCACGACCCGCGGCGCGTCAGCGGGGGTGGCGGCGGCCGCGAGCATGCCCTCGGCCCCGAGCGACGCGCCGCCGTGCAGCGGCCCGCCGAGCGCACCGAGGCCGGTCGCCACCACGGCGTAAGGATCCGCCCTGACCGAGGCGGCCACCCGCGCCGCCAGCGTGGACGCGGCGAGCTCGTGGTCGGCGAGCAGCACGAGCGCCGCCTGCAGCGCGGCAAGCAGGCCGTCCGCGGGCGGGCCCGGGCAGATCGCCCGCCACAGCCGGTCGGCGATGCTGCCCCGATCCGCCTCGGACGGGCGCGCTTCTTGATCGATGTGGAGTTGTGTACCACCCGAGGTAGGCAACTCCGCATCGATCATGGCGGCCGGGGGCTCCGGGGAGACGGGCGGCAGGCAGGCGACCATCCCGGCGATCATGGCGCGGCCGGCGGCGATCACGGCAGGGCCGTCCAGGTGCAGCCGCAGCGGGTCGGTGGCGGCGAGCGCGGGCACGATCACCTGCAGCCGCTCCAGCGGCAGCGCGCCGGCCTGCAGCGCGGCCTGCGCCGCGGTCCCCGTTGCGATCCCCTCCGGCGTCGCGTGCCACCCGTCGCCGGGGGCTGATGCGGACGCCTCGGGGGCGGCGCGCGGGGTCGGGGGCTGGAGGAAGGAGCCCAGAGCAGGGTGGCCACGTCCTCGAAGGTGCGGGCGGCGGCCAGCGCGGTGACCTCGTGGCCGCGGTACCGCAGCCGGTCGCCGGAGATCTCGGTGATCGCGGATTCGATCACCAGCTCGGCTCCGCCAGGAACGCGCCGCGGGCGCCCGCGGGTGGCGAGCCTCTCGATCTCGCTGGCGTCGAACAGGCTGCCGCGTCCGTCCGCGGCCCGCTTGCGTACCAGCACGCCGCGGCTCACATAGGCGTACAGCGTGGCCCGCTTGACGCCGAGCCGGCCGGCAGCGTCCTCGGCCGTGATCCAGGCTGCCATCGCCTCACGCTCGCTTTCGCGCACCGGTCGGGCCGCCAGCCGTTCGGCTGCTTCGCCTTTCAGCCCAGCCGCCCGGCGGGAGTCACGGCGAGCGGGGTGCCGGCGAACCCATAGTTGATTTTAATCAATCTTGATCCACGTTGTAGCGACGTGTCAATGTGAAGGGACGCTGACCCTGAGGAGGACCGCTCCGTGCCCGTTATCCACGTGCTTGACGTCACCAACCGCGACGGGGTGCAGACCGCGCGGACCGGCCTGTCCAAGTTCGGCAAGACGATGATCAACTTCTACCTGGCCAGGCTGGGCGTGGCCCAGTCCGAGATCGGGTTCCCCGCGCTCTTCCACGAGGTGCCCTACGTGCGGGCCAACGTGGCGCTGGCCGGGGCGGGCGCGTTCGGCGGGCTGCGGCTCTCCGGCTGGTGCCGGGCGATCACCGAAGATGTGGCCGCTTCGGTACCGCTGGGCCTGCATCACTACAACCTGTCGATCTCCACCTCGGACCAGATGATCGCTCACAAGTTCCGCGGCAGGCTGGACCGCGGCGCGATCATCGCGGAGATGACCGCGGCGGCGGCCGCGGCGCGGGACGGCGGGGCGCAGACCGTCGGGGTCAACGCCGAGGACGCGTCGCGCACCGATGACGGCTTCCTGCTCGAGTTCGCCCTCGCCGCGAAGGAGGCGGGCGCCGACCGGATACGGTACTGCGACACGATCGGCGGCGACACGCCCGAGCGGATCCGCGAGCGGTTCGCGAAGCTGGCCAGCGCCGTGGGCATGCCGGTCGAGACGCACTGCCACAACGACCTCGGCATGGCGGTGGCGAACTCGCTGTCCGGCGCGCTCGGCGACCTCGACGCCGGGCAGGACGCGTGGGTGAACACGTGCGTGAACGGCATCGGCGAGCGGGCCGGCAACGCCGACCTGCTGTCGGTGATCCTGGCCTTCCGGCACGGGTTCGGCGCCGAGGGCAAGGCGGTGATCGGCGACCCGGTGGACCTGACCTGGGCCAGGCGGTTCGCCGCGTGGGCGAGTTACGCGTTCGGCCAGCCGCTGCCGCAGGGCCAGCCCGGCACCGGCAGGAACGCCTTCGCGCACGAGTCCGGCATCCATGCCGACGGCGCGCTGAAGGACCGGCAGAACTACGAGCTCTACGACGACGACGCGCTCGGCCCGTTCCCGGCCGACTGGCACACCGCCCGGGGCCGGGTGGTGCTCACCGGCGAGTACGGCGGCAAGGCCGGGTTCCGGCACGTGATGGACGGCCTCGGCGTCGAGGTGGCCGACGAGGACCTGTCGTTCCGGCTGGTGCAGCTGTGCGCCGCTGCGACCGGCAAGCCGCTCACCGACGACGAGCTGCGGCTGATCGCGGCCTACCCGGATCAGCTCGCGCTGCTCTACCCCGGGCTGCTCAGCTAGACGGCTGCCGCCGGCCGCAGTCAAGCCGATTTAAACAGTCGGAATTATTGACATTAACGGTTCCCGGGTGCTTTCGTGGAGGGCGTGACCCGCGCCGGACTCACCAGGGAGTGCGCATGACCCGGTTCCATCCGAGCATCGACGTACACCGCGTCGCCGGGCACATCGGGGCCGAGCTCACCGGCATCCGGGTCGGCCCCGACCTGCCCGGCCCGATCATGGAGATCATCAGGACCGCGCTGAACGAGCACAAGGTGATCTTCTTCCGCGGCCAGCATCACCTCGATGACGAGAGCCAGTCGGGGTTCGCGCGGCTGTTCGGGTACCTGACCATGCCGCATCCGACGGTGCCGGGGCAGGCGGACGGGCGCAACGTGCTCTCGCTCGACGCCCAGCGCGGCGGCGGGAAGGCGAACGCCTGGCACACCGACGTGACGTTCGTTGACCGGCCGCCGGCCCTGTCGGTCCTGCGCGCGGTCACGCTGCCGCCCTACGGCGGCGATACCGTCTGGGCGAACACGGCGGCGGCCTACCGGTCCCTGGCTCCCGATCTGCGCGAGCTCGCCGACCGGCTGCGGGCGCTGCACAGCAACGACTTTGACTACATCGGCACGCGCGGCGGCGGCGTGAACTCCATGACCCCCCGCGACCGGGATCACCACCGGGACGTCTTCCTGTCGAGCGTGTACGAGACCGAGCATCCCGTGGTGCGCGTGCACCCGGTGACCGGCGAGCGCGCCCTGCTGCTCGGCCAGTTCGTCAGGCACATCCTGGGCGTGCCCGCGGGCGACTCCAGGTACCTGTTCGAGCTGTTCCAGCGGCACGTGACCAGGCTGGAGAACACGGTCAGGTGGCGCTGGGCGCCCGGCGACCTCGCGGTCTGGGACAACCGGGCGACCCAGCACTACGCGATAGACGACTACGGCGACCTGCCGCGGCGGATGCACCGCGTCACGGTCGCGGGCGACGTGCCGGCCGGCGTGGACGGGCGGCGCAGCGTCGCGCGGGCGGGCGACGCCGCTGCCTACGCCGGCGCGGCCCGCTGAGCCTGTCCGCCGCCTGCCGGCCTGCACCGGCAGACGGCGGCTGCACGGCTCCCCACCAGGGCCGCAGCACCGGGTGACCAGCCCCGGCGGCGATGCTGCATGATGGTCCCTGGTGACCATGGAGGCCGGATGACACTCTCGCTGCCGGTTGGCGACGACGCCAACGCACTGCTGTCGCGCAGCCCGCTTGCGCTGATGATAGGGATGCTGCTGGACCAGCAGGTGACGATCGAGAAGGCGTTCAGCTCGCCGGCCGTCCTGGTGGAGCGGCTCGGGCACGAGCCGGAGGCGGCCGAGCTGGCCGGCGACGACCCGGAGGCGCTCGCCGCGGTCTTCGCCGGGCGGCCCGCGCTGCACCGCTATCCGCGGGCCATGGCGGCCCGGGTGCAGGATCTGTGCCGCCTGATCACCGAGCGGTACGACGGTGACGCGGAGCAGGTCTGGGCCGGCGCCAGATCCGGTGCCGAGCTGCTCAAGCGGGTGGCCGAGCTGCCCGGGTTCGGCGCCCAGAAGGCGCAGATCTTCGTCGCCCTGCTGGGCAAGCAGCTGGGCGTGCGGCCGAAGGGATGGCGGGAGGCGGCCGGCCCGTTCGGCCGCAGGGCCGCCTACATGTCGGTCGCCGACATCGTGGATGCGGACTCGCTCGCCCGGGTGCGCGCGTACAAGCAGCAGATGAAGGCCGCGGCCAAGGCTGCCGCCACGGGATAATCCTTTGCTGGCCCCCGCGGCCCTGACGGGGCGCGGGGCACTCAGTCAGCCGGCGGCTAGCGGCTGCCGACCTGCCGGCGGCGGCGCTGCTCGCGCAGCCTGCGGCGCTGGGACGGGTCGAGCTTGAAGTAGGCAGCGGTCGGCAGCGCTATCGCCACCGCGATGATCAACGCCACCGCCCAAAACGGCAAGGCGATCAGCAGGATCAGCCCGATGATGATCCCGCCGATGCCGAACTTCATATGGTTGGTCATTTCCGCCTCTCGCGGCCCGGGAGGGGCCTGCATGACCTACTGAACCACACCTTGCCCCTCACCTGGTAAACGGCCAGCGGGCCCCGCATGTTCCGGCCGGGCCGCCGGCCGCCCGCACCGGCCGGATGCTCACGGGACGCTAACGGCCCGCCGCGTAGCCCTGCATTCCGCGCGGGTTCGCGGCGGCGTAGAGGAACCCGCCCGACCGGCCCACCGCGCTGATCCTGCCGAGCGACCACGGCGGCATGACCGTCACCTCGTGGCCGCGGGCGCGCAGCGCGGCGATCACCTCGGGGCCCGCCCGTTCCTCGACGTCGATGGCCAGCGGACAGGACTCGCGCGGATAGAACGAGGACGGGAAGTGCCGGGTGTGGAAGGCCGGCGCGTCGATCGCCTGCTGCAGGTTCATGCCGAACTGAACATGGTTGAGGAAGAACCCCAGCGCCCACTGATCCTGCTGGTCGCCCCCGGGCGTGCCGAACGCCAGGTACGGCTCGCCGTCGCGCAGCGCCAGCCCGGGACTGAGCGTCGTGCGCGGCCGCTTGCCGGGGGCGAGCGTGCCGGGCAGCCCGGGGGTGAGGGTGAACATCTGCGCCCTGGTGCCCAGGCAGAAGCCGAGCCCGGGGACGACCGGCGAGCCCTGCAGCCAGCCGCCGCTCGGCGTGGCGGCCACCAGGTTCCCGAACCTGTCCGCCACGTCCAGGTGGCAGGTATCGCCGGCGCGCGCCGACGCGGTGGCGGCCCGGCTCAGCGGCTCCCCCGTGCCCGGGTCCATTGAAGGCCCGCTGACGCCGGTGCCGCCGGCCGTCGCGAACTCCGGCAGCCGGGGCACCCGGCCGCCGGGCGCCCCGGGACGCAGGTCGGGCGAGGCGCCGGCGCCGACCAGCCCGCGGCGCTCCGCCGCGTACCCGGGCGACAGCAGGTCGCCGAGCGGCACGTCGGTGAACCTGGGGTCGCCGTACCAGGCCTCCCGGTCGGCGAAGGCCAGCTTCGCGCACTCGGTCACGGTGTGGATGAGCTCGGCGCTGCCGGGGCCCATGCCCGGAAGGTCGAAGCCGGAAAGGAGGGCCAGTTGCTGCAGGAACACCGGTCCCTGCCCCCAGGGCCCGGTCTTGCACACGGTCACTCCCCCAAAGCCGAACGCTGACGGCTGCTCGGTCCCGGCCCGCCAGCCGGCCAGGTCGTCGTAGCCGAGCAGGGCGCGGTGCCGGTCCCCGGTGACGTCCGGCACCTCGGCGCGGGCCAGGTACGCGGCGATGGCCTCGGCCACGAACCCCCCGTAGAACGCCCGCCGCGCCGCCTCGATCTGCTCGTCCCGGTCCGGGCCCGCCGCCTCCGCCTCGGCGAGGAGCCGCTGGTAGGTGGCGGCCAGCACGGGATTGGCGAACCTGCTGCCGGGGACGGGAACTCCCGATTCCCCGCCGCCCGTCAGGTAGATCCCGGCCGACGAGGGCCAGTGCTCGCGGAACAGGTCCGCCACGCTCGCGATGCCCGCGCTGATGGCCGGCAGCACCGGGTAGCCGCCTGCCGCGTACCCGATCGCGTGCTCCATCACCGCGCGCAGCGGCAGGCGGCCGCGGTCGCGCAGCAGCAGCATCCAGGTCCCGAACGCGGCAGGCACGCAGGCCGCGAGCAGGCCGTTGCCCGGGACGAGCTCCAGGCCGAGATCGGCGAACGCCGCCAGCGTGGCGGCGGCGGGCGCCGGTCCCTGCCCGTCCAGCACGAACGTCTCGCCCCGGGCCGCGTCGAACCCGATGACGGGGACCTCACCGCCCGGCCCGTTCAGGTGCGGCTCCACCACCTGCAGCACCAGGCCCGCCGCCACCGCCGCGTCGAACGCGTTGCCGCCCTGCTCGAGCACGGCCATGCCGGCCGCCGACGCGAGCCAGTGCGTCGATGCCACCATCCCGAACGTGCCGGCGAGCTCGGGCCGGGTGGTGAACGAGGACGTCATCGCCACGATGTGTCTCCCAGGGTCGGTTTGGCGTGGCAACGACGTTAGCGTGTGAGCGCGATAACGCCGCGCCGTCGGTGTGCGGCGCCACGGCGTGGCTGTAACGTCTGACCGCATGGATGACCTACCCCGCCGGCTGCGTGCCGTGTGCGACCTGCATGTAGCCGATGTCCGCGAAGGGAGCGGGCGGCACGAGTACGACGGCACGATCCAGGATTCGTCGCCGGCTGGCGTCCGTTCCGGGCTCGCCCGGCTGGACGAGGCGCGGTCGGGCGGTGACACCCTCGGCGACCGGCACGACGAGGCGCACCTGACCGCGTTCGAGAACCTCACCCGGGTCGAGTTCGGCGAGCTCGAGCTGCACCGGCGCAATCCGCTGCTGCACCTCGGCGAGCTCGACCTGGCCTGCTACGACAGGGACTACGCGCCGGCCGGGCAGCGGGCCGCCGCCCGGCTGGCGCACCTGGCGGCCTGGCCGGGAGCGGTGGACAACGCCCTCGCCGCGCTCGATCAGGTCAGCGGGCCGGTGGCCGCCGCGCTGATGGGGGCCGCCCGGGGGCTCGCCATGGGCGTGCCTCCGGACGCGGACGAGCGGGCGCGCGCCGCCGCGCTGGCCGCGCACGAACGGCTCGTCGCCCACCTGGAGCGCGCGGCCGGCCAGTCCGGTCCCGGCACGGCACTGGGCACGGCCGGGCTGACCGCGCTGATGAGCAGCGCGGAGGGCCTGCACCTCGATCTGGGCAGGCTGGCCGAGCAGGCAGATGCCGAACGGGACAGGCTGCGCGAGCGGCTCGCCGAGAGCTGCGAGCGGATCGACCCGGAAAAGCCGCCGCTCGAGATCGCCCGCGAGCTTGTCCGTGATCATCCTGACGCCGCCGGGATCATCGACGCTGCCCGGGAGTGGACCGGGCGGGCGATCGAGTTCACCCGCGACCGTGACCTGATGCCCTACCACGACGGCGAGTGCCTGGTCGGGCTCGCGCCGCCGTCCCGCCGCTGGGCCATGGCGATGATGAGCTCGAACGCGCCGGGTGAGCCGGACGGCCCGTCCTGGTACCACATCACCCCGCCGGACCAGTCCTGGCCGCCCGGCGCGATCGAGGAATGGCTCGAGGTGTTCAGCGCTACCACCCTGCCCGGGATCACCGTGCACGAGGTCGCGCCCGGGCACTTCTCGCATGGCCGGGCGATCCGCCGGGCACCGACGGAGGTCCGGCGGGTGCTCCAGTCGGCCGCATTCGTCGAGGGCTGGGCGCACTATGCCGAGGAGTTGTGCGTCGAGGAGGGGTTCTGCTCGGCCGACCCGCGGTTCGCGGTGGGCGTCTGGCTGGAGGCGCTCGTCCGGGTCACCCGGCTGGCCTGCGCGATCGGCGTGCACACCGCCGGGATGACGGTGCAGGAGGGTGCCCGCAGGTTCGAGGCCGATACCCACCTGGCCGGCCCGGCCGCGCTGTCCGAGGCGCGGCGGGCCACGTTCGACCCCACCTACGGCCGCTACACGTGGGGCAAGCTCGTGATCATGGACCTGCGGGAGCGGGCCAGGAAGGACTGGGGCGCGGGCTTCACCCTGCGCAGGTTTCACGCGGCGCTGATGGACCTGGGAGCGCCGCCGCTGGGGCTGGTCGGCACCGCGATCGAGCGCGGATAGTCCGCAGATCAGGGGCAATACCGCAGCGGCTGGCGTGACGGGAGGCCATTTCACGGAGTGGTGCAAATGTCCGGTCACCCAATGGCCGCGTCAGCCTTTACAGCGCCAGCCTTTACAGCGTCAGCCCTTACATTCGTGTCAGGTGTGTCAGGAGTTACATCGCGTTACCTCATATCATGACGCAATGACTTGTGCAAGTCTGCACTTAATCGGATATTTTCTGTTTTACTCCTGAGAGTGCTACTTGAGCAGATCTACGAGGGTGCGCCTACTGTCTTCTCCGGGAGTTACCGCACCACCATTAACGAGCTCACTGATCAGCGGCCGGCGCTCAGGCCGGAGATTCTCGCCGAGGCCGTGGACAGGCTCGTCGGCCTCGGCACCTTCTCCGCCGCCACCAAGCTGCTGGTCGAGGAGGACAAGGGCGCGATCCTGGCCGGCCCGGTCTGCCTGGCCACCGGCCTGCCGCTGGCGGTTGCGCGCTGGTATCCCTACGACCTGCCGGCCGAGGCGGGCAGGCCGCCGTCCGTGGTCGAGATCACCTCGGAGTACTACACGGGGCACCTCTACCTGAACGGGATCACGCAAGGCGACCGGGTCATCATCATCGACGACACGGTCAGCACCGGCGGCACGCTGGTAGCGCTCGTCGAGGCGGTGCGGCGGTCCGGCGCCGAGGTGCTGGAGGCGCTGGTGGTCACGGAAAAGCCCGCAAACGGCGGCGCGGCGGCGGTGCTCGCCCGCTGCGGCGTCAAGGTGAAGCCGGTGCTGCGGGTGGCCGTCAACGCGGCGAGCGGGCTGGTGCACGTGCTGCCACGGCAAGCTTCCGGGACCAGTGAGGGCGCAGCGCCGGCGGCTCTGCGGAACGGGATCATCGCGGCCACCGGCGGCACCGAAATGTGCCGGCTCCGGCACGTGGTCCCGGCCGGCGGCGCGCGCGTGTACGCGAAGTGCGAGTTCAGGAATCCCACCGGCAGCCACAAGGACAGAATCTTCAATTACATGATCGACGCCCTGGAACGGCGCGGTGAAATCGAGCCCGGCTGGACGCTGGTGGAATGCTCCACCGGCAACGGCGGGGCGGCACTCGCCCAGGCCGGCCTGGCCCGCGGGTACCGGGTGGTTGTCCTCATGCCGGCCGGCATGACGATCGAGCGCAAGACCCAGATTCGCGCGTTCGGCGCGGAGATTATCGAGACCGATCCGGACGGCTTCCTGCTGCTCGCCGAAGACAAAGCGCGCGACTACGTCCGCCGCCATCCGCGCAGCTATTTCCTCGACCAGTCCACCAGCCCGCTGAACTGGCAGGCGTGGCGGAAGGCCGGCGAGGAGATCGCCGCGGATTTCAGGCGGCTCGGCCGGCCGGTGGACATGTTCGTCTGCAGCATCGGCACCGGCGGCACGTTCTCCGGCATCGCCGAGGCGCTCAGGGCCGAGTTCCCCGGCATGGCCACGGTGGCTGTCGAGGTCGACGCCTCCGCGCCGCTGCGCGCCAAGCGGGACCGGCTCCCGTTCCGGCACCGGCCGCACAACCTCATGGGCCTCGGGCCGGGAAAAATTCCCCCGAACGCGCGCGAGGAGCTCATCGACGAGGTCCGCACGGTGTCCGGGGATCAGGGCTGGTCGATGATGAAACGCCTGATTTCCGACGAGAAGCTGTTCACGGGGCCGACGGCGGGCGCGAACGTGCATGTCGCCGCGGAGATCGCGGCCGGGCGCCCGCCCGGGGAGTCGATTGTGACCGTGCTGTTCGACTCGGCCTGGAAGTATGTGAGCGTGTGGGACGGCGGTTACCCGGGCCGTCCCGCCCACGGACCGGAGCCGCACCCGGAGCGCTGACATGCGACAAGCCCCCGCGCCCAGCATGCGCCGCGGGCTTGCCCTGCTCCTGCCCTATCCCGTGCTGTCGGCCGTCGTTGACGTGTATGCCGGGCACGGCGAGCAGGCGCTGGATCCGGCGGTGGTCGCGGCCGTCGCGTTCACGCTGACCGTGGTCATCTTCACCGTCCCCGGTAAGACCGCGCTTCCGGAACTGCGCGGTCACTGGCGCGACGTGGCAGCGCTCAACGTCACCACGGCGCTGACCTGGATCTCCCTGCTCTACGCGCTGAAGTTCCTCGAGCCCGCGGTGGTCAACGCGGTCAGCCTGGCGATCGGGCCCGCGGTCACCGTGATGGCGGGGCCGCTGCTGCGGCGCGGGACACGCGCACTGCCCGCCGAGGCCGGCGTCGCGGCGGCGGTGCTGGTGACGATCGCCGTGCTGTGCTGGGGGTCAGCGGACGGGATGACCTCGATCGGGCACATCGGCCTCGGCCGCGGCGCCGCGGGCCTGGCCGCTACCCTCGTGTCCGGCCTCGGCTCGGCGGGCACGTTCATCTACGCCAAGCGGCTAAGCGAGGGGGGTGTCAGCCCGGCGGCGGTGCTGTCCGCCCGGTTCTACCTCACGGCCGGCGCGTCCTGGCTGATCGCCGCCGCCAGCGGCCTGCCGCGGCTGGCCGGGTCGCTGCTGCCCGGGGCCGTCGTCGCCGTCGTCGGGGTCGCCGCGCCCGCGTACCTGCTCCAGCTCGGCCTGCGGCACGCCGAGCCGATTACCGTCTCGCTGATCGACAACCTCGCCCCGGTACTGACGTACCTGCTCCAGCTGCTGGACGGCAGGCTGCGCCCGTCCGCCTTCTCGCTGTCGGGTGTGCTGACGATCACCGCGCTCGTCACGGCCGGGGTCGTGGCGCGCGCCAGGCACGATGCGCGGGCGCAGCCGGCGGGCGATACGGTGGGGGCATCGTCAGGCCGTCAGGGAAACGTGAGGACACCACCGTGCTCAGATCGCGCGGCCGGCCGCGGGCCGCCAGGTCAGGGCCAGGCTGGACGGGGCAGAGGCCGGCCGTAGCCGCCGTCGTCGCGTGTGCCCTCGCTGCCGGGCTGGGCACGGCGGGCTGCGCCACCAGCGCGTCGGCCGGCCAGACCCCGGCAGTACAGGCCGCGACTGCGTACGTGCCGGTGCCGGTCACTCCCGGGCTGACCGCCGGCTACGTGGTGATCAGGAACTACGCCAGCCGTGCGGACAGCCTCATCTCGGTGCGCACGAGCGCGGGCGGCCGGGTTACGTTCCGGGTGCCTGCGGGCGGCGGCAGCCAGATGCGCAGCGTGCCCGCGATCGCCCTGCCCGCCAACACCACGGTCCGGCTCGTCCCCGACGGCCCGCACCTGCTGATCACCGGGATCCGGCACGTGCAGAACGGCAAGGTGATCACGCTGACCCTGATCTTCAGGCATGCCAGCCCTGTGCAGGTGCCGGCCCTCGTCACCGACCCGTCGCAAACGGGGGCCAACAGCAACTACTTCATGAACTAACTACTTCATGAACTGAGGGAGGGGGGCGGCTCGTGGGACAACTCATTCTGCTCAGGCACGGGGAGACCGAGTGGAGTATGGCAGGCCGCCACACCGGCCGCACCGACATCCCGCTCACCGCCCGCGGTGAGAGCGCCGCGGCGGCGCTCGCCCCGGCGCTGGCCCGGCACCGGATCCGCACCGCCTTCACCAGCCCGGCGAAGCGCGCGGTGCGGACCGCCGAGCTGGCCGGGCTGGCCGGCGCGAAGCCGGACCCCGACCTGTGGGAGTGGGACTACGGCGGCTACGACGGACGGACCACGGCCGAGATCCGGTCCGAGCGGCCCGGCTGGTACCTGTGGCGGGACGGCGTCATCCCCGGCGACGCGGCGCATCCGGGCGAGACCATCGAGCAGGTCGGGGCGCGGACGGACGCGGTCCTGAACCGGGTCCGGCCGCTGCTCGCCGAAGACGACGGCGACGTGGTGCTGGTGGCGCACGGCCACGTCCTGCGGGTGCTCACCGCCCGCTGGCTGGGCCTGGAGCGGCCGGCGGCCGCTTCTTCCGGCTGGACACCGGGACCATCAGCACGCTCGGCACTGAGCACGACGAGCCGGTGATCACGAGCTGGAACGTTCCGCCCGGGTAGCACGGGGCCAGGGGCGCTGGGACGGAGGCGAGCGCGACGGAGCTGACGCGGACCGAACTGCAGCGGCGGCGGGCGTTCGCGTGCCGCCTGACGCCGGACCGGGCGCTGCACACGCTGGCGGAGGCGGAAGCGTTCCTGCGCGACCGCGGGCTGCTGACGCGCACGGCCGACGGCGCGCTGCCGAGCCTGTACGACGCGTGCCACGAGGAGCAGTTCGCGCCGGGCGGCACCGGCTTCGCGACGTGGCCGGCGACGAAGTGGCCGTGGTTCGGCGAACTGGCCGGCCGCGGCTACCTCGTCACCGCGGTGCACCGCGGCAAGAACCTGCTCGTGACCGGCGAGGTGGCGCGCCTGCTCGACCCGATCTGCCGCGCCGAGACCGAGCGCATGCGCGCGGCCGATCCAGGCTGGCGGCGGCTGCTTGATCATCTTGCCGCTTCCGGGCCGGCTGGCGTCGACGACCTGCGGGCCGGGCTCGGCCTGAAGCGGCAGGAGTTCAAGGCGCTGCGGTACCCGCTGGAGCGGTGCGGCGCGATCGTCTCCCGCTCGGTCCAGATGACCGCCGGCGCGGGGCATAAGCACTCGGCCGAGCTGGCCCGCTGGGATCAGGCCTTTCCCGGCGGCGGCGACGGCGGCGCTGACCCCGCGAGCTCGCTCGCGGATCTCATCGCGGCCAGCGTGCGGGCCGCGGTGATCGCGCCCGAGCGGGAGCTGCGCCGCTGGTACTCCTGGCAGTGGTACTGGACGGACGCGCTCGTCGGGGACCTGGTCCGCGAGGGGCGGCTGCGGCGGGTGGCCGGAGGCGGCATGGTCGCCGCCGCGGCGTAACCAGCCGCCAGCCGGGGTTCAGCGCGGGACGGTTTCCTCCCGGAGCCAGCTCAGGTAGGACGGCGAGCCCGCCACGATCGGCAGCGCCACGATCTCCGGCTCGTCGTAGCTGTGCCGTTCGGTGAGAAAGGCGGTGAGCTCGCCGAGCCGGTCAGCCGGGAGCTTGAGCAGGACCAGCCATTCCTCGGCGCGCTCGATGCCGCCCTCCCACCAGTAGGTGCTCGCGACCGGCCCGGCCACCTGGGCGCACGCGGCCAGTCTCGCCTCGACGGCGGCGTGGCTCAGCTCCATCGCCTCCGCCCGCGAATCGGTCGTCGTCTGGACCTGGAGATACTCTCCCGCAGCGCGGTGCTCCCCGGGGGGTGCCGAGCCCTGAGCCACCATGGGACCTGATGGTACGCCGGGCCGGACCTCCGTAGCGTCTCAACCTGCTCAAGGTTGTGCCAGCGCGCGGGCGGCCGCGGCGAGCGCCTCGTTCCGGTCGGCCGGCACCAGGCCGATCCGGGTCCGCCGGTCGAGCAGATCCCCGGCATCCAGGGCGCCCTCGTGCCGGACGGCGAAGTTGAGCTCGGCTCCGGTGACGGGCGTTCCGGTGGTGACGGGCTCGGCCAGCCGCGGGTCCGGGCCGGCCAGGGCGAGCACCTCGGGCGCCTCCGTCCCGTACCTGGCCACCAGCCTGGCCGGCGCCCGGACCCGGGCCAGCGTCAGCGCATCCGCCGCTCCGACCAGCGGCAGCCGCCGGGTCCGGCACGGGGCCGCCGGCCGGCCACCGCCGTATCGACCGCGTCCTGCGCCATCCGCCGGTAGGTGGTCAGCTTGCCGCCCACCACGGTGATCACTCCGTCCGGCGAGGTGAGCACGGCGTGCTTGCGGGACAGGTCGGCTGTCGTGCGGCCCGCTCCCCCCGGTTCGCCCGCCAGCAGCGGCCGCAGGCCCGCGAACGCGCCCAGCACATCCGCCCGGGACAGCGGGGCGTCCAGCATGCCGCTGACCGCGTCGAGCAGGAAGGCGATCTCGCCTGGTGCCGGCTCGGGCACCTCGGGCAGCGGCCCGTCGGCGGGCTCGTCGGTCAGCCCCGCGTACACCCGCGGCTCGCCGGGGACCGGGAT
Source organism: uncultured Actinomycetes bacterium (assembly GCA_963697445.1). GTDB lineage: Bacteria > Actinomycetota > Actinomycetes > Streptosporangiales > Streptosporangiaceae > PALSA-505. Next base: position 192,427 of record CAVOOC010000035.1, read on the forward strand.
CGCGAACACGAACCTGGCCCGCTCCCCCGGCACCGGCGCCAGCACGCCCGCCCGCAGCCCGCCGAACGCGGCATCGGCGAGCACCAGGTGGGTACCCCGGCTCGGCCGCAGCGACACGCCCCCGGTGAGCTGCCCGGCCCACACCCCGGCCGCGTTGACCACGGCACCAGCGCGCAGCGCGAACGAGGCTCCGGACAGCGTGTCGGTGAGCAGCGCGCCGTCCCCGGTCAGGCCGCTGGCCTCGCACCGGGTGAGGATGACGGCCCCGTGCGCGGCGGCCGTCCGGGCGATCGCGACCACCAGCCTGGCGTCGTCGGTGAGCTGACCGTCCCAGGTGACCATTCCGCCGGTCACGTCCCGGCGGAGGCAGGGGGCGGCGGTCAGTGCCTCCGCCCTGGTCAGCCGCCTGGGCGGCGGGAGCGTTTGCCTGCTGGTGCCGGCCGCGCGGCGCAGCACGTCGGCCGCGGCGAGGCCCACGCCGGCGAGCGCCTTGGAGCCGCGGGACGTGTCTGGCAGCCACGGGTAGATCATCGGCAGCGGCCTGGTCAGGTGCGGCGCGATCGTGCCCATGATCATACCGCGCTCGGCCGCGCTCTCGTAGGCGATCCCGACCTCTCCCCTGGCCAGGTAGCGCAGCCCGCCGTGCACCAGCTTCGAGCTCCAGCGGCTGGAGCCGGAGGCGAGGTCGCTGCGCTCGGCGAGCACGACGGACAGGCCCCGGGTGGCGGCGTCGAGCGCCACGCCGGCGCCGGTCACGCCGCCGCCGACCACGAGCAGGTCCGCCTGGCCGCGTTCGGCGGTCATGGCGAGCTCGCGGGCGCGCCTGGCCGCGTTGAGCGACGCGGAGGGCCGCGGCCGGCCCGGGCTCACGCCGGCACGTCCGGGCTGAGGTAGCGGTCCAGCAGCAGGGCCGCCTCGGCGTCACGCTGCTCCGGCGGCACGAGACCCGCCGTGAGCCGGGCGGACAGCACCAGCGACTGGACGGCGAGCAGCACGGTCGCCGCCATCGTGGTCGCGTCGCCCTCGCGGATCGACCCGTCGCGCTGTCCCGCCACGATCTGGCCGGCGATGAAGCCCAGCGCCATCCGCTGGCTCGTGCCCAGCCGGTCGAAGATATACGGCATCAGGAGCTCGGGGTCTACCTGGATGATCTTGCTGAGCAGCGGGTGCGCCCGCAGCTCGCGGGCGGCGGCGAGAAACTGGCTGACCGCCTGCTCGCGCACCGTGCCCGGGGCTTGCTGGCGCACTGAGCCGACCGCCTGCTCGCGCCCTAGCCGGCCACGCAGGGCGCCGGCCGCGCCCGGTCGCGTGCCGCGCGGCTGAACACGGCGGCAAGCTCCCTGGTCATCAGGTCGGCGACGAGTGCACGGAGGTCCGGCCACCGACGGTAGACGGTCGGGCGGCTCACGCCCGCCCGGCGGGCGACGTCGGACAGCGAGGTCCGGCGGACACCGAACGCGAGCACGCACTCGGCTGCCGCATCCAGGATCGCGTTTTCGGTGTCATCGGTGCTACGGCCTCCGTAAGCGCCGGGCGCCACGACCCGGTCATCTCCGGCGGCGCCGCGAGCTTCCGCAGTTGCCGCGTTACAACTTGACATGATCTGTAAGCTTATCAAGTTATGACGGAGCATCCGCGGCGGGTCATGCCGGAGCGGCCCGCCCGGCGCTCCCCCGGCATGCCGTGGGCGGCCTGGGGCGAGCCGGTGCCGCTGCCGGACCAGACCCGCGCGCTACTCGCGGGATTCCTCGGCGCGGACCTCAGGCCGTCACCGTCGGTAGCCGAGCAGGACGTCGCGCTGCCCCCGTCCCGGCTGCCCGCCGCCGCGCGCGGGGCGCTCGCCAGCGCGGTCGGCGGCGGCCAGGTGCACGACGACCGGGCCGCGCGGCTCCGCTGCGCCGGCGGCAAGAGCACCACGGACCTGCTCCGCCGCCGGGCGGGCGATGCGGGTGCCCCCGACGCGGTGGTCACCCCCGGGTCGCACGAGGAGGTCCTCGCGGTCCTGGCGGCGGCCAGCGAGCACCGGGTCGCGGTCGTCCCGTTCGGCGGCGGCACCAGCGTGACGGGCGGTGTCGAGCCGGTGCGCGGCGAGTTCGCCGCCGTCATCGCGCTGGATCTGCGCAGGCTTGACGCGCTGACCAGGCTGGATACCGAGTCGCTGACCGCGACGCTGCAGGCGGGGCTGCGCGGCCCCGAGGCCGAGGAACTGCTCGGCCGCCACGGCCTCACCCTCGGGCACCTGCCGCAGAGCTTCGAGCACGCGACGATCGGGGGGTTCGCGGCGACGCGTTCGGCCGGGCAGGCGTCGGCGGGCTACGGCCGGTTCGATGACATGGTGCTGGCGATCAGGGCAGCCACGCCGCGCGGCACCTTCGAGGCCGGCGGCCTGGCGCCCGCCTCGGCCGCCGGGCCGGACCTCCGGCAATTGCTGCTCGGCTCGGAGGGGACGCTCGGGGTGATCACGGAGGTCACCGTCCGGGTCCGGCCCCGGCCGGAAACCGTGCTCGACGAGGCGTGGTCCTTCGCCGGCTTCGGTTCCGGCGTGGCCGCGCTGCGGGCGATCAGCCAGTCCGGCGGGTCGATGCCTGCCACCGTTCGGCTAAATGATGAAACGGAAACGGCCATCCTTGGTCTCACGGGGGGACCACAGATAGCGGGATGCCTGGCGATCACCAGCTACGAGGGCACGGCGGCCGAGGTCGAGGCGCGGCAGCGCGCGGCGGCACGGGTGCTGGCCGGGCACGGCGGCGCGCCGCTCGGCCCGGGGCCGGTCGCCGCGTGGCGGGAGAGCCGGTTCGCGGCGCCGCGGCTGCGGGACGCCCTGCTGGATGCCGGCGTGCTCGCCGAGACGCTGGAAACCGCGACCAGATGGGCAAACCTGGCCGGGCTGCACGCGGCGGTGAGCGCCGCGCTGGCCGGCTCGCTGACCGCCGCGGGCACGCCGCCGGTGCTGACCTGCCACGTCTCGCACATCTACCCGTCCGGCGCGTCGCTGTACTACACCGTCGTCGCCGCGCAGGCCGGCGACCCGGTCCGGCAGTGGTCAGCCGCCAAGTCGGCCGCCGGTGATGCGATCATGAGCCATGGCGGCACGATCACGCACCACCACGCGGTCGGCACGGATCACCTGCCGTGGATGCGCGCCGAGATCGGTGACCTGGGCGCGGAGGTGCTGCGGGCGGTGAAGGCCGTGCTCGACCCGGCGGGCGTGCTCAACCCGGGCAAGCTCATCCCGCCGAGCTGACCGGAGGCGCCCATGACCCGGACGTGCTGCCTGGTGGTGAACCCGGCCGCGGGCGGCGGCCGGTCACGGCGGCTGCTGCCGGCGGTCACCGGGGTGCTGGACGCCGCCGGCGCCAGGCATCAGGTGTGCGCCTCGGCCAGCCTCGAGCACGCGAAGGAGCTGGCCACGGCCGCCGCCGGGCGGGGAGACGTGGTTGTCGCGGTCGGCGGTGACGGCATGGTGGGCGCGCTCGCGGGGGCGGTGGCCGCTGCCGGCGGGGTGTTCGGGATCATCCCGTCCGGGCGGGGCAACGACTTCGCCCGGACGCTGGGCATACCGTTCGCGCCTGCCGATGCCGCCCGGGTGCTGGTTTCGGGGCAGGAACGGCCGGTGGACCTCATCGGGGTAGGCCGCGCGGATGCGGGCGTGCCTGCGGCCGGCGAATCCTCGGCTCTTCCTGGCGAGCTGGTCGTCGCGGGGAGCGTCTACCTGGGCATACCGGCCGTCGCCGCCGAGATCGCCGGGCGGTCCCGGGTTCCGCCAGGTGAGCTGGCCTATCCGGTGGCCGCACTGCGTGCCGTCCTCGGCTGGCGCACCGCCACCTTCCGCCTGGAACTTGACGGCGTGGCGGATCTGGCTGGCGGGGATCTGACCGGCGGGGATCTGGCCGGCGGGGATCTGGCCGGCGAGGCCCGGGCCGGCGAGGCCCGGGCCGGGGCCGGCGCGCAGGAATTCGCGGGCGGCGCCGTCGTCGTGGCCAACTCGCGCTACTTCGGCGCGGGAATGATGGTCGCGCCGCAGGCAGACCCGAGCGACGGCTTGCTCGACCTGGTATTCATCCGCGGCGGCTCGAGGATTGCCATGATCCGCGGGCTGGCGAAGATCAAGGACGGCACGCACGTGTCGATGAGCCAGATCGGCACCGGCCGGGCCCGCTCGGTCACGGTGACGGTCGGCCGCGCCATGCCCGGCGGTGCCGACGGAGAGGTGCTGGCCTGCGCTGCGCCGCTCGCGCCCGGCTCGCCGCTCCGGATACGGGCACTCCCGGGGGCGCTCCGGGTGATCAGCTGATCTGCGAGGCGGCGGGGCCGGCGGGGCAGCGGGGCTGGCGGGGCAGCGGGGCTGGCGGGGCAGCGGGGCTGGCGGGGCAGCGGGGCTGGCGGGGCGGTGGAGCCGGCCCGGGCGGCGGAGCCGGCGGGGCGGCGGGCCGCGGAGGCCGGGCGCTTAGGATGCCCGCATGCGTTTTAGCATCTGGCCGTCGCCGGCCCAGTCCTGGGATGACATCCACGAGATCACTGCGCACTGCGAGCAGACCGGCTGGGACGGCGTGTACTTCGCGGATCACTTCATGCCGAACGGTCCCGGGCCCGCCCCGCTGGACGGGGACACCCTCGAGTGCTGGTCGGTCATCGCGGCGCTTGCTGCGTTGGTTCCGCGGCTGCGGATCGCCCCCCTCGTCACCAGCGTGACCTACCGGCATCCCGCGGTGCTGGCCAATATCGCGGCCGCGGTCGACCACGTCAGCCACGGGCGGCTCACCCTGGGCGTCGGGGCCGGCTGGCAGGAGAACGAGCACGCCGCGTACGGCATCGCGCTCGGGACGGTGCGCGAGCGGATGGACAGGTTCGAGGAAGCGGTTCAGATCCTGCGGTCGCTGCTCACCCAGCCCCGCACCACCTTCGCTGGCCAGTACTTCGAGCTGCGGGATGCGCCGAACCAGCCCGCCCCGGTGCAGGACCGGCTGCCCCTGCTCATCGGCGGCGCCGGTGAGCGGCGCACGCTGGGCATCGCGGCCCGGTACGCCGATCAGTGGAATTCCTGGACGACGCCGGAACTGCTCGCGCACAAGGTCTCGGTGCTGCGGGCGCACTGTGAGCAGGTCGGCCGCGACCCGGAGGAGATCCATGTCTCGACCCAGGCGCTGCTTTACCTGTTAACCGACAAGGAATGGCTCAGCGACAAACGGCAGACCCGGCCAGGGCCGCCGGTGATCGCCGGGACCCCCGGCGAAGTAGCCGACATCGTGGCCAGGTACCGGGACGCCGGCGCTGACGAGCTCATCGTCCCGGACTTCACCCTCGGCCCGATGGCGCGCAAGAAGGACACCTGCGACCTGTTCATGCAGGAAGTCGCGCCCGCCTTCCGCTGACCGCCTGCCGCGCGAGACTGGCAATGGTGCCCGGTCAGCCGCCCGCCTCGACCAGCTCGGTATACCCCGAGGGGAGCTGCGCGATCAGGTGGCGGTAGTCCTCCTCGGTCAGCTCTTGGCGCAGCGCGGCGAGGACGGCGGCCGTTCCGGCGCGGGCCTCCTCGTCGGTCAGCCCGGTGCGCTCGCTTATCTGCCTGATGAAGTCGTCCACTCCGACCGGGTGGGCTCCCTTCTTGCGACGCCGCGGCGCGTGCAGCTCCCCGGCCAGCGGGTCGGGGACATCCGCGGCCAGGCGCCTGGCTTCGCCTTCGCTCAGCTGGCTCGCGAGCCCTTCCAGTACTGCCCGGGTGATGTCCGCCGATTCCTCCCGTGACAGGCCGCTTCGCTCCGCTACCGCACGGACGAGCTCCTTCAGGTCCATGGCCATTGGCCCCCTTCGTCGGCCTAGAAGCAAGTGTCCTGCGCCACCGAACCTAAACCGTGCGGGGTGACATCGGCGAGTGAGCCCGACCGCAACACCGCGCCGGGCCGCGATACTGTCCACCGAGAGCGGTAGAGGCACTGATGCTGAAGCAGGCCGGGCGACACGAACAGCCTGAACGCCGGGCGCGCACCGCCAGGCTCCCAAGAGCGCTTTCTCCTGGGCAGCCGGGCGGTGGCGGGGGTCGGTCGTCAGGCTGTGTGCTCGGTGGGCAGGATGACGTATCTCCGGCCGGCTGGGGTGATCCAGATCATGACGCTGGGGCAGGGTTGTTGCAGGGTCCAGCCCTGGGATTGTTTGAGCCGGTGACAAAACCGGCACAACGGGGCCAGGTTGCATTCGCAGGTGATCCCGCCGTCGTCGTAGGCCAGCGTGTGGTCGAGATCACATCGCTGCGCGGGGCGGCGGCAGCCGGGACCGGTGCAGGTAGTGGTGCGGGCCCGGATCAGGCGTTGCAGCGCGGGGCTGGGGCGGTAGCCGGGCTCGGCGTTGCGGTGATCACAGTGGCCGGCCGCGATCGGCTCGGCGGTCACCTGGACCGTCCAGCCGGAGCCCGCGCCGCCCTGGCCGTCCTGGCCGTCCTGCCCGCCCTGGCCGCGTCCTGGCCGGGGCCACCGTGCGCGGGACTGGCGGGGCGGGCGGGGCCGCGGGCGGTGCCGGCGGCGAGGGCCTGGCCGTCGGGGGCGGTGACGATGATCTGCCACCGGGTGGCGCGGTGGCCGGCCAGCGCGCAGGCCAGCAGCCGGGCGGTGCCGGCGTCGAGGGGCCCGTACCCGGCGGCGGCGCCGGGCTCGTCGGCGAGCCGCATCAGGGTGGTCAGCGGGATGGTGAGGCTGACCAGCCCGGCCAGCGGCGGCAGCTCGTCCGCGCCGGGGCCGGGGCGGCGCAGCCCGGCCGGGACCGGCTGGTCACCGGGCACCGGGCCGCCGCCCGGGCCGGCGGGCAGGCTGGCGTCCGGGGCGGTGATGGTCTCGCCGCCCAGACCGGGTGTGCCGTGGCCGCTGCCGGCGGCTGGATCAAGGAGCGGTTCGCCGTCCGGGCCGGGTGCGCGGTGGCCGGCGGCCGGCCCGCTGGCGGGGTCGCCGTCCCCGGCGGGTGCTCCGGCTGAGCCCGGGTCACGTCCGCCCGGGGCGGGGGCCGGGACAGGGAGAAGGCTGGCCGGCGGCGTGTCAACGTCGATCCCGTTGAGCAGGGCGAGGTAGGCGTGCGCCCGGAGCAGATCCATCCCGCCGGTCGCGCCGAGTTTCTTCCAGCCGGCGGCGATCTGGGTGAGCCGCTTGCTGGCCGCGAGCACCTGGGCTGGGGGCAGGTGGCGGCCGGTCAGGGTGGCGGTGCCCTCCGGCTCGGCCCAGTGCTCCACCCGGGCGTCCTGCTCGGCCTGCTCCCGGCGGCGCCGGGCCGCGTCCGGGTCGATCGCCAGGATCGCCCGGGCCAGCGCGGCGCGCAGCTGCCCGGTGGTCAGCCCGCCGGCCCGGGGCAGCACGTCGGCTTCGACCGCGCCGGCGTGCGCCGGGTCCAGCGGGCCGAGCAGGCTGATGAACACTTCGGCCCTCGGCAGGTCGATCTCCCCGGCCTCCAGCGCCGCCGCGGTCGCCGGGCGGCCGGCCAGCGCCAGCGCCAGGCCGAGCTGGCCGTCGGCGGCCTTGCCGGTCAGCGTCAGCGCGGCCGCGACCTCGGCGCCGATGAACTCGCTCAGCCTGGCCGGGAACTGGCCCGGGGCGGCGGGCGGGCTGCCGTCGGCGGGCCGCCGCCGGGCCAGCGCCGCGATCATCGCCAGCTCCCGGGCCTGCGCCCACGAGGTCAGCCGGCGGAACGCCCGCAGCACCCCGATCTGGGAATCATCATCCAGCCCGTCCCGGCCGGCGTACGCGTCGTCGGCGAACCCGGCCAGCGCCATCCCGGCGGCCAGCACGTCCAGCGCGCCGCCGTCGGCGAACCCGCAGCCGCCGCCGGTGCCATCCCGGGGCTCGAACCCGGCCGGCCACGGCCACCCCGCGCCGGCAGCGCGGTCGGGGGCCAGTGACCCGGCCGGGGTCTGGTAGGTCAGCGGCCACCCGGGCGGGGCCGGCGCCGCCGGCGGCCCGGCCAGCAGCTCCGCCAGCCCGGCATCGTCCAGGGCGGCCGGCGGCGCGTACTCGGGGTCGGGCCAGCGGGCGTAGTCCTGCTCGTCGGGCGGGGCGTCGGCGTCGGTGAGGGAGGCCGCCGCGGCCGCCAGGATGTCGTCCTGGGATTCGGGCTGGGGGTTTGCTGCGGGCACGGTGGTCACCTCCCGTCGGGGGCCGGGCTGGTCATGTTCTTCGAATACTCTACCGCATGGCTGTGACAAGTTAATCGAACTGGTTCACGACACGCCGAAGAGATTTTCCGGTTATCGGCGGTAGGACACTGGGGAACGGCGCGGGCCCGCGGTTCCGCACTGGCTGAGATCATTGTTTGCCCACCGCGGTCCCGACACGAGCCCGGGCGGCGCGGTGATCGACGGCCCTGCCGATCACCGCGCCGCTTCCGGGCATGCCTCCACGGGAGCTAGTCGGCGCGCGGGCGCACGACGGCGTTGGGCATCGGGTAGAGCTCGACGGTCGCGGTGCCGGAACTGACGGCCGGATCGTCCGCCTGCAGGTCGCTGGCCGCCTGCTCGGTTTCGGCCTCGACGATCGCGACGCCCCAGAAGCCGGCCGGGTCAGCGACCGGCCCGAAGGCGACCGCGGTACCACTGTCTCGCAGGGCTGTCCAGTAGGCGACGTGCCGCCGCATGACCGAAGCCTCGGCGTCGGTCATGTCAGCCGCGAACGTGAGCCGGGGCGGGACCAGCTTGTACAGGTAGTAGGTCATGACGTCAGCGGCTCCCCCGTCTCCAGGAGCGTCTTCAGGCCGCTCAGCACGAACATCCAGCCGGGGCCCGAGACGCTGGCAGCCGTCTTCGGTGCCCCCTCCAGCCGGTCGTGGATCACCGTGAGCTTGCAGTAGCCGCCGTCCTGCGGCTCGATCTCCCAGGTTACCCGCGACGGTTGCTCGGCGGCCAGGTCCTCGTCATAGAGCGACCGCCACTCGTGCACCAGGCGGCGCGGCGGGTCGAACTCCAGCACCGGGCCGTCCCCCCAGGTCGAGCCGTCCGGCCCGTGAGAGATATGCCGTTCGGCCGTGTTCGTGATCCGGGCGCCGTGGAAATAGCGGGCGGTCTGGTCCGGCTGGGTGATCGCATCCCAGAATCTTCTCCGGGCTGGCCTTGATGAAGACCTGGTAGATCTGGGTGGCCAGGTCCGTGGTCGTGGTCATGAATCGTCCTCCAGTGATCTTTTCAGGTCGGCCAGTGCCGCGGCAGGACCCGCGGTGTACTTGTCGATCCAGCGGTCGTGGATGAGCCGGATCGGCACCGGGTTGAGGAAATGGAGCTTCTCCCGGCCCGACCGGCGGGTGACGACGAGACCGGCCTCCTCCAGCACCCGCAGGTGCTTCATCACCCCGAACCTGGTCATCTCCAGGCTGGATTCCAGCTCGGTGAGCGTGCGGCCGTCACGCTCGAACAGCCGGTCCAGCAGCAGCCGCCTGGTCGGGTCCGCGAGTGCCTTGAACACGCGGTCGTCGTCCACCCGGACGATGATAGGTGACCAATCGGTCACATGTCTAGGGCCGGGGCCGCCCGAGGCCGCCGGGGGCGCCTGGGCCCCCGCGCCCGCCGGGGGGCGCCTGGGCCCCCGCGCCCGCCGCGGAGCCTCTTCCCGCCCGCCATTGTCGCCGGCCATTCGCTATGACCGCAGAAGCTCACTTTCCGACAGCCACCAGTGATTACCGGCTAATCAGGACAACTGCAGACCCAGAGTCCGCCGCGACCGCGCCACGAAACAAATGTCACCGCCTCCGGGCCTTGTTCCCATTAGGCTGCCGGGGGCTGGCGCGATTCGCACGGCACTAAGAACGTCAATTCACCCTTGGTGCGTGGCGTCTGTATTGCCTAGGGGGGCTCATGACCATTCGGCCGGGGTTGCGCCGATACCGTGGATCTGTTCTGGCGCTGACGACAGCGCTGGCCGTTGGTGCCGCCGCGTGCCTCGGCACCAGCACGGCTGCGGCCGCTGCCAGGACCGGGGCCGCTGCCAGGACCGGGGCCGCTGCCAGGACCGGGGCCGCTGCCAGCACCCGGGCCACCGTCAGCAGGGCTGACACTGCCAGCACCCGGGGCGCTGCAGGCCCGTGCTGGTCGAGGACGCATCCGAGGCTGGCGGCCGAGATCTCGAGCGGGATAGCCAGCGCTCTGAGCGGCAGGTCGTCAGTGGTGGGCATCACGGCGGTCGCTCCCGCGGAGGGGATCACCTGCCGGTACCACCCGTGGTGGAACTTCCACTCGGCGAGCGTGGTCAAGGTCATCATCCTGGGCACCCTGCTGCGCGAACTCCAGAACAGGCACCAGGCGATAGGGCCCCAGCAGGCCGCGCTCGCGAGAGCGATGATCACCCAGTCAGACAACAACGCGGCGACCGCGCTCTGGAACGACGTCGGCGTGCCCGGCGTGCAGAGCTTCCTGTCCGCGGCCGAGATGGATCACACCGTGGTCAACCCCGATGGCTTCTGGGGGCTGACAGAGGTGAACGCCAACGACGAGCTGCTCCTGCTGCGGCTGCTGGTCACTAGGAACAAGGTCCTGGACAATTCCAGCCGCAGCTACGTGCTCCGGCTGATGGCCGAAGTCATCCCTTCGCAGCGCTGGGGCGCCCCGGCCGGCGCGCCCGCGAACGTGGTTGTTCACGTGAAAAACGGCTGGCTGCCGGATCCCTCATTCTGGGTCGTCAACAGCATCGCCGACTTCACCCGCCGCGGCAGCGCCTACTCGATCGCGATCCTGACCAAAGACAACCCGAGCATGGCCTACGGGGTAGACACGGTCCAGCGGGTCGCCACTGCGATCAACCGGGACCTGGCCATGTACGTTCGGTGGGCGGCCAAGCACCCCCGGGCGGCTTAGGGCCGCTGCCCCGGGCGGCTTAGCGCCGCTGAACGACGGTGCGGCCCGGCTGCCAGCGCCACTCGCTGCGGTCGCCTTCCTCGGCCACCACCCGGTTGCGGATGGTGCCGATGCCCTCGACGGTGACCTCGATGACGTCGCCCGGCACCAGCCAGACCGGCGGCTTGCGGGCGAACCCGACCCCGCCAGGCGTGCCGGTGGCGATCACGTCACCGGGCAGCAGCGTGGTGAACGAGGAGAAGTACTCCACGGCGCCGGGCACGTCCACGAGCATCTGCGACGTCCTGGCCGACTGCATGACCTCGCCGTTCAGCACCGTGGTGAGCGCGGCATCCGACACGTCCGCCTCGTCCGTCGTGACCACCTCGGGCCCGATCGGCATGGTGCCGTCGAAGTTCTTGCCCGGTGTCCACTGTGTCGCCGCCCGCTGCCAGTCGCGGGCCGAGGCGTCGTTGAGCACGACGAAGCCGGCCACCGCGTCCAGCGCCTTGCCCGCCGGGATGTACCTGCCGCCGGCGCCCATCACGATGCCGAGCTCGCCCTCGAAGTCGAAGCCGTGGGTCAGGGCCTGCCGGACCAGGTCGGCGTACGGGCCGAGCACGCTGCCCCGGCCGCGCACGAAGGACTCGGGCCAGGTGGGCACCTCCCGGCCGCCCTCGATCGCGTGCTCGCTGTAGTTCACGCCCAGGCACAGGATGCGCTCTGGCGCCGGCACCGCCGGCCGAACTCCTCGGGCGCGTACTCCCGGCCGTCCCGGCCGGTCAGCGCGCGGGCCGCGTCCATCGCGGGCTGTCCCGCCGCGAGGAATGAGCCGAGCGAGGCCAGCCGCTGGTCGCCGGTCTCCTCGCCGACGTCAACGTAGCCCGAGCGGGCGAGCACGTGCAGTCGCGGTCCAGCGGCGGTGACAATCGTGGCGAGCCTCACCTGGCGGATCTCCTTGTCCGGGGGCTGTTCGTACCGAGCCTATCGGCGGCCCGCCGGGCGCCCTCAGGCCGGCTCGGCGGCCCCGTCGCCCGGCGCCTTCCGGCTAGGCGAGCGGGTGAGCACGCCGCGGTCGGCTTCCTCGCCGAGCAGCTCGCGGGACAGCCTGTTGAGCAGCGCGGCAAGCTCGGCGTGCTGCTCGGGTGACCAGTCGGCGATCAGCTTCTGCATCAGCTCGCGCCGCGCGGCGAACAGCCGGTCCGCCGCCGCGCGGCCGGCCGGGGTGAGCTGCAGCGTGCCGTCGTCCCTGGTGACCAGCGCCTTCTCCACCAGCAGATCCACGTACGGCTTGCCGTACTCGACGGTCACCCCGGCCTGCCGCGCCAGCTCCTGCCCGGACACGTGATCCTGCTTGGCCAGGTGGGTGAGCACCCACGCGCCGGCCGCGGGCACGCCGAGACCGGACATTTCCGCCATCCGCTCGTAACCCCGGTGCCGCAGGTCGATACCCGCCAGCTGGACCAGCGCCCGCTCCAGCTCGCCCGCCGACGACCGCTGCGCCGAAGCCGCGCCCAGCCCGTCCGCTACGTCGGCGGGATTGGCCGCCGCACCCACGGCGCTGCGCAGCGGCACCTCGCGCAGGAACCAGGTCAGCACGAAGGCCGCGACGGCCACCGGGGCCGCGTACAGGAACACGGTCTGGATGGACAGGGTGTAGGCGTGCAGGACGTCCGAGCGCACGGTCGCGGGCAGCCGGCGGATCAGCTGCGGGTTGCCCTGCGCGGAGGACGGGCTGAAGCCGGCCGGAAGCGTCACGCCACGCAGCAGGCTGCGGATTCTCCGACGCCAGCCGGTTGGAGAAGATCGAGCCGAAGATGGAAACCCCGAACGAGCCGCCGATGGAGCGGAAAAACGTGACGCCGGAGGTGGCAGTGCCGAGGTCGGCGTAGTCGGCCGAGTTCTGCACCGCGATGACCAGCACCTGCAGGACCAGCCCGAGACCGAGGCCGAGTATCAGGAAGTACAGCCACATGATCGCCGTGGGCGTGGACTCGGTCAGCCGGGACAGCAGGAACAGCGCCACGGCGAGCAGCGCCGTCCCGATGATCGGGAACACCTTGTACCTGCCCCGCTTGCTGATCAGCTGCCCGCTGATGATCGAGGTCACCAGCAGGCCGAGGACCATGGGCAGCAGGTACACGCCGGAGATCGTGGCCGACACGCCGCGCACCACCTGCAGGTACAGCGGCAGGAAGGCGAGCGCGCCGAACATCGCGAACCCGGCGGCGAACGAGATGGCCGCGGACACCGAGAACACCCGGTTGCGGAACAGCCGCGGCGGCAGGACCGGCTCGGCCGCGTGGTGGGCGGACCACCACCAGGCGGCGGTCAGCACGACGGCGCCGACACCCAGGCCGATGATCACCCCGGAGTCCCACGGGTACGTGGTGCCGCCCCACGAGGTCAGGAAGACGACGCAGGTCGCGGCCCCGCCGAGCAGCACCGTGCCGAGGTAGTCGATGCGGTGCTTCTGGCGGGAGGAGCGGGCGGGCAGCACCGCGGCGATGACGGCGAGCGCGATCACGCCGATCGGCAGGTTGATGTAGAACACCCAGCGCCAGCCGAGGTTGTCCACGAAGAAGCCGCCGAGCAGCGGGCCCGCCACGCTCGCCACGCCGAACACCGCGCCGAACGCCCCCTGGTACCGGCCCCGCTCCCGGGGCGGCACCACGTCGCCGACGATCGCCTGGGCCAGCACCATGAGGCCGCCGCCGCCCAGTCCCTGCAGCGCGCGGAACGCGATCAGCTCGTTCATGTTCTGCGCCAGGCCGCAGAGCGCGGACCCGGCCAGGAAGAGGACGATCGCGGCCTGGAACAGCCCCTTGCGGCCGTACTGGTCGCCGAGCTTGCCCCACAGCGGCGTGGACACCGTGGTGGCGAGGATGTACGCGGTGACGACCCAGGACAGCCGGTTCAGGCCGCCCAGGTCGCCGACGATGGTGGGCAGCGCGGTCGACACGATCGTCTGGTCGAGCGCGGCGAGCAGGATCGCCAGCATGAGCGCGGCGTAGATGACCAGCAGGCTGCGCCCGTGCTGCGCCGTCGGCCCCGGAGCCGCGGGGGCCGCCGCCGGCCGCGCGTCCGTCGTCATCTAGTTATCCTGGCACGCCCCTGATCAGCGGCCGCGCAGGGTGGCGGGTCGGCGCGCCGGCCGCCTGTGCCAGGCGCCGGCGCGCCCGGTCAGCGCCTGGCGCCGGCATCTGCTGGCACAGCCAGGCCAGCGCCAGGGGATACCGGTAGTCGATGCCGCCGTGCGAGCCCTCGAACAGCTCGAACCGGATCACGTCCTCCGCCACCCCGTGCTCGAGCAGCGCCGCGCGGAAGGCCGAGGCACCGAGGTCGAGGAACCACTCGTCCCTGGTGCCCGCGTCGATCCAGATCGCCCGGGCGGACCTGAGCGCCTCGGCGTGCTTCGGCACCATCCGGACCGGATCCCAGTCCAGCCAGCGCTGCCAGCTCTCCGGCCGCAGCACCCCCGTCCGCGGGTCGAACGGCAGCTCCACCGTGCCGTCCTCGCGCGCGGAGAAGCAGGCGGACACGCCGAGCATCATGAGCAGCACGTGGTCCTCCTCCTTGGTGAAGGGGATCCGGGAGCCGAAGTCCGCCCACCAGCGCCAGATGTCGCCGTCGTAGCCGCGCAGGTGCCGCACCGCCTTGCCGAACTCCGGGATGTAGCACAGCTCGTAGAGCGAGTCCCCGGCGTGCGTGGCGAGCACGCCGAACAGGTCGGGCCGCAGCATCGGCGTGATCATGGCACCGAACCCGCCGCTCGACTTCCCCATGATGCCGCGGTGCGCCGCGTCCGCAAGCGTGCGGTAGCGGGCGTCGACAAAGGGCACGACCTCGTCGCACAGGTAGGAGTGGTACCGGCCGGTCCCCGGCGAATCGACGAACTGGCTGCCGCCGTACTTCGACCAGGCGTCCACGTAGACGACGATCGCCGGCGGCGCCTCACCGCGGGCGAACACGCCGTCCGCGGTCTCCGGGAACGGCTGCCGGTAGGCGCTCCTGTTCGCCCACATGGCGACGTGGCCGGTGTACCCCTGGATCACGTACACGGACGGGTAGCGGCGGTCGGGCTCGTCGTCGTAGCCGGGCGGCAGGTACACCCACACCGGCCGCTCGGCCGGGTCGCCCAGCGGATTCCCCCGCAGCAGCTCGCTGGTGATGACGTCCTCGTCGATCCGTCCGGCGAGGTCTGCGGACCAGGGCAGCATGAGACCTCCATTGGTCGCTCATCGGTTGCCCTAGTCTGCCAGGGCCAACTGCCCGGGTCAGAGCACCCCCAACGACGGCGGCGGCCGCCGCGGGCAGCACCGGTCGGGGGGCATCGCCCGGTGCCGCGAGCGGCGGCCGCACTAGAGGATCCGCACGGGGCGGGGCTGCGGAGCCGTCACGCCGCAGTCTTCCTCGCCACTATGACGCACGCGGGGTGCCCGCCGGTTCCCTCCGGCGGCAAGATATCGGCAAGACAGGGGGGAGTCGCGGATGACGGCGCAGGACGAGCCCGAGAACCATTTTTCCGAACGGCTCCGGGCGATCCGGCCCGGCACCGCATGGCCGGCGGTGGCTGGCGGGTCGGAGCGGCAGCCGTTCGGGAAAATCGGGGACAGTGCGGGCGCGGTCAGGCCCGGCTCGGCGCTCAGCGTGGCGGCCTGCCTGGAACTGCTCGACGCGCAGCTGGGCAGCAGGCACCTTGACCTGGCGGCGCGCTGGCTGCGCGAGCGCGGCCGCGGCTTCTACACGATCGGGTCGTCCGGGCACGAGGGCAATGCCGGGGTCGCCGCCGCGCTGCGGGTGACCGATCCCGCGCTGCTGCACTACCGGTCCGGCGCATTCTACCTGGCCCGGGCCTGCCAGGCCGGCCGGCCACCCGACGCACCGCGCGACAGCGCGCAGACGGCACTGCGCGGCGCCCTGCGGGACGTGCTGCTCGGCCTGGTGGCGGCCGCCGCGGAGCCGATCGCCGGCGGGCGGCACAAGGTGTTCGGCAGCGCGGAGCTGTCGGTCATCCCGCAGACCTCGACGATCGCCTCGCACCTGCCGCGCGCCGTCGGGCTGGCGTTCGCGCTGGGCCGGGCGGGGCGGCTGGGCCCGCGGCCCGCCGCCGAGGCCTGGCGCGCCTGGCCGCTGCCGTCCTGGCCGGACGACGCGGTCGTGGTGTGCTCGTTCGGCGACGCGTCGGTGAACCATTCCACCGCGGCGGGCGCGTTCAGCACCGCCGCCTACTGCGCCTACCAGGGGCTGCCGCTGCCGCTGCTGCTGGTCTGCGAGGACAACGGGCTCGGCATCAGCGTGCGGACGCCGCCGGGGTGGGTGGCGGCTGCGCAGTCCCGGCGCCGCGGCGTGGCGTACTTCCGCGCCGATGGCGCGGACCTCGCCGGCGTGTACGACACCGCGGTCGCCGCCGCTGCGTTTGTCCGGGAACGGCGGGCGCCGGCCTTCCTGCACCTGTCGGTCACCCGGCTCGGCGGGCACGCCGGGTCGGACGCCGAATCCGCCTACCGCAGCCCCGCCGAGATCGCCGAGGCGGCGGCGCGGGATCCGCTGATCGGCACCGCGCGGCTGCTCATCGAGGCGGGCGCGGTGACCGCGGACGAGGTGCTCGCCCGGCGGCGGCGGTCCCGGGAGCTCGTGCTCGCGATGGCCCGCGAGGTGATGGACGCGCCGCGGCTGACGACCGCCGCCCGGGTGATCGCGCCGCTGGCGCCGCGCCGGCCGACGGTGGTGGCGGCCCGCGTTGTGACGGCGGCTAGCGCTGCTGACCGGGAAGTTGCGTTCGGCGGGCGGCTCCCGGAAGACGCCGGCCCGCTCACGCTGGCGCAGGCGATCAACGCCGCGCTGGCCGACGCGCTGGCCGCGCGGCCGCAGATGCTGGTGTTCGGCGAGGACGTGGCCCGCAAGGGCGGGGTGTACGGGGTGACGAGGGGGCTGCTGCGCAGGTTCGGCGCGGGCCGGGTGTTCGACTCCGTGCTGGACGAGCAGGCCATCCTCGGCCTGGCGCTCGGCGCCGGCCTGACCGGGATGCTGCCGGTGCCGGAGATCCAGTACCTGGCCTACCTGCACAACGCCGCCGACCAGATCCGCGGCGAGGCCGCCACGCTGTCGTTCTTCTCGCAGGGGCGGTTCCGCAATCCGATGGTGATGCGGATCGCCGGGCTCGGCTACCAGGAAGGCTTCGGCGGGCACTTCCACAACGACAACGCGGTCGGCGCGCTGCGTGACATCCCGGGGCTGGTCATCGCCGTGCCCGCGCGGCCGGACGACGCCGCCGCGATGCTGCGGACCTGCCTGGCCGCGGCCGAGGCGGACGGCAGCGTCTGCGTGTTCCTCGAGCCGATCGCGCTGTACCACGCCCGGGACGCGATCGCGGCGGGCGACGGCGGCTGGCTGGCGCGGTACCCGCCGCCCGGGGAGTGGGCGGCCGGGCACGTGCCGGCCGGGCGGGCGCGGGCGTATCCGGTCCCGGGGGTTGCGGGCGCGGGCGCTGGTCCGGGGGCTGGCGCGGGCGGCGCGGGCGGTGGCGGCGACCTCAGCATCGTGACGTTCGGCAACGGGGTGCGGCTGAGCCTGCGGGCGGCGGCGCGGCTGGCCGGCGCCGGGATCGGCTGCCGCGTGCTCGACCTGCGCTGGCTCGCTCCGCTGCCCGTCACCGACCTCCTGCGCGAGGCGCGGCTGACCGGCCGGGTGCTCATCGCCGACGAGACGCGGCGCACCGGCGGCGTGTCCGAGGCCGTGGTCACCGCGCTCGCCGACAGCGGGTTCACCGGCCGCGTCGCGCGGGTGACCAGCGAGGACAGCTTCATCCCGCTGGGCGACGCGGCGGCCGCCGTGCTGCTGTCCGAGCGGGCCATCGAGTCCGCCGCCCGCGACCTGGCGCGGCGGGGCTAAATCCCTGGTGCGGCGCGGTCAGGGCATGCATAGGCTGCGGGCATGACAAACGAGGCCGTCAGCGTGAGCCTCGGCTACAGCAGCGGTCCGGGCGGCGGCGGCGCGGGTGGCGGCGGGCCGGCCGAGGACTCGGCGCGGCCCGAGCTGGCCGACGTCGCCCGGCTCGGCAGGCGGCTGGTGAACCTCACCGTCGGGGTCGCCCGGGGCGGCCAGGATCCGCTGCGCGACCTGCTGCGCGCCCACCTGGGTCCGGGGGCGGGCAGCCTCCCGCTGGTCAGCGGGTCATGGCAGCCGTACGACCACGTGAACGTGCAGATCGGCCTGGAGGCCTGGCTCGCCCGGGACGGCCGGCGGCACGAGATTGTCGGGCTCACCGAGTTCCGCCACCGCGAGTTCGGGCTGGCCGAGCTGGTACAGCCCGGGCGGCACGGAACGGGGATCGGGATCGGCAACGTGTCCACGGTCGCTCTCCCGTCCGGTCCCCGCGGCCAGACCCGGTCCTGCGTGCGATGCGGTATCTACCTGGTCAGCGACGGCGAGGCACGCTACGCGCTGCTGATGCGCGGCCCTGACGACCGGCACGGGATGGACGAGATCAGCCTGGAGGTTGCCGCCGCGGACGCCGCGCTGGCCGAGCGCGTACTCGGCGAGATCCGGCAGCTCGCGGTCGAGCACAACGTCTACCGCGGGCAGGTCGTCTCGTTCGGCGGCGAGATGTTCGGGCACCGGCGCGGCGGGATGCTGAGCTTCCTCGACCGCCCGGCGGTGCCGCGCGACAACGTGGTGCTCGCCCCGGAGCTGCTCGACGGGATCGAGCGGCAGGTCCTCGGCGTGCAGCGGCACGCCGGGCGGCTGCGCGCCAGCGGTCAGCACCTCAAGCGCGGCGTGCTGCTGCACGGCGTCCCCGGAACGGGCAAGACGCACACGATCAGCTACCTGATGGGCCAGATGCCGCAGGCCACGGTCGTCGTGCTGTCCGGCGGCGCGCTGGAGCTGATCAGCCAGGCGTCCTCGGTGGCGCGGCTGCTGCAGCCGTCGGTGATCGTCGTCGAGGACGTGGACCTGATCGCCGAGCAGCGGATGCCGCACATGGGCGCGCACCCGCTGCTGTTCCAGCTGCTCAACGAAATGGACGGCCTCGGCGGGGACGTCAACGTGACGTTCCTGCTGACCACCAACCGGGCCGACATGCTAGAGGAGGCGCTCGCCGCCCGGCCGGGCAGGGTCGATCACGCGGCGGAGCTGCCCGTCCCCGACGCCGCCGCCAGGCTGCGGCTGCTGCGGCTCTACCAGGGCCGGCTGCAGCTCGACCTGGCCGATCCCGACACGGTGATCACGCGCACCGAAGGGGTGACCGCCTCGTTCCTCAAGGAGCTGCTGCGCAAGGCCGCGCTGTTCGCCGCCGAGGACGCTCCCGGGACCGAGCCGGACGGGCCGCTGCGGGTGACCGACGCGCACATGACCGCGGCGCTAGACCAGCTGCTCGACACCCGCAACCAGCTCACCCGGGCGCTGCTCGGCGGCCAGGCCGCGCGGGCGGGCCGCGCGCCCCGCGGCACCGACGCCGTGATCAGGGGACCCGGCCCGGGCCCCGCCGCTTACCCGGGCTGAGGCGCGGACTGCTGCCGGGCACGCGCATTCCAGGCGCGCTCGATCTGCCGCATGAGCGCCGGGTAGACGATCGCGTACCGGAACGGCTTGATGAACGCCATGTACGCCTGCCCGAACCGGCCACGCGGCTTGACGTAGACGGTCATCTGTCCCTGGTAGCGGCCGTCGCCCTGGTCGGCCCACGCCAGGTGGACCACGCCGTGCACGGTCCGGTTCGACAGTTCCGCGGCCGCCTCGGTGCTGGTCCGGTACACCGGCGCGAACGGCAGGGAGCCCAGCGGGAGATCCGCCGCCGTGCCGCGCAGATCCTGTGGCAGGCGGGCCGTCAGTGAGGATTCGTTCGTGCCCGGGATCGGCAGTTCGCCCGCGCTCTCATCCCAGCCGAAGCAGCTCCCCAGGAGAAGGCGGACACGCATCAGCGCGCCAGCTGCCGGAGACTTCCCCTTGGTCAGATCGAGGGAGGAAGCCATTACCTCGAGCAGCGCCTGGAAGTCCTCCGGGCCGCCGTGCACCGGCAGGGCCCAGACGTCCTCCACGGTGAAGTCCGGCGCGATCTCGCGGATACGCCAGGGGCGGGTTTCGTGTGCTGCGTTCGGAACTCTCATGACGGCCTCGATCCATACGGCATCGTATGGATGGTAGGCACGGTCGCTTGCATCCGTCAATACGGTGCCGTATAGATATGCCGGTGGCCAATGTCCGGACCCCGCGCGGCGCGTGGGTCGACGCGGCGCTGCGGGCGCTGGCGGCGGGGGGGCCGGACGCCGTGCGGGTCGAGACGCTGGCCATATCCCTGGGCGTGTCCAAGGGCGGCTTCTACTGGCACTTCGCTGACCGCCAGGCGCTGCTCGAGGAGATGCTCGACGCCTGGGAGAAGGCCGGGACCGAGGACATCATCGCGCGCGTCGAAGGCCAGCCGGGCGACCCGCGGGCCAAGCTGCGGCAGCTCTTCCGGCAGACCCCGTCGGTTCCGGTCAACCTGGCCATCAGGGACTGGTCGCGCCGCGACGGCGACGTCGCCGAGCGGGTGCGCCGGGTCGACAACCGGCGGATGGACTACCTGCGGTCGCTATTCCGGCAGTTCTGCGCGGACGAGAACGACGTCGAGGTCCGCTGCATGCTGGCCTACTCGCTGGTGATCGGCACGTACTTCATCGCGGCGCAGCACGGCGACAAGACCCGGACCCAGGTGCTGCAGCTAGCCGTGAACCGCCTGCTCAGCTAGCCACACCTTTCATGATCACGAAGAGTTGTGCGTGCTCTCACGGGCCAGACTCTTCATGATCATGCCGGGCTCGCCAGAAGGTGCTCGCGGAGGGCGGCGGTGACCGGGCCTGGGGCCTGGACGTTCGCCAGGTGCGACGCGCCGCGGATCACCGTGAGCCGGGCGCCGGGTATCCGGCGGGCGATCAGCGCGCCGTGCGCGGGCGGCGTGGACGGGTCCTCGCTGGCGGCAATGACCAGGGTCGGCGCGGTGACCGAGCCGAGCGACGGGCGGAGATCCATCGCGGCGATCGCCTCGCAGCAGCCGGCGTAGCCCTCCGGATCCGCGCCGTCCAGCATCGCCGCGATCGTCGCGATGACCAGGGGCGAGGAGCGGGCGAACACCGGGGTGAACCAGCGGTCCAGCGCCAGCCCGGTCACCGACGTCATGCCTTTCGCGCGTACCAGCGCGGCGCGGTCGAGCCAGCCCGACGCCGGCGGCATGTGGGCAGACGTGCAGCACAGCCCGAGCGCCGCGATCCGCTCCGGCGCGTGCGCGGCGAGCCACATCCCGATCATTCCGCCAAGCGGAGATCCCGCAGTAGCTGGCCCGGTCGATGCCGTGCTCGTCAAGGAGCGCTAGCACCGCCGTGCCCAGGTCGGCGATGCTGTACGACCCCGGCGGCGGATGCTGGGCCCCGGCCCCCGGCCCGGGCCTGCCGTGCCCGGGCAGTTCGTAGCGCAGCAGCCGGAATTCCCTGGCCAGCGCGGGCAACTGGGGGTCCCAGAGCTCGCGGGTGGTGCCGAGCGAGTTGCCGAGCACGAGCACCGGCTTGCGGTCGCTGCCTTCGAGCGAGGCGGCGAGGCGGAGCGGCGGGCTGGCCGGGGGCTCAGACATCGAAGAAGACCGTCTCGGCCTCGCCCTGCAGCCTGATGTCGAACCGGAACTCCCCGGGACCGCCCGGCGCGGCGATGAGGGTGTCACGCCTGCTGGGTTCGGGCAGGGCGGAAAGCACCGGGTCCGCCGCGTTCGCCTCTTCCTCGTCGGCGAAGTAGATCCGGGTCACGACCCGGTCGAGCAGCCCGCGCGCGAAGACGGACACGTCTAGGTGCGGGGCTTCGGTGCGGCCGTCGCCGCCGGGCAGCGGGCCCGGGCGCAGCGTGACGATCCGGTACTCGCCGCCGGGACCGGTCGGGCAGCGGCCGAAGCCGCGGAAGGGCGGGGCCGGGTCAGCCGAGGCCTCCTCCGGCCCAGCCGAGCGCGCCCGCGGGTCGTCGGGATGAGCGAAGCTGCCGTCCGGGGCGGCCTGCCACGTCTCGACGAGGGCGTCGGGAACCGGCTCCCCCGCGCCGTCGAGGACGCGCCCTGTGATCACGATTGCGCCGCCGGTTCCCTCGGGCACCACCTGCGGCCCGTCCGGCCAGGGCAGGCCGATGGCGAAGAACGGGCCCACGGTCTGCGACGGCGTGAGCGGCGGCCCGGTCACCGGCTCGAACGGGGCTGCGTCACCGGTCTGCGACGGCGTGAGGGGCGGCCCACCCCGCGGCTCGAACGGGGCTGCGTCACCGGTCTGCGACGGCGTGAGCGGCGGGCCGGTCACCGGCCACCGCCCGCGGGCTCGAACGGGGTCGCGGCGCGGCCGCGCAGCACGATGTCCCAGGCGTAACCCAGCGCCCACTCCGGCTCGGTCAGGGCGAGGTCGAAGCGGGCGACGAGCCGCTGCCGCGCGTCCGGGCTGGGCGCGGAGTTGAAGATCGGGTCCAGCGGCTGCAGCGGGTCGCCGGGGAAGTACATCTGGGTGACCAGCCGCTGGGTGAACGACCGGCCGAACAGCGAGAAGTGAATGTGCGCGGGCCGCCAGGCGTTCGGGTGATTGCGCCATGGGTAGGAGCCCGGCTTGATCGTGACGAACCGGTACCGGCCCTCGTCGTCGGTGAGGCAGCGGCCGAGGCCGGTGAAGTTCGGGTCCAGCGGCGCCGGGTGCTGATCGGCTTCGTGCCGGTACCGGCCTGCCGCGTTGGCCTGCCAGATCTCGACCAGGCTGCCGGGCACGGGCCGGCCGTCGCCGTCGAGCACCCGCCCGGTGACGATGATCCGCTCCCCCTGCGGCTCGCCTCGATGCCGGGCGGTCAGGTCGGCGTCGGCGGGCCGCACCCGGTCCTCGCCCAGCAGCGGCCCGGTGATCTCGGTCAGCCGGTGCGGCAGCAGCACGAGAGGCTGCCGGGGGGCGCGCAGCGCCGACGACCGGTACGCCGGGAAATCGACCGGCGGGTGCACTCCGCGGGGGCGCTGGTACGGGCGCAGCGTGAAGTCGCCGGTCCCGTCCGCCGCGGCCGCGGTCATGTGCCCGCTCCGTCCCCGCCAGCGCCCGCTCCGTCCCCGCCCGCTCCGCCCCCGCCCGCTCCGTCTCTGCCAGCGCCTCCTTCGTCGCCGCCAGCGCCCGCCGGGCCGTCCCGCCCTTCCGCGGCGAGCACCCGCTGGGCGACGGCGAACGCGCGGTTGCCCGCCGGCGCGCCCGCGTAGACGGTGACCTGGAGCAGCACCTCCCGGATCTGCTCCGGGGTGAGCCCGTTGCGCAGCGCGCCCTTCAGGTGCAGGGCGAGCTCCTCGTCCTGCCGGAGAACGGCCAGCGCGGTGAGCGTGATCATGCTGCGCTCGGCCCGGGTCAGCCCGGGGCGGGACCAGATCTCGCCCCAGGCGTACCGGGTGATGAGGTCCTGGAACGGCGCGGTGAACGGGGTCGTGACCGCGGCCGCGCGGTCCACGTGGTCGTCCCCGAGCACGGCCCGGCGTACTGACGTGCCTTGTCGCTGAGCGCGTTCGGGATCTGTCATGGGTTTCCTGCCTTTCTCCCCGGGGGGCGGAGCCGCGGAAGACGGAAGCCGTCAGAGCGGCGGCAGCCAGTACCGGGTGGGAAGAGCCTTCTCCTGGTACCCGCCGTCGCCGGAGCTGGCCACGTGCCACGCGCGCTTGCCCGGGACGACGGTCAGCGCCTCGTGCAGGCTTGTCCCCACGTAGTGCAGGGCGGTGCCGTTCTCGGCCGCGTACCCGGCGGGCAGCACCCCGTCGGCGACCAGCGTGCGGTAAACGGTGCGCCGGGGCTGGTCGGCGGCATCGTCGTGCACCTGGTTGCTGAACGGCAGGAAGCCGAGGCCGTCGGTCACCGGGTCGAGCGCATCGCTGAACGAGTCGGTCACCCCGGAGCGGTGCCAGCACAGGCTGCCCGCGCTCCCGCCCGACAGCACCACGCCGGCCGCCCAGCATTCGCGCATGATCTCGTCCAGATGGTGCGCCCGCCACACCGCCAGCAGGTTCACCACGCTGCCGCCCCCGACGAAGATCACGTCCTGTGCCATCAGGTGCGCGCGGACGTCGGGCAGGTTCGGCTGCGGGAACAGCTGCAGGTGCGACAGCTCCGCCGGGCCGAGCCGCTCCGCTCCGGCGTACCAGGCCTCGATGATCTGCGGCCAGTCCCCCATGGCGGTGGTGACCAGGCACACCCGCGGCGTGGCCGCCCCGGACAGCCGCATCGCCTGCCGGATCTCGGCACCGGCGAGCTCGGGCGGCGAATCCTCCGTCAGCTCCGTGCCGCCGGAGCAGGCAAGAATCTGTGGCTCCCGTCCCATGCCGTCCCTCTCCCGCGAGTTCTGCCGCAGCGTTGCGCTCGCGGGCAGCAGCCTACGGCGGCCCCGGCCGGGCGGCGGATAGCGGACCGCCGATCGGGCCGGCCGCGTCCCCGCGAGCCGCTGAGCGGGGGGCAGGGGGGCTGTGGCATGCTCGCTATCGCGAGTCGAGGGCGCGGGAGCCGGCAGCGATCCGAACGGAGACGAGCTTCACCATGACGAGCACCGGCAGTACCCAGCAGACGACCACCAAGGACCCGGCGGAGACGATGGCCCGGCTACGCGGCGCCAGCATGGGCGCCCTGGTGATGCTGATCATCCAGTTCGCGCTGGGGATCGGGGTCAACCTGTACATCAAGCCGCACAAGGGCGGTATCGGCGAGGCGTTCTCGAACGGCGCGCTGCTCGCGCTGCATTCGGTGTTCGGGGTGCTGCTGATCCTCGCCGCGATCCAGGTCCTGGTGCGGTCGGTCATGGCCGGGCACCGGCTCGCGATCGTGACCTCGGCGATCGGCCTGATCGGCATCGTCGGCGCCGCGTTCAGCGGCGTCAGCTTCCTCAAGAACGGGCAGGCCGGCTCGTCCCTGGCGATGGCGCTGGCTACCGCCGTAGCGATGATCAGCTATGCCGTCGCCATCATGGCTCTTGCTCCTTCCGAACGGGCCAAGGCCTGAGCCGCGCCGCCTCCGGCCGCCGGCCCCGTCCCGGCAGGATCATGACCGGGGCCGGGCCAGCGCGCGCTCCGTCTCTTCGTGCGCGGCCAGCGCGCGGCGGACGAACTCGCCGGCCGCGCCCAGGTAGCCAGCAGGATCCAGGGCCGCGTCGATCTCCTTGACGGTGAGGCCGTCGCCGCCGTCGCCGCCGCTGATCCGAGGGTCGCCGGCCAGCTCGTCCCGGAACGTCCGGCCCGTGCTCGCCGAACGGGCGGCCGCCTCCGCCACCAGGTCGTGCGCGGCCAGCCTGCCGAGCCGCCGCGCGAGCACGGCGGCGACGTGCTCGGCCAGCGGCAGCCCGCCCGCGGCGTCCAGGTTCGCGCGCATCGCCGCGGCATCCACCTCCAGGCCGGCCAGCATCTCCGCGGTCCAGGACGCGGCGGCGGCCGTGAGCCGGAGCAGGGCGGACAGCGGCTGCCATTCGGCGTGCCAGGCGCCGGCCGCCCGCTGGTGTTCCTGCTCGGCCGACGCCGTCAGGGTGGCCAGCAGGCCTGGCACCTGCCGCGCGCAGCCGAGGGCCGCTATCGCGGCGACCGGGTTCCGCTTGTGCGGCATCGCCGACGATCCGCCGCGGCGTGCTCCCTCCTGGCCGTCACTGCCGTGGCTGCCGTCACTGCCGTCGCTGGCCGCACTGGCCTCGCGGACCTCGCCGACCTCGGCCTGGGCGAGCAGGGTGACGTCCCGCGCGATCTTGCCGGCCGCGGCGGACGCTTCCACCAGCGCGGCGGCGAGCTCGACGATCCGCAGCCTGTTCGTGTGCCAGGGCAGCACCGGCTCGGCGAGCCCGAGCTCGTCGGCGAGCAGCGCCGCGACCGCGCGGCCGGCCGCACCCCCTGCGCCCTTCACACCACTCGTACCTCTTGCACCAGCGGCGCCTTCCGTACCTGGCGCACCGAGCGAGGCGAGCGTGCCGGCCGCGCCGCCGAACTGGATGGCCAGCCGTTCGCGCCGCACGACGGCCAGCGCCGTCCTGGCCTCGTCGATTCCGGTCAGCCAGCCGGCCGCCACGAGACCGAACGTCACCGGCACGGCCTGCTGCAGCAGCGTCCGGCCGGTCATCACCGTGTCGCGGTGCTCGGCCGCGAGCCGCGCGGCCGCCGCGGCGGCGGCCGACAAGCTGCCGAGCACCGCGTCCAGCGCGGCCCGCGCCAGCAGCATCATCGCCGTGTCGATGATGTCCTGGCTCGTCGCGCCCTGATGAACGGCCGCGGCGGCCTGCTGGGGCAGCATCGCGGTCAGCGCCCGGACCAGCGCGGGCACGGGGTTGCCCGTGAGCGTCGCCTGCCGCCCGAGCTCGCCGGCGTCGAAGCGGTCCGCCGTCGCGGCCGCGGTCACCGCCGCGCCCGCGCCGTGCGCCGCCAGCCCGGCCCGCTCCAGCGCGCGGGCGAGCGCGGCCTCGGTGTCCAGCATCGCCTGCAGCCAGGCCCCGTCGGAGACGTCCGCGCCGCCGCGGCCGAAGATGCCGCCGAACAAGCCGTCCTGGTCAGGCACGCGCCAGCCCCACGTAGTTCTCGGCGAGCGACGTGGCCGCGGCGTCCGAGCTGCACACGTACTCCAGCTGGGAGCGCTGCAGCCGCAGGCCGAAGTCGTCCTCATCGCCGAAGGTGTGCAGCAGCGTCGTCATCCACCAGGAGAAATGCTGGACCCGCCAGACCCGGCGCAGGCAGGTCGCCGAGTACTCGTCGAGCAGGCCGGTGCTCCCGTCGGCGTACCACGCGGCCAGCGCCTCGGTCAGCACCCCCACGTCGAAGGCGGCGAGGTTCAGCCCCTTGGCGCCGGTGGGCGGGACGATGTGCGCCGCGTCCCCGGCCAGGAACAGCCGGCCGTACCGCATGGGCTCGGTGACGAAGCTCCGCATCGGGGCCATGACCTTCTCCAGCACCGGGCCGGCCTGCAGGTGCCAGCCGGGCACCGTCTCGAGCCGCGCCCGCAGCTCTTCCCAGAACCGCTCGTCCGGCCACTTCGCGACGTCCTCGTCCCGGTCCACCTGCAGGTAGAAGCGGCTGAGGCTCGGGCTGCGCATGCTGTGCAGCGCGAACCCGCGGTCGCTGTGCGCGTAGATCAGCTCCTCGGACGACGGCCGCACCTCGGCGAGCACGCCGAGCCAGGCGAACGGGTACTCCCGGGTGAACACGGTCAGCACGCCGTCCGGGATCGCCTGCCTGCAGACGCCGTGGAACCCGTCGCAGCCGACGATGACGTCGCAGTCCAGCCGGTGCCGCCCGCCGCGGGTGAAGCTGATCGCCGGACGGCCGGTCGTGACGTGCTCGGGGAGCACGCCGGAAGCGTCGAACACGATCTGCCCGCCGGCCGCGAGCCTGGCCGCGATCAGGTCCTTGACCACTTCCTGCTGCCCGTAGATCGTGACCGCGCGGCCGGGGACGAGACGCTCGAACGCGATGCGGTGCGGCTGCCCGCCGAACCTGAGCTCGATGCCGTGGTGGACCAGCCCCTCGCGAAGCAGCCGGTCCCCCAGGCCGGTCGCCACGAGCGTGTCCACGGTGCCCTGCTCGAGCACGCCGGCCCGGACCCGTTTCTCCACGTAGTCGCGGCTACGCGCCTCGAGCACCACGGACTCGATGCCGCGCCGGTGCAGCAGGTGCGAAAGCAGCAGCCCGGCTGGTCCGGCGCCGACGATCCCTACCTGGGTACGCACCACATCATGTTCCCACCGCGGTTACCCGGGAGTCTCGGGTCGCCCGATCCGGACGTTGACACCCGCGGAGTAGTGCGCGAGCGGCTCGCCGTGCGGCTGCGGCAGGCCCGCCGCGGGAACAAGCTGGTCATCGACGTCCAGGACCTGCGCCCGGCGCAGCGGCCAGGGCTGGTGGCAGGCCCGGGCGAACCGGTGCCTGGAGCCGTGGACGCTGAACAGGATCCACCGGGCGGTGAGGAAGTGGTCCAGATCGCCGAGCTCGGCGGCGCCGTAGGGCTGGCCCACACGGACCGTTGCCCGGCTGGCCGTGCCTCGCGGGCCGGGCCAGCGCCGGCGGCACGTGTAACCGACCTCGTCGCCGCGGGTGGCCAGCCGCATCGACGACCAGAAATACGGCAGCCGGTAGGTCGCGCGGGCGACGGCGGTCGCGCCGAGCCGCTCGGCGTCGAGGGAGAGGAACCAGATGCCGCTGCGTCCTTCGCGGTCGCGGACGTAGGTGCGCACGTTGGTCTCGCAGAAGTTCG
The DNA here is from genome assembly GCA_963697445.1 of uncultured Actinomycetes bacterium. Classification (GTDB taxonomy): domain Bacteria; phylum Actinomycetota; class Actinomycetes; order Streptosporangiales; family Streptosporangiaceae; genus PALSA-505. The sequence continues at coordinate 220,444 of CAVOOC010000035.1, forward strand.
ACACCCACGGCACCCGCGTGCCGCCCGGCGTCGCCACGCGCATGAAGAACGGCACCAGTCCCACCCACGCCGCGCCGTCGAACACCTCCGCCTGCAGGGTGTCCGGCAGCAGCCGCTGAACGGCCGCGGGATCGAAGCGCCAGTGCAGGAACGTCAGCCGCTCCCACCGCTGCCGCATGACCGGCCGGTCCACCGTGAACGGGCACGATCCGGACGCCAACCCGGTGCTCTTCCCGGCCGTCAGGTCCTCGGCTGCCACGGTCCCATCATGCGCCGCGCCTGTGCCCCGCTGGTGCGAGGGGCGTAAAGAAGCCGCCCCGCTGCCCGGCTGGTGCGGGGGCCGGTAGAAGACGACGACGCGGAGGACGGCTGATGCTTTCTTCTATCGTGGGGCGGTGGATCTCGTGGGGCGGTGGATTGTGAGCGCGGAGGGCGGGTTGGCCGGTGACTGCGACCGCTGAGGACGAGGCCGCCGCGATGGTGGCTGCCGTCCGGGACGATCCCGCCCGGCGCCTGGAGCTGGCCGGCCGCTTCTACGACCACCGGACCGGGCGGGCGAGCATCCGGTCCTACCGCCGGGCGGAACTGGCCTTCATGCACTGGCAGATGAGGCGGGGGGTCCTCGCCGCGCCCGGCGCGGACCGGCCCGGCAGCCCGTGGTGGCGGTCAGTCAACGAGAGCCTCCTGCGCGATGCCTGGCAGGCCAGGCTGCTGATCAGCGGCCTGCCCGGAACGGCGAGCCGCCCGAGCGTCGCGTGCTGGGTCCGGTTCCTGCGCCGGCCGTCGGCCGAGGCGTGGTACCGGGCCCACAACGCCAGCATCGTCGCCGGGTACCTGGACCACCGGGACCTCTCCGGGCCGGAGCACCCGGTCGAGCGGTTCTTCATGGACGTCGCCCTCGCCCGGGTGCTGTACGCCCACAGCCTGCTCACCGCACCGCGGCTGGCCCTGGGCCGGTTCGCTCCGGCAGGCCGGCTGCTCGCCGATCCCCGCTGGCGCGGCGCCGACGCGTTCCTGTCGCTGCGCAACATCCTCCCGGTCCGGTATCCGCTGGACGGGGTCACCATCCAGGAGATCCTCGACGCCGAGAACTACCTGGGACGCCTGATCGACTACGGCGTGATCATGCCGCGGATCCGTGCCCTCTATGCGCACGCGGCGTCCGTGCTGAACGAGCCGCGGCTCCTCGACCTGCTCCGTGACGGCTGTCCCGTCTACGCGTGGCCCTACGACGCGCGGCACGTCTGGACCACGGCGAAGGCACCCTGGGCCATCAGCGGCCTGACGAAGCTGACGAGAAACACCGAACCCGGCACCGGCACCTAGTGCCTAGGCGCGAAGAAGATGACGCCGGCCCACCGTGGCACGGGCCAGCAAACCGTCGGTGGCTTATTGTCGGCGGTATGACGGAACAGACTGCTTTTGCCTCCGGTCCTGATCTTCCCCAGCGGCGCAGCCTGGTGACCGAGATCCCCGGGCCCGCCTCCCGCGCGCTGCTCGAACGGCGGCAGCGGACCGTCGCCCGCGGGGTCAGCAGCGTGCTGCCGGTGTTCGTCAAGGCGGCCGGCGGCGGGGTGCTGGTCGATGTCAACGGGAACTCACTGATCGACTTCGGCTCGGGGATCGCCGTCGTCTCGGTGGGTAACAGCGCGCCCCGGGTCGTCCAGGGCGTCAGCGAGCAGGCTGCCCTGTTCACCCACACCTGCTTCATGGTCACGCCGTACGAGGGGTACCTGGAGGTCTGCGAGGAGCTGGCCCGGCGTACCCCGGGTGACCACGACAAGCGGTCCATCCTGGTGAACTCCGGCGCGGAGGCGGTGGAGAACGCGGTGAAGATCGCCCGGCACGCCACCGGGCGGCACGGCCGTCGTCGCGTTCGACCACGCCTACCACGGGCGTACCAACCTGACCATGGCGCTGACCGCGAAGAGCATGCCGTACAAGCACAGGTTCGGCCCGTTTTCGGGCGAGGTGTACCGGGTGCCGATGGCCTACCCGCTGCGCTGGCCGGGCGGCCCGGCGCGCTGCGCCGCCGAGGCGCTCGACGTCATCACGGGGCTGATCCACACCCAGGTGGGCGAGCAGAACGTGGCCGCGGTCATCATCGAGCCGATCCAGGGCGAGGGCGGCTTCATCGTGCCGCCGCCCGGGTTCCTGCCCGGCCTGGCCGAGTTCTGCCGCGCCCACGGCATCGTGCTCATCGCCGACGAGATCCAGAGCGGATTCTGCCGCACCGGCGACTGGTTCGCGTGCGATCACGAGGGCGTGGTCCCCGACCTGGTTACGACGGCCAAGGGGATCGCGGGCGGGCTGCCGCTGGCCGGCGTCACCGGCCGCGCCGAGCTGATGGACGCCGTGCACGTCGGCGGACTCGGCGGCACGTACGGCGGGAACCCGGTCGCCTGCGCGGCGGCGCTCGGCGCGATCGCCACGATGGAAGCCGAGGATCTGCCCGGCCGGGCCCGGCGGATCGGCGAGATCATGCTGCCCAGGCTGGAGGCGCTGGCCGAGAAGTACCCGCTGATCGCCGACGTGCGCGGGCGCGGCGCTATGCTCGCGGTCGAGCTGGCCGAGCCCGGCAGGCTGAAGCCGGACCCGGCGGCGACCGCGAAGGTGGCCGCGGCCTGCCACGCGGCCGGCCTGGTGGTGCTGACCTGCGGCACGTTCAGCAACGTGCTGCGGTTCCTGCCGCCGCTGGTCATCCCCGAGCACCTGCTGGATGAGGGACTGACCATCCTCGAGGAAGCCTTCGCCAGCCTGTGAGCGCCGGTCCCAGGGATCGCGTGCGCGGCGGCGGGCTGGATGCCGCCGTCGCCGCGCTGCGCCAGCGGCCGATCAGCGCCTGCGACAAGGGCTTCGGCTGCATCGCGCCGGTGACCGCGGCGGATCTGGGCGCGCGGCGCCCCGGCCTGTTCGGCGGGGCGTTCACCCTGCCGCTGCTGGTGCTGCGCGAAACCGCGCTCCGGCAGAACATCGAGGAGATGGCCCGGTACTGCGCGGCGGCCGGCGTGGACCTGGCCCCGCACGGCAAGACCACGATGGCGCCGCAGCTCTTCGCCCGCCAGCTCAGCGCCGGGGCCTGGGCCATGACGGCGGCCACGGCCGGGCACATGCAGGTGTACCGCGCGTTCGGCGTCCGGCGGATCGTGCTGGCCAACGAGCTGACCGACCCGGCCGGCATCGGCTGGCTGGCCGCCGAGATGGCCGCCGACCCGGATTTCGACTGCTATGTGTACGCAGACAGCACCGACGGGGTGCGGCTGCTCGACGAGGCGTTCGGTTCCGGCCAGCCGGGGCGGCCGCTGCCGGTCCTGGTCGAGCTCGGCTACGCGGGCGGGCGCACCGGCTGCCGGACCGTCGGCCAGGCGATCGTGGTCGCCGAGGCGGTCCGCTCGGCGCCGTCGCTGCGGCTGGCCGGCGCAGCCGGGTACGAAGGCGGGATCGGTCACGACCGCGACTCGGCCACGCTGGACGCGGTGGCCGGCTTCTGCCGGGAGCTGCGCAAGCTCGGCGAGGCGGTCCGCGAGCTGGCGCCCGGCCTTGCTGAGGTGATCGTGACCGCGGGTGGCAGCGCGTTCTTCGACGTGGTGGCGGCGGAGCTCGCCGCGAGCGGGTCCGGGGAGGCGGGGTTGCGGGTGGTGCTGCGCAGCGGCGCCTACATCACCCACGACCACGGCCTGTACGCCGGCCTCACGCCGGGGGCCGCCGCCCTCGAGCCGGCTGCGGCGAGGAGGGCAGGCGGCGCGGCGGGCGGCCGCGAGGAGGCTGGCCAGCTGTCCCCGGTGGCGCCCGCACTGACGCCGGCGTTTGAGCTGTGGGCGCAGGTGCTGTCGCGGCCCGAGCCGGGCCTGGCGCTGCTGTGCGCCGGGCGGCGCGACGTCGCGTTCGACACCGGGATGCCGGTCCCGCTGCGGGTCCGCCGCCGCGGCGGGCAGCAGGCGGGGGCGCAGGGCATGCGGGTCACCGGGCTCGCCGACCAGCACGCCTACCTGAGCCTGCCGGGCGAAACCGGGCTTGCCCCCGGGGACCTGGTCTGCCTGGGCATCTCGCATCCGTGCACCACGTTCGACAAGTGGCGGGTCATCCCGGTCGTGGACGACGCCTACCGGGTCGTGGACGCGATCCACACGTTCTTCTGAGCGTCCCGGCGGCGGGGGACAGCGCGATCCCGCTGCCCGGCGGCCGCACCCCGCCCTGCCGCGATGAATGCGGCGTTGCCTACCACCGGTGGTAGGCAATCTCACTTCGATATGGGGAGGAGGAGCTGTCGGGGTCCGTCGGTCGCGACCGCTGACGCCGAGCGGTCATGACCGAGGGCTGCTTTATCCCGAACGGCTCCGAAGCCGGCCCGGCCGTGAAAGCTGGGGCGAAGCGGTGAGCCGGCCCGACGCCGCCGGCGCTCGCCGCAGGGCCGGCCCAGAGCCGTTGGGCAGGCAAGCGCGTTGCCGGTCAGGTAAGGCCTGAGTCCGCGACGTCGTAGTGGCGAACCGCGACGTCGCGCTCGATGAGGACCCGCTCGTCCTCGGGGTAGTAGACGGCCTTCTCGATGTCCTGGCCGGCGAAGCCCGCGATCGCCTCGCGCGACTCCCAGAGGCTGAACGTGAGGAACTCGGTGCGGCCGCCCTCGTCGCGGCGGAGCAGCCAGGCCCCCTGGTTGCCCGGCGTCTTCTGGTAGTCGTCCAGGCCCGTCTCGCGGATGTAGCCGGCGTAGGCGTCCGCGTCCTCGGTCCTGACCACGCCGCGCCAGATTCTCGCGATCATCACAGGTTCCTCCTCGTGCCGTGGGATCAGGCGGGGCCCGCGTCGATCACGTCGCGCACCTCGGCCAAGCTGGGCTGGATGCCGAAGTCGGTGACCACCCAGGTCGCGCCGGCCTGCGCCCAGGGCCGGGGATCCTCGCCCGGCGGAAGGTCCACCACCAGGTCGAACGGGTCACCGGCCGGGCGCGCGGCGCGGACCTCCGCGGCCAGCTCGGCGAGCGCCTCCGGGCCCGGCAGGCCGGTGGGGAACAGGCCGTTCCAGCGCAGCGCGCGCCGCACCGGCCGCCGGTGCGGCCACTCCCCCGCCACCCAGACCGGGATCCACGGCCGCTGCACCGGGACCGGCTCGAACTCGCCGGACCAGTACCTGGTCAGGTCCTCGAGGCCCTGATCGAGGAGGCGGCCGCGCTCACGCGGATCGGCGACCTCCCCGAACGGCTCGAACTCGCCGTTGCGCGGGCTGCCGAGCCCGACCCCGAGGGTGAGGCGGCCCGAGCTCAGCAAATCCAGCGTGACCGTCTCCCTGGCCACCTTGTGCACCCGCCTGCGCGACAGCGGTGTGATCATCGGCCCGAGGCGGAGCGTGGTCGTGGCGCAGGCGATCGCGGCGAGCGACACCCACGGATCGGCCACGGCGCGCACGGGCGCGCGGTACCTGATGTGGTCCCAAACGAAGAAGCCGTCCCAGCCGCTCTCCTCCGCGGCGGCCGCGAGCTCGGCCAGGACCCGCGGGTCGGCCAGCTCCTCGAACGGGCCGACGTCGATGGCCTGCTTCACGCCGGTGATCTTAGTTGCTGACCGGGAACCGGAGGCTGACGGACCCCGGGCCGGGCCCGGGCCACCGGGAGGTGACGGCCTTGCCCCGGGTGTAGAAGTGGACGCCTTCGGTTCCGTGCATGTGCGTGTCGCCGAACAGGGACGACTTCCAGCCGCCGAACGAGTAGTAGGCCATCGGCACCGGGATCGGCACGTTGACGCCGACCATGCCGACGGTCACCTCGTTGACGAACCGGCGCGCGGCGCCGCCGGCGGTGGTGAAGACCGCCACCCCGTTGCCGTACGGGTTCGCGTTGACGAGCTCGAGCGCGGCGTCGTGGCCGGGAACCCGGACGACCGACAGCACCGGGCCGAAGATCTCGTCGGTGTAGCAGGCCATCTGCGGCGTCACGTGATCGAGGACGGACGGGCCGAGCCAGAAGCCGCCCGGGTCGCCGCTGACCGGGTGCGTCCTGCCGTCCACGGCGAGCACCGCGCCGTCGCGCACCCCCGAGTCGAGGTAGCTCGCCACACGGTCGCGGTGCGGCCGGGTGACCAGCGGTCCCATCTCGGCGCTGTCGTCGCTGGCCGGGCCGACCCGCAGCCTGCCGACCCGTTCGGCGATCTTGCCGACGAGCTCGTCGGCGACCGGCTCGACGGCCACCACGACGGAGACCGCCATGCACCGCTCCCCCGCCGAGCCGAAGCCCGCGGACACGGCAGCGTCGGCGGCGTTGTCGAGGTCGGCGTCGCCGAGCACGACCATGTGGTTCTTGGCGCCGCCGAGGGCCTGCACCCGCTTGCCGGCCGCGGTGGCGGTCTCGTACACGTGCCTGGCGATCGGGGTGGAGCCGACGAAGCTGACGGCGGCGATGCCCGGGTGAGTGAGCAGGGCGTTGACCGCGACCGCGTCGCCGTGCACGACGCTGAACACGCCGTCGGGCAGCCCGGCCTCGGCGAGCAGGCCGGCGAGCAGCACCGACGCCGAGGGGTCCTTCTCCGACGGCTTCAGCACGAACGCGTTCCCGCAGGCGATCGCGATGGGGAACATCCACATCGGCACCATCGCGGGGAAGTTGAACGGCGTGATGCCGGCCACCACGCCGAGCGGCTGCCTGATCGAGTACGCGTCCACCTGCGTGGACACGTTCTCCGAGTACGAGCCCTTGAGCAGGTGCGGGATCCCGCAGGCGAACTCGACGACCTCCAGGCCCCTGGTCACCTCGCCGGCCGCGTCGCTGGTCACCTTCCCGTGCTCGGAGCTGATCAGGGCCGCGAGCTCGTCGGTGTGCGCGCGGACCAGCTCCCTGAACGCGAACATGACCCCGGCGCGCCTGGCCAGCGACGCGTTCCGCCAGCCAGCCGCCGCCTCGGCCGCCGCGGTCACCGCCGTGTCCACCTCGGCGGCCGACGCGAAGTCCACCGTGCCGGTGACCTGGCCGGTGGCGGGATCGTAGACGTCACCGGCGGCCCCGCTCGTGCCCGGCCAGGACTTGCCGCCGATCCAGTGCGCGATGTGCTTCACTTGCCCGCCTCCACTGCCTGGGCGCTGACCGCGCGGAGCGCGGCGACGAGGATCGCCAGGCCCTCCTCGGCCTCGGCGTTGGACAGGGTGAGCGGCGGGGCCATCCGCAGCGCGTTCCCGTAGAGGCCGCCCTTGCCGACGAGCAGGCCGCGTTCCCTGGTCTCCTCGAGGACCCGGGAAGCCAGCGCGGGGCTGGGCTGCCGGGTGTGCGGGTCTGTCATCTCCACCGCGAACATGAGCCCCTTGCCCCGCACCTCGCCGACCGCCGGCAGCGGCCCGGCGGCGTCGCGCAGCCCGCCGATGATCAGCTGGCCGAGCGTGGCGGCCCGTCCCTGCAGGTCATGCGAGAGCACGTAGTCGAGGGTGGCGTTCGCCGCGGCCGTGGCCACCGGGTTGCCGCCGAACGTCGAGATGCCGTTGGCCGTCAGGCCGTCCATCAGGTCCCCGCGCGCGACCACGCCGCCGATCGCGAACCCGTTGGCGGTCCCCTTCGCGAACGTCATCATGTCCGGGACCACGCCGTGCGCGCCGATGCCCCAGAAGTGGCCGCCGGTCCTGCCCCATCCGGTCTGCACCTCGTCGGAGATGAACAGGATGCCGCGCTTGTCGAAGATCTCCTGGTACGCGGCGAACAGGCCGTCCGGTGGCATCGTGAACCCGCCGACACCCTGGACCGGCTCGGCGATGAAGCAGGCGACGCCGGCGGCGACCTCGGTGGCGAGGACATCGCGCAGGTCAGCGACGGCGGCCCTGGTGTACTCGGCGTCTGACATGCCGGCGAAGGCCGGCAGGTGCCGGTCGGTGCCGTGCAGGTAGTGCACGTTGAGCGGAGAGTGCGCGGACGGCTTCCATACCGCGTTGCCGGTGATCGCGACGGCGCCGAACGAGCGGCCGTGGTAGCTGTTGCGCAGCGCGAGCACCTGGTTCGTCCCGCGCGCCGCGGTGGCGAGCAGCAGCGCAGTCTCGTTCGCCTCGGTCCCCGAGTTGGTGAAGAAGACCTTCGCGTTCTCGATGCCGGACAGCCTGGCGATCTTCTCGGCCAGCTCGACCTGGTGCCGGATCAGGTAGAGCGTGGAGGTGTGCACCACGCCGGCCGCGAGCTGGCGCTCGACCGCCTCCCGGACTTCGGGGACGTCGTAGCCGAGCATGTTCGTGAGGATGCCGCCGAAGAAGTCGAGATAGCTGCGCCCTTCGGCGTCCGTGACGCGGCAGCCCTTGCCGCTGGTGATCTCCAGCGGGTGGTCGTAGTAGAGCGCCATCCAGTTCGGCATGACGGCGCGGTGGCGGGCGAGGAGATCGTCGGTCATGTCCCCTAGTCTGCCCCACGGCGGGCTATCCGGCCCCGGCCGATCCGCGAACCTCGAGACTAGGTAGCCGGGGCACGTTCGGATGACGAGGAGACGTAGCCGATGGAGAATCCCGCACCGCTGCCCGCCGAGCACGCGGCGACGCCAGCAGGGAAGCCGCGCGCCCGGGCGCTGGGCATCCCCTTCGGCGGCGTGCCGGGCCGGTGGAACGCCATCACCGACGTGCCGGGCGTCCAGGTGGGCTACGCCACCCTGGTGAGCGGAGACTCGGTACGGACCGGCGTGACCGCGATCCACCCCCGCGGGCAGGCCGGGCCGGCGATCCGGTGATCGCGGGATTCTTCTCCCAGAACGGCAACGGCGAGATGACCGGTGTCTCCTGGATCGAGGAGTCCGGCACCTTCGCCGGGCCGGTGGCGATCACCAACACCCATGCGGTCGGGATAGCGCACGCCGCGATCGTGGCCTGGGCCGTGCGCCGCCATCCGCGGCTGGCTGACGCGTGGCTGCTCCCGGTGGCGGCCGAGACCTGGGATGGCTACCTGAACGACATCAACGGTCACCACGTCACCGAGCAGGTCGCGATCGAGGCACTGGAGGCGGCCGCGGCGGGGCCGGTCGAGGAGGGTTCGGTGGGGGGCGGCACCGGGATGAACTGTTACCAGTTCAAGGGCGGATCCGGCACGGCGTCCCGGATCGTGTCCTACGCGGGCACCAGCTACACCGTGGGCGTGTTCGTGCAGGCGAACTTCGGCTCCCGGGAGGAGCTGACGCTGGCGGGCGTGCCGCTGGGCGCCCTGCTCAGCGACGACAACCCGATGGCGGAGCACTTCGCCGCGCCGCCGGGGGCGGGCTCGGTCATCGCGGTGGCCGGGACGGACGCCCCGCTGCTGCCGCCGCAGTGCAAGGCCCTGGCCCGGCGGGTGACGCTCGGCATAGCCCGAACCGGCACGGCGGGCTCGCACTTCTCCGGCGACCTTTTCCTGGCGTTCTCCGCCGGCAACCGGGGCGCGATCACGCCGGGGCCGGCGCGATGCGCCGCGCCGGCGGGGACGGCTATGACCAGCTGCGGTTCATCCCGTGGGGCTACCTGGATCCGTTCTATACGGCGGTGGTGCAGGCCACCGAGGAGGCGGTCGCCAATGCCCTGGTGGCCAACGAGGAGATGACCGGGCGGGACGGCCACCGCACCCCGGCGCTGCCGCGCGACCGGGTAGCCGGGATATTCCGGGCGCGGGCGCCGGGCGCCCGGTGACGGGATTGCCATCGCGCCGTTCGGTATCGGGGTTATGGTCTTCGGTCCGGTGCCGGGGGCGGATCACGCGTTGTGCAGGAACGCGCTGGCGATGGGTCCCGCGCTGCTGGCGCCGAAGCCGCCGCCCTCGACCAGCACCGCGAACGCGAGGTCCCCGCGATAGCCGATGAACCACCCGTGTGAGGGCGGGTTGGGGCCGGAGCCGTACTCGGCGGTCCCGGTCTTCCCGTAGACGCCCGGGGGAAAGCTCACCCCGGCGGCGGTGCCTTTGGTCACGACGGCGCGCATCATCGGGCGCAGCGTGTTCAGGATGGCGGCGGGCAGCTTGCGCGGCTGGGTGGCCTGGTGCACCGCCGGGCTGGTCACCAGCAGCGGCGGCCGCCAGGTGCCGCTGTCGATGGCGGCCACCTCGGCCGCCTGGCTGAGCGGGTTGACCAGGTCTGTGCCCTGGCCGAAGGCGTCGGCGGCCAGGTCGACCGGCGTGTGCGGGGTGGTGAAGGCGCCGAGCGTGGCCGGGATGCCGAGCGCGGGCGTGGCGTTGTAGCCGAAGGCCGCCGCCATCGAGCCGAGCGCCCGCCCGGTGAGCCGCTGGGAGGCGAGCAGGGCGAACGTCGTGTTGCACGATATGGCGAAGGCGTTCAGCAGGCTGGTGGAGCCCAGCTGCTCGTTGTTGTCGTTGTGGAACGTCCGGCCGCCGATCGTCGCCTGGCTGGGGCACTGCACGGTGCTGGACGGCGTCATCCCCCTGGCCGCGAGGGCTGACGCGGTCACGACCTTGAACGTCGACCCGGGCGGGAAGATCCCCTCCAGCGCCCGGTCGAACCCGCCGGGACGCTCGACCACGGCGAGGATCCGGCCCGTCGACGGCTGGAGGGCCACCACGTCCACGGGCTTCGACGTCCCCGCGGATAGCACCGCCTGCGAGGCGGCCAGCTGGTCGCGCATGACGATGCTCGTCTTGACGGGCGTGCCGGCCGCCGCGGGGAAGCGGGTAGCCGCGGTGTCGATGCGGCTGCCCGGGCCCTCGATCCGGATGGCCAGCGAGGGCCGCCCGGCGAGCTGGGCCTGGTAAGCCTGCTCGATCCCGCCCAGGCCGATCGGGTCACCGGCCCGGTACGGCGCGCCCAGCTTCTTCGCCTCCGCGGCGGTGGCCGCGGCCACGGTGCCGGTCAGCAGCGCGAGGGACCCGGACCTCGCTATCGTCGCCGGCGAGCTCAGCACGGTTCCGTCGCTCGCGAGCACCGGCGCCCGGGCCGGCCACGCGGCGCTCAGCACGAACCGCTCCCCCGGGCCGAGCCCGGGATAGATGGCGGCCGGGCTCCAGCTGACCCGCCAGTGACCGTTGCGCTGCACCAGCCGCAGCAGCCCCCGGTATCTCCAGGTGTGACCGCTGGCGAGGTCGGCGGTGGCGGTGAACCTCGCCTGCGCCGATCCGCCCGCCGTGGTCACCCGGCCGAGGGACAGCCGGAGGCGGCGGATGCCGAGCTGGGCCGACGCCTGCTTCAGCGGCGCGGCCAGCCCCGGGCGCGGGACGTTCACGCTGACCTTCTGCATGGCGCCGTAGGAACCCCGCTGCCAGGCGGCCAGGTAGCTGGCGGCGACGGGATTCGGGGGCTCGGTGCTGCGCAGCAGCAGGTAGCTGCCCCCGGCGGCGCCCAGCGCGACGACCAGCACCGCCGCGACCACGGCGATGATGACGGACCGCCGCCGTCGCCGCCGCCGGGGCGCGATGACCTGTTGCATGGATCCGCCACCTTACCGTGCGCTACCCGGCTGCCTTGCGGTTCTCGGTTTCCGGTCCGCGGGCCAGCCTGGTCTGCCTGAACGGCTCGTCCGATCCGGACGCGATGGTTGTCAACTCTCGTGGCTGCATGCGCGTCTTTCTTGCTGGGCCCGGCGTCGGATGTGCGTGGCCTGCAGGGAAATCGTGACAGAATCCGCGAGGGACGGAGTCATCATGCGCGCCCGATATTCGCGCCCGCTTCCGGTCGCCGTGCCGCTCTTGCTGGCGGTCTTGACTGGCTGCGGCACCGGAGCCTCGCCGAGCGGCCATCCGGCTACCCGCCACCCGGAGCAGAGCAGCGCAGCCCAGCCGGGCAGGGCTCAGCCGTCCAGCAGCGCCGCGTCGGCGCAGGCCACCGCCGTCCATCCCGGCCACGGCACGCCGCAGGACGCCGTGGCCGGGCTGCTCCGGGCCGAGTTCGCGGGGAAGCGAGCGGCAGCGTGTTCCTACCTCATCCCAAGCTCACAAGCCAGCTGTAACAGGTTGCCGGTCGGATCGATGGCTCCCGGCGTGTTCGAGTTCGACACGTCGAGGGTGTTGGGCCTGGCCACGTACCCCATGAAGGTCATGTCGCGGCCGCTGGTGGACAGGTTCAGCGCCACCTCCGACTTCGACGAGAAGCTCGTCACCGCGTGGTCCTCGGTGTCGCCCGCGCTGCTCCCGGACCCGCAGGCCGGGCTCGCGGGGACCGGCAGCGAGTTCACCAGGCGCCCGCTCTGGGTGATCTGGTCCAGGAAGACCGGCGCGGTCACGCCGAAGCTGCCGTCGACAGAGTCGTTGTTCCACACCCCGGGATACGAGCCGTTGTTGCTGGCGAACGCGCATCCGCTCGTACAGCCGGGCGGCAGGACCGTCACGCCCGGCGTGATCGTCGCCGCCGTTCCCACGTACACCGACCGGCTCACCACGAGGTTCCCGGGCAGGAACCACGACCGCTCGCCCGCGTGGGCGGGCGAGCCGCCGACGTTTCCCGCTATCGCTGACCCGCCTGTGATTAACGCGAGGATCAGCGCGATGCGCCAGGGTGACGGCCGGGGAATGCTCAGGTGCAGGGAGTGCGTCGCCATTATTCAGTTACCTCCGTGTGGCGCCGTCGGCCGGCATGCCGGTTTCGCCGTACCCAGCCTTGCTCAGCCGGACAGGTCAGCCCTATACCGGAGCATGAACCTCTCATGAACTTCCGTTGAGACAGCTCAGGAATTGCCGAACGCGCTCAGGCAATGGATACACCCGGCCGCCTAGCCTCGTCTCGTGCCGACCAGGAGCGAGTTCCGCAGGTCGGGCAGCTCCACCTCCGCCGAGATCAGCCGGGGGTCACCGAAGAACAGCTGCCGCTTCACGTCGGCTGTCTCCGGGGGCGAGCCAGGCGGCCGCGCGAGCGACGGGGTCACGTCGTCCATGACGAGGCGGCCGCCGACCCGGCACAGGTCAACGAGCGTGGCCAGGCCGGCCGGGTCGCGCCACCCCCCGTCGGCGAACAAGAGGTCGAACGGGCCGAGGGGCGCGAGGACCTCCCGGGCGTCGCCCGTCAGTACGCTCACCCGCGGGTCGGCGGCCAGCAGCCGCGCCGCCGCAGCGGCCAGGCCCTCGTCGATCTCCGCCGTGACCAGGACGCAGCCGGCGGGCATCGAGCTGCCATCCAGGCGGCCCCGATCCCGGCGCCGGTGCCGATCTCGCCGATCCGGCCGCCGGTGCAGCCAGCGGCGAGGACGCCGAGGAACCGGCCGACGCCGGGCAGGCACGCCGAGGGCCGGTCCGGGCCCGCTTCGTCCCTGGTCAGCGGGAACCCGACCAGCCGCGCGACGGCATAGGCCCGCTCGACGAGCGGCGGCAATCCATCCACGACTGGATTCTCCCTTCTCCGGGCGCGAAGCCCCCTTTTCATGATCACCTACACACTTTCCATGCGGTACGCAAGAGTACCGTCCGACTTTGTCCTGGTATGTGCCGGGCGCAACGCATGGAAAGTGGTTCGGCCGTCTCAGCATGCGAGATACCGCCGGGTCGTGCGCGTCCCCCATCCATGATCACGACGACTTTGCACACGCTCTGACCATAGAAAACGATGACTCGCGGTGAATTCTGGTCGTAGCGTGTGCAAAGTCGAGTTGATCATGCACTCAACCAGATCAGCGCGGCTAGGCGGGCGGGGGGCGGTCCCGGGCGGGGGGCGGTCCCGGGCGGGGGGCGGTCCCGGGCGGGGGGCGGTCCCGGGCGGGGGGCGGTCCCGGGCGGGCGGGCGCGGTACGGCTAGGCCTGCATCCGGGGGCGGGAGCGGGAGCGGGGGCGGGGGCGGAGTGGGGGCGCAGGCCGGCGGGGAGCAGGAGCGGCGGGCAGTCCTGGTAGACGACGGGGACCAGCCAGCGCCTGATGCCCGCCGCGCCGACCGAGGTGTACGCGGGGGCTGTGGTCGCGGGCCACGGGCCGCCGTGGTGCTGCGCCCAGGTGACGGCGACGCCCGTCGGCCAGCCGTTGAACACGACCCGCCCGGTGGTGCGGCCGAACACCTCCATGACGAGCTGCGCGGCCGTCACGTCCGCCGGCTCGGTGTCGTCCAGGTGAACGCAGCCCGCCAGGCTGCCGCCGAGCCTGGCGAGAACAGCCGCCAGCTCGCTCACATCCTCGTAGGTGATCACCAGGCCGGCCGGGCCGAACCGCTCTTCGGCCAGGCCGGGCAGGCCGGCGGCGAACTCGTCCAGCCCGGCGTGGAAGACCTGCGGCGTTGCCGCCCACGGGCCCTCACCCGGCAGCCCGGTCGCCAACGGCTTCACCGCGGGATGCTCCGCGAGTTCCGCGACGCCGGCCTCGAACCCGTCGTGGATCCGCTCCGACAGCATCGGGCCGCCCCGCGACGCCGCCACCGCACCGGAGATCGCGTCGATCAGCCCGATGTCCTGCGGGACGAACAGCAGGCCGGGATTGGTGCAGAACTGGCCGGAGCCGAGCGTGAGCGAGGCCGCATACCCGGCGCCGATGGTCTCGGCGCGGGCGGCGGCAGCCGTGGGCAGCACGACCACCGGGTTGACCGAGCCCAGTTCGCCGAAGAACGGGATCGGGACCGGCCGCTCGGCGCAGATCCGCTGCAGGGCCAGGCCGCCGCGGGCCGAGCCGGTGAAGCCCGCCGCGGCGATCGCCGGGTGGCGCAGCAGGCGCACCCCGGCCGGCACGCCGTGAATGACCGCGAACACGCCGTCCGGCGCCCCCGCCGCGGACAGCGCGGCCGCGACGACCTCGCCGGTCAGCACCGACGTGCGCGGGTGGCCCTCGCGCGCCTTGACGACGACCGGGCACCCGGCGGCCAGCGCCGACGCGGTGTCGCCGCCGGCGACCGAGAACGCGAACGGGAAGTTCGACGCGGCGAACACCGCGACCGGGCCGATCGGCAGGCTGATCCGGCGCAGGTCGGGAACGCCCGGGCCGGCACCGGCCCCTGCCTCGGCCTCGGACACCGCCACGTCCAGGAAGCCGCCGTCGCGGAGCACCTCGGCGAACAGGCGCAGTTGGCCGCTGGTGCGCGCGACCTCACCGGTCAGCCGGGCGTTCCCGAGCGCGGTCTCGGTGTCGGCCAGCGCGGCGAGCTCGGCCGAGCGCTCGTCCAGCGCGGCGGCCACCGCGGTCAGGATCTCCGCGCGCTCGGCCGGTGACCTCGCGGCCCAGGCCGCTGCCGCCCCGGCGGCCGCGGCGGCGGTAGCGTCAACGCCGTCGTCGGCGGTCTCCGGAACCGGCTCGCCGGCCGCCTGACCGGTGCGCGGGTCATATCCCTGGATCATCGGCGAACCTCCGCGGTCGGGTTACCTGGTACGCCTCAAGCTATGCTCGCCCGCCAATGTGTCGCGCGGGCCGGGCGGAGGAGTCCTCCGGAGGCTGGCGCTGCGCTGACACGATGATGTCTTTTGTCCCGTTTCTTCCCGGTCCCGGACGGCACGCCATGATCGTTTCGCAAGATCGAAGTGAAATCGCCTACCACCTGACGTAGGCAACTCCACATCGATCACCGGAGTTGATCTTCGCAACGCGGCGGACGAGGGCCGGCGCGGACGAGGGCCGGAGCGGACGAGGGCCGGAGCGGACGAGGGCCGGAGCGGACGAGGGCCGGAGCGGACGAGGGCCGGAGCGGACGAGGGCCGGAGCGGACGAGGGCCGGAGCGGACGAGGGCCGAGGCGGCCGCGGGTCGAGACGGGCGGGAGTCGAGGCGGTTAGGGGTGGGCGAAAGTAGCTGGGGTGAGTGGGAGCGGCTGGGGTCGGGTGGCTGAAGGATTGCTGGGCACCGAGGGGCCGGACCTGTCGCTTACGTGGGGTAGCCGACGTCGAGGCTGTGCGAGGTGAACTCGCCGCCGAGGTAGTCGAACAGCGGGTCGCCGGGCTCGGCCTCGCCGTAACTGGCGAGAACGTCCTCGGCGTACGCCTCGGCGTCGTCTTGCGGCTCGTAGCCGAGCGACCGCGCCTCGTCCAGCGAGACCCAGCCGCCCCTGGTGTTGGCCGACACGCCGTAGATGACCCGGTACCCCGGGCTCTCCGTGGTCAGGCACGCGTCGAACAGCCAGGCGTCGTCCGGCGACAGCCAGGTTGACAGCATCCGCGCGTCGTACGGCCGCTCGGAGCAGGTCAGGATGCGGATGCAGATGACGTCCATGCCGTACCTGTGGTGGTACAGCGAGCCCAGCGCCTCGCCGGTCGCCTTCGACACCCCGTAGTAGGTGTCCGGCTCCGGGAACGCATAGTCCGGCACCGGGAACTCTGACCGCGTCGCGTAGCCGACCACGTGATTGGAGGATGCGAAGATCACCCGCGGCACGCCGGCCCGGCGCGCCGCCTCGAACGCTACGTACGCCCCGTGGATGTTGACCTTGAGGATGCGGCCCCACGGCGCCTCGCCCGCCTGCGCCGCCAGGTGAATGACCGCGTCCGCGCCCTTGGCGGCCCTGGTCATGGCGTCGAGGTCGGTGGCGGAGGCCTGCAGGGCCTCCTCGCCCGCCGGCGCCGGGGTCAGCGGTGCGCTGTCGAGCAGCCGCAGCGTCCGGTCGGGCCTGGCCAGCCGCGTGCGCAGCATGGTGCCGATGCGCCCGGCCGCGCCGGTGATGAGAATGACGGGCATTCTGGTCAGACTACTGTGCCATTAGCGAGTAAGCGTTGTTCACGATTACTGCGGATTCGGCTCGGGGTAGGCGCCGCGCCTGGCCAGGAAGCCGAAGTCACAGCCCTGGTCGGCCTGCGTCACGTGCTCGGTATACAACGAGCCGTAGCCGCGCTCGAACCGCGGCGGCGGCGGCTGCCACCGAGCGCGGCGGCCGGCGAGCTCCCGTTCGGGAATATCGAGACTGAGCCTGCGGGACGCCACGTCCAGCGTGACCGGATCGCCGGTGCGGACGAGCGCCAGCGGGCCGCCGGCGTGCGATTCCGGCGCCACGTGCAGCACGCAGGCCCCGTAGCTGGTGCCGCTCATCCGCGCGTCGGAGATGCGCACCATGTCCCGGACGCCCTGGGTGAGCAGGTACCTGGGGATCGGCAGCATGCCGTACTCCGGCATGCCCGGGCCGCCCCTCGGGCCCGCCTCGCGCAGCACGAGCACCGAGTCCGGCGTGATCCCCAGGGCCGGGTCGTCGATCCGGGCTTGCATCTGCCGGTAGTCCTCGAACACCACCGCCGGGCCGGTGTGCTTGAGCAGCCGTGGATCGGCGGCGATGTGCTTGATCACCGCGCCGTCCGGGGCCAGGTTGCCGCGCAGCACCGCGATCCCGGCTTCGGCGGACAGGGCGGTTTCCGGCGACCGGATGACGTCGTCGTCGTACACCGGCGCGCCGTCAACCTGCTCGCCGAACGTGGCGCCGGTGACCGTCATCCTGCCTGGGTGCAGCGCTCCGGGGACCGTCGTCAGCCGCCCGAGCAGGCCGCGCAGGCCGCCGGCGTAGTAGAAGTCCTCCATCAGGTACGCGCCGCCGGGCCTGATGTTCGCGAGCACGGGCACCCGGCGCGCGATCGCGTCGAAGTCGTCCAGGGTCAGCGGCACGCCGCAGCGGCCCGCCATGGCGATGAGGTGGATGAGCGCGTTGGTGGACCCGCCGAGGGCGAGCACGGTCGCGACCGCATCCTCGAACGCCTCCCGGGTCAGCACCCGAGCCGGGGTGAGATCCTCCCAGACCATGTCCACGATCCGGCTGCCGCTGGCCGACGCCATCCGGTAGTGCGCCGAGTCCACCGCCGGGATGGAAGCGGCGCCCGGCAGGGTCATGCCGAGCGCCTCGGCGGCCGACGTCATGGTGGAGGCGGTGCCCATCGTCATGCAGTGCCCCGGGGAACGGGCGATCCCGGACTCGACTTCCGCCATCTCGCACTCGCCGATCAGGCCGGCCCGGTAGTCGTCCCAGTACTTCCACACGTCGGTGCCGCTGCCCAGCGGCTGGCCGCGGAAATTGCCGCGGAGCATCGGCCCGGCCGGGACGTAGATCGCTGGGATGCCCGCGCTGGCCGCGCCCATGAGCAGCGCCGGGGTCGTCTTGTCGCAGCCGCCCATCAGCACCGCGCCGTCGATGGGATAAGAGCGCAGCAGCTCCTCGGTCTCCATCGACAGCAGGTTCCGGTACATCATCGGCGTCGGCTTCTGGTACGTCTCCGACAGCGTCGCGACCGGGAACTCGAGCGGGAAGCCGCCCGCCTCCCAGACGCCCCGCTTGACCTGCTGGGCCCGCTCGCGCAGGTGCATGTGGCAGGGATTGATGTCGGACCAGGTGTTGAGTATGCCGATGACCGGCTTGCCGAGATGCTCGGCGGCCGCGTACCCGAGGCCGCGCATCCGCGACCGGTGACCGAAGGCGCGCAGCCCCGGCGGCTCGTCGCCGCCGAACCAACCGTAGCTGCGCAGCTGCTCCGGCGTCTTCCTGGCCTTCCCGCCGCCCGCCATCATGCCTGCTCCCTCCGCACCGCGCCCGGATGCGATCGTATAAGGAGGCCCGGCCGCCGCCGCAGGGGTACATTTCCGGCAATTGCGGCGCCTGTCGGGTACGGACCTCGCAGGAAAGAGCCAGGAGAACGACAGATTCAGTCGCGGAACAATGAATAGCCGACGGAATCAGTTGACAAGCCTCCGAATCGTGGGAGCATAGCCATGACAAGGAGGCAACCAGCATGGCCCATGCTCCCGGAAGTCTGCAGCTGTCGGACAGCCGCCGCCGCCGCGCCAGCGCGAACCCGGGATCCGCGACCGCGCCGGCGATCGTGCTGGACAACACGGCCAAGGCGATCATCGAGCAGCTGCAGCAGGACGGCAGGCGGTCGTACGCGGCCATCGGCAAGGCGGTCGGGCTGTCCGAGGCGGCCGTCCGGCAGCGCGTGCAGCGGCTGATCGATACCGGCGTCATGCAGATCGTCGCGGTGACCGACCCGCTGACGCTCGGTTTCCGCAGGCAGACCATGATCGGCATCAGGTGCGAGGGGGACCTCGAGCGGGTCGCCGAGCACCTGGCCGTGCTGGACGAGATCGACTACGTGGTGATCACGGCCGGGTCGTTCGACCTCCTCATCGAAGTCGTCTGCGAGGACGACGACCACCTGCTCGAGATCCTGAGCCGGGTGCGCGCGGTCCCGAGCGTGACCGGCACCGAGACGTTCGTATATCTGAAGCTCCGCAAGCAGACCTATTCATGGGGAACCAGATGACCAGTCAGCCCGGCACCGGCCCGACGGCAGACAGTGCGATGCAGGCAGACAGTGCGATGCAGGCAGACAGTGCGATGCAGGAAGCGGCCAAGCGGAACCTGTGGCTGCACTTCACCCGGATGTCCTCCTACGCCGGCGCGGAGATGCCCGTCATCGTGCGCGGCTCCGGCCAGTACGTCTATGACCAGCACGGCAAGCGCTATCTGGACGGGCTGTCCGGGCTGTTCGTCAGCCAGATCGGGCACGGCCGCGCCGAGGTGGCCGAGGCGGCCGCGCGGCAGGGGTCCGAGCTCGCCTACTTCCCGCTGTGGTCCTACGCGCACCCGCGGGCCGTCGAGCTGGCCGCGCGGCTGGCGGACCTGGCACCCGGCGACCTGAACCGGGTGTTCTTCACCACCAGCGGCTCCGAAGCGGTGGAGTCGGCCTGGAAGCTGGCCAAGCAGTACTTCAAGGCGATCGGCCAGCCGGGCAGGTACAAGGTGATCAGCCGGGAGATCGCCTACCACGGGACGTCCATGGGGGCGCTGGCGATCACCGGCCTGCCCTCCATCAAGGAGCCGTTCGAGCCGCTGCCCCCCGGCGGCGTCCGGGTGCCGAACACCAACTTCTACCGGGCCCCGGAATTCGTCGCCACCGACCTGGAGGCCTTCGGCCGGTGGGCGGCCGACGAGATCGACCGGGCCATCGTCCGGGAGGGCCCCGAGTCGGTCGCCGCCGTGTTCCTCGAGCCGGTGCAGAACTCCGGCGGCTGCTTCCCGCCGCCGCCCGGCTACTTCGAGCGGGTCCGCGCGATCTGCGACAAGCACGGCGTGCTGCTCGTGTCGGACGAGGTGATCTGCGCGTTCGGCCGGCTGGGCCACTACTTCGGCTCGGAGCGGTACGGCTACCAGCCGGACATCATCACCTTCGCCAAGGGCCTGACGTCGGGCTACGCACCGCTCGGCGGCATGATCACCAGCGACGCGCTGATGGAGCCGTTCACCGAGGGGACCGCCAGCTTCCTGCACGGGATCACCTTCGCCGGCCACCCGGTCTCGTGCGCGGTGGCTCTGGCTAACCTGGACGTCTTCGAGAAGGAAGACCTGCTCGGCAACGTCCGCGCCAGCGAGGCCGGCTTCCGCGCCACCCTGGAACGCCTCAACGACCTGCCGATCGTCGGCGACATCCGCGGCGCCGGGTACTTCTACGGGATCGAGCTGGTCAAGGACAAGGCCACCCGGGAGACCTTCGACGACGACGAGTCCGAGCGCCTGCTGCGCGGGTTCCTCTCGCACGCCCTGTTCGACGCCGGGCTCGTCTGCCGGACCGACGACCGCGGCGACCCCGTCATCCAGCTCGCGCCGCCGCTCACCTGCACCCAGCAGCATTTCGACGAGATGGAGCAGATCCTGCGCTCGGTCCTGGCGCAGGCCTGGACCAAGATCTAAGACCTTCCTTCTCCCTAACGCGCTCACGCCCGGTCACCGCCCGGCGGGGAAACCGGCCGGTCTTACCGGGGGCGGTCCCCGTGTGGCCGGCCCGCGCGCGGGGAGCGCCCGGGGCGCGCGGCGGCGTCTCCCGTCTTGTCGCAGATCTCCCCGGCAAAACATTGCGTCAGCCGGCCGATTTCTCTGCGCAACCGGGACTCGATGCGGTTACATCGGGGTATTGGCGCAGGTAGCCCCCCGGCCCGGGCCTTCGCTGACGGCCCTGGCCAGCCCCGTCCCCTCGCGGAGTCCTGCCGCAGACGATTCCGCGCCCGCCGGAGGTTCCATGCACGAAACACCGCGGCCGCCGGTGCAGCCGGTCCGCAGGCCCTGGGTGTGGGTAGCGGTAGCCGTGGTCGCGGTGGCGGCCATCGGCGTCAGCACGCTACATTTCGTGACCGCCGCCTGCGCCGCCGCCCAGATGCCGCTGCTGCAGCCCGCGGCTGCGCGGCAGGCCGCGGCCACCAGGCAGGCCGGGCCGCCGCTGGTGAACGCGGTCACCCGGGGCCGGGCGTTCTTCTACAACCCGGGCAGCGGGCAGGGCACCTGCTCGTTCGGGCGGCTGCCGGCGAACGGCCTGTACGTCAGCCTGGGCCCGCCGCAGTACGCCGCCGGATCGGCCTGCGGCAGCTACGTCGACGTGACCGGGCCGGCCGGGACCGTCCGCGCCGAGGTGGTGGACAGCTGCACGGGCTGCACCAACGGCGGGATCGACATGAGCCAGGCCGCGTTCAGCCGCGTCGCGAACCTGGCCGCGGGCACCGCGATGGTGAGCTACCGGCTGGCCCGCGACCCGCGGCTGCCCGGGCCGCTCGCGCTGCGGGTGGACCAGTCCGCGACGAGCAGGTCGCTGGCGGTCCAGGTCGTCAACCACGGGAACCCGCTGTCCTCGGTGGCGGTGGGCGTCGTCGGCCCGCGCGGGCATGGCACCTGGCAGCCGATGGCCCTCAGCCCCGATGACTACTGGGTCGCTGCGTCAGGTGCCGGGCCTGGGCCGTTCAACGTCCAGGTCACCGACATCTTCGGGCACCAGGTCGTGCTGCACGCGATCCGGCTGGCCCCCGGGGCGCTACAGCGCACCACCGTGCTGATGTACTCGGCGGGCGCCGGCGGCCAGCAGCCGAACGCGGCGACCGCGAGCGGGCCGGCCAGCCCGTCCGGCGCGGCGAGCTCATCCGGGGCGGCGAGCCCGTCCGGCGCGGCCAGCCCGTCGAGCGCGGCCGTGAGCCCGGCCGCTCACCCGGCCTCCCGCACGCCGGCTGCCGGTCCGGGCTGCTGACCCGGCTCCGGGCTGCTGACCCGGGCGCTGCTGACCCGGGCGCTGCTGACCGGGGCACCGCTGACCCGGGCGCTGCTGACCGGGGCGCCGCTGACCGAAACAGGGACACGGGCCGGCTGGCGGCGGCTACTCGCCGGTGGTGCCGTCGAGGAGCTCGCGGGTCGCATCGGCGTGCCCGGCGTGCCGGGCCGTCTCGTTGATCAGGTGCAGCAGCACCCAGCGCAGGTCGGTACCCGGCTGGCGGTTGCAGGGCTCGGCCAGCGAGGGCAGCGACCTGACCGCCGCGTCGGTGGCGGCCGCCCGGTTCCGGTAGGCCGCGACGGCGGCGGTCACCGTCAGCTCCGGCCCGGGGCTGAACTCCGCCTCGCTGCGGCTGACCTCCTGGCCGAGCATCCCGCCGTCGATCCACCGCCATTCCACGTGCGTGAGGTGACTGACGATGCCCAGCAGCGAGATGAGCGAGCCGGCCGGCCTCCACCTGGCCTCGTCATCGCTGATGCCCTCGACTTTCCGCAGCACCGCGCCGCGGAGAAAGGCCAGCCAGCGCAGCAGCAGTTCCCGCTCGTCCGCGGTGTTCTGCGGGAGGTCAATGTCAGCCGTCGGCACCGTCCTACTGTAGGCCGAAGATCACGGACGGGGCGCCGGAATTTCCGTCGCCGGCCGGGCGCCGCGGCCGGTACGTTGGCTGGTCATGACCCACTACAGCCGGATCTTCAAGGTCGTCGTTGACGTCCCGCCCGCCGATCATGACCGGGAGCTGGCGTTCTGGCGGGGCGCGAGCGGGCAGCCGCTGCGCCAGGGGACCAGGTTTCCGGAGTACCACGGGGCCGAGCTGCCCGGCCAGGACTTCGGGCTGCTCGTCCAGCGGCTCGGCGACGGGTCGGCCCGGGTGCACGTGGACATTCACACCGACGACGTCGACGCCGAGGTGAGCCGGCTCGAGCGGCTCGGCGCGCAGCAAGTCGAGCGGCTGGACTTCTGGTGCGTGATGCGCGATCCGGCCGGGCTGCTGTTCTGCGTCGTGCGGGACGAGCGGGGCCTGCTCTCCGACGGCAACGCGCACCGCTGGGACTAGGGCGTGTCCCGCAGATCTTTAGCGGCGCGGATCGGCGCCCAGACGCCGACCGGCGGCGTTGTCGTCGTCGCCAATAGTTCCACTATTGGCTCCTCCTCCGCCTTGCCGGACGCCGCCTGGATCGCCGTCCGCATCCACCAAGATCCACGGGACACGCCCTAAACCCGGCGCCCTCCCTCTCTGAACACCTCGCAGGTACTACCCGTGTTAGTAGGTGGCCCCGGTGCCGCCACGGCGCGGGGCTCGCGCTGGCCGATGCCGTCAGCAGTCCCCATGGAGAGGAACCGCGAGCATGCGCAGAAAAGGAAAGGCCCTGGTCCTGGCGGCCATGGCAGCCACCGTCGCCGGAGTAGCCGCCCCCGCGGTCGCAGCCACGGCCCGGTCCGGTCCTATTCCCCGGTCATCGGTTGCCTTCGCGCCCGGCTCGGGACAGCCGGTTGTCGACTGGAACCATGAGCTGATCACCATCCTCGGCACGCCGGGGGCTCAGCCCGCGACCGTGCATCCCACCCGCAGCTTCGCCATCCTGCAGGCGGCCGAGTACGACGCGGTGACCTCGATCACGCACGCGGGCCGCCCGTACCTGTTCTCGGTGCCCGCGCCGGACGGTGCCCGGCCGGACGCCGCCGCCGACCAGGCCGCGCACGACGTGCTGACCGCTCTCTACCCGTCGCAGAAACCCGCCCTCGACCAGATGCTCGCCACCGAGCTCGCAGCCATCCCCGCCGGCCAGGGCAAGCAGGACGGCATCGGGGTCGGGGCGGCCGTCGCCACCAAGCTCATCGGCATCCGCTCGACCGATGGGTCCGGGGTGACCCCGCCGCCGTTTGTCCCCGGGACCAAGCCGGGCGACTACCGGCCGACGCCGCCGCTGTTCCCCGCGCCGGTGTTCACCAACTGGGGCTCGGTCAAGCCGTTCGTGCTGGAGAGCGGGAACCAGTTCCGTCCGGGTCCGCCGCCGGCGATCACGAGCGCCGCTTATGCCCGCGCGCTGAACCAGGTCGAGAGCCTGGGCCAGGACACCAGCACGACGCGCACCGCCGACGAGACCACGCTGGCGAAGTTCTGGGGCGCGGCGCCGATCTGGAACGTATGGAATGAGGTCACCCAGAATCTCGCCGTGAGCCGGCACGCCAGCCTGGAGCGGACGGTGACCGTGTTCGCGAACCTGGATCTCGCCCTGGCCGACGCCACCATCGGCCTGTACGACGCGAAGTACCACTACCTGGTGTGGCGCCCGGTCACCGCGATCCAGCTGGGCAACACGATCGGCAACCCGGGCATCACCGGCAACCCCGCCTGGAACCCGCTCGCGGTCACCGCGCCCGACCCGTCCTACCCCGGCGCGCACGCGACGATCAGCGAGGCGGCGGCGACCGTTCTCACCGCCTTCTACGGTGACGACGTGCACCTGACCGTCGCGTCGGACGGCGATCCCGGCGTGACCCGGTCGTTCGGCAGCCTTCAGGCGGCCGCCAACGAGGCGACGCTCAGCCGGATCTTCGCCGGGCAGCACACCATGATCGACCTCGTGGCCGGCCAGCAGCTCGGCCGGCAGGTGGCCGGCTTCGTGCTCGGCCACCTGGGGCCGGAGCCGGCGGGCGCGCGCTGAGGAAGGCGCACCCCCGCGGGAGCGGCGGATGTCCCCCCCATCCGCCGCTCCCGAGCGCTCCGGGCGAACCGGCGCGGGGGACGCGCTGGCTGGTCAGCCGGCCTCGGGCGGCGCGGGCGGGAGCGGGAAGCGAAGGTCGGCGGCGACCGTGTGCTCGTTCAGCCGGTCGTCGTCCTCGATGTGCCGGACCGAGCCGCCCTCGTCGATCACGGCCTCGGCGAGCTCGTCGATGACGTCGGGAGTCTTCCTGGCCGGGTTCCCGGAGAGCGGATCAGTATCCCCGGACAGAGCCAGCCAGCCCGACTGGTCGGACACCACCCCGGGGGCCGTGGCGCCTTCGGCTACCAGCAGCGTCTGTACCGCCGCGATCGAGCCGGCCCACAGGCAGTCGGCCAGGCCCGCGGCGGCCGGACGGCCGGTCGCCAGTTTCTCGAACACGTCGGTGACCAGCTGCCGTTCCTCGTCACGCTCGTAGCGGCGCAGAATGGCGTCCGCCTCGGCGCGGATCTCGGCCACCGGCTCCGCGGCAGGGTCGATGCTGAACGTCCCGGCGATCCGGGACCTCAGCTCGCGCGGCAGGAACCCGGTGAACGTCGGCACCTCGTAGTCGTGGCCGCCGATGATCAGCAGGTCGAAGCCGCCGGACCGGAACATCTCGTCCAGCCGCTGGGCCACGTTGCGGTAGTGCCGCTTGCTCAGCTCGTCCGCTCTGTTGCGGACCCGGTCCTCGGCCAGCCCGGCCGCGTAGTTCGGCTTGCGCAGCGCGCGGTCGCGGACCTTGCCCGCCTCGCGCATCTCGTCCTGGTAGACCTCCCAGAGCCGGGCCGAGGCCTTGTCCACCACGACGACGCACGCACGGTGATACTCGTCCAGGACCGCGAGCATCGGCCGGACGTACGGCGTGTCGTCAACCACGATCCTGTCCCGCACCGGCCGCGGCAGCGGGACCTCCTCGTACAGGTCACGGCCGCTGCAGGCGAAGATGGCGATCCCCCCGGGCTTCCACCGTTCCTCGCGCACCGCTTCCTTGACGTGCTCGAGGTCCGCGCGGACCGACAGCCGGACGTCGTGCTCCAGCGAGCTGTCCTTGGCCAGCGCGCTGACCTGGTCCGCCAGGCTGTCCACCCGCGCGTGCACGTCCCGGGCGGAATCGGCGGCGACACGCGTGTAGAGGGACGTGACCGGCAGGCCGCCCCCGTCGAACCGGATAATCCGGCCAACCGTCTCTGCTGAGAGCATCGGCTCTCCCTCCCGGGTTCAGGCAGCACGGGTGCCTTCCGGAGCCACTCCACGAGGCTACGCCCACCCGCAGCCGGTCAGCGGGCGGGCGCCGCGACCATAAGCGCCGGGACCATAGGCGCCGGGGCCGGCCGCGGTCTGTGACCACGGCCGGCCCCGCTGTGCGCGTTCGGAAAAATCTCAGTGCATGCGTGCCGCCGACAGTGCCGGAAGCACCTGGGTGTGCTCCTTCTGCACGGCCTGCAGCTCGCCCGGGTTGAGACCGAGCAGCGTCAGGATCGTCGGGGCGATCTGGGTCGTCTCGACCGGGGAGTCGACGCTGAGGCCTTCGGTCAGGCCGGGCAGGCTCACCAGGATCGGCACGTTGCGATCCTGGAAGCCGGCCCCGCCATGCTCGGCGATCTTGCCCGTCCCGCCGGTGTAGACAACGCCGTACTGGCCGATGCCGAGCACGTCGGGATGCCGGGGATCGCTGTTCGGGACGCCGAAGTAGTCAGCCGATTCCTCGCCGGCGTAGACCTTCGTCAGCCCGGACGAGGAGACCGTGATCGGCTGCCCCTTGATGTTGTTACCGGCCGCCGGGTGGGTCAGCAGGTAGTTCTTGACGAAGTCGGCTGCCGCCTGCGACCGGTCGCTCAGCCACAGCAGCATCCCGTCGTCATCGGTCCCGAGGTCAACGAGGGCGGGCGCACCCGGGTGCGCGGCCGTCCAGGCCGCGTTGATGTTGTTGATGATCACCGAGTCGTCGACGCGGGCGAGGGCGTTCGGGTTGGTCGGCGACTGGCCGTGCTTGGCCGAGATGATGATCGCGGTGCTGCTGGCCAGCCCCTGCTTCCTGATCTCGGACACCATGGCGCCGACCTTGGTGTTGATGTAGCCGAGCGCGCGCTGCAGCAGGGGGCCAGGGACCGTGCCGCCCGGATAGTAGCCGCCGGGCAGCCCGTCTGACGTGGGCAGTTTCTGGGCGGTGGAGACGGTCTGGAAGTTCATCCCGAAGATGGCAGGAACGCCCACGTGGTGCGCCCGGCTGTGGTCATAGCCGTCGATCCAGTTCAGGACGGCCTGCACCTTGTAGGAGTCGTATTGCATGGTCGCCTTGTTGTCCTTGGTCCAGTCGTTGCCCGTGGGATAGCCGATCGCCTGGCTGTTGATCTCCGGGGTGAAGAAGTCGTTGACGCCCTTTCCCGACGGCCCGTTGAACATCTGGTAGGCGGGGTGCTTGTCGGACCAGGCGGTGCGGAGCCCGTGCTGCCTGGCCACGTTGAAGATGGTGTTGACCTGCAGGTACTGGTTCGGGAAGATCGGCTTGCAGGTCTTCGGGTCCACCGGCAGGTTCGCCGGGTTGATCACCTTCAGCGGGTTGCCGGTCATGTGCAGGATGCTGCCCGGCAGCCCGCTCAGGCCCTGACCCGCGTCGATCGAGTTCGAGTTGATGTCGATGAACTCGTGGTAGAGGGCCAGGCCGCCCGGCACCGGGCCGGTGCAGTGTCCTGGCTGCGTCCCCGCGGGGAAGACGTCGTGGTTCCAGGTGGCGTCGTAGTAGATGCCGGTGCTCCGCGGGTTGCCGCCCGTCACCTGGGCGATCGCACCGGGCGAGGAGTCGGACGGGACAGGCGTCATGGCGTGGCTGTACTCCAGGCCGTGATGGTCGAGCATGGCCAGCGTCGAGTCCGGGTACTTGCTGACGTACCAGGTGAGATCCTGCTGGTGCAGCCCGTTCAACGGAGATCAGCAGCACGTGCTTGATGCCTCCGCTGGTACCGCTTAAGGTCTGTGCGGGCCGGCTGGTGGCCGCCGCGGAGGCCAGGGCAGTGCCTGCCAGCACGGCTCCGACGCTCGCCACGACGGCCGCAGCCCGCCCCATGTGTCTGATGCGCATGATGTTCCTCCCGCTCGGCGTGGTCCGTCGCCTACGCCTTGGCATAGCCATCGAATCGGGCGAAAACCATGCCTAGCTGGCCGGCAGGTGAACGTCAGGTGTCCAGTTCCCGGCAGCCGGCGCGGCGCGGCGCTTATTTGCCCCCGTACAAGCTGCTGAGACCACGGCCGCCGAAACTGGGGCAAGGCACTTATGATCTGGGCGTGAGCACCCGGCTGGAGACCGCACGCCTGGTCATCCGCACCTTCGAGACCCGCGATGCCGGCCCGTGGCTCGCACTGGTCAGTGACCCCGAGGTCCGGCGGTTCCTCCCGGCGGGACCGACCCCGACGATGGCGGACTTCCCGCGCGTCATCGCGGAGCGCCAGGCGATGGAACGCGTGCTCGGCCATGCGATGTGGGCCGTCGACGACAAGGCGGCGGGCACGTTCGTCGGGCAATGCGGCCTCCGGCCGGTCGATGAGGGAGCGGGGCCGGAAATCGACCTCGCCTACCACTACACCAGGGCCTCGTGGGGCAGGGGATACGGCACCGAGGCGGCGATCGCCGTGCTCGCCCACGGCCTCGGGACGGTCGGCCTTGACCGCATCATGGCGGTCGTCGTACCGGAGAACGCCGGATCGTGGCGGATCCTGGAAAAGGCGGCCATGCGCTACGCGGGGCTCGTCAACTACTACGGCCTGGAAGGCCTGAAGAAGTACGTCGCCGCGCGGGAATGGTGGAGACCGCCACTCGCCTCATGAGAAGCGCTGTGAGGCCGGGCTACTTTAACCGCCCGCGCGAGGGAGTGACCTCTACCATTGCTGCTTGCTGGAGCGCTTCCTACGCGATGACCAGACCATCCGGCCCCCCGCTACGAACAAGACCCCCAAAATGGCGACCACGAACACGAAGAACAATCCGATGTTTCCGGTGAGCAAAGCAGTCCCCAGCGCGATTACCGCAAGCGCCGCGCATGCGCATGAATTTACTACCTTATTCTCCGGGTGCGAGGCCTGCGCCTTGGCAGGCTTGCGCAGCGGCTGGGCTCCGATCAGCCCGGCGGGGATGTCGGCAGTGAGCGCGGCCAGTTCCGCATAGGTCCGCGAGGCGAACGTCTGGCCCACCCGCATGTCAAGCTCGTCCTTGGTCAGCAGACCCTGCACGAACGCGGCCTTGAGCACTTCGAGCACGTGCTCGCGGTCGGCATGAGATGCCCGGAGGCGGCCGCGGCCAGCCGTGGCTCCTGTCATGTCATCTCCCGGCTTTGCCGTCACGGCGCCTCCCGATACAAGGAAAGCGTAATCCGGGTTGCCCGGTAGCGGCGATCCGGCTCGTCACCTCCTTCGCGGCGATGTACGACGCCGGGCTGCGCCCCGAGGGAGCCAACCTCGCACATCCCGTTGAGACTCAAGATCGCGAAAGCTGGACGTTTCTGCAGGTCACAGGGCTTAACGTGCTGTTCTGGAATGTCAGGTCACGCTTGCGGCTGAGCCGGGCAGATGCGACTCGATCAGGTTGCGTGCGACTCGCTCACAGCACGGGACCGGGCGCAATTGCGCGGGACGTTTCCGCGGAAACGCCTGGCGGTTCCACCCGGCCCTGGCCGGGTGGAACCGCCCGGCCCTGGCCGCGAGGGCCACATCGGCCGAGGCCAGGCTCAAGGCCGTCACGCGTCTCGGACAGGAGAGCATGGTGCCTTCCGGTCTTGCCTGGCAGGCATGGTCGTCTTGAGCCTGGGGCCGTCCGGTGGCTTCCGGGTTGGCTGTCCGGGCGGCTGCTCGTCGGCTTATTGCTTTGTCACCTGGATGTTGTTTGCGCCGGTTGTCAGCGTGAACCCCGCGGTGTGGGTCGTGAACGATCCGTTGAGCGAGCCGAACGTCAGGGCCGTGTAGGTCGCGCCCGACTGCGGGGGATGCTTGGGGTTGACGGTCACGTTGAGGGCGCCTGACAGTGTGGCGTTCGAATTGACATTGAGCGTCGAGCCGAACTGCTCGGTCAGCGCAGCGCTGGCCGTCTGGCTGTAGTTGCCCGTCACCGTCAGGCTCCCCTGCGGCGCTACGTTGCCATTGTCCGAGATCGAACTCGCGACGGTTCCGTTTCCTTGTAGCGTCGATCCCGATTGGACAGTAACTGAGGTGGCGCTCAGCGAGCCGGCGCCCATGTTCGTCGTGGCTCCCGACGCCTGCGTGTACGTACCGCTGACCGTCAGTGACCCCCCGCTGCCCGTCCCCACGTTGACGACCCCTTGGGAGGTGAGACCCCGGGCGACGGTGAGCGAAGCGGCCTGCTGGAGCGCGAGCGCGACGCCTGAGCCCACCGAGGTGAGCGTCGCCAACGCGTTGTGGCCGGACGCGTCCTGCACGGCGGAGCGCGTGCCGTCGATCGCTACCACGGTGCCCTGCGTCGTGATTTGTGAGATGTCGCTCGGGACCACCAGCGCACCGGAGACGAGCCAGCTGCCTCCGCTCAGGGTTCCGTTTCGTAGCTGGACCGGGTTGTCTGCGAGTCGCAGCGTCCCGGTGCCAACGGACACGGTGCTGGTGTTTGAGAACGCGGGGCTCGTGATGGAGCTGTTTCCATACGAGGTGATGTCGCCCGGAGCCGGGAGGTCGATCGACCCTGCGGACAACGTGGTCCCGGTCAGGGTGATGAATCCCTGGTTGGTCAGCGAGGTCGCAATCGAGACGCTCGCACCGGCTTTCCCCGATCCGAAGAGGAGCGACGCACCCTCGCCTACCTGAATCGAATGAACCGAGATCGGCGGCGTTGCGTTGACCGTCGCGAAGGTCAGGATGCAGACATCGCTCGTCGGGCCTGGCACCTTGTGCGTGCTCCAGTTCGAGGCCGTGCTCCACAAGCCGTTACCCCCATTCCCGGTCCAGCTGACGCTACAGCTGGGCGGCGACGCATGGGCCGTCGTCGCCGCTGCCGCTGGTGCGGCAGCGGCGGCGGGCAGGCCGGCGGCCAGCGCCAGCACTGCCCATGGGACGAGGCGCGATGTTCGCAACCATGCCATGGTGTTCTCCTTTTCGGTCCTGCCTGGTCGAAAGGGGCTGGCATGCTGTGGTGAGAGCGCCCGGAAGCGGCCAGCGAAGATACGTGTCCGTTTCATGCACGTACCGAGCGGTTATCTGGTTCAGCTGGACAATGGTCAGTATTGCCCGGTTCTGCTGGTGTGGGCGTGATGACTGTGGACCGCCTGACCGGAGAGGCCGCTGCTGCGGTCGGGTCTGCCCGGCTCGCCCTGTGCGGGCTGGCACCGGCGCGTCCCGCGTGCTCAGCTCGCGCGAGCCTTGTCAGCAGCCTGTAAATACGGTTCCTGGCTGCCCGTGGAGCGCCGAGACGTCGGTCTTGCCGGTCATGGTGACCGGCTGGTCTCCGGTGCTGGCACCACGTGACCCCAGGCGCCGCCCCCATCACGGCCCGCCCCGGGATCCCCTGGCCGGCACCGGCCCGCCCCGCCACGCCCCCAGCCTGGCCGGGGAGTCGCTCGCCCCACCGCGAGGACCCCGTAACCACGCCCGGCACCACCGGCGAAACTACGGAGACGTGCGCTAAGGTACACGGAACGAGGAGGGCGGCTGTGGCCGAGACGATGCCGTTCACAATCGGGGCAGAGGCCAGCTGTACCGATGGGGCTTGCGGCAAAGTGAGCCGCATCGTGGTAGACCCGGTCGCGCTGGTGATCACCCATCTGGTGATCGAACCGAGGCACCGGCACGGACCCGGCCGCCTCGTTCCCCTCGACCTTGTCGAGGCCACCACCGGCGAGGTCCGCCTGCGTTGCACCCGGGCGGAGTTCGAAGCTCTCGACCCCGCCGAAGACACGCAGTTCGTGCCGGGAACCATCGATTACCCGGCTTACGGTCCGGAACAGGTCGTGTTCTGGCCCTATTACGCCAAAGGCGGCAGCGCTGGCGGGAGGGGCGACCTGGTAACCCGCGACGCCGTTCCGCTGGGCGAAGTGGAAGTGCGCCGCGGTGAGCACGTTCATGCCAATGACGGCAACATCGGTCGCGTCCAGGGCCTTGTCATCGACCCTGAGAGCCATCACGTTACCCACGTGCTTCTTCAGGAGGGGCATCTCTGGGCCCCCCGGGAAGTGGCCATCCCCATCGGCGCCGTGACGAGGGTCGATGACGAGGGTATCCAGCTCAGCATCACCAAGGAGCAAGTGCGGGACCTGCCGCCGGTGGATATTGATCACCCGAACGGATAGGCCCGCCAGCACGGAGAAACCGCACCGTGCACACGCTCTGGCAGCGGTGGTGGCCCGCCAAGCCGTGCCTGGAAACCCTCGATGACAAGATCCAGGACGGCGACGAGACGCTGGCGCAGGATGGTGGCGCTGCCACAGACAGGTGGCTCGATGCCTGGTCCGACGTGCTGGCCCTGTGCAAGGCGGCCGAGATCACCATGATCGCCGCCTTTGACACCCGGTTCCCGTTGACCCAGTCGCTGTACAACTGGAGCCAGGACCTGGAGATGGAGCTGGGCAACGCGGGCCACGATGACCAGGCGAAGTTGAAGGCCAGGATCACGGTGGGCGAACAGGTCATGCGCCGGTTCACCGACTATGACCAGCTGATGATCGAGAACTGGCGGCGGGCCATCGCTGAGGCCTGGTTCGGGCTCGGGGACACCGGCAAGACCGACGAGTTATACCGCGGCTGGCTGGAAGCCGACCCAGCCTGGGGTTTCGGCTGGATCGGCTGGGCCTCGTGTTACATGCGGCCCGGCAAGGGCACCCCCAAGAACTACCAGCGGGCGGAAGACCTGCTGCGCCGGGGATACGCCGTCAGCGGGGTACGCGACCGCGACGCGGTCGCCGACTGGCTGCGTCGGGTGTGCGAGGAGACCGGGCGCCCGCAGGAAACACGCGACTTCGCCCGTCAAGCCGCGGCGCCCGGCGCCCCCGCCCCTCCCAGCCCAGCACGCAAGACCAAGGCCGGGCGCAACGAGTCATGCCCATCCGGCAGCGGCAAGAAGCACAAGAAATAAGTACAAGAAATGCTGTCTCTTCAACCAGGCAGGAGTGTGATCGCTCATCACCGCAGCAGTGAGACCCGCTAGTGGCGGGATGTGCCAGACCCGGCAATGACCGGGCGCCAGCTGGCCAGAGCGGGGATCAAGCAGCCCGACGCGTCCGGACGGCGTCCGGACAGGGTATGCTGAGGGGCATGAACGATCAGGTCACGGCGCAGCGCAAGCGTCACCGCGTTGAGGTCAGGGTGAGCCCGCAGCAGGATGCTCTCATCCGCCAAGCCGCCGATCTGGAGAACACAACGGTGACCGCGTTCGTGCTGGACAGCGTCACCGCCAGGGCAGAACAGGTGGTCCGGCGCCACCGGGACCTGGTGCTGGCGAACGAGGACTTCGACCGGTTCATCGCCGAACTCGACAAGCCGGCCGCTCCCGTCCCCGAACTGGCCGCGCTGTTCGAGCGCCACCCCAAGCTGCCCGAGGTGTGAATCCTCCCGGCCTGCGGCTGGAGCGCCTTGGCGCCCACCACGACCTGCCAGGATTCGCGTCTGGGAACGAGGAACTCGACTCCTGGCTGCGCCGCCACGCCGTTGCCGCCCAGCAGATGGACTCCGCCAGGACCTTCCTGCTCGTCCATCGTGGCGAGGGCGCCGGGAATCGGGTTGCCGGGTACTTCAGCCTGACGATGGGCTCGGTGCTGCGGGCAGAAGCACCACCGAGGCTTGTCCGTGGCCTTCCCGCCTACCCGGTCGGCATGGTCCTGCTGGCCAGGCTGGCAGTCGACCGCAGCGAGCAGGGAAAAGGGCTTGGCGCACTGCTGCTGGCCGAAGCGCTCCGCAAGGCTGTTGCCGCCGGCGAAGCCGCCGCTGCCCGGCTCGTCGTAGTCGATGCCATCGATGATGAGGCAGCGAAGTTCTACGCCCACCACGGCTTCACCGCCGCTCCCGGCCACCCGCTGCGGCTCTACCGGCGGATGAAGGACATCCGCGCCAGCCTGCGCTGACTCCGCACGGACACGGTGACTAGCCTCACGGCCACGTTCACGATCACGATCACTTCGTCGGTCGGTCAGGTGACCGGCACCAAGACCTTGGCGCCTGGTCCGAGCTTCGTCTGTTATGAGAGTCCCGGCAGCTTCATCATTAATGCGGCCACGGACTACCAGGCGACGATCTACACCTCCGGAGGGAACTACACCGACCAGGGGACGGCCGCTACTTTCTCTCGCCGAAGGTGGTCAAGGTGGCGGCAGTCCTAGCTTGAATGAACAATTCACCTCCTCGCAGACCCAGCCGACGCTCATCGAGCCCACGAGCAAGGCCCCATTGCATGAGCGGGGATACAAGAACTTCCCGCAGTTTAAGAACCAGGGCCAGTGCGTGGCCTACGTGGCGCAGCACGGCGGCTCCTAATACTCCAACCGGACTTCGTAATCTTCATGCTTGCCTGGCTGTTGCGGGTCGTTCGATGTGAACACCCGAACGTCGCTCTAGATGGATATCGGGCAATCGGATGGGCGCTCAGCGGCACTGAGGCTCGGCCATCGTGTCAGTGGCGATCCGCTCTCGGGCAACGTTCCCTCTCGCTGCTAATGCATCGAGGGCGCGTAGGAGATGCCGATGATCGCACCCTCGCTGGACTGCAGTCGAGCGACGGTCTGTCCCCACGGCTCGGTACGTGCGTCGTGGAGCAGCGTGAAGCCCTTCTCCTTCAACTCGTCCGCTGCGACCTGGACGGTCTGAGCGTCCGCGACCTCGAACTCGACGCTCGCCTGCGGCACCGGCCGCTCCACTGGCCAGTCAGGCGTGCCGAAGCACGCCTGCGCAGCCTGAGTCAGCGGCCAGACCCCGAAGGACTTGCAACCGTCGATGTCTTCACTGTGCAGATACCCGTCACCTTCCGCCGTCAGCGGCAAGCCAAGCGCGTCCACGTACAACCCTCGGCTGACGCTCGGGTCAGGGGTGATCACTGCGACGCTGGTGATGAACTGCACATCCATGACGTCACCTCCCGACGTTGATTCGACTGGTCCCGTCAATTCTCACTTCCTGCTCCGACAGTGCCGCCGTCGA
Organism: uncultured Actinomycetes bacterium; assembly: GCA_963697445.1. Taxonomy (GTDB): domain Bacteria; phylum Actinomycetota; class Actinomycetes; order Streptosporangiales; family Streptosporangiaceae; genus PALSA-505. The sequence continues at coordinate 255,071 of CAVOOC010000035.1, forward strand.
ACTCCGTGACCGCTTGGCAGGGCGATCCTCAGATGACACGCCCGACCCGCACATATCGCGCAGCGCCCCGGCACTGGTTAGCCGCCGAACGCGCGTACCAGAATCGGCAACGCGCGAGCGCTAGCCTCGTGTTCACTCTCGGCAACCACCACCGTCGAGGCCCGGTTGCTGTCACCAAGCAGACCCTGACAGGCGCTCTGCTCATGAAGCCGTCGCTGCCGGCCAGAAGATTACGGTCTCGGCCGTGTTCCAAAATGGACCCCGGCGGAGCGAGCTTCACCGCTCGCTAGAAGGCCCGACGACCTCCGGCATGCTTGCTTGTCCACGTGGCTCAACGGCGGCGTGTAGCCGACCCGGGTGGCGGAGTGGGCCGGGCAAAGCGTGGATGTGCTGCTGCGGATTTACGCCAAGTGCGTCGTCGGCCAGGACGAGCTCGCCAAGCGCCGGATCAGCGACGCGCTGCGCCAGGACTGATATGGCTAACCACCAGCCGACCGATCGGCGCCGCGGCCAAACCTCCAGCGGCTCAGCCACGCGGCTAGCACGGGCGCGTTGCAGGAGAAAGGTCGTATCAGGCCGCGACCGTAACGGCCAGCAGTTGGGGTGCCCCAATCTCGTCAGGAACCGGCTCGCCATCGGCCTGCAGGCCGGCGATGTGGACCTCAATGGCCTCGACCGCTCGCTCCCGGCATTCCTCGATCGTGCTGCCACGGGTAAAGCACCCAGGCAGGGCCGGGACCGTCACGAAGTAGCCACCGCCGTCCTCGGGCTCCACGACGATTGTGTACGTGCGCATCGGATTCATCTTGTCACAACACCCGCCCTCATTTGCTCCACCGTGACGCCTGCGTTGGCTCCAGATCGAGCGGAACACTGAGAAGTCGCACCCCTCTCCACGGTGATCTTGGACTTGGGCACGTGTCGGGCGCAGAGAGCCGCAGATCACGGCGTTGGGCCGCATACAGCCGCATATCGATGCGGAGTCAAAGATCTTGCATACCGCGTGTTCCCGCAGGTCACCCGCGGTTTTCAAGGGTGGGGCGGCTGGGACTCGTACCCAGGACCGGCGGATTATGAGTCCAGTCCGCCAGCAGTCCTCGTCAGGACACTTGAGCTGGGCATATGCGGATCGGCGTGATCATGCTCAGCCCGATTTGGGCACGTATTGGGCACGATCAAGCTCGACGTGGGTTGCGTTCTTGGCCTACAGCTCGAGATTGGTCAGCAGGCGGAGAGCCTCGACGTTGGCGAAGATCGCGTCATGAGCGATGAGTGGAATGCCGAGCCAGATCGCCGTCGCGGCTATCCAGCGGTCCGCTTCGTGTTCTCGTTGTCCCAAACCGTGCCCGGCCTTCACGCACCAGGCCCGCAGGGTGGCGTAGGCCTCTGCCAGGCTTGGCCCTGGCCAAACGGTATCGGCACGTTCGAGTTCGTGCGCCAGTCGCTGGAGCCTGGCAGGACCCCATCCGGCGAGCCTGGCCCCGAAGCGCAGCTCGGCCACGGTGACAAACGAGATGATGGCCGGGCGACCTTCGCGCAACGACCTGTACTGCGCGCTCAGTGCCCGGCCCCTCGGAGTGAGGCGCGCGCCGAAAACGCCGGTATCTACAACGACCGGTCCGCGGGGACCGTGGCTCATGCGTTCAGAATTGCGTCGAGGAAAATGCGGTCCTCATCCTCGGTGAGGTCTTCGATGAGCACTTCCTCATCGGGCGGAAGCGGTCGCGCTGCGCGGAGCACGTCTTCCCTGCTCCGCTCCAGGCTGGCGCCCTTGGAGGCTGGCTTCCGGAGTTCCGGCTCAGACATCGCGCACCTCCCCTCTGTTGATCAGCGTACAGCTCGCCGAGCCAAGTCCTGCCGGACCGTGGCCATGTCAGCACCGGGTTCACCGCGCCCCCGCCTGGCCAGTTCAGAGAGGCGGCGCTTCGCTTCGGGCAGCGGCACGGGCGTCGCAGCGAGGTCGTCCGGAAGGTCATCGACTCCTCTGATCACAGCTCAACGGCCTCGGCGCGAATGCAGTCATCGCGCGGCATGAGGGCGCGCCGTGAGACGACGTCAACTCCGCCGCCCAGGAGCCCCTCAAGATCCTGGAACAAGCCAACGTGATCAAGAAGAGAGGCACCTGGCTCGAAATCCACGAGCAAGTCCAGATCGCTACCTGGGCGCGCCTCTCCCCTAGCAACGGAGCCGAACACCGCGATCCGATGAGCCCTACGCGTCCGCGCGACGCTCAGGATCTCCTCGCGGCGGCGGCGCAGCCCCTCGAGGGTCAGCACGTCATCGCTCACCCCTCGAGGGTATCGCCGCGTGCCCCACACCGCTGAAGCTACAACCGCCTTCCATCGTGAAGGTGCTTCGCAGGTCCAGCGAGTTCCCCCTTGGCCGTTTCAGCCGCTTATACGGCGAGCCAGTCCCTGGAAGGCCAGCATTAACCCCATGTCGCCTGGACCGTGGTCAGCAATTGCGTCACCAAAATCGCAACCATCAGGGCCGCGCTCGTCGGTGCCGGTTGCCTTCGTCAGCTTCGCCAGCGTCGGCTCGTCAGCCTGATGCGTGCTCGGGCAGCCCGACAGGGATGACTTGCAGGCCGTCGATCTTGTCGAAGTCTGCGGGATTGCAGGTATACACGGGAAGCTGGTGGGCCAGGGCCGTCGCTGCGATCAGTGCATCGTATGCGCGCGCCGTGGTTTTCCTCCCGGATGCCCGCAGTGAGGAAGCCACCTGGCCGAAAGCGCGAGCTGACGCGCGGTCGAAGGGCACCGGGTCGAAGTCCGCCTCCGCTTCCTGCAGGTGCGCTTGCCTGGCGGCGCGTTCACGCTCATCGCGTGCCACCAAGGGCCCGGCGGAGAGCTCGGCGAGCGTGATGGCCGTGATCAGTGGTTCAGTCGGCAGCCCGGATGGGTCGGTGATGCTGCGCAGGGCGATGACCGCGGAGGTGTCCAAGATTCCTCGGGCGGGGCGCTCGCCAGACTCTGTCACAGCGCCGGGTCCATTACCTCATCAAGCTCGGCGCGCATGGTGCGATGATCCACTGGCGGCAACCGATGCCACCGGGTAAGCAAGGTCTCCGCGGTCAGTGGCTGACGCCCGACGGGGCGAAGCTCGGCCACAGCCTTGCCAGCTCGGGTGATTGTTATCTGCTCCCCGTGGGCAACTCGATCGACCACTTCGCCGCCATGATTCCGCAGCTCCCGGATCGTGACTTCAGTCATGGAGACAGTGTATCACGCGTGATACACACGGTTTACAGACCTACGGCGATAACGATCTGCAGTTCGACCCTCGTCATCCTGCGGTGCCGGACGTCTGTCCTGCTACAACCTTCAACCCGCAGGTGCGGATTGATATTGTCTCGCCATGCTGCGCACCCGGTTCAGCGAGATGTTCGGTCTTACTTATCCGATCATGTCGGCGCCCATGGCCTTCCACAGCTGCGGCGCGCTCGCGGCCGCGGTCTCGGCCGCAGGCGCCCTGGGCTCGTTTGCCGGGATACACAGGGAGAAAGGTCCCGAGTGGATCGATGCCGAGGTGGCCACGATCCGCGCCAGCACGAACAGGCCGTTCGCGATTGGCTTCATCACAGCGTTCCTGAGCTTCGCCACTGAGCAGTTCGAGGCGACGCTGGCGGCGCGACCGCCCGCGATCATCTTCTCGTTCGCGAATCCGGAGCCCTGGATCACCCAGGCCAAGGCGGCTGGCGCCCGGACGATCTGCCAGGTCCAGGATTACGCCGGTGCTGAGCAGGCGGTATCCGCCGGAGCGGACGTCCTCATCGCGCAAGGAACCGAGGCAGGCGGGCACACGGGCACCATGAGCATGCTGCCGCTGCTGGCCGGATTGGCGGCTCGCTATCCCGACGTCCCGCTCCTGGCGGCCGGGGGTGTCGGCGACGGCCGCACGCTCGCGGCGGTGATGACCGCCGGCGCCGACGGCGCGTCGCTGGGGACCGCGTTCTTGGCGACGCAAGAGGCGGTGCTCGTGCACGACATCCGCAAGCAGCTCATCGTCGAAAGTGACGGCTCCGACACCGTGTTCACCCGGGCCTACGACATCCTTTCCGGCCTCCCGTGGCCCGCCGGAATCGGCGAGCGCGTGCGCCGCAACACGTTTACCGAGCAGTGGAGCGAACGCGAAGCCGAGCTCAGGGCGCGTCGCGACGACATCGCCGGACCGCCGGTTGCCAATCCGTTCGCCGGGACGCCTGACCCGGAAACAAGCCAGATCCTGTACGGCCAGTCGGCCGGGTTCGTCCAGGCCGTCCGCCCGGCAGCCGAAGTCGTCAGCAGCATCTGCGACGAAGCGGAACAAATCCTGCGCTCCCGCCCCAGCACCCTCATTAACTGATGCTGGATGCGCGTGTGGGTGGAGCTGAGCGATTTGATCCCCTGGCTGCTGCACGCGTTGCCCCGCCGCTCGCTGGTGCCACCGTCCGTTTTTCAGGAGGCTTTGCAGGTCCAGGCCAGTCCACCATCGGCCGCCTGATCGGCCAGGATGGCGCTCTGCTCCTTGTCGGAGTCCAGGACCGTCGCCGTGTTTCCAGGACCGTTGTTAGCACTCTGTTAGCAAGATCGCATAGCCAAACGGCTGCGATTGCTAGCAGCCACCGCCAGCCTGGCCTGATCGAACCTTGATAACTCAACAGCGTCAGCGGCGCGACCTTGAGCGGCTCCCGCGTCTCCAGGCGCCACCGGGTGAGCACGGAGGTCATCTCCTCGGTCGGGCACCATCTCGGCTACTCCAGGTTCTCCCGGGTGGCAAGGGTCTGCCCGCAGGGCCGAGCGAAGCGAGCCCTTGTGGCCCGGGAGGTTCGGGAGTAGGGCTCTGCCTGCCCGATCGAGGAGATGACCCACCTGACCTCCTACCCCATCTCCGAGGAAGGGCCGGGGTGCGGGGCAGCGCCCCGCGGTGTGCCGACGGCTTTACCGACCTTCGGTGATGACGGCTTGACCTGCGCAAATGCCAGGACTAGAGGCCACTTGGGCAGGTATTCGACATGTTCCTGATCCAGATCCAGGTTCTCCTCGCGCTGTGAGCGCCAGCTACTTGACAACTGAACAGTGAGTTAAGTCGGCATGAGCCGACAGAACTCGTTGCTTGCCAGGCAGCCTGCTCGGGATGGAACCGGGGTCGGTGTTGCCGCACTGGCTGCTGCACGTAGAAGATGCGCTGCGCGAATCCGGTGACGTCGAGGCTGCAAACCCGGGGGCCGCTGAGGACAGCAGCGGCGATTACGCAGACTGACTTGGGTGCGATCAGCCATCGCCAGCCGTGAACCGAAGACGGTGGTCAGCCTTCGGGGTCAATCCCGAGCCATCTGGCTGGTGGTATCAAGTGACATCGTGGACAGGATGACTCAATGCCGGGCGGGTTGACCGGGCGCTGTAAGCCGCGCACGAAGAGTGACGGCTCGGACGGGTGTCAGGCGTTGGCGGTCTCAAGCGCCAGTTTGTGGATCTTGTCCACCCAGACAGCTGAGCCAGTCGCCATCGAGCCTTCTTACACAGCGAATCTCCTTGGATCTATGCCGTCGGTCCAGGTGGGAGAGGCATCGGTTGCAGGGCCGCACGTCAGAAGAGGTTGCCTCGGTGAAGTATAGTGGTGCGTTGTCTATGTAGTAGCAGGACTTCTTGAAACTAAGTCTGGTTACAGTTAAGGACACGGCGAGCATGATGAGCGGTCGCATGGCGCGGGCAATCGAGATGCGAATAATAGCTCGGGATATCGTCCGAGAGGCTTTGAATCGGGCACGGCGGGAAATATGGCGAGAGCTGCTTTCAAGCTCGGATCATGAGACTAAAGTCCTCCGTACTAATGTGTTCCAGCGGGGTTACCCGCCCGGCAAGATCGACGCGGTTATGGACCGCTTCATTGCCGGCCGGGTTAATGCGAAGGTGCCGAGTGCGACATATATGAGCGAGGAGAGTACAGTCAACCTTGCTCCTGAGATGGGAGATATTATTGCGTGGTGCGACCCGCTGGACGGTACGACGAATGCGCTAACGGTGCTCTCGGATTACGCAATCGTGCTCTTCTTCGAGGAATATCGGAGCGTCGGACCCGAGCACCGCAGTGGATTCGATCACCTCGGCGGAGCCATAGCATCCTCGGACGGCACGGTCGTAAGCTGGCAGCAATATCAAAATAGCGGAGAGGTCTGGGTAGACTGGGCTAGCGACTTCTGGCCGGCTGCCACTGATACACCTGCGGCAGAGTCGTTGCTCGACATAGATCCAAAGCCCGTACCGTTCTCTGTCCAAGTTGGGATTGACGTGCCAATACGACCGCGTCAGGGAAAATCTAATCGGATTGCTTCAGTAGCTGCACCAGCCACCCACCGCAATGAACTTGACGAGATATATGATCTTACCCTGGTTGAAAGTGGGGGTAACGGCGATACCAAAAGAACATCAGAGGACAGGTGGCTCTCCACGCTTGGAGGAAATCCCTGTATCGCCCCCCTACTGCTCGGCCAGCTAGGTGCTATCATAGAGCCGACGATGGTTGATAAGCATGATGCCATCTATCTGGTGCCACTCACGCTTGCAGGAGGAAAGGTAATAGATCTCCAGAGCAGGAAGGGAATTAGGCCGCTCGACGTCTTTACAATGATGGAGCCTGGTGGCACGATAGAGCCCTTCATCGCATTCATCAACGACGACGTGCTCAAGCAACTCAGAAACCCGTAACAGCTACTTCGACCTATGGGGGGAAGATCGTCGAAGCGATCTTCGTAGCCCGCGGGATGGCCACTTGGCGCGCCCCGAGGGAGGTAGTGTGGGGACTGTGATCTAGGGTTATGCAGGCGAAGGGGGCTGATGGCCAGGTATGCGCTGCCCTTCAGCAGCTCGACCGCTGAGGCTAGCGCGGCTGACGCGCTCCAGACAATTCGATTCTTCCGTCTACTGAGCCGGTAAGAACACATGACACAGTTGACATCTGACTCCGTCTTCATCTCACATCTAGTTTGGATTGATTGCGTCTTTTTTCTGGGTTTTGCGCTCGTCCACAGCCTATCGTGGCCGTCTCTGCCAATCAACAATCCGGTTCACGCTGATGCCGAAGCCAGGAACCGAGCGGTAGGTACGGTCAGCGCTGCCACCACTGGAGGGCTAACGGCTGTTGGCATACTGCTACCACTTACTGTAACTGGATAGGTCTGGGGATTGCGGCTGGGCTGTTCGCAGGCCGGCCGTGTCGCGTTGATCACTGAGGGCCGGCTGTGGCAGTCTGCGGCGTGTGTCCGACACGCCCGCTGCGCCTGGTGATGCTGGCGGGCTGCGTGCGGCTAACCGGCGGCTGCGGGAGTTGCTGGAGGAGCGGGACGCGCAGGTCGCGCAGCTGCGGATGCTGGTGGCGGAGTTGCAGGCGCAGGTTGCTGACCTGGCTGCGAAGGTGAAGCAGAACTCGAAGAACTCCTCGAAGCCGCCGTCGGCCGACGGGCTGGATAAGCCGGCGCCGAAGTCGCTGCGGGAGAAGTCCGCCCGCCGGCCCGGCAGGCCGAAGGGGCAGCCGGGTAAGACGATGGAGCTGACCGGTCATCCCGACCGGGTGGTCCGGCACGAGCCGGGCTGCTGTTCGGGGTGCGGCGCCGGCCTGGACGGTGCGGAGCAGACCGGGGTGGAGCGGCGGCAGGTGACCGAGATCCCCGCGGTGAAAGTAGAGGTCACCGAGCATCAGCTGATCGAGCGGGAGTGCGGCTGCGGGGTCCGCACCAGGGGACAGGCGCCGGCCGGGGTGAACGCGCCGGTGCAGTACGGGCCGCGGGCGGCGGCGCTGGGCACCTACCTGTGGCACGGGCAGTTCCTGTCCCGGGACCGGGCCTGCGCCGCGATGGCCGAGATGTTCGGCTGCGCCCCGTCCCCGGCCGCGGTCGCCGCCATGGCGAAGAAGGTCGCCGCGTTCGTCAGCCCCGCCCTCGACGTGATCGTCGCAGCGCTGGTCCAAGCGCAGGTGGCGCACTTCGACGAGACCGGGTTCCGGGTCGCAGGCAAGCTCGCGTGGGTGCACTCGGCGTCGTCGGGGAAGCATGTGCTGGTCACCGTGCATGCCAAGCGCGGCACCGCGGGCATGGACGCGGCCGGGGTGCTGCCCGCGTTCGCCGGGATCGCCTGCCACGACGCCTGGGCGCCCTACGACACCTACGAAGACCTCGCCGGGCATGCTCTTTGCTGCGCGCACGTCCTGCGCGAACTCGTCGCGGTCACCGAGACCGGCACGGACCAGGACGTGATCTGGGCCCGGCAGGCCATCGACGCGCTGCTGGCGCTGAAGGACGCCGTCGGTGCCGCCCGTGCGGCCGGGCAGGACACCATCGACGCGGATGTCGCGGGCAAGCACGCCGGGTACTTCCGGGACGCCGCGGCCGCCGGGATCACGCTCAACGCCGCCCGCGGCAGCAAGCTCCAGAAGAAACGGCACGCGCTGGCCACCCGGATGCACGGCCGCCAGGCCGACTACCTCCGGTTCGCCCATGACCTGCGGGTTCCCTTCGACAACAACCAAGCCGAGCAGGTCATCCGGATGAGCAAGCTCCGCATCAAGGTCTCCGGCTGCATGCGCTCGATGACCGGAGCCGAGACCTTCTGCGCCATCCGCTCCTACCTGGCCACCGCCACCCGGCACGGCATCGGCTGGCTCGACGCACTCACCCAAGCCGCCACCGGCAATCCCTGGATCCCCGACACCACATAAACCTGCCGTGCACAAAAGCGCCAGCCCTCCCGAGCCAAACCAGGGACCTATCTAGTTACCACTTACTTTGGTTGCGATCCAGGTGATTGATGTTAACAAGCCTGCCAAGCAAGCGGGGACAGTTGGGTTGAATCTGTTTGTTGCAGACGCATGGCTGGCGCTTTCTCTAACTATGGGCGTGATCGTTTTGTGGCGTATTGGAGCTAAAGGACCCACAAGAAACATCCTCTATAGTCGCTGGACTGGAATTCCATTTGGTTTGCAGCTCTTTTCGGTACTACTGGGAATTATACGCATCATGGTGGCAGTCTTCGTCCTAGTGAATGCAGGGTGAGCGAGATGAGTAGCAGCTATTCTGACGACTTTCTGCAACTAGATCCATCCGACAGAGACTTGCTTGAGCGCATACTCTTCAATCGACTCGCGCCAGGAGAAAGCATCGACGACATACTTAGCGGAGCCTCCTTCCTTGCTAGGAGGCGTGCAGAACTTCTCGGATACAGCCCTGTGGCCGATGATGTCGCATATGTTCTATCCCTTTTCACATGGTGGCCTTTTAAGCCGGACCTGCCAAGTCCCGCAGAAGCGGACCTCGTGGAATCACGTTCACGCATGTTCAGAGGTGCTTCAAATGGCGACTTCGCACAGCTCGAAGACGTTCCCCGCCAAATACTGACCCTTTCGTATCTTGGTCTGACGCGCCAGCAGCTTGGGAATCCTGTCGAGTATCTGGAAGCGCTGGGCATACCGGGCTATGGCAGCGCAGGTGTTGGCGTGCAATGATATTTGACGGATACCTTAGAAAGGCGTTTCGAGCAGCCGACACTCAGGGATGGCCATCCCTTCTATAGGCGCCGGTTTGATGCCGCGCGGGAGGGATGGCCGCTCTTGCAGCTCGCGCGCCACTGCTCTTGCGGCGTGAGCCCGTACGGCGGCCACGGGGGAAAGCTCGCGCGGCGACGCCGCCGTGGCCCGAAGGGTCAAAGGACGGCAGGCGTCGCCCGGCGCGCAACGTTCCTACGATCGGCCGCCCGGTGACGGGACAAGGTGCGGCGCACGCCTGCGGTCGGCGCTCCTGTCGCGCGGCGCTTACCAAGATCGACGGCCAGCCCGGCCCCGGCGCGCTGCGCGCGCCCTTGAAGGAGTGAAGATAGTTCTCACCACATTCGACAACACATGTTGTCGAATGTGCCACGAGGCGGGTTTCGGCTGGTCAAGCGCCTGATAGACCCGGTCAGCGGCTCCCAGAGGCGTGACAACACATGTTTACGAGTACCACCTGAGGCTTACACCTGCGCCGCTTGATGCTAGACACTGGCGCAAGTCAAGCCGGTCGATCCCGACGGTCCGGGTCGTCACGGTGGCGGCGCTGGTGCTGCTGGCGGGCAGCTTGCCTGGTTACACCGAGCCGTGTGGCGATCTCCGGCCAGCCGATGCCCAGGCCGACGGCGTGGTCGATGAGCAGGGCCAGTTCCGTTTCCGCCTGCTGCTGCGTGACGCGCACACGCTCGATGCGCTCCAGCACCTGTGGGGAGGACATGCGGGAAACTCGCTGCGCGAGGCGTGGCGGTTCCGCCGCTGGCACTCGGTGCTGCCGGTTCGGCTGGGCCTGCTTCGGTTTGGGGCTCGACTGACGCTTCGGCCTGGCCACGTGACCAGCTTGCCAGCAAGATGCGGGCAACACACGTTGTCGGAGCGGATTCCCAGTCCAGCCACCCGTCGCGACAGAATCCAGCTATGTGACGTAGATCACAGTAAGTGCTTTCATGGACGTGGATGGACGCCAACGGACGCATATGGACTCCAGCGACCGCATACGACCGACAGCAGACGCGCAATCGGCGTTTGCACCTGTCGGACTGTGGCTGCATAGTGGAGGGCGGAGCCGAGCACGTGCTGCCGAAGGTGTCGGGCTGAAGGCCCAGGGGCACCGGCCGTACCAAGATCACTATGTCGGGGCGCGGAATCAGGCACCCGCACCTACTGCCGGGTTTCATCCCGGTCAACTCCCCGATCATCTGAAGCCAAATCGCCTGAGACCTGCTTCCTGTGTGCCCAGGGACAAGCAGGGGCCCGACCGTTCGCGACTCTCGTTGGCGGGCTACCCATTGCCCTCCCGCGCGAGGTGACGCGTTCCGGCGAGGAATCCCCAACTGCCCCGTCATCCACCGGAAGGAGAGTCACTATGAACGATCGGCTGTACTGGCCGGTCCGGCAGGCGGAGCCGGATCGCTGGTGCGGCACCACGGCTGCGAGGCAGTGTCGTGGCCGGCGCTGACGTGGTTCGTGGCGCCCGAGAGCGGGACAAGCTCACCATCGCGGAGGTGTGCGCCGATCTCGGCATCAGCCGACGGACGTTCTATGAGTGGCGGGCGAAGGGCCGGGCGCCGCGGTGCATCTCGCTGCCGAATGGCACCTTGCGCGTCCGCCGGTCGGAGTATCACCGGTGGCTCACCGCGCGTGAGGAAGCTGCGTAGTGAACGACCCCACGACCTTTGATGCCCGCGTCTATCAGACCGAGATGTACAAGGGCCGTCAGGTAACCACGTACTGGGTGCGGTGGAAGGTCGGCGGAAGGCTGTGGAAGGAGCCGTTCCGGACCGTCGCTCAGGCCGACAGCTTCCGTAGCTCGCTGCTGACCGCTGCCCGCAAGGGCGAGGCGTTCAGCGTCGCCACCGGCAGGCCAGTGATCTGGGAACGAGAGAAGACTGCAACCAGCTGGTATGAGTTCGCCTGCGCGTATACGGACCTCAAGTGGAAGCACGCCTCGGCGAAGTACCGCAAGGACATTGCGCGGGCGCTGACCGCAGCGACACCGGCGATGCTGCCCGAACCCCGCGGACGGCCGGATGACGCGAGCATCCGGCACGCGCTGGTCCGGTGGGGATTCAACACGAAGCAGCGCTCCCACCCGCCCGATGAGACTGCCGAGGTCCTCGGATGGGTGGCCAGGCACAGCACGCCGGTGTCGAGTCTGGCCGAACCGGCGAATGCCCGCAGGATGCTCGACCAGGCAACGAGCAGACTGGATGGGAAGACCGCGGCCCCGAGCACTGCCCGCAGGCACCGCACCATCCTGGCCAACGCTATGGACTACGCGATCGAGCTGGGCCTCCTCGAGACGAACCCGATCCGGGCGCTCAAGTGGACCGCGCCCAAGGTGTCCAGCCAGGTGGACCGGCGGAGCGTCGTGAACCCGCGTCAGGCACGGACACTGCTGGAGGCCGTGCGCGCCCAGCGGCCGAGCGGTCCGCGGCTCGTCGCCTTCTTCGCGGTGATGTACTACGCCGGGCTCCGCCCCGAGGAGGCCATCAACCTGGCGGCGGACAACCTGATCTTGCCGCCTCGGGGCCGACCCGACGATGAGGACTGGGGCGAGCTGCACATCCGCAGCGCAACGCCCGACGCGGGCAGCGAGTGGACCGACGACGGCAGCGTACGGGAGAGGCGGCAACTCAAGCACCGGCCCGAAGGAGACAGCCGCATCGTGCCCACCCACCCCGAACTGACCGTGCTCCTGCGGGAGCACCTCGCGAAGTTCGGTGTGCCCCCCGATGGCCATCTCTTCGGCGGCGTGCGAGGCGGCGAACTGCCGACGATCACCTACCGGCGAGCCTGGACGAAAGCGCGCCAGATGGCGCTTACCGAAGCGGAACAGGCCTCGCCGCTCGCTCGGCGGCCGTATGACCTCCGGCACGCCTGCCTGTCCACATGGCTCAACGGCGGTGTGTATCCGACCCAGGTGGCCGAATGGGCCGGGCACAGCGTGGACGTGCTGCTGCGGATCTATGCCAAGTGCGTCGTCGGCCAGGACGAGCTCGCCAAGCGCCGGATCGGCGAAGCGCTGCGCCAGGAGTCGGCTGCGATGTCAGGCCGCGACCGTGACGGCCAGTAGTTGAGGGGCCCCAACCTCTTCGGGAACCGGCTCACCATCGGCCTGCAGGCCTGCGATGTGGACCTCGATGGCCTCGACGGCTCGCTCCCGGCATTCCTCGATCGTCTTGCCACGGGTGAAGCATCCTGGCAGGGCCGGGACGGTCACGAAGTAGCCACCACCGTCCTCGGGCTCCACAACGATCGTGTACGTGCGCATCGGGTTCATCTTGTCACAACACCGCCCGTAGTTGCTCCACTGTGACGCTTCAGGACTGACATGCTCGCGTCCAACCATCAAGATCAGCGACGCCTACCAGGATGATCTTCGGCACGTATTCGGCACAGAGAGCCGCAGATCACGGCCTTGGACCGCACACAGCCGCATATCCTTGCGGGATAAAAGATCTTGACGACCAGGCGTTCTCGCAGGTCACCTGGGGTTTTCTCGGGTGGGGCGGCTGGGACTCGAACCCAGGACCGGCGGATTATGAGTCCGCTGCTCTAACCGGCTGAGCTACCGCCCCCGAACGGGTGCACACTACAGCAGCGGGCGCGCCGGAGCCGGTCCGAGGGGCGCGCCCGCTGGGCCGCTGCTACTGCGTGGCGCTCATCTGCATGGTCATGGCGTGCTCGACCAGGGAGATGAGCGTCGTCTTGGTGGATGTCCTGTCCCGGGCGTCACAGCGGACGATCGGCACGTGCGGGCTGACAGCGAGCGCCTCCTTGACGTCGGAGGAGTTGTAGGGGAACTCGCCGTGGAAGCCGTTGATGGCGATGATGAACGGGATGCCCGCGGCCTCGAAGTAGTCCACGGCGGGGAACGACTCAGCCAGCCTGCGGGTGTCCACCATGACCACGGCGCCGATCGCTCCGTTGATGAGGTCGTCCCACATGAACCAGAACCTGTGCTGGCCGGGAGTGCCGAACAGGTAGAGGATCAGGCCGGCGTCCAGCGTCAGCCGGCCGAAGTCCATGGCGACGGTCGTAGTCGTCTTGTCGGGTACCTGCGAAAGGTCATCGACTTCGGTGCTCGCAGACGTCATCACGGCCTCGGTAGTGAGGGGGGTGATCTCCGACACCGACCCGACAAAGGTGGTCTTGCCGACACCGAAGCCGCCCGCGACCACGATCTTTACCGAGGTCATTACCGTCTCCGAGATGTCACCCCGGGTAGCGGCCTTAGAGCTTGCGAAGTCCACTTAGCACCCTTTCGAGCAGGTTAAGGTCAGGCCCGCCGTGCGCGTGATCTATCTGGTGCACGCGTACCAGCCCCTCGACAGCCATGTCCGCTACCAGGACACGCGCCACCCCCAGGGGCATTCTGAGTACAGCAGAGATCTCCGCCACGGAGCGCCAGTCGCGGCAGAATCCGAGGATCGCCTGGCACTCGGGACTCAGCACCGAGAGGTCACGCGCCTCGTAGCTGGATGCCGCGACCATCGCCTCGATCTGAAGCTGATAGCGGGGCTGTGTCCTTCCGCCGGTAACCGCGTACGGCCTGACGAGGGAACTTTTCTCCCTGGCACCTGGCCGGTGCCACGGAGTGGCCGGATCGCCGCCGGGCAGCTTCTGCACGCCGCCCGGGAGCTGCTGGCCGCGTCCCTCCCGTCCCCGGCCGCCGGAATCCGGCGGCCTGTCAACGTCGCGCGGGCCGCGCACGGCTCTTTCCTGTCACGATCTGTCACCCTCCGCCGCGATGGCTAGAACGCCCGGCGAATTTCAGGCGTCAGCGCGCGGCCTACCCGCTCGACGAGCAGCGTCATCTCGTACGCCACCAGGCCCATGTCGCAATGGGACGCCGCCAGCACGGCCAGGCTGGATCCGTCACTGATCGACATGACGATCAGCAGGCCGCGCTGCATCTCGACCACCGTCTGGGCGACGGATCCGCCCTCGAACACACGAGCTGCGCCCTGCGTCAGGCTGGTAAGTCCCGAGGTGACCGCGGCCAGCTGGTCGACGCGGTCCGGCGGAAACCCGTGCGAGCATGCCAGCGGAAGCCCGTCAGACGACACCACGACCCCGTGGGCGACGGCGGGAACGCGCTCCACGAAGTTAGTGAGCAGCCAGCTCAGAATCTTGCACGGGCTGGGCTACCGAATTCACGAGTCCTCCTCACGTTCCCGGCGGCCGCGTAGCGACACCGCCCGGGTCACCGTCTCGGAAACCGGCCATCCGGCGATGCCTGGTGACTCATGCGCACCGGACCCCGTGGCACGGGATTCTGCTGTATCAGGGGGCATCCTGGTCCTCTCCCCCGGATGCATCCTCGCCGTCCAGCGCCGCACGGCCCCTTCGTGACCCCCGCTGGAAGCTCGCCAGCCGCTCCCTGGTTGCCGCGGCCGAGCGCGCCACGCCTGACGACTGTGCTCGCTCCGCCTCGGCCACGCCACCGGGAACCAGGTTGGCCCGCGGGACGCGCCTGGGCAGGCCCGCCGGGGTCACGCCGCCCGAAATCGGCGACTCTGCCGCTTCGGCCGCGCGCCAGCCGTCGTCTGCGGGAGAGTCCCAGCCGGTGGCAATCTCCTCCTCGCCCTGTTCCTGGACGGTGCCGCCGCCAGCATCGCGCCTGCCCCGGCGGAACCAGTCGGATTCGACCGACTCGAAGATGGGCAGCCCGGCCCTCCTCCCCCGCTGCCTGCGCGGACGTGACGTTCGCGTCGCCGGGGAAAGTATCAGCTCCGGACACGTCCGGGTCGGACCAGCGGGCCCGGCCGAGCGCCGAGTCAGGCTCATCACCGCCCGGCTCTGCGGGCGGCCCGGCGGCAGTCGCCGCAGCAGGAGCAGGAGCAGGAGCAGGAGCAGGAGCAGCAAGTCCGTTTGCCAGTCCCGCGATCGGGGCGCCGAAGACCCGCTCCGGCTCGTGGTCAGGATCGGGCTGTGACCCGTTATCCCGGGCCGGGAGGGAGTCGCTCGACGGCAGCAGCGAGCTGTCGCGCCGCCTCGGCAGAGGATCGGCTCCCCGCCCGGGCAGGCCGTCGCCGACCCCCGGCAGGCCGTCACCCAGCCCAGGCAGGCCGTCACCGCGCCCCTCCAGCAGGCCGTCGCCCAGCCCCGCCAGACCCTCATCCCGCTTCGGCAGGCCGTCGCCCAGCCCGGGCAGGCCGTCCTGCCGCCCCCGCACGCCGTCACGCCGCCTCGGCAGCGGCGGCCCAGCACCCGGCTCCGGCGGCGGCCGGCTGTCGCTACCCGGCAGCGACCACTTGTCGCGGCCCGCGACCGGGTCGTCGTCACCGGTGGCCTGCGCCGGGCCCGCCGGCTGCGGGTCGCCGGTGCCCGGCCCTATGGCCGTGAACCTGGGAGCCCGCGCCGCGTCCACCGCGGCCTGCGCGGCTGCCCGGCCGTCGATGCCGTCGAGGCCGCCGGTGCTGAACTGCTCGAGCCCGAACACCGGGACGGAAGCGGCCGGCGCATCCAGCTCGAACCGCCGCAGCCCGGACGGCCTGTCGGCCTCCTCGTGCGTGACGGTCTCATCCGGAAGCCAGATGAGCGCGGTCAGCCCGCCCGAGGCGGCGGGGCGGAGCCGGACCCTGATGCCGTGCCTGGAAGCCAGGCGCGCGACCACGAACAGGCCCATCCGCCTGGAGGCGGCCACGTCGACCACCGGCGGGTTGTCCAGCCGCCAGTTCGCCTGCGCCATCTCGTCGGCGGCCATGCCGACGCCCTGGTCGGTGATGTCCAGCAGGACGCCGCCGCTGTTCAGCAGGTGCCCGGACACGTTCACCTGGGTCTGCGCGGAGGAGAAAGCCGTCGCGTTCTCTACCAGCTCGGCGAGCAGGTGCACGACGTCGTTGACGACCTGCCCGCGGACCGCGATCCCCGGCTGCACGTTCAGCACGACGCGCTCGTAGTGCTCGATCTCGGATACGGCTGCCCGCAGGACGTCCACCAGCGCGACCGGCTGGGTCCACCGGCGCGCCGCCTCGTGCCCGGCGAGCACGAGCAGGTTCTCCGAGTTACGGCGCATCCGGGTGGCGAGGTGGTCCAGGCGGAACAGGCTGCCGAGCCGGTCGGAGTCCTGCTCGCCCTGCTCCAGGTCGTCGATCAGGTGAATCTGGCGTTCCACCAGGGACTGGCTGCGCCGGGACAGGTTGACGAACATCGCGTTGACGTTCCCGCGCAGCCTGGCCTCGTTGGAGGCCAGCCTGACCGCTTCCGCGTGCACCTGATCGAACGCGCGGGCGACCTCGCCGATCTCGTCGGTCGAGTCCACGTCGATCGGCTGTACCTTGAGCTGGCCCTGCTCCTCGCCTTCGCTCTCGCTGAGCCGCCTGACCATCTCGGGCAGCCGCACCCCGGCGACGTTGAGCGCATCGACGCGCAGCCTGCGCAGCGGCCGCACCATCGACCGGCCGACGATGATGGTGAACAGCATGGCGAGCGCGAGCACGAGAAGGATCGCGGCACCGACGATCGAGGCGGAGATGATCGCGTTCCTGTGCAGCGTCCCGGCGCGGGAGATGACCGACCCCACCAGCTGCTGTTCCACCGACCCCATCTGCGAGCGGATGGTGTTCGACTGGGCGCCGTACCAGTCGTCCGGGGTGGTCGGGTCGGTGCCGAGCGACCCCGCGGGCCTGGAGCTGGCGGCCAGCGACAGCGCCTGCAGCTCATCCGAGCTCGCCTGGCCGGCGCTGGACCGGGACACGCTGCTGTTCCAGAGCTGGTGCTGGCCCGGCGTCGCGGCGGCGTTGAACGCCTGCAGGCTGGCCTGCTGCGACGCCACGGAGTTCTGCAGCGCGGTCAGCTCGCCCGGCCCGAACCTGCCCTGGATCAGCGCGGCGGCGAGGATCGCCCGCTGCTGTGATGCGTCTTGCTTCATCACGGACACGAGCCCGAGCACGCCGACCGTCTGGGTCAGGGTGGCGTCACCAGCGCCCTCGGCGATGTCGGTGTTGAAGCCGAGCGCGGTGCTGATCGCGTCGCTGTACTTCTGCGCGACGATGAGCAGCGGCAGCTGGCTCCCGGTGGAGGCGGTACGCAGGCTGCTGAGCTGGCTCTGGTCCAGGGCGTCCAGCATGGCGCCCGCCGCCTGCTGGGTCTGCGCGGGGTACGAGCTGCCGATCTGCGCGGCAAGGTCACGCACCTTCGTGGCGGAAGAGTCCGTGCGGGCCCATTGCTGACGCAGCGCGGTGATCTGCGGGGCGGCGTCCGCCCGCAGGCTCGGATTGCGCGACAGCGCATCCGCCCGGCCGCCATTGGCGCCGAGCGCGATGTAGTAGACGGTCTGGTCGCGCTCGTCCTCCAGGGACTGGACCAGCGCCGTAACGTCCCTGCCCAGTGCGGCAAGCTGCCCCACTCGCTGAAAGGCCTGAGCGCTGCGCACCGAGGAGAAGATGCTGAGCCCGCCGAAGATGAGCGCGGTCACGGTGGGGATGGCAACGAGCAGCAGCAGCCGGGACCGGACCCGCCAGTTCTTCAGCGAGCGGCGGCCATGATCGCGGCCGGACGGGTCGGCCCGGCCACTGGCGGCCGGATTCTCGTCCCGGCTGCGCTCGGGGGCATCATCGGCCTGCCGGGCGGATCGTGCGGGAGCAGGCGGCGCGCCATTGCCGGACGCGTGGCTGGCTGATGCGGAAGAACGGGGGCCGGGTGCGGACGAACGCGGACCGGGTGAAGACGAGCGAGAGCCAGCGAAGACTGCCCCGGCGTCAGCGGACGCCTTGCTCTCGGCGCCGGAAGCGACACGGCGGATCTTCTTGCCCTTCGCCCGCACAGCCTCTTCACTCCTCACCTGGCCGCGGTGGCGCGCCCGCGTGCCTGGCGTACCCGGGGCGGGAGCGGCATTGTGCACTCCCTCCTCAGGTGACGAACTCATCAGCGGCGCCGCCAGTGGCCAACTCTAACGTGTATCCAGCCATCCATCAGCAATCTGTATATGACCAGGTCAAATGGAAGTTAAGTGCTGTTTTCCTTACAAGCCGTCAGCCGTAGGGTACTCTCATCTCGTTCCCGACTTGTTCCGTTACGCGCAATTGTGCTCAAGGGCAGGCGATGAGACCCCCGGCTAGCCGGTTCGTGCTGGTGCGCGGCGGCCGGGCAGCCCGGCGAGGCCCCGGCCGGGTCGCCGCTGCCGCGGCCGCCGTGATGCTGCTCGCCGCGGGCTGTCACGCTTCGGGCACCGGCTCGGGCGCCTCGGGAGCAGCCGGTTTGCCGCAGCTCACGGTCGCCGCAGCTCCCGGCGTGGCGAACGTGCCGCTCTATCTTGCCGTCCGCGAGGGACTGTTCCAGAAGGCCGGCCTGCGTGTCTCCGTCCGGACGTACGCCTCAGCGGCCACCGAGCTGAAGGCCCTGCAGGCTGGCAGCGCGGACGTCGCGAGCGCTGACTATGCCGATTACTTCTTCGCCGCGAGCATGAATCCGGACCTGCTGGTGCTTGCCGACGGCTACGACGCGGCGCCCAGCGCGATGCAGGTCCTCACCCTGCCCGGGTCCGGGATCGCCACGCCGCAGCAGCTCGTGGGCAGGACGATCGGCACGCCCGAGCCGCAGGAGTTCCCGTTCTCGCCCAGCCTGCCCTACAGCCTGGACACCATGGCCACGCAGTCGGTCCTGCTGGACGACGGCGTGCAGCCGGCCCAGGTGACATGGAAGCCGATGCCTGCGCAGAACCTGGTCGCTGCGCTCAAGGCTCATCAGGTGGACGCCATCCTGGCGACCGAGCCGTATCTCTTCCAGGCCGAGAGCCAGCTCGGCGCCACCGCGGTGCTTGACTCGCTGAGCGGATCGACCGCCGGCATCCCGCTTGACGGCTACTTCACCACGCGGTCAGCCGCCCGCGCGAAGGCGAGCGCGCTGCGGACGTTCCGGTCGGTCTTGCTGCAGGCGCAGGCCCAGGCGGCCTCCGGCAGGTCGGTGCGGTCGGTGCTCGCGCACTACCCGCAGATGAGCGTGCAGACGGCGGCCATGCTCACGCTCGGCGTGTATCCCACCTCGCTGAACGTCAGCGGGGTGCAGCAGGTGGCCAACCTGATGTACTCCTTCAGCATGATCAGCCAGCCGCTGAGCGCCGGCAGCCTCGTCTTCCGCTGACGTACCCCTAGCCGGGCCTCCAGCGTGGCTCTCGCGCCCCCTCCGGTGGCGTAGGGTGCGGTCAGGACCCGGCGCGCGAGGCTGCGCCGGCGTCCGAGGGGCACCAGGCTCGTACACAGACCACCCGTCGTGGAGGACGACATGCCGACCTTGACCTGCCCGGTCTGTGGCGCGGGGGTCCAGCAGGACGATCTCATCTGCTTCACCTGCGGCGCGAACTTGCCGCACGCCGGCGTAGCGGACGAGGACCAGGCGACCCCGGCCACGGTCATGCAGGAGCAACTGCAGCCGCTGCAGCGGGCGCAGGGGCGGATCTCGCCCGTGGTGCTGCGGCTGGAATTTCCCACCGGCAACGTCGACGTTCCCGCGGGAACGTCGCTGCTGCTCGGCAGGGACCCGCAGGAGTCTCTGGTGGCTGCCGCCTTCGCCAGGTTCGAGAACGTCTCGCGGCGGCACGCCACGATCTCCGTCGACGACTCGGGGCACGCCAGCGTGCGCGACGAGCACTCCACGAACGGCACCTGGGTCAACGGCGACCGGGTGCTCCCGGGCGTCGACGTGAGGCTGGCCGACGGGGACAACCTCCGGCTCGCCGCCGACGTCACGGCGCAGGTGTCGCTGCCCACGCAGCAGCCGGATCCGGCCACCTTCAGCAGGGACTAACAGCAGGGACTAACGCTCGCCCTCGCCATCCCGGGTGAACCAGGGCTCCCCGGTCCCTTCCGCGGACAGCCACGGTTCTTCCCCGGCGCTGTCGGCAAACCACGGCCGGTACGGCTCGCGCCTGGCCTGCGCAGGAGCCGGCCCTCCCGTCCCGCGCCCCCGGCGGCGGGCGTCTGCGGCCGCCTGCCAGCGCGCGGCCTGTGCCCACAGCGCGTCGTCGGCCCGGCGCCGTTCCTGCTCCGGCACGCGGGCATCGCGGCCTCGGGCTGCCCTGGCCGCGGCAGCAGCCGCCGTCCCCCCTGTCATCTCGTGCGGCCTGCCCGGATCCCGCTCCGGCCGGCCGCCGCGCCGCCCGCCGCCGGCAGTCTCCGCGGCCGGCCCGTAGCCGCGCGCCGCGGGCTGCCCGGCTCCGCTCACCCCGGATTCTCCCGAACGCTCCCGGCGTCCTCGTCCCGGCACGTCCCCGCCGGACTCGTCCGGCCGGCCCGAACCCTCCCCAGACTTCGCCGCCGGCGGCCGCCGGCCCTCCCGGTACCAGGGCGAGGACGGGTGGCTAGCCGGCAGGCTCGCCAGCCGGCGCCGCAGCTCATCCTGCGATCCCCGGGCCAGGCCGCCGTCGTCCGGCTTGCCGGGCTCGTCGGCGCCGGGGCGGTCGGTCCTTGCTGGCATCGCCATCGCCTCGCACAGCTGGGGTCAGTCGCATCGTAGACGGGCCGCCGCGCCGGGGGAACCCCCGGGCGCGGGCAGTCGCTGGGCCTGCACGAACGGGGCAGGCCGTGAGATCATCGCCGCGACAGCAGGCAGCGACGGGGGCAGCCAAGCGCGAGCGCCAGGCGACGGGAGCGGGCCCATGACAGCGAAGCCTGAGACAGGACAAGCCGCGCAGGCGGCACCGGGACTGCGGCGCGATGCGATCGGGCTCCGTGAGGTGCTGTTCCAGAGCATCACGGACATGGCACCCGGTGCCGCCATCGCCGCCTCCATCCCGGCGGGCGCGCTGTTCGCGGGCGGCGCGCTCCCGCTGTCGGTGCTCCTCGCCATGGTCGCGTGCCTGTTCTGCGCGTGGTGCATCGGGCTGCTCGCCGCCCGGATGCCGGCGGCGGGCTCGCTGGCCACGTACGCGGCGCGCGGCCTGCATCCCGCGGCGGGCTTCCTCGTCGCCTGGGGGTACGTCCTGGTCGGGGCCCTGATACCGCCGCTCGTGCTGCTGCAGCTCGGCTTCACCACCGCCTCCACGCTCAACTCCGAGTTCCCCTCCTACCCGGCGAACCTGTGGTGGCCGTGGGCGATCGCCGGGGCGCTGATCGTGCTGGCGGCCGGGTACTACGGGATCCGGACGTCAGCGCGCCTCGGCACCGTGCTCGGCGCCTTCGAGATCGCGGTCTTCGTCGTGCTCGCCGTGTTCCTCATCGTGCACGCGGGCGGGCACAACACCTGGTCAGTGTTCGGCACCACCTACACGCCGGGCGGTTTCCGCGGCATCTCGGGAGTCATCGGCGGCTCGGTCTACTCGATTCTCGCCTTCGGCGGCTTCGAGGGCGCGGCCCCGCTGGCCGAGGAGGCACGCGACCCGAAGCGCACGATCCAGCGGGCCGTGCTCCTCGCCACGCTCTGCATCGGCGCCCTGTATGTCCTCACCACCTACGCGGCCGACGTCGCGTTCGGCCCGGCCAGGTTCGCGCACTTCGGCGTGTCCGGCACCGCGTCCTGGGAGGGGATGGCCCGCGCGTTCTACGGGATCTTCTGGTTCTTCGTGTTCCTGGCCATCGTGAACTCGACGATCGCCAACGCGAACGCCGGGGTGAACGTGTCCAGCCGCACCGCCTACGCGATGGGCCGGATCGGCGCGTTCCCGCGGCTCCTGGCGCTGGTGCATCCCAGGCACCGGTCCCCCCACGTGGCCGTCCTCGCCGCGTTCGCCGTCACCCTCGCGGTGACGCTCGGCCTCGGCCTCGGCTACAACCCGGTGACCGCGTTCGCCATGACCGGCACCGGCATCGTGATCGTTCTTGCCGCCATCTACATCGTGATGAACGTGGCCTGCATCGGCTTCTTCGCCCGGCGCCGCCGCCTGGGCGAGCGGTGGAACCCGCTGTCCCACCTGATCATCCCGCTGCTCGGGATCGCGGCGTTCGTTCCCGCCTGGCTGACCGCCGCGGGCATCAGGGCCTTCTCCTTCGTGGCCCCGCTCGCCCCCCCGGTGTCCTACATGGGACCCGGCGTCGCCGCGTGGATGGTGGCGGGCGTGGGCTACCTGATCTACTTGTACGCCCGGGACCCGCGGCGGGTTACCGAGGTCGGCCTGGTGCACCTGGAGCCGGGCGAGCTGGAGGAGCAAGGATGATCGGCGCGCTGAAGGGCAGCCCCGGGTACCTCCGGGCCTGCCTGCCCCAGCGTTACCGCTTTCATCTGCGTGCCGTGCCTGAATCAGGCCGCGCACTCCCGGCAGACAAGCTTTCCCTTCCTGTCTTCCGCCAGCTGGCTGCGGTGGTGCACCAGGAAGCAGCGCGAGCAGGTGAACTCGTCCGCCTGCCGCGGGATCACGCGGAAGGAAAGCTCCTCATTGGACAGATCGGCGCCCGGGAGCTCCAGCGATTCCGCCACGTCATCGGGGTCAACGTCAATCGTGCTCGACGACTTATCCATCCGGCGGGCCTGGAGTTCCTGCAGGCTGTCTTCTGTCAGGTCCTCGTCCGTCTTTCGCGGGCTGTCATAGTCGGTGGCCATCCGACCCATCCCCCTCCTTTGTCATGCCTTGTCGCGCGGGTGTAACGCTCGGGAAGCCGTGGTTGTGCCCGATTCAGGCGGCGAATTCTGTCACGTTCCGCCGCCGGGTACACGTAACCCGGCCAATGGCCGGTTCACTTCTCCGTCTTCCCAGGTCAAATACCTAACCGCCCTCGTGGCGCGTGAGCCGGCGGCCGTGTTCGCCCTCGGCTGCACGGGCCGCGCCGTTGCCTGCGCCGGCCAGCGTACGGCACCAGCGCCCGGGCTTGGGTAAGGCCGGGCCTATCCGTCCCGCTCCGGGCGGAGCTTCTCGAGCTGATCGCGCAGTTCGCCGAACAGGCCGGGCCCGGCGGCGATCGTCAGGTCCTCGCCCGCGGGCTTGCCCGCCAGCCCGCCCGTGCTGGCTCCCGCCTCGGCGGCGATCAGGCCGCCGGCGGCGATGTCCCAGTAGTGGACGCCGCGCTCGTAATAGGCATCCACCCGGCCGGCCGCGACCGAGCACAGGTCGACCGCGGCGCTGCCGCCCCGCCGGATGTCGCGTACCAGCGGCAGCAGCGCGGCGACCACCTCACCCTGCACCCGCCTGCGCGGCGCCGCGTAGCCGAACCCGGTGGCCACGAGCGCGCCCGCCAGCCGGACGCCGGCGTTGCACCGCAGCCGCACCGCGGGACGCCCGGCTGCCTGCAGCCACGCTCCGCCGCCCGCCACCGCGGTGAACACCTCGCCGCGCTCCGGCACGTGCACCACGCCCGCCACGATCGTGCCGCCGGCCTCGGCGGCGATGCTGACCGCGAAGTCGGGGAGGCCGTACAGGTAGTTGACCGTCCCGTCGAGCGGATCCACGATCCACCGGACATCCGGCCCGCCGCTGCCGCCGTGCAGGCCGCCCTCCTCGCCCAGGATGGCGTCGCCGGGCCGCTCGGCCAGGATCCGCTCGATGATCAGGGCTTCCGCCGCGCGGTCCGCCTCGGTGACCACGTCGGTCGGGCTGGACTTGGTGGCGATCACCCCGGGCAGGCCCCGGAGCGCCGGGCCGTGAGCAGGCCGGCGGCCTCGTGCGCCGCGGTCTCGGCGAGCGCGAGCAGCAGGCGCGGGTCAGTCATGCTCGGCCGGGGTCAGCGGGCTGCAGCAGTCCGCCGGGCAGGCGTCGCAGGCCGGGCCGAGCCCGCCGAGCGCGGCCCGCCCCCCGTGGTCGGTGCCGCTGCGGGCCGTGCCGTCCAGCCGTTCCCGCACCAGATCGGTGATCATGGCCGCGAACCTGGGGTCGGTGCCGGGTGTCGCCGCCCGCTGCAGCGGCAGCCCGAGCCGCGCGGCGGTCTCGGCGGCCTCGTCGTCCAGGTCGTGCAAGACCTCCATGTGGTCGGAGACGAAGCCGACCGGGACCAGCACCGCCGCGGCGGCGCCGGCGGCGGCCAGCCCGGCCAGGTGGTCGTTCACGTCCGGGCCGAGCCACGGCTGGGCCGGCGGCCCGCTGCGGCTCTGGTACACCAGCTGCCACGGATGCCCGCCCACCCGCTCCGCGACCAGCCGCGCCGCCTCGGTCAGCTGGGTCACGTACCTGCCGGGCGGCGGCCGGCCGCCCGGCGGGCCGCTGGCCGCCGCCATCGCCTCGGGAATGCTGTGCGCGGTGAACACCAGCTGGGCGCCGGCCCGGACGGCCTCGGGGAGCCGCCCGATCGCGGCACGGGTGCTGTCGGCCAGCGGCTCGATGAACCCCGGATGGTTGAAGTAGTGCCGGATCTTGTCGATTCGCGGCGCGCCCGGGCCGGCCTCGGCGCGGGCCCGCTCGATGTCCTCCAGGTACTGCCTGCAGCTCGAGTACGACCCGTAGGCAGAGGTGACGAACGCGAGGGCATGCCGGACCCCGTCGGCGGCCATCGCCCGGACCGTGTCCGCGAGATACGGGTCCCAGTTCCTGTTGCCCCAGTAGAGCGGCAGGTTGAGCCCGGCCGCCGCGAAGTCCTGGCCGGCCGCGGCCAGCAGGTCCCGGCACTGCTGGTTGATCGGGCTCACGCCGCCGAACGCGTCGTAGTGGGTGGCCACCTCGGCCAGCCGCTCGGGCGGGATCCGGCGGCCGCGGGTGACGTTCTGCAGGAACGGCATCACGTCGCCGGGGCCCTCGGGTCCGCCGAACGATACGAGCAGGAACGCGTCGTAGGCCGGCATCCGCTAGGCCCGGGTCGCCGGCACGGCCAGGCTCAGCCGTACTTCTGCGAGTACTCGCCGGCCAGCGTGAGCACCTCGGCCACATACCACGCTGCGTGATTGTAGCTAAAGATCGCGGCCTGCAGGGCCGTCCCGCCCTGGCCGCCGCCGCTCGCGCACAGGTATACGGCGGCGGACGGCACCGCATCCAAGGCGTTCCCGATGTCCGGCGGCCCGGGGGGGCCGAACCCGTTGATCCCCCACCGGGCCCACGTGGACGGCAGGAACTGCATCGGCCCGAGCGCGCCGGCCGACGAGGGTCCGTTGTTCTGCCCGAAGCCGCTCTCGATCTGGGCGATCGCCGCCAGCACCGTCCAGGACAGCCCCGGGCAGTACTTCGCGGCGGAGTCGCGGAGGAGCGAGAGCCAGTTCGTGGGCTGGCCGGGCTGCCCGCGGTCCTGGGCAAGCTGCGTCTGTGCCTGCTGCACCACGACCTGACGGGCCGGGCGCAGGCTGACGAACCGGCTCTGGCTGCCGATCACGCCGCGTATCTGGGCCTCGAGCGTGGTCAGGTCCGCCTTGGGCGCGCTGATCAGGACGCCGATCTGGGGCACGAGTCCCAGCGCCTGAGACGTCGCGGCGGCGACGACGGCGTCCACGCCGGGGATGCCGAGGTCGGCGGCGGCACCGAACCTGACGGCGCGCTGGCCCGCTCCCGAGACCTCATAGCTGTCACCGGCACGCAGCCCCATGGCCTTGGCGGCCGCGCGCGTGGTGACTAGCCCGCCCTGGCCGAGCGCGTCCCAGACGCCCTGCTGGGCGGCCGTCTGCGCGGGCGTCCAGGCCCGGAACGCCGCGGGGTTCACGCCGATCGTGCTGACGGGGCGGCCGCCGATCCTGACCGCACCGCCGTCGACGGCGAGGACGCTGCGGACCGAGCGCAGCCGGCCGAGCCGGGCGAGCTCGGCGGCGGTGATGCCGTGCGAGGCGACGGCGAACACGTCGGGCAGGACGACGCTGGGCAGATGGTGCGCGCGCTTCTCGGCCGATTTCAGCGCGGACGGGGTCGGCGCAAGCTGGCTCGCTCCGTCCGCGC
The DNA here is from genome assembly GCA_963697445.1 of uncultured Actinomycetes bacterium. GTDB lineage: Bacteria > Actinomycetota > Actinomycetes > Streptosporangiales > Streptosporangiaceae > PALSA-505. The sequence goes on from CAVOOC010000035.1 coordinate 281,301, forward strand.
CGGGCCGCACCGATATCCCGGTCAGGTGCGCCAGCCAGACGTGCGCTGCCGCGGCTGGACGAGAGGCGGCCGAGACGGTGCCGGCCGAGACGGTGCCGGCTGAGACGGTCCCCCCGGCGCTGCCGATGACAATTGCGGCTATGCCGACAACAGCGGGCACACGGCGCGGCAGGAGTCGTCTCATGGCTCAACCACCATAGCGGACGCCACATCCGGGCGAAAGCCATCCGTGGACGCTCTACCTGGCAGAACTCCCGCCTGGCCGCCGGGCTGACCGAAATATCAGGTTGACGTGCCCCGTTATGGTGGGGCCGGGAGGTCGGGTCGCGTGACGAAGGTGCCCGCAGAGCGCGCCCATCGGCGCGCCGGCGGCGAGCGCAGGTCCGGCCGCATCGTCACGAGCCGGTACCGGGAGATCTTCCGGATTCCGGGCGCCCGCGGTTTCTCGGCCGCCTCCTTCGTCGGCCGGATGCCGATGTCCATGGTCGGCCTGGGCGTCATCCTCGTCGTCTCGGCTTCGACCGGCAAGTACGCGATCGCGGGCGCCGTCGCCGCCGTCGGCTCGCTGTGCTATGCGTTCGCGGCGCCGCAGATCGGCAGGCTCACCGACCGGGCCGGCCAGGGCCGGGTGCTGCCCCCGCTCACCGTGGCGTTCGCCACCGGCGCGGCCGCGTTCATCGCGTGCGCCCAGCTGCGCGCGCCGCTGTGGACCTTGTTCGTCACCGGCGCGATGTTCATGTCCGCCATGCCGTCTCTCGGGTCGATGGTGCGCTCGCGGTGGAGCTACCTGCTCGGCGACTCGCCGCTGCTGCACACGGCGTTCTCGTTCGAGTCGGTCGCCGACGAGCTGATCTTCGTCACCGGGCCCGCCGTGGTGACGCTGCTGGCCACCCAGGTGCTGCCGGTGGCCGGGATCGCGGTCGCCGCGGTGCTGGCCGTGACCGGCACCCTGCTGCTCGCCGGGCAGCGCGGCACCGAGCCGCCTGCCACGCCCCGCCGGCACGGCGACGGCCGGGCGATCACGACGGCGGGCATGCCGGTGATCATGGTGGTCTTCGTCGCCCTCGGCGCGATGTTCGGGACGATCGACGTCAGCACGGTGGCGTTCGCCGCCGAAAGCCATGAGAAGCCGCTCGCGGGCCTCATCCTCGGCACCTACGCGCTGGGCAGCGCCACCGGCGGGCTCTGGTACGGCGCCAGGCGGTGGCGGGCGCCGCTGCACCGCAGGTTCCTCATCACGCTGGCCGGCATGATCGCCGGGGTGGCGCCGATATGGGCGCTGCCGAGCGTGCCCGTGCTGTTCGCCGTCATCTTCTTCTGCGGGCTGTCCATCTCCCCGACCCTGATCGCCGGGTTCAGCCTCATCGAGCGCACAATGCCGCGCGGGCTGCTCAACGAGGGCATGTCCCTGCTGTCCACCGCGATCGGCGTCGGCCTCGCGGTGGGGCCGCCGGTGGCCGGCAGGCTCATCGACGCCCGCAACGCGCACTGGGGCTACGCGTTCGCGCTGGCCTGCGGGATCGTTGCGCTCGCCGCCGGCCTGCTGGGTGCCGGGCAGCTGAGAGGCGGTGACCCCGCCAGCTCCCGGACCGGATAATGTCCGGTCATGCCAGCGCGGTATTCACAACGACAGACCGAGGGGACCTGGCGCAACTGGGCGGGCAACCAGTCGGCGAGCCCGCGCCGGGTGCTTACCCCGCGGTCGGCCGGCGAGGTGAGCGACGCGGTCCGCCAGGCGGCGGATTCTGGGGCTGACCGTGCGGATGGCCGGCTCCGGGCACTCGTTCACCCCGGCGGCGGTCACCGACGGAGTGCTGCTGCGGCCGGAGGGGCTGCGTCGCATTCGTTCGGTAGATGCCAAAGCCGGACTGGTGACGGTGGAGGCAGGATGCCCGCTACGGGTGCTGAACGAGACCCTGCTCGCCCGTGGGCTCGCGCTCGCCAACCTGGGCGACATCCAGGAGCAGACGGTGGCCGGCGCGATCCAGACCGGGACGCACGGCACCGGGCGCGACACCGGCGGCATCGCCGCGCAGGTGGCCGCGCTCGAGCTGGTGCTGGCCGACGGCGAGGTGGTGACCTGCTCGGCCGCCGAGCGCCCGGAGCTGCTCAGCGCCGCCGCGGTGGCCCTGGGGGCGCTCGGGATCATCACCGCGGTGACGTTCCGCGTGCTGCCCGCCTTCCTGCTCGAGGCGCGTGAGGAGCCGATGCGCTGGGCGGAGGTGCTGGCCAGGCTGGACGAGCTGACCGCCGACAACGAGCACTTCGAGTTCTACTGGTTCCCGCACACCGAGAACTGCCTGACCAAGCGGAACAACGCGGTTCCCGGGCAGGCCCGGCCGCTGGATCCGGCGCGGCGGTGGCTGGACGACGAGTTCCTCTCGAACACGGTCTTCGGGCTGACGTGCAGGCTCGGCCACCGGGCGCCCGCCGTGATCAGGCCGGTGAACCGGGTCGCCGCCCGGGCGCTCGGCGCGCGCACCTACACCGACGCCTCGCACCGGGTGTACACGAGCCCGCGCCGGGTGCGGTTCAAGGAGCAGGAGTACGCCATCGGCCGTGAGCACCTGGCCGGCGCGCTCGCCGAGCTGCGCGGCCTGTTCGGCCGGCGCGACTGGCGGATCAGCTTCCCCATCGAGGTGCGGGTCAGCCCGGGTGACGACGTGTGGCTGTCCACCGCGCACGGCAGGGACACCGCCTACATCGCGATCCATGTCTTTCACGCATCAGGGCATGCCGAGTATTTCCGCGAGGTGGAGGCGGTGGCGACGGCGGTCGGCGGGCGGCCGCACTGGGGCAAGCTGCACACCAGGGACGCCGCCTACCTGCGCGGCGTCTACCCGAGGTTTTCCCAGTTCGTGGCCCTGCGGGACAAGCTGGATCCGGGGCGGCTGTTTGGCAACGCCTACACCAGGCAGGTGCTCGGCAGCTGACCGGCGCGGCCGGTCCCAGCGGGAGGGCCGGGCCGCGGGCGGCGGGATATCGCCCGGCCGGCCGCCGGACAAGCTAGTCTCGCCGGTATGAATTCCGACGCCAGCCGGCCTCCCGCGGCGCAGGACGCCAGCCGGAAGCGGGCGTCGCACCGCGGCGGCATCCCCGCGCAGGAGCGCGAGCTCGGCGCGCAGGGCCGCCAGACGATGCGCAGGCTGCTCGACGCCGGCATGGCGGAGTTCGACGAGAACGGGCTCCAGGCGGTCCGGGTGGACGACATCGTCCGGCGGGCCAGCACCTCGCACGGCACGTTCTACCTGTACTTCAAGAACAAGGAAGACCTGTTCCGGGCGCTGCTCCGCGACTGCCTGCACGACATGGGAGCGGTCACGGACGAGTTTCCCGTGGTCACCCACAACGACGCGGGGCGGGCCGCGCTGCGCGCCTGGGTGGGGAAGTTCTGCGACACCTACGCCGCGCACGGGGCGGTGCTGCGGGTGCTCACCCAGGCCGAGGTCATCAGCGACGACGTGTGGAGCGACGGGCTGCAGCTGATGTTCCGCCTCGCCGAGGCGATGACCACCGGCATGACGGCAGCCCCGCGCGAGGCCGAGCACGCGGCGCATGCCGAGCTGACCGCGGTCGCCTGCCTGATGATGCTGGAGCGGGTGAACTTCCTGTTCAGCGTCGAAGTGCGGCTGCCGCGCGAGGAAATGATGGACCGGCTCACGGCGATCATCTTCTCCGCGTTCAGCAACTAAACTGCCTCAGGACACCGAGTGGGTGACGGTCGCCGAGTAGGAACCGGCAACCGCTGCACCCGGCACCGCCACCTGGACTACCGGATTCCAGCTGGCCGAGTTACTGCCGGCGACGTTCGTGGCGGTGGCCACGGCCTGTGCCGCGGCGGACATCTGGGTCACAGCCGTCGAGGTGAATGTGGCTGAGCCTGTGGTTGCGGTGAAACCGCTGATCAGGTACCGGGCGTCAAGAACGGGGATGGTCTGCGCCGGTGTGCCGCTCCCGGTGGTGAAATCGGTCGAGGAGACCGTGGCGGTCCAGCTGACCGCGAGGCTGCCGCGGTTGTCCGTCACCTGGACAGTGCCGAGCCCCGCGCTGACGGTCCCGCCAGGCGCCGTCGAGCCGAGACCGGCGCTCGCCGGCGCGGTGATCGACAGCACGCCCGTGGCGGCCACGGTGGCCGTGACGGCGTTGGTATCGAGGGTGACCGCGCCGTTGATGGCCAGCGCCCGGCCGTTGATGGCGGCGCCGGTTGTCCCCGTGATCGACGTCTGGGCGAGGATGTTGCCCGCCAGGGTGGAGTTCGTTCCCAGGGTGGCCGAGCTGCCGACCTGCCAGAAGACGTTGGCTGCCTGCGCGCCGCCGGTAAGGACGACCTGGCTGGCCGCCGCGGTGATGAGCGTGGAGCCCATCTGGAAGATGAAGACGGCGCTGGGATCGCCCTGGGCGTTGAGAGTGAGCGTGCCGGTCAGCCCCAGCGAGGAGGCGGAGTGGTAGACGCCGGGGGTGAGCGTCTGGCCGCCCAGGTCGCCCGAGACGCTGGTAGCCGGGGTTCGCCCGGCGGCGTCGTTGTATGCGGCGGTCAAGGCGAGGCGCGCAAGAAACGCGGTCAGATCGCCGTCGTGCTGCGCCCCGGTCATTGTGCCGGGAGGGAACCCGGTCACCGCGGTCCCCGGGCTCACGCCCAGGTCCCCGGTGATGTGGCTGAGACCGGTGTTGGTGACCGTGGTCGAGGCCAGGACAGCAAAATTGCCGGCCGTCCCGAGATTCACCGGTGACTGCGCGGCGCTAGCGCTGGATGGGGCAGCGACGAGTGCAGCCATGGCGGCGATAAGTGCGAGGCCCAGTGCCAGCCAGGAAAATCCGGGTGCCAGCCAGGAGAATCCGGGCCGGTTACGACGGGCGCGAGCAAAGATAGCTTTCATTGAGCTGAGCTCTCATCCCACCTCAACGTCCCAGGTCAACCACCCACGAGTGATACCCGCACGCGGAAGGATTGACGGTAGCGCGGACAGGGCCGCACCAGCCGGTTAGGTCGGGATCGTGGTCACATTCTACCTCGGTAACCGTGTTTCCGGTGTTTTCCCTAGTAGATTTTTAATCGTCATGCCTTGTTCAAGTAATTACTTTCCGCCGTGCAGGAATTCGTTGATGCGTGGGCATTTCATGACATCGTACAATCGATGGGTGCGATTCCTCGGCGGGACGGCTCCCGCTCACGACCTGACCTACAGCGACGTCTTCATGGTGCCCAGCAGGTCGGCGGTCGCCTCCCGGCTGGACGCCGATCTGACCACCCGCGACGGCAGCGGCTGCACGATCCCGCTCGTCGTGGCCAACATGACCGCCGTCTCCGGCCGGCGGATGGCCGAGACCGTGGCGCGCCGCGGCGGCCTGGCGGTGCTGCCGCAGGACATCCCGGTGGACGTGGTGGCCGACGTCGTGTCCTGGGTGAAGAGCCGCGATCTCGTCTACGACACGCCGATCACGCTCGGCCCCGCGGACACCGCGGGCGACGCGCTCGCCCTGCTGCCCAAGCGGTCGCACGGCGCGGTCATCGTGACCGACGAGGGCCAGGCCGGCGTGGTGACCGAGGCGGACTGCCAGGGCGTGGACAGGTTCACCCAGCTGCGCCACATCATGTCCGCCGACCTGCTCACCCTGCCTGCGGGCACCGACCCGGAGCGCGCTTTCGGCTTGCTGCACGGCGGCAGGCACCGGCTGGCCCCGGTGGTGGACGCCGCGGGCCGGTGCGTCGGCATCCTCACCCGGACCGGCGCGCTGCGCGCCACGCTCTACCAGCCGGCCACCGACGCCGCGGGACGGCTGCGGGTGGCGGCCGCGCTCGGCATCAACGGCGACGCGGCGGAGAAGGCCAAGCTGCTGACCGACGCCGGCGCCGACCTGCTCGTCGTGGATACCGCGCACGGCCACCAGGAGAAGATGCTCAGCGCGCTGCGCGCGGTGCGGGACACCAGCCCGCCGGTGCCTGTCGTGGCCGGCAACGTGGTGACCGCGGAGGGCGTCGCCGATCTCGTCGAGGCCGGCGCGGACATCGTCAAGACCGGGGTGGGACCCGGGGCGATGTGCACCACCCGGATGATGACCGGCGTCGGCCGCCCGCAGTTCAGCGCGGTGCTGGAGTGCGCCGCCGAGGCGCGGCGGCTCGGCGCCCGCGTGTGGGCCGACGGCGGCGTCCGGCACCCGCGCGACGTCGCGCTGGCGCTGGCGGCCGGCGCGTCGGCCGTCATGATCGGCTCATGGTTCGCCGGCACGTACGAGTCCCCGGGGGATGCGTTCCGCGACCAGGACGGGCGGCTGTACAAGGAGAGCTTCGGCATGGCCTCGGCCCGGGCGGTCCGGCTGCGGTCGGCCAGCGACTCGCCGTTCGAGCGGGCCCGCAAGGAGCTGTTCGAGGAGGGCATCTCGGCGGCCCGGATGTACCTCGACCCGGCGCGGCCGGGGGTGGAGGACCTGATCGACTTGATCACCGCCGGGCTGCGCAGCGCCTGCACCTACGCCGGGGCCAGGAACCTCGAGGAACTGCACGAGCGCGCGGTGATCGGGGTGCAGAGCGCGGCCGGCTACACCGAGGGAATGCCGCAGCCCGCCAGCTGGTGACCCAGCGCGCGACGGCCGGGGCTACCCGACCGCGTCCGGCGCAGTGTCGGTATCCCGTGCGCCCTCGGCATCCGGCGCGCTTTGCGTCGCGGCGGGCACGACTGCCCCGGCGGGCGCGGCGGGCGCGACCGCCTGCAGCACCCAGCGGCCGATGCGCTCGACCAGCGCGTCGTCCGCCCCGGTCTCGGCGTGACCGAACCCCGGCACGATCCACAGCTCCTTCGGCTCGCGCGCGGCCGCGTAGATCTGCTCCGCGTGGTCGACGGGAAAGAACAGATCCCGGTCGCCGTGCACGATCAGCAGCGGGGTGGGGGCGATGAGCGCGGCCGCCTCGGCGGGCGGCAGCGGTGCCGGATCCCAGCGGACCGAGCTCACCCTGGTCTTGAGGAACCTCCTGGTCACCAGCCGTCCTGACCGGCGTTCCACCGCCCAGTGCACCCGGCGCATCCGCTCGGTGCCGCGGAAGTACCAGTGCCCGGGACCGCTCACCGAGACCGCCGCGTCCACGCCGCCGAGCAGGCCGGCGTGACGCAGCACGACCGAGGCGCCCATCGAGAAGCCGATGGCCGCGACCCGCCGGTAGCCGAGCTCCCTGGCGTACCGGACCGCCACGTCCAGGTCGTTGATCTCGCGGTCGCCGACCGTGGACAGGCCGCCGGACCGCCCGTGGCCGCGGAAATCGAAGCACACCACCCCGGCGATCCTGTTCAGCCGGGTCGCGATCCGCCACACCCACGGCCGCTGCCAGGACTGAGTGAAGCCGTGCGCGATGACGATCGCGAGGGCCTTGTCCCCGGGCAGGTGGGCGGTGTCGATCGGCACCCCGTCCTCGGTCACCAGGGTCTTCGCGTACGGAATGGGCCTGTCCATCCACTCATTCTGCGGTATCCGGCCCGCCGCTGAGGTCTTCCCCGCGCGGTCCCGGGTGCGGCAGGCTTGGCTCTCGCGGGTACACGGCCCGCCTGGCTGGGAGGCGCCATGTCCGTGCTCAACGCCCTCATCGCCGCCATCCGCGACGAGACCATCGAGGTGATCGATCTCACCGCGCCGCTCAACGCGTTGACCCCGGTGATCAGGCTCCCGGAGCCGTTCGGGAATACCGCCACCTTCGCGCTGCGCGAGATCAGCCGGTATGACGGACGGGGACCGGCCTGGTACTGGAATGACATCAGCACCGGCGAGCACACCGGCACCCACTTCGACGCCCCGGTGCACTGGGTCACCGGCGCCGACCTCGAGGACGTGTCGCAGGTTCCCCCGGTCCGGCTGCTGGCGGCGGCCGCGGTGCTGGACTTCTCCGATCAGGCGGCGGCCGACCCCGACTTCCTGCTCGAGATCGACCACGTCAAGCAGTGGGAGGCCGAGCACGGCCCGCTGCCCGACGGCGGCTGGCTGCTGTACCGCACCGGCTGGGACGCCCGCTCGAACAGCCAGGACGACTTCCTCAACGCCGACGAGACCGGCCCGCATACGCCGGGGATCTCGGTGGAGTGCGCCCGCTGGCTGGCCCAGGAGGCTCCGATCGCCGGGCTCGGGACGGAAACCGTCGGCACCGACGCCGGAGCCGCGCACTCCTTCGACCCGCCGTTCCCGTGCCATTCGGCGCTGCTGGGGGCCGGCAAGTACGGGCTCACCCAGCTGCGCAACCTGGACCTGCTGCCCGCCCAGGGCTCGGTCGTGTTCGCCGGCCCGCTGCCGATCTCCGGGGGATTCCGGCAGCCCGTGCCGGGCGCTGGCGCTGGTCGAGTCCTGATGCTGGTAGCGGAGGCGGTCGCCGACGCTCTCGCCGCCCTGGGCGCCGACACCGTGTTCGGCGTCGTGGGCAGCGGCAACTTCCACGTCACGAACGGCCTGACCGCCCGCGGCGCCAGGTTCGTCGCCGCCCGGCACGAGGGCGGCGCGGCCAGCATGGCCGACGGCTGGGCCCGGCTCGCCGGGAAACCGGGACTGCTCTCGGTCCACCAGGGCCCGGGGCTGACCAACGCGCTGACCGGCATCACCGAGGCGGCCAAGAGCCGGACGCCGCTGCTGGTGCTCGCCGCCGACGTCGCGGGCGCGGCGGTGCGGTCCAACTTCCGCATCGACGTGGCCGCGATCGCCGCCGCAGTCGGGGCGGTGCCGGAGCGGCTGCACTGCGCCGAGTCGGCGGTTGCCGACGCGGTGCGCGCGTACCGGACCGCGTCCCACCAGCGCCGGACCGTGCTGCTGGCGATGCCGCTGGACGTGCAGGCGGCGCAGTGCGACCCGGCCGGCGTGCCGCCCGGGCCCGCGACGTGGCCGCCGGCGCCCGCGCCGGAGGCCGCCGCCGCGCTGGCCGCCGCGCTGGCCGCCGCCAGCAGGCCCGTGTTCGTGGCCGGCCGGGGCGCCAGGGCCGCGTCCGCCCGCCGCGACCTGGAGAAGCTGGCCGATGCCTGCGGCGCGCTGCTGGCCACCTCGGCCGCGGCCAAGGGCCTGTTCCGCGGCAGCCCGTGGGATCTCGACGTGAGCGGCGGGTTCGCCTCACCGGTGGCAGCCGAGCTCATCCGCGGCGCGGATCTGCTGGTCGGCTGGGGCTGCTCGCTGAACATGTGGACGATGCGGCACGGGACGCTGATCGGGCCGGGATGCCAGGTCGTCCAAGTGGACGACGACCCCGCGGCGATCGGCGCGCACCGGCCCGTGCAGCTGGGCATTCTCGGCGACGTCGCGGAGACGGCCCGCGCCGTCGCCGCCGCCCTGCACCAGTCACCCGCCTCGTCGCCGCTCGGCCCGGGCTACCGGTCGCCGCGGATCGAGCAGCGGATCGCGGCTGCCGGCCGCTGGCGCGACGTTCCCTACGCCGACGAGAGCGACGGCAGCCGGATCGATCCGCGGACGCTGTCCATCGAGCTTGACGACCTGCTGCCCGAGGACCGCACGGTCGCCGTGGACTCCGGCAACTTCATGGGCTATCCGAGCATGTTCCTGTCCGTCCCGGACGAGCAGGGCTTCTGCTTCACCCAGGCCTACCAGTCGGTCGGCCTCGGCCTCGGCTCGGCGATCGGCTCCGCGGTGGCCCGCCCGGACCGGCTGACCGTCGCCGCCCTCGGCGACGGCGGGGCGCTGATGGGGATCAGCGAGCTGGAAACCGTCGTCAGGCTCGGCCTGCCCATGGTCATCGTGGTCTACGACGACGAGGCGTACGGCGCCGAGGTCCACCATTTCAGCCCGGACGGGCAGCCGGGCGCCAGCGATAGGTCGCTGGACGCTGTCACGTTCCCGCCGGCCGACATCGCGCAGATCGGGCGCGGGTTCGGCTGCGACGGCGTGACGGTCCGCGGCACGCAGGACCTCGCGCAGGTCAGGAGCTGGCTAGACGGCCCGAGGGAGCGTCCCCTCGTGATCGACGCGAAGGTCACCTCCCGGCGAGGCTCCTGGTGGCTGGAAGAGGCGTTCCGCGGTCACTGAGCAGGTAGCTACCCCGGCGGCCGGAGAGTGAAGCTGATCGTGGCGACGGTGCCGCCGGGGCCCGAACTGAGGCTGACCTCGTCAGCGACCTGGCGGACCAGCCAGAGCCCGTGGCCGCGCTCGCTGTGCCAGCGGGCGGCGTCGCGCGGTCCTGGCTCCGCGTCCGGACCGGCGCCGGGGGCTCCCGGCACGCCGTCGTCGGTCACCTGGCACTGCAGCGCCTGCTCGTGCTGCCACAGCCGCAGCCGGCCGTGCCCGGCACCGTGCAGGACGGCGTTGGCGGCGAGTTCGTGCGCCGCGACGACGAGGTCGTCGGCCCGGTGCTGCGGCAGCCCGGCCTGGGAGGCGTGCGCGGCCACCGCCGCGCGCAGCGCGTACAGCGAATCGGCGTCGAAAGCCTGGTCGAGGACCGGAGCCGCGGTGCCGGGCCCGGCGCCCGTGCGGGCGCCCCGCCCCGCGCCTCCCGGCGACCTGCGCACAGGTCGCTCAGGATGGCTGCGGGGGTCACCGGTCATGGACCGTCACCAGGCTGACGCCAGGCACATCGGACACGCCGTACCGGGCGAACAGGGGGGCGATCGCGGGGTGGCACCGCAGGACGACCCGGCGCGAGGCGGCGAGGCTGCGCACCGCATCGGCGATCATGCGGGTGCAGGACGCGTCGATGAAGGACAGGCCTGCCATGTTGATGGTGATGTCGCCGTCCAGGCGGATCGCCTCGGCCAGCGCAAGCGCGAGCGGCTCCTCGGCCTGGTAGTCGAGCTCCCCGGCCAGGCGGATCCCGGGCGGCGCGTACTGGCGGCAGATCCGCAGCACCGCGTCCGCGTGGTAGGTCGCCGCCGCGACGGCCCTGGTGTGGAAGGCGGCGACCGAAGCGAGCGTGACCGGGTCGAACCGTTCCCGGTCGTACTGGCACAGCACCGACACCGTCGTACCCGCCAGCGCCGCCGCGATGCCTTCCTCGAAGTCCGGCAGCTGCTCGACCCCGGTGACCGGGCGCAGCGCCCAGCTCATGTCCACCGCTACCCGCAGGCCCGGGAATCCTTCCTGCTTGCAGGCCGCCATCTGGCCGTTCAGCCACCCGATCGCCCGGTGGGCGGTGAACGCGCGCCCGGACAGCAGGCTCCCCTCCCAGGACGCCGCCGACATCTGCCCGGCTGTCATCGCCGGCTCGGCGCTGACCCCGCGCCGGGTCAGTTCCGGCGCCGCCTGCGCGGGCGCGTCGCCGCTGATCCACACGACCTTCAGCCCGCCCGACAGCCCGTCCCGGACGAACGCCGCGGTGAGGTCGAGCAGTTCCTCCGGCTCGCCGTACGTCAGGCAGCCGTGGTCGTTGATCAGCAGGTCAGTGACCTGCGTGCCGGCATCGACCGCCACCACACCACCTCCGCCCGCACGGCAACTCCGCCCCGAGGAACGACAGGAGCCTAGTCTGCCACCAGGGCACCACGCGCCCAGACCGCGCGGACCCGCTGCAGCGCCGTCGCGTCGGCCAGCGGGTCGCCGTCGATGACGAGCAGGTCGGCGTCGTAGCCTGGTGCGACGCGGCCCTTACGGTGCGCCAGGCCGCACACGCCGGCGGCGACCGAGGTGACCGTGACCAGCGACTCGGCCGGGCCGAGGCCAAGGTCGCGCAGCATCTGCGGCGCGCGGGCCAGCACCCCGTGCGGCTTGGGCGGCCCGATGCCGGCATCGGTCCCCGCGACGAACGCCGCCCCCAGCTCGAGCAGCCGGCGGTAGTTCTGGAGGATCTTCGGCAGCCGTGCGAGGACCGCGGGCGGCGGCACCAGGCCCGGAACCGGCACCAGGCCGATCGTGCCGCCCACCACGATCCCCCGGTCCGCGATCGCGCGGAGCAGCTCGTCCGGCGTGTCAACGCCGTCGGCCGACCAGAACGACACGTGCTCCATCCCGTCGACCCCGGCCGCGACCGCGTCGGCGATGGCCGGGGTGCCGTGGGCGTGCGCGGTCACCGGCAGCCCGTGCCGGTGCGCCTCGTCAACGGCCGCCCGCAGCACGCCGGGGTCGAACTGGGCGCACTCCTGCCGGGTACCGGGTGTCATGTTGCCGCCGCTGGCCATGATCTTGATGACATCCACGCCGCGGTCAACGTGCTCGCGCACCGCCGCCCGCACGCCCTGTTCGGTCGGCTCGGCGGCTCCGCGCAGGAAGTGGCAGTGCCCCGCCGGGCTCGTGATCGGCGGCCCGGCCGCCACCAGGGTCGGCTGGTCGTCCCTGTCCCGCAGCTGCAGCGAGAGGTAGCCGCGGTCCCCCAGGTCGCGGACGGTCGTCACGCCGGCCCGCAGCGACGCCCGGCCGGCCGCGGCCATCGCCGCCAGGGCGGCGTCGTCATCCCGCGCGGCCAGGTTGCCGACCGCGTCCGTGCTGGCATCGAACGCCAGGTGGACGTGCGTGTCTACCAGCCCCGGCAGCAGCGTCGCCCCGGCGAAATCCACGACGCGCGCGCCTTCCGGCGCTTCCCCGCCGGGCTCCACGGACCGGATCGTCGCGCCGTCGAGCACCACGACCGGGTTGGCGATCAGCTCCAAGCCGGCGCCGTCGAACAGCCACGACGCGCGGATCGCCGTCAGCCGGGGCCGCTCGGTCACGCTGAGGTTCGTCATGCTGGCAACTATGGCCGGTCTGAGCCGCCGCCGCATCCGTGGTGGTACGCGTGTCCGATACGTAGCTGGCAAGACGCCGGGCGGGTGCCACCATGGCCGATCCGGTGTGGCCAGCACCCCGGGAAATGATGTCCTGGCACTCTTGTGCCACTCTGCCGCACGCCCTCTACTTTGAACCATGGATCACAGCGGGCGCCGGACACCGTAGCCCGCGGGACACCGAGGGGGTAACGGGCGTGCGCATCGCGCTGACGTGGCTACGTCTGGAGGTGCGCCGACGCTGGCGGACGCTCGCCGTGCTCGCCCTTCTCGTCGCCGTGGCGACGGCGACGGTTCTCGCGGCTGTCGCGGGAGCACGGCGCGGGCAGACCGCGTTCGACAGGCTGTGGGCGCGCACGCTGCCCGCCACCGCCACCGTGCTGCCCAACCAGCCAGGCTTCGACTGGGCCAGGGTCCGCGCGCTGCCCGAAGTCACCGCGCTGACCGAGTTCGCCGTTTATTACGGTGCCGCGGTGGAGGGCCTTGGGGGCGCCAACATCGGTTTCCCGCCCGTGAACAGCCACTTCACCAGAACCATCGAGCGGCCGGTCGTCTTGCAGGGCCGGCTGTTCAACCCCAGCCGCGTGGATGAGGTGGTCGTCAGCCCGCACTTCCTTTCGGGCTACGGCAAGAGGGTCGGCGACACGCTGACCCTGCTTCTTGCCACGCCGAAGCAGGTCAACACCGGATACAACGCATCCACCGGCGGGCTACCGCGGGGGCCGGAGATCACCGTCCGCATCGTCGGGGTGATCCGCACGCCCTTCTATCTCGACAACATCGGCGACAAGGGGGGCGTGCTCCCCTCGCCGGCGCTGTTCGCCCATTACCGCGCCAGCATCATGGGCACCACTGACCAGATGTTTGTCAACGCGCTGGTGCGGCTCAAGGGCGGTGCAGCGGAGATTCCGGCGTTCCGCGCCGACCTCGCCCGTGTCACCGGGCGGTCCGACATCGACGTGTGGAACAACTCTGTCACGATCGGTGACCCCATCCGCAAGATCACGGGGTACGAGGCCGCGTGCCTGCTGGCGTTCGGGCTCGCCGCGCTGGTGGCCGCGTTTTTCCTGATCGGCCAGTCCGTGGCCCGTTATGTCTCCGCCACCGTCGCGGATCTCCGGGTGCTGCAAGCGCTGGGCATGACGCCGCGGCAGGCGCTCGCGTCGGCTACCGCCGCACCGTTCCTGGCTGGCGTCGCGGGTGCGACGGCCGGCGTCGCCGGGGCGATCATGGCGTCGCGGTGGATGCCGATCGGAGCAGCCTCCCTCGTGGAGCCGCATCCGGGGCTCGACGTGGACTGGCTGGTGCTCGGCGTCGGCTGGGTCGCGGCGCCGCTACTCGTGCTGGCCGGATCGGCGGCTGTCGCCGCGGCCGCGCTCGCGGCCGGGCGGCGGCAAGTGCCGCAGCGCCCTTCCGCTGTCGTTGCGGCCATAGCGCGAGCGGGCCTTCCGGTGCCCGCGGTGGTCGGCGCGCGGTTCGCCCTGGAGCCGGGACGCGGCCGGTCGGCTGTGCCCGTCCGGCCGGCGTTGCTGGGCGCGGTCGCGGGTGTGCTCGGCGTGCTCGCCGCCTTCACGTTCTACGCCGGGGTGGCTGACGCCGCCGCCAACCCAGCGCGGTTTGGGCAAACGTGGCAACTTGAGGCGTTCGTCGGGGCGAACGGGCACGACTTCGGCCCGGTCGGCCAGGTGCTTCGCGCCGTCGCGGCCGACCGCGCCGTCACCGGCGTCGCTGACTTGCGTATCGGGGGGGCGCAGTCCGGCCACGTCTCCATCGAGAGCTTCAGCTACGACCCGGTGGCCGGGAAGCGGGTGCCGGTCGTGCTGACCGGCGGGCGCATGCCCGCCAGCGCGAACGAGATCGTGCTGGCGCCAACGACCGCCAAGGACCTGGGCGCTTCCATCGGATCGACGGTCAGGCTCACTGGCGGAGCGACCCCGCAGGCCGTGACCGTGACCGGCACAGGCTTTGTCCCGGCGGGACCGCACAACGGCTACGCCGACGGCGCGTGGCTGACCCCCGCCGGGTTCAGCCGGATATTCCGGGGCGCGCACTTTTCCTTCAAGTTCCATGTCGCTGCGGTGGCGCTGCTAGCGGGAGCGAACGTGCCGGCGGTGGCGCGCAGGCTGGACGCTGCGGCCGCGGCCATCAAGGGCGGCAGGGGTTTCACGCTGGCGCCCCCGAGCCCGCTGCCGCAAGTCCAGGCGATCCAGGACGTCGCGGTGCTACCGCTCGCGCTCGGCGGCTTCCTGGCGCTGCTGGCGGCCGGGGCGGTCGGACACGCCCTCGCGACCGCGGTGCGGCGTCGCCGCCACGAACTGGCGGTGCTGCGGGCGCTCGGGCTGACCCGGCTGCAGTCCCGGATGGTGGTGGTCACGCAGGCGAGCGTGCTCACGGTGATCGGGCTGGCGTTCGGGGTTCCGCTCGGCGTGGCGCTCGGCCGCAGCATCTGGCGGCTGGTCGCCGGCTTCACGCCGGTCGCCTACCATCCCCCGCTCGCCGTCTGGGCGCTGCTGCTCATCGGCCCCGTCGCCCTGCTCGCCGGGAACCTGCTCGCGGCCTGGCCCGGGGAGCAGGCGGCCCGGCTGCGCACCGGGCATATCCTGCGCCGGGAGTGATTCCGCGGAATCTTGCCGCCGGCGAAACTGCGGCGCGATCGAGCCGAAGCCACTTAGCGGCTAAGTACGCTTCCCATCCACGCGAAGTACCTCTGAAGAACTAGCCGGCCCGCGGAAGGTGCGGCCTTGCGGCCGATGGAATGCCGGCGCGGTCTCTTTAGTGTCGGTACTGACATCCGCGACCCCTGGGGGCGCATCGAGCATGAACCATCTCGTCATGGCCTACGGTTACTACGCCGTTGCCCTGTTCGTCGGTGCCGAAAGCCTCGGCGTGCCGCTGCCCGGGGAGACGATCCTGATCGTGGCGGCAATCTACGCAGGTCACACCCACCTGCTGTCCGTGTGGATCATCTTCGCGGTGGCCGCGGCAGCCGCGATCCTGGGCGACAACATCGGCTTTCTGATCGGGGACAAAGGCGGCTACCGCCTCCTGCGCCGGTATGGCCACTACGTCCGCATTGATGAACCCAAGCTCAAGATCGGCCGTTACATCTTCGACCGCCACGGCGGCAAGGTCGTCTTCTTCGGCCGGTTCGTTTCGGTGCTCCGCACCTACGCCGCATTCCTGGCCGGCGCCAACCGGATGCGGTGGCCGAAATTCCTCGTCTACAACGCGGCCGGAGGCATCGTCTGGGCAGCTGCCTACACCTTCGCGGCCTACGGGCCGGCAACGCGTTCAGCAAGGCATCCGGCACCATCAACCTCGCCCTCGGCGCAGCAGCCGGGGTGGCCGTCGTGGCGACGATCCTCCTCGTGCGCCGCCAGGCCGCCAGGCTCGCCCAGCGGGCCGAGGCCGCCTACCCCGGTCCCCTCGGTGGCGGGGACGCAGTGCCGTCTGGGTACGCTGCGGACACGAGCAGTGTCAACGAGCCGTCAGCGGCATCCGCTGCCCGGCACGGCCCCCACGAGTGACCGCCGCCCTTCATGATCGGATCCGAGGCACCGCACAGGCGCTGGCGGCCGGCCGCACGGTTGCGGCGCCGCGACCGCGGTGACCCTGGTGACCCTGGTGAGCGCCCGCAACGAAGCCGGCTGCGCCGCGTCGCCCGCCGCAGCGCCCTGACCGCGGTGGCGCTGGCGGCCGCCGTCACCGCCGCCAGCTTCGGCTACAACCTGGCCACCGGGACCGCGACCTCCCGCCCGCCCGGCCTGCGCATGGTCCGGGCGGGCGGATTCGACACCCGCTACCGCAGCTGGGGAACCACCGGCTCCCCGATCGTCCTGGTGCCAGGGGCGTTCGAGACGGCCGACACGTTCGCGCGGCTCGGCACCGCCCTGGGCACCGATCACCGGGTGTTCGCCATCGACCTGACCGGCACCGGCTACAGCCAGCCGAGCCCGCCGTTCAGCGCCAGTCACCTCGCCGCGCAGCTGGCCGCGTTCCTGACCGCGATGAGGCTCACCGGCGCGAACGCCCCCGTCATCGTCGGGCATTCCAGCGGCGCGGCCGTGGCCGGCCTGGCGGCGCTGCGCGGCAGCCACGTCGCCTCAGGCGTCGTCTTCCTCGACGGCGACGCGACCCCGCTGGCGCTGCCCTCGTTCATCGGAGGGCTGCTGATCGACCCGTACCGGACGACGCTTCTACGGCTCGCGCTCGGCTCATCCTGGCTCATCCGGACGATCTACAGCAGCCAGTGCGGGCCACCCTGCCCGCCGCTCACCCCCGCCGGTGTGGACACGTGGCGCCGCCCGCTGCAGCAGCCCGGGTTCGGGTCGTACATCGCCTACACGCTGAGCCACGGCATTCCGAGCATGACGAATGCCGAGCTCGCCCGGCTGCGGGCTAGCACGGTGCCGAAGCGGGTGATCTTCGGCAGCGGGGATCCCCAGCTCAGCCGCGCAGCGGCCGTCGCGGCCGCCGCGCGCATCGGCGCGCCACCGCCGACCGCCGTGCCCGGACGGCACTTGACGATGATCTCCTCACCGGGACAGGTCGCCGCGGCGATCGGCACACTGGCCGGTTCCATCCGGCGCTGAATGGTGAGCTGATCTTCGCCCCGCGGTCACGTGCCGACGTGATAGCCCTCGTGGACGGACAACTGGCGGGGGCAGTGAGCAAGGGCGCTCCCGGCCGGGTCCGGGGTGTCGGAGCCGCCTGGCGCTCAGGCGGCCAGTGCCGCTTCTTGGTGTTGTTGGCGTTGCTGGCGTTCTTGGCGGCCTTTCTGGTTTCCGAACAGGACGGCGATGGCGTAGTCGAGGTCGAGCCGCTCGCCGTACCAGGGCGGGATGATGGTGTCCGGGGTGATCTCGGCGTCGTGCTGCTCGTGCAGCTGCCCGTTCGGTTCGGGCAATGGGGGACTGTCGGGGATCTGTTTGCCGTCGGGCCGGTAGAAGGTGAACACGCCGGGGGCGGGGGTGCCGATCTGGTAGCCGTGCTGGTGGATCAGCGCGTGATGATAGAGGCACAGGCTGATGAGATTTTCCAGGCTGGTCTCGCCGTCGTAGATCCACCACCGGATGTGGTGGGCCTGGGTGGCGCGGCGGTGGCAGCCGGGGAACCGGCAGCGGCAGTTGTCGCGGTCGCGGAGGGCGCGGCGGATGGCGGGGGTGGGTTCGCGGCGGCGGCGGCCGACGTTGAGCACGTCGCCGTTGGCGTGGTGGCTGATCCAGGACCAGACCGCGTCGCAGGCGATCCGCTGCAGCGCGGCCTTGCTGATCGCCGGCCCGTCCTCGACGTGGCACCGGGAGGCGTGCCCGGCCGGGGCGTGTGACCCGGCCGGCTGGCCGCGGCCACCCGGCCGGGTGCCCGGGTCGCCGGCCGGGCTGCCGGGGCCGCCGGGGCTGCTGGGCGCGGTCTTCGGGCTGCTGGCCGGGAGAGTGGGGCTGCTGGGTGGGCCGCCGGGGGCGGCGGCGGGCTGGCCGGCGGGACGGGTGCTAGGGCCGGGGTGGCGGTGCTGGCGGGGACGAGGTCGTCGGGGATGAGGGCGTCGGGGGTGGCGTGGATGATGACCTGGTAGACGTCGGGGTTCTGCGCGGTGCGGGTCTTGCCCGCGATGTAGGCCTCGGCGATCTGCACCAGGGCGTCGGCCAGGCTGGTCGAGGTCGGCCGCGTTTCCGCGGAAACGCCGGCTCCGGGTCCCGGCCCGGCTGGCCCCGCGCTGGTCCGCGTTTCCGCGGAAACGTCGGCGGTGCCCGCCGCCGGGGCGCAGGTGGCACCCGGCGGCGCTTCCGCGGAAGCGGCTGCTGGCTGCTGACCAGCCCCCGGACCGTCCGGAAGCGTTTCCGCGGAAACGCCGTCATGATCGTGATCGTCGCCGGGGGCGGTGTCCTGGGTGACGGCGCGCAGCGCGGTCAGCACTGCCGCGCCGTCCTCGGGCGGCAGCCGGACCGACAGCGACAGCGACCCGTCGTCGTCGAACCGCCAGGAAAGCCGCCGCCGCAGCCGGGCCTGCTCGTCCATATTCCGGGTGACGGTGCGGTGCGCACGGGCGAACGTCTCCAGCTGGTTGGCCGTCATCGGCCCCCGCCATCTCGGCCAGATCGCCATCGGACTCGGCGTCAGCGATCCGGGTCAGCGCCCGCACCTTGGCGAACGACAGCCGCCCGGCGGCGAACTCGCCCCCGATCACCGGCAGCCCCGCCAGCGCCCGGGCCACCCGGACATGCTCACGGGCGGTACCCGACGACAGCTGGCACTTCCACGACAGCCACGCCGCGCACGACGGCATGTCCCACTCAGCCCAGCCACGGCGCGCGTCGAACTCGGCCAGCAGCACCAGGAACCGGCACGTCGCCGCAGCCAGGTGCCCGGCCAGCTCACAGAATCTCCGACTCCAGCACCTCCAACGGCCGATCGCCGGCAGCACCCTCCGGCGGGGACGCCGCGGGGCTGCCCAGGCCCGGAGCCGGCGTGCCGGCCGCTACGCCGTTCTGCGGGCCTGCAGCGGTAGCCTGCGGGCCCGGGATACGGGTGCTGGCAGCGGCACCGCCAGGCGATGATGCCGCCGTGCCAGCCGGGCCGGGGGTTGATGTTCTGGTGGCGGTGCCGCCTGGCGATGGTGCCGCCGCGCCGACCGGGCCTGAGGTGAGGGTGCTGGACCCGCCACCCTCCGGCGAGGCTGCGGCGACGTCATTGGTGACTGGCTGGGGAGCGTTGTGTTGATCGAACATGTATTTGACATTAGCCTCCGGGTACGACAGTTTCCGGGTCCGGGCGGTGACATCAGGATCCTGTGCAGATAGCGGCCGCTTCGGCGGATCGAACGACGTTCTCGCCGTTGTTCTCGTCGATCAGCGATGAGCTGCCCCGGGATAGCGGCCCGGCGGACGTGACGACAGGCGGACGTGACGACAGGCGGATGTGAGGACAGGTTGTCAACGACATGTTGACATCGGCGTAACCGGCCCGCTACCGTGATCTGCTATAGCAGATCAGAGAGTGAGTCCACGTGGCAGAACGTGTTGACGACGTGCGGAAGCTGACCACCGGGCCGACGCTGTCCGACCAGGCGTACCGCGCTCTGCGCGAGGAGATCACCACCGGCGAGCTGAAGCCGGGGCAGCGGGTGACCGAACGTGCCCTGGCCCAGCACTTGGGGGTGAGCCCGACCCCGGTCCGGGAAGCGCTGCAGCGGCTGGAGCACGAGCGGCTCATCGAACGGGACGCGGTGCGTTCCATCCGGGTGGCGGAGCCGTCGGTGGCCAAGCTGTATGAGCTGTCCCAGATAGAGGTCGCGCTCCGGGGGGTCGCCGCCCGGCTGGCGGCCGAGCGCGCTACCGATCAGGAAATCAACCGGATCCTCGAGGCGTGCGACCGGGCAGAAGCACTGGCTGGCCGGCCGGGCTGGACCACCTCGCGGGTCCCGGAGATCCTGAAGCTGACCCGCGGATTTCACCAGCTGGTCGACGAGGCCGCGCACACCGAGACGCTAATCGACATGATCTCCACGGCGACCGCCTTCGACTGGGCGTTCCGGGTCAGGTACTCGGTTCGACTCGCATCCGGACCTCGCCAGCCTGGACCGGAGCCTGCAGCAGCACCGCAGCGTGGCGGCCGCCATCGAGGCCCGGGACGGACAGGCCGCCGAGGAAGCCATGCGGCGGCACAGCGCGTCCCGCGCCGACGCTTTCCTGGCCATCGCGTTGCGCAACAACTCTGAACCGGCAGCGGCGCGGACGTAGCCGCCAGCGCGAGGGGGACACTATGCGTGACACTCTTTATACTCCAAGTTGCTATAGCAGATTTACCATCTTCCATAGGAAGAAGAACATGCTGGCACTTCGCTGGTCGCGCCCGGCTGCATCGATAGCAGTCGCCGCCTCGCTGATCGTCACCGCCGCCGCCTGCAGCAGCTCGGGCAGGCCGGGCGCGTCGGGGTCCGGTTCCCTGTCCGCCGGGCCGCCGCTCACCCAGGCACAGCTGGTCGCGGGCTCCAAGAAGGAAAAAGGCCTGATCATGTACAGCAACGCACTGCAGACGCAGATGAACCTGGTCGTCAAGGCGTTCAACGCGAAGTACCCGTGGATCCACGTGACGACCACCGACCTCGAGGACCCGGTCATCTTCTCCAAGTACGCCGCCGAGCACGCGACCGGCGCCCGGACGGCGGACCTCCTGATCGCCAGCGCCCCCGGCCTGTGGGTACACGCGGTCGGCAGCGGGTTCCTGCAGCCGTATACCCCGGCCGGAATCTCGAACTTCCCGAGCCTCACCTCGCAGGGCAAGGGCCTCTACGTCCTGTCGCCCGATCCCTCGATCACGATCTACAACAAGCTCCAGCTGAAGAGTCAGGCACCGCCCGCCACGATCGCGCAGGTCGCCGCTGGTTCGGTCACCGGGAAGTACAAGGTGGCGACATACACGCTCTCCGACAACTTCGCCTTCTCGGCGTACTGGGGGTACGTGCACAAGTACGGCTGGTCGAACATTGACAAGCTCGGCAAGACGGCGAAGACCGTCGGAGACGGGTACGTGATCGGCCAGGACGTCGCCCAGGGCGGCTTCAACGTGGGGATCTTCGAGTCCGGGCTCGCCCGCGGGCCGATCAGCACCGTCCCCGCCGACCGCAAGCTGCTGGGCTGGGAGTACACCAAAGACTTCACTCCCCTGGTGCCGCGGGGCATCGGGATCACCGCGGGCGCGGCCAGCCCCGACTCGGCGAAGCTCTTCATGAACTTCGTGTTCAGCAACCAGGGCCAGCAGGCGATGTGCGACGCCGACTTCGAGGCCAGCAGCAACACGTTCACTCCGAGCAACGGCTGCCCCAATACCCTCAAGGCCCTGTACGCGGCGGTCGGCGGCCCGCAGCACACCTACATGACCCCGTTCAGCCAGCAGGTGGCCAACGGCCAGGCCGCGTTCACCACTCGCCTCAAGCACGCATTCGGGCAGTGAGGCAGCCGGCGATGCCACGTCCTTCCGCCGTCGCGATCGCGAGCCCGCCGGGCAACGCGGCGGATGAAGGCCGCCGGGTGCGCCGCCTGGTCCCCGAGTCGGGGCTCCAGGCGGCGGTCTGGGCGCTCGTGCTGGTCTGCGTCCTGGCGCCCGTCGTCCCGCTGGTGTACGCGTCGGTGCAGAGCAAGCCCATCTACTCGCCCGGGCGAGTGTTCACGCTGGCGGCCTACCGCCAGCTGTTCGCCGATCCGGCGTTCCGGACCGCGGCGCTGAACACGCTCGAGTTCGCCGGCCTGACGACCGCGTGCGCGGTGCTGCTCGGCGGCGGCTTCGCCGTGCTGTGCAGCCGCACCGACGTGTTCGGGCGGCGGGCGTACGCGCGGCTGTTCATCGCCCCGATCCTGCTGCCCCCGCTCGGCCTCATTCTCGGCTGGAACGCGCTCTACGGCCCCGGCGGCTACGCGCACGACTTCGTCAACAAGACCCTGCACATACCGTTCGACCTGACCACCATCCCCGGCATGGCCGTGCTGGGCACGGCGGTCGCCGTGCCGGTGGTCTTCCTGGTCTGCCAGGCCACGCTGTCCGGGACCGACGCGGCGCTGGAGAATTCCGCCCGCAGCGTGGGCGCGTCCCCGCTGCGCGCCCTGGCCCGGGTCACCGTGCCGATGCTGCGCCCCGCGCTGCTCAACTCCGGGTTGCTGGTCTTCACGCTCTCCCTCGAGTCGCTGGGAATCCCCCTGCTGCTCGGCTCCCCCGCGGGTCATGACCTCATCGCCAGCTCTCTCTACAACACCTGGTCCAGCGCGTTCACCCCGGACCCGCCGGTCGTCAGCGCGGGAGCGACGGTCCTGCTCGCCGTCGCCTGCCTGCTGCTGCTGCTGCGCAGCAGGCTGCTGGGCGACCAGGCCCGGTTCGTGTCCACCGGGGGGCGCGGCGGGGCGGCCGGCGGCGGAATGCAGCTGGGCACGTTCTGGCGGGTGCTGCTCGGCGCGCTCCTCGGGGTGTACCTGCTGGCGACGACGTTCGCTCCCATCGCGGCGCTCGCGCTGTCGTCCGTTGTCTCGCAGCTGACCCCGCTGATCGCTCCGTGGCATCTGTTCACGCTCAACAACTGGCAGACGATCGCCCACGGCACGTTCGCCCTCTCGATCCGCAACAGCGTCGAGATCGCGGCCGTCGGCGCGGTCATCACCGTCGCGGTCGTCGCGCTGGCCACGGCCGTGGCGCATCGGTCGCGGTTCCGCCTGCGCCGCTCCCTGCCGTTCCTGATGCTGTTCCCCCGGGCCATCCCGGGGCTGATCATCGGGATCGGGTTCTTCTGGACGTTCCTGCTCGTCAACCCTCCCGGCAGCGCGCTGCGGAACAGCATCTGGGGAATCATGCTCGCGCTCAGCGTCCGCTCGCTCACGCTCGCCTACTTCGTGATGTCGTCCTCGTTCGCGACGGTCAGCGAGTCGCTTGATGATGCCGCCCGTTCCGGCGGCGCGAGCTGGTGGACGGCGATCACCCGGATCACCCTCCCGATCCTGCGGCCGGCGCTGTTCGTGTCGTTCATCCTGCTGTTCATCTCGATACTCAACGACTACGACCCGGCCCTTTTCCTCGTCACCCCGGGCCACGAAATCATGGGAGTAGCGATGCTGGACGCCGCGCAGCAGGGCACCAGCGGACCGGTCGCGGCGCTGGCCATGGTCCAGGTCGGGATAACGATCGTCGCCATCGCGATCGGAAGCCTGCTGTTCGCGACCAGACTAAGAGGACACCGGTATGCCTGAGATCACCGTCCAGGGCCTGACCAAGACGTTCGGCCGCGAGCGCGCGCTGAACGACGTCAGCTTCACCGTCCGGGATAAGGAGTTCCTGACACTGCTTGGTCCCAGCGGGTGCGGGAAGACGACGACGCTGATGTCGATCGCCGGCTTCCAGCGTCCCGACGCGGGCACGATCAGCTGCGGGGACCGGGTCTTCTCCGACCAGGCCAGGAAGGTCTTCCTGGCGGCGGAGGACCGGAATCTGGGGATGGTCTTCCAGTCGTACGCGATCTGGCCGCACCTGACGGTGTCCGGCAACGTCGCGTTCCCGCTCAAGATCCGGAAGATGAAGAAGGAGGCCGTGCGCCGCCGGGTGATGGAGACCCTCGAACTGGTCGAGATGGCGGACTACGCGGGGCGGTACCCGCATGAACTGTCCGGCGGCCAGCAGCAGCGAGTGGCGCTGGCCCGGGCGCTGGTGTACTCGCCGGGGGTGCTGCTGCTCGACGAGCCGTTCTCCAACCTCGACGCCAAGCTGCGGGAGCGGGCCAGGACCTGGCTCAAGCACCTGCAGGGCGAGCTGGGCCTGACCACGCTGTTCGTCACCCACGACCAGGACGAGGCGCTCAGCCTCAGCGACCGGATCGTGGTCATGGACGCGGGCGCGGTGCTCCAGGTCGGCACCCCCGAAGACATCTACCACCGCCCGCGGACGCGGTTCGTCGCCGAGTTCCTCGGCCACTGCAACGTCCTCGCCGCCCAGGCGATAACCGCCACCTCAGCGGGCAGCGCGCGGCTTGTCCTGGGCGCAAACGGCAAGCCGATCACCGTCGCGGGCGAGGAGCTGGCCGTTGGCGACCAGGTGCAGCTGGCGGTGCGGCCCGAGGCTATCGGGCTCGACGGCGGCGGGTACGCGGCCGCGGAGAATACCTGCCCGGCCGCGGAGAATACCTACTCGGCCGAGGTGCGCAGCGTCTCGTTCCTCGGCGACCACTACGTCTACGAGCTGGACGCAGGCGGGCTGGCCCTGACCGTCACCGACACGCGCGCCTTCGCCGGCCCGGCGATCACGGTGCGGATACCTCCCGCCGCCTGCCGGGTGCTGCCGTCATGAGCACGAGCCAGGGGGTCGGCGTCATCTTCCCCACCGGGATGCTGGGCGCGGGCTTCACCGCCGAGTCGGTCAAGCGCGGCATCGCGATGGGCGCGACGGCGATCGCCGTCAACGGCGGCTCCACCGACTCGGGCCCGTACTACCTGGGCGCCGGCGTCAGCAAGTCGGCGGCCCCGGCGGTGGAGCGGGACCTGCGGATCCTGCTCGCCGCGGCGCGGGAGAACCGGATCCCGCTGATCGTCGGCAGCTGCGCCACGGCCGGCACCGACGCCGGCGTCAACTGGGTGGCCGGCATCGCCGCCCGGATCGCGGCCGAAGACCGGCTGTCCTTCCGGCTGGCCCGCATCTACAGCGAGCTCGGCCCCGAGACGGTGATCACCGCCATCGAAGCCGGCCGGGTCCGGCCGCTGCCCCCGTCGGCCGGTCTGACCCCGGACGTGGTCCGGTCCTGCACGCACATCGTCGCGCTGATGGGGCACGACCCGATCGCAGCCGCGCTCGAGGCGGGCGCCGACGTCGTGCTGGCGGGCCGGGCCACCGACACGTCGATGGTCGCCGCGGTCGCCCTCATGCGCGGCCTGCCCGCAGGTCCCGCCTGGCACGCGGCCAAGACCGTCGAGTGCGGCGGCCAGTGCACGACCAACCCGACCGCCGGCGGGGTGTTCGCCCGCATCGACGGCGGGGGCTTCACCGTCAGCCCGCTCTCCCCCGACGCCGCCTGCACGCCGGCCGCCGTCGCCGCCCACATGCTGTACGAGAACGCCGACCCGTTCCGGCTGCTCGAGCCCGCCGGCGCGCTCGACACCTCCGCGGCCACGTACACCGCGCTGGACGACCGGGTCGTGCGGGTCGAAGGCTCCCGGTTCGAGGCCGCCCCCCGTCCCACCGCGAAGCTGGAAGGAGCACGGCTCGCCGGGTACGAGACGATCTCGATCGTCGGGATCCGGGATCCGCAGATCCTGGCCAGCCTCCCGGTCTGGCTCCGGTTCCTGCGCAGCGTCGTGGAGGACCGCGTCCGCGCCGCGCTCGACCTGGGCCCTGCGGACTACGAGCTCGCCCTGCACTGCTACGGGGCCGACGCGGTCCTCGGGCCGCTCGAGGCCAGCACCGGGCCCCCCCGGGAGATGGGCCTGCTGTTCAAGGTGCGGGCCGCCAGCCAGGAGACGGCGACGGCGATCGCCAAGACGGCCAACCCGCTGCTCCTGCACCTGCCGCTGCCCGGCATGGACCACCTGCCGAGCTTCGCGTTCGCCACCTCGCCGGCCGAGATCGAGCGGGGGCCGTCGTACGAGTTCGTCCTCAACCACGTCCTCGAGCTGGACCACGGAACCGACCTGTTCCGGACCGAACTCAGCGAGGTCGCACATGGCTGACGGCGGGCGCACGGTCGGTGAGCTGGCCCGCGAAGTCCGCTCCAAGAACGCGGGACCGTTCTGGATCACCCTGGACGTCTTCTTCGCCAGCGAGGCCGACTACCGGCTCGTGACCGGCTCCGGCGCGCTGTCACCGCAGGCGGTCGCCCGCGCCTACCACGTAGACGCCGCGATCGTGAAGTACTTCGAGCTGCCGGACATCCTGGCAGTGAAGTTCTCTTTCCCGCGGCCGGTCACGGCGGGCAGCTTCCACGACCGCGACCTCCACGCCGGCCAGCAGCACGTCCCGCTGGCGGGCCTGCGCATCCCGGCCGGGCGCGGCCCCCGTGACGCGCCCGCGCCGGGCCCGGACAGCGGCGGGTGACCGCAACCTGGACGGTTGCGGTCACCCGCTGAGCCGTGGCCTCTCCAGAGCCGCCCTCAGCCTGTCACGGCCCGGAAGAGTTTGTCAATATTTCCGACTGTATTACTTGTTAATCCTTGGGCGGCACCCGCTCGGGCTCGCGCTCGGCCCCGTCCGGCGCCGCGTTGGCCAGCATCGGCGCGTCGGCGGCCGCCCCGACGCGGACCAGGTCATCGGACGGGTAGACCTCTTCGCCGTGCACCGCCACGTCACCGATCTCCAGCTGCTCGTCCGGTATCCGCAGCTTCATGAACAGGCCGATGACCCGCAGGATGACGAAGGTCACGACCCCGTCCCAGATGATGACGGTCAGCGCCGCGCCCGCCTGGATGGCCAGCTGCTTCGGATGACCGTAGAACAGGCCGGCGCCCGCGGACGACGGGTTCTTGCCGATCCCGAGGTACACGATCATCTTCGGGTCGGCGAGCAGGCCGACCAGCAGGCCGCCGAACAGGCCGGCGATGCCGTGCGTGTAGACGACGCCGAGCGCGTCGTCCACCTTGTTGAACGGCCACACGTACCGGGGCAGGTAGGTCCAGGCGAACCAGACGACCGTCGAGCAGACGACGCCGATCACGATCGCGCCGTAGCCGGTCACGTAACCGGCCGCCGGGGTGATGCCGACAAGGCCGCAGATCATGCCGTTGACGCCGCCGAGGAAGGTGGCCTTCTTCTCCTTGCCCAGCGACATGTCCATGACGATCCAGACCATCATGGCGACCGCGGTGGCGAGGTTCGTGTTGACCACGGCGGAGGCGGCGTCCGCGCCCGCGAAGTACGGGTCACCGCCGTTGAACCCGTTCCAGCCGAGCCACAGGATGCCCGCGCCCACCGCCACGAAGAGCAGGTTGTTCGGTATCGCGCGATCGCGGTCGCGCTTGAGCCGCGGCCCGACGACGGCTGCGGCGACGAAGCCGGAGACGCCGGCCGCGAGGTGGATCACGTAGCCGCCACTGAAGTCCAGCGCGCCCTTGCCGGCCCAGTAACCGCCGCCCCACAGCAGGAACGCGTTGACCGCGTAGGCGAAGGTGATCCACAGCGGCACGAAGATCATCCAGACCTGGAACTTGATCCGGCCGATCACGCTGCCGATGAACAGGATCGGCGTGATCGCGGCGAACACGAACTGGAAGTAGGCCAGCGACGACTCGGAGAACCGGAACTTCGGCATCAGCCCGACCAGAGACGGGATGACCGCCTGCGCCTGCATGGAGCCGGGCCCGAGTATCGAGCCCGGATGGCCGACGAACGTGTGGATCCACGGCGTGCCGAATCCCATCTTGAAGGCCCAGAGAACCCAGGCGATGAGCGTGAGGCAGAACGTCGCGAACACCATGAGCACGGTGTTCATCGCCCACTTGCGCTGGACCAGGCCGCCGTAGAGAACAGCGAGGGCCGGGATGCTCATCAGCCCGACGAGCGTCGCAGCCGTGAGCTGCCACGCGTTGTCCCCGGGACTGAGCCAGCTCGGATATGGATTCACTTCGCCTCCAACGGGGGCCGTGAAGGAACCATCCCGAGGGCGGCGGACCGCGCGGAGCCGCCGAACCCCGGACGGCCGCTTCGCTGTCCTTAAGCAACGCTCTATGTCTCCCATGGGTGGGTTTCGGCCCTATTTCCAGTTCGTTACGTGCGCGGTAACCAACCTGGCGGAGCTAGACATCCATATTTCGAGCCTGTTTCGGGTTGGGCGTATCCCCCTGATACGGCCACCCGTCATGGGCCGGACAGGCGGGGGCGTGCACCGCCTTCCGCAGCAGCCTCGCTGCCCAGGTGGGCCCGCGTGCGCAGGCCGACAGGCCCGGCCCCGGCTCCGCGGCGGCCCGGCTGCCGTGCACTGACATAACCGGATCTGTCACGTTCGTCCATTTGTCACGGTCAGGTAACAACGCCGGGCCGGCCGTGACTAGCGGGATGTGTCCTCGTCCAGGCGCTGCTGGAGCCTGTTCATCGCGGCCTGCCACCGGTCAGGGTCCGCGGCCCGGCCCGCGTACATCCGGGCGACCTCGGGGTGCGGCAGGATCAGGAACCGGCCGTCGGCGACGGCATCGATCACCGCGCCGGCCGCGTCCTCCGGGGTGATCGCCGCGGCGGCCAGCAGCATCTGCCCCGCCGTCCCGGCCGCCTCCAGCATCGGGGTGCGCACCCCCTGCGGGCACAGCGCCTGCACGGTGATGCCGCGGTGAGCATAGGTGATCTTCAGCCACTCGGCGAAAGCGAGCGCGGCGTGCTTGGTCACCGAGTACGGCGCGGTCCCGAGCATGGTCAGCAGCCCGGCCGCCGACACGGTGCAGATCAGGTGACCGCTGCCCCCCTGCAGCCATGGGCCGAGCAGCAGCCGGGCGGCCCGGACGTGGCCCATGACGTTCACCTGCCAGGACTGCTCCCAGGCCGCATCGGGCGCCTCTGCGCCGCCCGCTTGGGCTACCCCGGCATTGGCGCAGTACAGGTCGATCTCGCCGAGGCTTTCCCGCGCCGCGCCGATCAGCCAGGCCACCCCGTCCTCGCTGGCGGCGTCGCCCGCCACCGGCACCGCGCCGCAGGAGGCCGCCACCGCCTCGGCGGCCGCCCCGTCGATGTCGTTCACCACGACGCGGGCGCCCTCGGCGGCCAGCCTGCGGGCCAGCGCCGCGCCGATGCCGCTGCCCGCGCCGGTGACGACGGCGCCGGCCCCCGCGACGGACTTCACGGTCGCGGGCCGGGAAGGTTCACCAGGCCGGCCAGCGCGGCGCGGTGACGGTCCGGCGTGCCGAACGCGATCGAGCCGCTCTTCGCCCGCTTCAGGTACAGGTGGGCGGGATGCTCCCAGGTGAACCCGATGCCGCCGTGCAGCTGCACGCACTCCTCGGCCGCCTTGACAGCCGCGTCCCCGCAGTACGCCTTGGCCATCGCGACCGCCACCGGGGCGTCCGGGCTGCCGTCGGCCAGGCACGCCGCGGCGTACCTGGACGCGGCGCGGGCTTGGGCGACCAGCACGTAAAGGTCAGCCAGCCGGTGCTTGACCGCCTGGAACGAGCCGATCTGGCGGGCGAACTGACGGCGCTCCTTCGCGTACCCGACGGTCATCTCCAGGCAGCGCCCGGCCAGGCCCAGCTGCTCGGCGGCGAGCATGGCCGCCCCGGCGGACAGGCCCGCCCGGACCGCCGCGGCGGCGGCGTCCCCGGCCGCGATCTGCCGGGCCGGCACCGCGTCGAGGGTGAGATCACACAGCTGCCGCGTGCTGTCGAGCGAGATCACGGGAGTCCGGGTCACGCCGGCCGCGTGCGCGTCCACCGCGTACAGCCCGTAGGGCACCCCGTCGGCGGGCACCAGCAGCACGTCGGCGGGCAGCGCGTCGGCGAGCCTGGCCGCGGTGCCGGCCAGCCGGGCCGAGCCGGCCACCGGATCGCCGGGCGACGGCCCGGTCACCCGGACCGACCGCGGCAGCTCCGCGCCTGGCGCGGACTCGAACGCGATCGCCAGCGCGGCGGTGACGGTGCCGTCGGCGAGCGAGGCGAGCAGCTTGCGGTCCTCGTCGCGGGCGGGTGCCGGGCCGGCCGCGGACAGCAGCACGGCGGTCGCCACCACCGCGCTGCCCAGGTAAGGCACGGGCGCGACCGACCGTCCGGTTTCCTCGGCTACCACCGCGGCCTCGCGGTAGGAGGCTCCGGCGCCGCCGAGTGACTCGTGCACCAGCAATCCCGCGCCGCCCAGCTCCGCGGCCAGCGCGTGCCAGAGCTGCAGGTCGTAGGGCTCGCTGCTTTCCGTCCGGGTGAGCACATCGGCCTGCCGGCAGCGTTCGGAAAAAAGGGCTCGAACGGCTTGCCGCAGGTCGTTTTCGGCCTCGCTGTACAGCAGGTCGGGTACCTCGCCTGGTGCAGTCTCGGTCAACGCGGCAGGTCTTTCCATGGGATGTCCTTATCCACGCGGATTTCCGGCGGCAGGCCGAGCACCCGCTCGGCGACGATGTTGCGCAGGATCTCCGAGGTACCGCCCTCGATGGAGTTCCCCTTGGCGCGCAGGTACCGGTAGCCCGGGCCGCGGCCGTAGAAGTTCGCCGACTGCGGCCTGCTCTGGGTCCAGTCGTCGTAGCGCAGCCCCTCGCCGCCGGCCAGGTCCACCTCGAAGGAGGAGATCTCCTGGTTGAGCCGGGCGAAGACGAGCTTGGCAGCCGAGCCTTCGGGGCCCGGCTGGCCGGCCGCGAGCTGCTGGCGCAGCCGGGCGCTGGCGATCCTGGCCACCTCGGCGTCCAGCCACAGCCGCAGCAGCCGGTCGTGCAGGCCGGGGGTGCGCAGCTCCGGCTGGTCCCGCCAGGCTGCCGCCGCGCCCGCGATCATCCCGCCCTCGCGCGGCGCGCTGTTGCCGCCGATCGCGACCCGCTCGTTCATCAGGGTCGCCTGGGCGACCCGCCAGCCGTTGCCGACGGCGCCGATCCGGTCCGTGTCCGGAATCGCGACGTCGGACAGGAAGACCTCGTTGAACTCCGCCTCGCCGGTGAGCTGGCGCAGCGGCCGCACCTCGACGCCGGGCGCGGACATGTCGACGGCGAAGTAGCTCAGCCCGGCGTGCTTGGGCACGTCCGGGTCGGTCCTGGCCACCAGGATCGCCCAGCGGGCCTCGTGCGCGCTGGACGTCCAGACCTTCTGCCCGGTGACCAGCCAGCCGTCACCGTCGCGGACCGCGCGGGTGGCCAGCCCGGCGAGGTCCGAGCCCGCGCCAGGCTCGCTGAACAGCTGGCACCAGACTTCCTCGCCGGTCCACAGCGGGCGCAGCCAGCGCTGCTGCTGCTCCGGCGTGCCGAACGCCAGGATGGTCGGCGCGGCCATGCCGAGGCCGATTCCGATCCGCCGCGGGTTGTTGTCCGGCGCCCCGGCCGCGGCCAGCTCGGCGTCGGCGACCGCCTGCAGCGCGCGCGGCGCGCCCAGGCCGCCCAGGCCGGGCGGGTAGTGCACCCAGGCCAGGCCCGCGTCGAACCGGGCGCGCAGGAACTCCAGCGGCGGCGTCGCGGCGGGGTCGCGGGCCTCGAGCAGGTCACGGACCCGGCGGCGGATGTCGTCAGGCCCGGCGGCCTGGCCGCTCGTGTCGGTCTCGGTCAACCCTCCGTCTTCCGCTAGCCCTCCGTCTTCGGTCAGCACAGGGGGCCGCCCGCCACGTAGATCACCTGGCCGGAGACGAAGCCGGATTGCTCGCCGGCCAGGAACGAGATGACGTGCGCAACGTCGGCGGGCTGGCCGACCCGGCGGACCGGGATCTGGGTGGCTGCCGCCTTCTGGAACTCCTCGAAGTCCATGCCGACCCGTGCCGCCGTGGCCGCGGTCATGTCGGTGGCGATGAAGCCGGGCGCGACCGCGTTGGCGGTGACGCCGAACTGGCCGAGCTCGATCGCCAGCGTCTTGGTGAACCCCTGCATGCCTGCCTTGGCCGCGGAGTAGTTGACCTGACCGCGGTTGCCCAGCGCGGAACTCGACGACAGGTTGATGATCCGGCCGAACCGCTGGTCCACCATGTGCTTCTGCGACGCCCTGCTCATCAGGAAGGCGCCGCGCAGGTGCACGCCCAGCACGGTGTCCCAGTCGTCCTCGGACATCTTGAACAGCAGGTTGTCGCGGATCACCCCGGCGTTGTTGACCAGCACCGCGGGCGGCCCGAGTTCCGCGACGATCTTGTCTACCGCGGCCTCCACCTGGTCGGACTTGCTCACGTCGGCGCCGACGGCGACCGCGCGGCCGCCCGCGTCCGTGATCGCGTCCACCGTGCCGGCGCAGCTGGCCTGGTCCAGGTCGAGCACGGCGACCGCCATCCCGTCCGCGGCCAGGCGGCTGGCGGTGGCGGCGCCGATGCCGCGGGCGGCACCGGTGACGACGGCCACGCGCTGGGTGTCTGCTGGCATTCATTCCTCCTGATCGTGAGCCCTGGTCGTGAGCTGGCAGTCCGGGTTCAGCTCTGGGTGCTGTACTTGCGCAGCTCCCGGCGGGCCAGGGACCGCTTGTGCACCTCATCGGGCCCGTCGGCGAACCGGAGCGACCGTGCGCTCGCCCACAGCTGGGCGAGCGGGAAGTCCTGGCTGACCCCGCCCGCGCCGTGCGCCTGGATCGCCTTGTCGATCACCCATTCGGCCATCGCCGGCGTGCCGATCTTGATGGCCTGGATCTCGGTGTGCGCGCCCTTGTTGCCGACGGTGTCCATCAGCCACGCGGTCTTGAGCACCAGCAGCCGGGAGGCCTCGATGCGCACCCGCGACTCCGCGATCCAGCCCTGGATGACGCTCTGCTCGGCCAGCGGGGCACCGAACGCGCTACGCGAGGCCACCCGCCGGCACATGAGCTCGAGCGCGCGCTCGGCGGCGCCGATGAGACGCATGCAGTGGTGGATCCGGCCAGGGCCGAGCCGGGCCTGCGCGATCGCGAAGCCGTCGCCCTCGCCCGCGATCAGGTTCTCCGCCGGGACGGTCACGTCGCGGAACTCGATCTCCGCGTGCCCGCCGTGCGGCGCGTCGTCGTAGCCGAACACGTGCATGCCGCGCTGGATGTTGACGCCTTTGGTGTCCCGGGGGACCAGGATCATGGACTGCTGCTTGTGCGGCGGCGCGCTGTCGTCGGTGCGGCCCATCACGATGAGGATCTCGCAGCCGGGGTTCATCGCGCCGGACGACCACCACTTCCGGCCATTGATCACGTAGTCGTCGCCGCGGCGGTCGATCCGGGTCGCGATGTTGGTGGCGTCGGAGGAGGCGACGTCGGGCTCGGTCATGCAGAACGCCGACCGGATCTCGCCCTCGAGCAGGGGCTTGAGCCACCGGTCCCGCTGCGCGGCGGTGCCGAACTCGGCCAGCAGCTCCATGTTCCCGGTGTCGGGCGCGGCGCAGTTGAGCGCCTCTGGCGCCAGCGCGGGGCTGCGGCCGGTGATCTCCGCCAGCGGCGCGTACTGCAGGTTGGTCAGCCCGCCGGTCGCGGCGGGCAGGCTCTCGGTGCGCGGGCCGCTGGCCAGGAACAGGTTCCACAGCCCGCGGCGGCGCGCCTCCGCCTTCAGCTCGGCCATCACCGGCGGGCGCTCCCATTGGCGGCCGGCCGCCGCGGCCTCCGCCACCTGGGCGGCGAGGACCGGCTCGGCCGGGTAGACGTGCTCGGCCATGAACGCGGTGAGCTGCTCGCGCAGTTCTTCCGTGCGGGCGTCGTACGCGAAATCCATTCCGCCACCTCCGGCGTTGTCGCCGCATCCGGCTTTCGCGCGCGCTGCCCTGCCCGCCGCGCCGCGAGTCCGGACAAGACTACCTACTCGCCGGTACGTTCCCCCGCCTGGCCCCCCGCGAGGGAGGCTGGGCGGGTGACACAGACAGTGCAGACGGTGGAGACGGTGCGCGGGCCGGTGGCCGTGACCGATCTTGGCCGGGTGTTCATGCACGAGCACGTGTTCGTGCTGAATGAGGAGATCCGGCAGAACTACACGGCGGACTGGGACGAGGAGCAGCAGGTCGCCTCAGCGGCGGCAAAGCTCAGCGCGCTGGCACAGCGCGGCGTGGCCACGATCGTGGACCCGACTGTGATCGGCCTCGGCCGCAACATCCCGCGCATCCAGCGGGTCGCCGCCCGCACCGGCATCAACATCATCGTCGCGACCGGCCTGTACACCTACAACGAGCTGCCGTTCTACTTCCGCTACCGCGGGCCGGCCAGCGGGACCGGCGGCGCGGACCCGATGACCGAGCTGTTCGCCGCCGACATCACCGAGGGCATCGCCGGCACCGGCGTCCGGGCCGCGTTCCTCAAGTGCTGCGTCGAGGACGAGGGCCTGACCCCGGGCGTCGAGCGGGTGATGCGCGCGGTGGCCAGGGCGCACGTGATCACCGGCGCGCCGGTCATGGTGCACACCCACCCGGCCAGCCAGTCGGGCCTGGCGGCGCTGCGGGTGCTCACCGAGGAGGGCGCGGACCTGTCCCGCGTGATCATGGCGCACAGCGGTGACACCGCCGACCTGAGCTACCTGACCCGGCTGGCCGACGCGGGCTGCCTGCTCGGCATGGACAGGTTCGGCCTGGACATCCTGCTCTCGTTCGAGCAGCGGGTGGCCACGGTCGCGGCGCTGGCCGCCCGCGGTTACGCCGGGAGCATGGTGCTGGCGCACGACGTCGCCTGCCACATCGACTGGTTCCCGGCCGGGCTGATCGGCGTGTTCGCGCCGAACTGGCACCTGGAACACCTGCTCGACGACGTGCTGCCCGCGCTGCGCGAGCAGGGTGTCACTGAGGACCAGATCGACGCGATGCTCGTGGCCAACCCGCGCGAGTACTTCACGCCGCCGGACAAGCGCTCGTAACTGTCCTGCACGCGCGCGCGGCAGCCTGCTTCCCGCCCCGGTCAGGAGACGTGGATCGTGCCGCCTATCTTGCTGAAGAGATGCCCGAGGGCCGCCCGGTTGCCGGTCGCGAGCGTGACGTAGCACACCCGGCTGGCCTTGCTCAGGACGGTGTACTGGGACTCGCTGAAGGTAAAGCCGTCCGCCGAAGTCAGCGTGAACTCAGCCTTGACACCGGTATCCCCGTCGATGGTGGCACCGCTGATAGCCAGAACGTGCGCGTGAATGCGGGCATATTGCGCCCGCATGGCCGATTGCAGGGCCGAAGAATCCACTGCTCCCGGCTCCAGCGGCGTGGATTCGCAGAATGCGTTGGCATTGGTCGCGAAGGCCTGGGAGGACGGGGCGGACTGGATCGAAGCGAGATCCACCACGAAAATCCCGTGCTTCCGGCTCACGTCCGCCATCGCGCTGCTCAGCTGGTTGCTGCTCAGGCCCTTGAGCGCGAAATTGTGGATCGCCTGACTGAGTCTGACCTTCGCCAGGTTAACCGCTGCCCAGCTTCTGGGAACCGCGACCCAGACACCCGCCGCTGCGCTGCCGACCCAGCGGTAGCCGGCCGGGGGCGGCCCCGATGGGGCGCCGCTGGTCTTCGCGGGGCTGATCTTCGCTGCCTTCGGCGCCGTCGTCGAGTGAGCCTGCGATCGCTGGCTTGGCCCGGCGGCAGCCCCGATCACGCCGAGAATGATGACAAGGGCCAGGGTGGCAACGCCGATGTAACCGAGCACGAGCCCGGCGACCGCGAGCCCGCGTCCGCGCTGGTAGCCGCGTCTGATGCTCCTGAGCGCGACGTGGGCGAATATGACCGCCAGGATCGAGCCGACCCAGCCGAGCCAGAGTATGCCCAGCACGAGGGACGCGACGGCAAGCCCCGAGGTCGGCAGCGGCCCCGGCGGCCCGTCCTGCTGCCCGTAGGGCAGCTGGTACGGCTGCTGCTGGTAGGGCAGCTGGTACGGCTGCTGCTGGTAGGGCTGCTGGTACGGCTGCGGCGTGGGGGGCGGCTGGTACATGCTGAGGCGTCCCTTCCTGGAGGCGATGGTTAGACGCGTGGCGGTTGCCCCCGGTTGACGGGCTGTTTCCTTGGCTACCGCAGCAGCAGGCGGCTGATCCGCCGGGTGGCGAGCCACAGGCCGGCCAGGCCCATCACCAGCAGGTACAGCACATGCAGCAGCAGGTCGGGCGCCACCGCGCCCAGCGTCAGGTCACGCAGCAGCGCCACTCCCTGATACAGCGGCGTGACCTGCACCACCAGCCGGACCGGCTCCGGGTAAACATCCAGCGGGTAGAACGAGGCGGAGAACAGGAACATCGGCAGCGTGGCGAGCGTGACGAACTCGAAATGCTGCCAGCTGCGCATGTAGGTCGTGCCCGCCATCCCCGCCGCGGCGAACGCGAACCCGATCAGCAGTGCGACTGGCACGTCGAGCACGGCCCAGGCCGAGTGCACCAGCCCCATCGCCAGCATGATGACCATGAACGCGCACGCGTACAGGCCGCCGCGGATCAGCGCCCAGGTGATCTCGCCGAGCACCACGTCGCCCGGCCGCATCGGGGTAGCCAGCGTCGCGTCGTACAGCTTGGCGTACTTGAGCCGGAAGAACACGTTGAAGGTGGAGTCGAACAGCGCGCCGTTCATCGACGAGCTGGCCAGCAGGGCAGGCGCCACGAACGCCGTGTAGCTGACCGGGCCGTGCGGGCCGGCCACGTGCCCGACCAGCTGGCCGAGACCGACGCCGATCGACAGCAGGTAGAACAGCGGCTCGAGCAGCCCGGACACGAGCATCAGCCAG
Source organism: uncultured Actinomycetes bacterium (assembly GCA_963697445.1). Lineage (GTDB taxonomy): Bacteria > Actinomycetota > Actinomycetes > Streptosporangiales > Streptosporangiaceae > PALSA-505. Next base: position 317,677 of record CAVOOC010000035.1, read on the forward strand.
GCATGCCGGTACACCCGGGCGTGCCGCTCGACCAGGTGCAGGCTGCCGCGGGACCGCAGCGGGACCGGCAGCACCCGCAGCAGCCCGGCCGCCTCGCCCGTAGTCGGCGCCGTCACGAAGGCCGCCCCTCCGGCTCAGGCATGCAGCCGCCTCCGGTACGTGAGCCGCCCGGCCGCCAGCCCCGCCGCCATGACCGCGACCAGGTAACCGGCGTGCAGGACGGCAGACCCGGCGGTCAGCGTGCCCAGGCTGATCCCCCGGCACAGCGCCACGCCGTGCCACAGCGGGGTCGCGTAGGCGACCGGGCGCAGCCAGGCCGGGAGCTGGGTGATGGGGAAGAAGGTTGCGGAGAACAAGAACAGCGGGATCAGCACGAACCGGAACACCACGGCGAACCCGGAGTCCTTGTTCTGGGTGATCGCCCACGCCTCGACCGGCGCGGCGAACGCCAGGCCGGTGAGCACCGCGGCCGGCAGCGCCGCGATCACGGCGGGCGAGCGCACCGCGCCGAACGCCGCCATCACCGCGAGAAAAATCCCCGAGTTCATCAGCAGCCGCATCGTCACGAACAGCTGGTGCCCGCGGAAGATGTCACCCGGCCGCAGCGGCGAGGCCGCCGCCGCCTGGTAGGTGCGGTTCCACTTCACCGAGCCGAGCACCGGGTACGTGCACTCGCCGATCCCGGTCTGCATGGCCTGCGCGGCCAGCAGCCCCGGGGCGAGGAACATCAGGTAGCTGACCCCGCCCAGGTGCGCGGTGCCGTGCTTGTCCACCAGCGACCCGAGGCCCAGCCCCATCGCGCCGAGGAAGAGCAGCGGGTTGAGCACGCTGGAGTAGATCGAGCCGCGCCAGGTCCGGCGGTAGTCGGTCAGCCAGAACCTGAACTCGCGGACGGCGAGCGCGGCCGTCGCGGCCATCAGTCCTCCAGCCTGCGCCCGGTCAGCCGCAGGAACACGTCCTCAAGGGTGCTCCGGCGCACCAGCGAGGTCACCGGGTCGAGGCCTAGCTCGTGCGCGCTGGCCAGAGCCGCGTCACCGTTCGGGATATAAAGCAGGATCCGGTCGGCGAGGACCTCCATCCGCTCAGCCGGGACGGCGGCCAGCTTCTCGGCCGCCTGCTCGTGCGTGGCCGGGTCGAACCGCAGCTCGAGCACCTCGGGCGTGGAGTAGGTGTCGATCAGCTCGCGCGGCGAGCCCTCCGCCGCGATCCTGCCGTGGTCCATGACTACGAGACGGTCGCACAGCTGCTCGGCCTCGTCCATGTAGTGCGTGGTGAGGATCAGCGTCACGCCCGAGTGCTTGAGCCGGAACAGCCGGTCCCAGACCACGTGCCTGGCCTGCGGATCCAGGCCCGTGGTGGGCTCGTCGAGCAGCAGGATGTCCGGCTCGCTGATCAGCGACCGGGCGATGGTCAGCCGCCGCTTCAGGCCGCCGGACAGCGGCTCGACGTGATCGGCGGCGCGGTCGGCCAGCTGCACGAAGTCGAGTAGCCGAGCCGTGCGCTCCTTGATCACCTGCCGGGGCAGGCCGAAGTAGCGCCCGTAGATCAGCAGGTTCTCCTGCACGGTCAGCTCGACGTCGAGCGTGTCCTCCTGCGGCACCACGCCGAGCCTCGCCCTGATCGCCGAGCCGTCGGCCACCGGGTCCATGCCGAGGATGGACAGCTCGCCGCCGCTCGGCGGCGACACGCAGCCGAGCATGCGCATAGTGGACGACTTGCCCGCGCCGTTCGGACCCAGGAACCCGAACGCCTCGCCCCGGCGCAGGTCAAAGTCAATGCCGTCCACCGCGGTGAAGTCGCCGAAGCGCTTGGTCAGGCCGCGAGCGCGGACCATGATGTCTGACTCCGGCACGACCCGAAGCTACCGTGGAGTTCAGACAATTCCGAATGGGTTTCGCGGCCCGCAGCGGGGGGACGGCTGCCAGGTGAGATACGCCCGCCTCCTGTACCGGCGGTACCAGGAGCTGACCGGCGAGGCGATCCGGTTCCTGATCGTCGGCGGCACGGCGTTCGGCCTGACCGTCGGCGGCACCGATGCCCTGCACCTGGGCGCCGGGATGGCGCCTCTCGTTGCCAACCTCATCGCGAACGTCGTCGCGGCCTGCTTCGCGTTCGCCGCGCATAAGTACTGGACGTTCCGGCATCGCCCGGATGGCGGCCAGGGCAGGGAATTCGTCATATTTTTTCTCCTGAACGGTGCGGGGCTGGCCGTTCAGCAGATCTTCATCGGGTTCACCAGGTACGTCCTGGAATACACCGGTGCGGTCGCGCTGAACATTGCACTGCTGCTGGGGATCGGGGTCGCCACGGCGTTCAGGTTCTGGTCCTACCGCAAGTGGGTGTTCCTTGCGCCGGCGCCGCCCGCGCCAGCCGCGGCGGCACAAGGCGAAGAGGCCGGGCAAGCGCCGCCCTCCCCTGCGCCGCGGTGAGCGTGCCGGTGGCCACCAGCCGGCCGATGACATGCTGCTCGCGCTCGCGCGCGAGCACCGGGTGGGTCAGCGGGTCGTACGCGGACGGTGCCTGCACCAGGCCGGCCAGCATCGCCGCCTGCGTCCAGCTCAGCCGGGCCGGCGGCAAGCCGAAGTACCTGCAGCTAGCCGCGCCCAGGCTGTAGTAGTTCTGGCCGAAGTAGGCCACGTCGGCGTACATCTGCAGGATCTGCGGCTTGCTGTAGGTGAAGTTCAGCTTGACGGCGAGCGCGACCTGCTCGGCCTCGCTCGTCAGGCCCGAACCCGCTGGGGCGTAGAGCATCTTGGCGAGCTGCTGGGTGAGCGTCGCCCCGCCCTGCTGGGCGCCGTGGCCGGTGAGGTAGCCGAGGGCCACCCGGCCGACGGCGATGGGGTCGATGCCCGGGTCCTGGTAGAACCTGTGATCTTCGGTGGCCACCAGCGCCTGGGCGAACCTGGCGGGGACCGGCGGGCCGGGATAGGCGGTGCCGTGCGAGCGGGCCTGCGCCCGCGCGAGCGCCTCGGCCCGGCTGGCGGGCGGCGTCACGAACAGCAGCACCGCGAACCCGGCGACGGCGAGGAAGACGAGGACGCCGAGCACGGCCGCGGAGCGGCGGATCAGCTTGCGGAGCCGCCGGGGGCGCGGCCGCCCGGCCGGGGCGAGCGGCCGCCCGGCCGGTGCGGGCGGCCGGGCGCGGCGTGGCGGCTCATAGCCGGGCCGGGTGCGGTCCGGCGGGTCGAAGCCGGGCGCGGTGCGGTCCGGCGGGTCGAAGCCGGGCACGATGAAGCCGGGCACGGTGTCGCCGGCCCGGGCACGGAACACGCCCGGCTCCGGCTCCGTCCACCCCGGGAGCGGCCCCTTCCCGTCATCGGTGTCGCTCCGTTTCACGGCCGTCCGCGGGCCGGCCAAAGTCGGGAGTGCCCTGCGCTGCACTGATCACTACCCCCCTGCCGGAGAACGAACGGAGCAGGCGCCGGGTGCCAGGTCAGCGCGTCACCTCTTCCCGGCGCCGCCCTGTTGTCACGGGTGCGGCCCCTCTAGCGGCCGGTACTCGACCCCGGCCGCGGCCAGCCGGCCCAGGTGCGCCGCCAGCCGGTCGCGGAGAGGGGGCGGCCGTCGAGCGTGAGCGAGCGGCCACGACGCTACGCTAAGGTGAGTAAGCCCGCTTCGGCGGGCATGTGCCTCACGGCACCGGGACGTGGCCCAGCTTGGTAGGGCACTTGACTGGGGGTCAAGGGGTCGCCGGTTCAAATCCGGCCGTCCCGACTGGTCAGAGGCTGGTTGCGATCATCGAGCCAGCCTCTGAGTGACTAAGTGAGCGACTGTCGCTGAGATGTGATGCTCGCCTGGAAGATGCGGTCCATGGCTTCGGCACCTTCCACGATGACCGGCCGTATCTGCTGCCGGTAGACGGTCTCGGTGACCGCCGTGCTGGTGTGGCCGACCAGGCGGGCGATGTGCTCGATCGGCATGCCGTCATCCGACAGCAGCGACACGAAGCTGTGCCGCAGCTCGCGCGGCGTCCACTCCTTCGCCGCGAGCCCGGCCGCCTCGGCGACCTTGCGGAAATCCCGCCGCACATTGTGTGCGTCCAGTGGCGTCCCGGCCTGACTGGTGAAGACCAGGCAGTCACACTCTGCACGGTCGGCGTGAGTGCATGTCCGCCTGGCCCAGAGCTTGCTGAGTGCGTCTACGCAGCGCTGAGGCATCCCCAGCGCCCGCCGGGACCGCCGGGTCTTGGTGTCTCCCCCGGCGCGCACCGACCGCAGCACCGAGATAGATGGCGGGACCGGCGGGGTTGCGTCCGGGTGCCCGTTCAGGTCCACGTGGCACCATCGCAGGGCGCGCAATTCCTCGGTGCGAGCGCCGATCAGCAGGGAAAGCACGAGGTACGCGTACAACCGCGATTCGGCGGCGGCATTGATGACGGCTGTTGCCTGGCTGAGTGTAAGGGCCTTTGACGGTCGGCCGTTGAGGCCGGTCGGCACGTCGCACAAGAGGACGACGTTGCGCCGCACCTTATCGCGTGCCTGAGCATTGCGGATGCTGCGACTCAGAATGGAATGCAGCAACCTGAGCGTGCGGGTGCTGCATCGATGTGATTCATCATTCAGCCATCCGTCCACGTCTTCGGCGGACAATTCGCGTAGCTTCCGCTTGCCGAGAGCGGGCAAGATATGGGATTTGGCCAATGTCGCGTAGTTGGCAATGGTGGCTTCTTCGCGGCCTCGCAGACCGTGAGTGAGCCAGTAGGCCACCGCGTCGGCAACGGTGTAGCCATCCTTCGGAATCGGCATGCCGTCGTCCTGGTCCCGGAGTAGTTCGCGCAGCTTGGACTTGGCTTCGGTCTTGGTCCTGCCGCTGGCCTTGCGGGTGATCCGCTTACCCCGGCCGTTATGACCGATAGTCACGGTCGCGATCCAGCGCTGCCGGTTCTCGTCCCAGTGCAGGCCGCCTTCGCCACGTCCTCGCCGCGCCGTCATTCCGTCTCCCTGGCCTCATTCTCCAGAAGCGTGATGTAGTCACGTATGGCCGTGGCGGTAATAAGCCGCGCGCGGCCTTGCTGGACAGAGCGAAGCCGTCCTGTCCGGAACTGTTCGTAGATGACGGTGCGGCTAAGACCGAGCAGCCGCATCGCATCTTTCACCCGGTAGAGCCGAAGGTCATCAGTCAGCTCGTGCGAGCCAGGAATAGACACAGCAGTCATTCCCGAACTCCTCCTTTCCCCTGAGGCTACTGCATGAGGCTTTGACGCTTAAGCGTCACTATGCGGCCTGCTGGCCGGGCGGTGGTGTTGTTGTATTCGTAGGCGAGGTCTTCGCGTCCGGCTTCGCGGCGTTTTCTTGCTTGGTCGGCGGCGGTGTTGGCCAGGAGCGCGTCGCCGGTTGTGCGCCAGCCGGTTCCGGCGTAGCTGAGGGTGCCGACGATGAGGGTGGTTTCTTCGTTGGTGTGGTCGGCGGTGCGGATCGGAGAGTGTTCGGGTCCGGTGTCCTGGCTGCGGCGGTAGGTGATCCGGGCCTGGCGGAGGTCGGCGAAGGTGAGGGAGTAGTGGTCGGATTTGGTGAAGAAGTGGCCGCCGAAGCCGAGCATGTGCGCCCACCTGCGCAGGCTGGTGTAGTCCTCGTGACGGCCGAGGGTCCAGGCGGCGTGGATGAGCCGCTCGGTGTGGCTGCCCGCCGGGTCGGCGTACAGCTCGGCGGTGTCGGCGGTGATCCGGGGTGAGCTGTGGCCGGTGACCTCGGTGCCCTTGGTGGAGTACTTGGCCAGGTAGCTGGCGACCATCAAGTCGGTGACCGAACCGGTGCCGCGCATGGTGATGATGCGGACGCCGAGCTCGTCCCCCCAGGCGAGCAGCCAGCCGACGCGCGGTAGGTGGTGTAGCGGGGTCTGGTAGGTGATCGTGGCGGCGGCGTGCCGGGTGGCGTCCTCGAGGTCGGCGACGGTGATGCCCGGTGGCGGGGGCAGCAGCCGGTCGGGGTGGTGCTCGTCGTAGCCGTCGAGGCGGAGCAGGGCGTGGAAGTGGACCGCGCCGCGGGCCTGGTATTCGGCCACTTTGCCGTGCGAGACGCGGACCCCGTAGGGCAGGCGGCGGTGGCGGGCGGCCTGGTTGAGGCGCCGTTCGATGGCTTGCTTGGTGCGCCGCCACAGCTCGCCGGTGTTGTTGTTCCACACCACCTGGGCGGCGTAGTCATAGCAGTCCAGGCACAGCGGCTGGCCCAGCCTGGGGTCGTCGCGGCCGTGCCGGGTGAAGCAGACCGTTGGTTTGCCGTGCGAGCAGGTGCCACCGTCGCGGCGGGCGTGGCAGGGCTGTGGCTTGCACCGGCAATTGGCGCGTATGGCGCAGGTGTGCTGGCGGACCGGGCGGGTGTGCACCGGGCCGAAGCTCGGGGCGGTGAAGGTGGCGAAGACCGCCGGGTGGGCGGCGACTTGGGCGGGTACGCCTTTGCCGCCGACCAGGCCGACCCGGATGAGGTGGAAGGCGTCGCGGCGGTAGGTCTCGGCGCAGGCCGGGCAGGACCGGGACGCGGCGGTTGCCGCACGCTTTGTAGATCACCCCGTCCGGCAGTGCCGAGGTCGGCGTGGTGGCCAGCACTTCCCCGGTGGCAGCGTCTACCCGGTGCAGGTGGCCGGTGAGCCGGATCGGGTGGGTGCAGGCGGCGGCGGGCCAGACGTGATCGAGCCAGGCCGAATATGCGTCCGGGTCCAGGGAGCTGGCGGCGAACAGCAAGTCGGGCTGGTTCTTGCGCTCGATCTTGCCGAGCCAGCCGTCGGTGGCCCGGATGAAGGCGCTGGCGGCCGCGTCGAGGTAGGGCGGGTCGAAGATGGGAGGGAAGAGGCCGGGGGCGGCGTTCGCCCCCGTACCCGGGCCGGATGAGGGTCCGGGTGCGGGAGCCAGCGTCGGGCCAGTCCGGGTCATGCGCAGCCCCAGCGCTGCTGGGCGGCTTGCCGGGTGATGCCGAGCCGCAGGCCGATGTCGGCCCAGCTGTAGCCGGTGCTGCGGAGGCCGGTGACGGCGTGGGTCATGGCCTGGTCGAAGTCGGTAGCGACCTGGGCCATGCCGGTGATGGCGTCGATGTCGCCGCTGGCGACGCGGCGGCTGTAGGCGCGGATGACGCGCCGGAGGAAGGCGGCGTACTCGTCGTTCTCGGTGATCCGCCGCCGACGTTTTGGTGTCAAGGTCTTGTTGACACCGGAGCGGGGTTCGCGGCGTGGGGGTGTCAGCGTGTGCCCCGCCGCTTCCGGCGCGGCTGTGTCCCGCACAGAGGCGAGTGCGAGGTGGCCGCGTATTTTCAGGGTGTCGAGATCGGTTTCGTTGTCGGCGCAGGGAAAGTGCCAGGTGGTGCCGCAGTCGCGGCATTCAGCGCCGAAGCCGAGCCGCCATCGGGTGCGGGCGGACCAGCTCTGCGTCCGGGTGCTGCCGCAGAACGGGCAGTCTTCTGCGTCGTAGGGTTCGCCCATCAGGCTGCCCACCGGTCGTGGCAGTCGTTGCATTCGCCCAGCGACCGGGGAATGTAGTAGTCCTTTTCCTGGCCGCAGGCCGGGCAGGTGCGTCGCGCTTGGAGCGCCTTGCCGATCGCGATGAGCTGCGCCGGGGTGGCGGTGCGCTTGGGCTTGGCCAGGTCTTCGCGGTAGAGGTAGGCGACGCGGGGCCGCTTGCGGTGCCGCCAGAGGATTTGCGCGGCGATCCGCTGGCCGCCGGGACGCAAGCCCTTGGCGCGGAGCTGGCGGGCCGTATACAGGCCCCGGGGTGCCCAGTGGTAGGGGTAGGTGGGCAGGCCGTGCCGCTCGCCGTCCGGATCGTAGAACTGGGTGTAGATGCTCTTGCCGCGCAGGCTGTCGAGATAGGGCACGTGCGTGCCGCTGGTGGCGGCGAAGGTAATCATCGTGTTTCCTCCTTCCGGTCTTGGCGCTTAAATGTCAGAGTTTGTTGGTCCAGGTCAGGCCGCACTGGTCGCAGGTGAGCGCGTACGTTTCGGTGGTTTCACGGCGGTGACGCGGGTCTCGTAGATGCTGTCCGGGGCGCCGCAGCCGGGGCATCTGCTGAATTCGGCCGCCTGGAACGCGCTTACGGTGTCGTATCCGTCGTCGCCGATGCAGTCGGCGCAGCGCCAGTACCCGGAGGTGGCGGGGTAGGCGTTCCACGGGGCGATGGTGGCGTGGCAGTGTTCGCAGCCGCCGAGCATTTCGACGCCGCAGCGGTGAGAAGTCACCGGCGGGGTATTCGTCTTTGTCGCCGACGATGGATTTGACGTAGTCGAGGATGGTGACCGGCATGGCGGATCGGTCCTTTCAGGGTTGGGGCTGGAATTGGCCGTCGCAGGCGGCGCAGGTGATGGGTGCCTCGGCGAGGGTGGAGGCGGCCACCCGGATGCGGCGGTCGCAGGGGCAGGTGGCGGCGATCAGGTTGGTGCTGCGCCGTGGCGGCGGTCGTGGTGGTGAGGGATTCATCGAGCCGCCACAGCGTCATGGCCTCGGCGAGCGCCTGGAGCTCGCGCTCATAGCGGGCGGCGGTGGGGCCGGGGACGGTGGTGGGTGACCAGCCGATCCGCTTGTCGAATTCGACGGTGATGCCGAGTTCTTCGCCGTGGGCCTTGAACTGCTTGTTGTGGTAGCGGCCCTGGCGGCTGGTGTCTTTGATGCCGCGTGCGGCGGCCAGCGCGTGGGCGGCCTCGTGCAGCAGGGTGCCGAGGACGCTGCGGGCGTCGCGGCGGAGCCCTTCGCCGCTGATCATGATTTCCGGGCGGGCCTGGTTCCCGGTGACCCAGGAACCGGGGGCGTAGTGGCCCCAGCGGGCTTGCTTGCCTTCGGTGCCGCTGGCGATGATGATCACGACGGCGGGTATCTCGGGGTGGCGGGCGCGGATGGCCAGCCAGAGGTCTTCCAGCACGCCGATGAGCCGGCTGATGACGTAGCTGTCCTGGACCGGTGCCGCCGACCTTGGTTCCCGGGGCAGGCTGGTAGGTCGCGGTCGTAGGCTTCCCGCGCGGCGGGGTCGGTGAGGAGCTCATAGGCTTCGGTGATTTCCCGGAACAGCGCGGCAGCGGCCGGGTCGCCGTTGTTCTTGTCCGGGTGGTGCTTGCGGGCGAGCCTGCGGTATGCCTTCTTGATGTCGGCCAGGACGGCATCGCAGGTGATGCCGAGAATGGCGTAATAGTCTTTCGCCTGGGTTTTCATCGCGGGGTGTCCTTTTCTTCGCTCATTCGCACTTCGGCGTAAACCCGGATCATGCGGCTGGTGCCGCGATTCGGGTAGGAAGGGCTGACTTCGGTTACGTCGAATGCCTCGGTCTGGCCGAGGATCGTGAGGGCGTGCCCCACCTCGGCGGGCAGGCCGGTAATCCGGATTTTCATGACAGGGTCCTTTGTTCAGGCGAAGTGCGCCGGGGCAGGTGAACGGGTGAGGGCTCGTGCGCCGCGGGTCCAGGCCGCGTAGTCGGCCAGGCCGCTGATGTCGGCGTCGGTCAGGTAGGCGACCTTGACGAGCTGGGGGGTGCCGCCTTCGGCGATGAGGTAGGCGGTGCCCTGGTTGGTCGGCCGCAGGTCGGTGGCGTCGAATCCGGATTCGGACCAGCCGTCGCCGAGGATGATGTTGCTGCTGCCGGTGGAGGTGCAGCGGAACGCGGCGCGGTAGCCGAACAGGTCCCGCAGGCTTTTCGGGATGATGTCCACGCTGGGCCGCTGGGTGGCGGCGATGACCGGCATGGCAGCGGCCCGGCCGCGGGCCACCAGGTCCCGGAACAGGGTGATGAATTGCCTTTGCTGCTGCTCGGTGCCGAGCACGGTAGAAAACAGCGCGATCTCGTCAAACACCGAGGTGATGACGCTGATGTTGTCGCGGGGCTGAATCTCGCGGCGGCCGTGCGCGCGCAGCCAGGCGTACCGGTTATCCATGACCCGCTGCAAACGGAGCAGCGTGATGATGGCGTGGTCGAGGTCAGGGCCGACGAATTCGTCGGCGATGTCGTCCCACATGCCGAGTTCGACTTGCTTGCCGTCGAACAGCACCAGCCGGGACAAAGCCGCCAAGGCGGCGTGCGCGGTGAGGATGTTCATCAGCCCGGATTTCCCGCCGCCGGGTTCGCCTGCGGCGAGCAGGTTGCGGTAAATGATCCGGGTGTAGACGGACACGCCGAATTCGTCGATGCCCACGTGGATCGGGTCGAACATGGACAGCATCGGCCCGCCCCGGACGATGGCCCTAGCGGGGACGGACATGACAAGCAGCCCTCCTTGGGTGCGGGGAGGGAATCCCAGGCCGGGGGGAAGTCCGGCCCGGGGTATCCCGTGGATGGATGGGGGGAAGGGACGCGCCCGCAGATCAGGGGGCGGTCAGAGCCAGTCGGTCACGTCGTCGCTGGCCGGATCGGGCACCACCGACAGCGCGGCGGCTGCCTTCTTGTCCGCCCGCGACGGTGCGGGCTTGTCCGGGACCACGTCGGCGGCGGTGACATCGGGCAGGTCCAGGGCGGTCGGTACCTGGCTGGTATCGCGGTCCTTAGCCGGGGCGCCGGGCAGGATGTGGCCCAGCAGCGGCGAGACAACTTGGCCGGTCAGGGCGTCGCGGCGCTTGATGTCGATCCGCACCAGAGCGGAGTTGGATGCCGAGGCGGCCTCGATGACGACGGTGTCGGCCCAGCAGGCCACCGCGATCAGGTCGGCGCGGGACTGGATGTCATCCAGCGCCAGGCCGGGGCGCAGCCAGGCCCAGACCCGTTCTCCCACCGGGGTGGGCCGGGCCCACAAGATGTGCGGCAGGCTGCCGGTGCGGTTGGTGATGATGAATTCGCTGAAGCAGGTCCGCAGGCGGTGCCGGCTGGTCAGGCACCATGACAGCGCCACGAGCTGGCGGCGGACCGGCGGGAAAGTGGCCGGGATACCCGCGATGAGGGTGACCGCGGCTAGGCGGTAATCAAGGGTGGTGTGGTCGGCCAGCCAGGTCCAGCCGGTGACCAGGCCGAAGGCGAGCCCGATTTCGGGTAGCCACCACCAGATGACACGGACAACCGGCCAGATCAGCACCGCGCCGGCCACGACGGCGGCTACGGCCAGGCCGATACCGATGCCCGCGAGCAGGGCAATGATCGGGTGCCACTTGCTGGCCGCCACCGCGGCGGACAGCAGGCCGACGGTCACCCAGATGACCCAGAACACGATCCGGGCCTTGCGGGCAGCAGACCGGCGGACCGGTTCCTCGATGACGGTGACCGTCCCGCCTCGTCGCCCGAAAGCGCTCCCGCGATTAGACTTGGACATGACGCAACCTCCTCCTACTAGGGGGTTCGTTGATGTAGGGACAGGACCGGGCGTGCACCGCCCGTATAGGTCCTGCCGAGCCGGGCCAGCGGGGAATTACGGTCCCTTCTGGCCCGGCGCTTGCAGCGGCTAGTTAGCGCTGAGACTGACCCGCGTGAAACGCGGTGCTGGCCGGATGGTCAGCTCACGCACATACAGGGCAGTCATCAACGCGGCAGCGATCACGTCACCGGCCGCGCTGAATACCTCATCCGCGTTTTCCGCGCCCGGCGCGATGCCATACAGGTGATCGATGGCGGCGTCGAGTTCATCGAGACTGGCGTGTACCGCAGTCCTCAGCAGATCAGTGCACAGGGACGCGGCGTGCCGCTGAGTTTCCCCGATGGTCTCACCCAGGTAATTCATCTGCTGTCCTCCTTCCTCGATCAGGCAGAACAGATCCGGCCAGTAGCAGACCGGACAGGGAATTGGCCTTTTGACGCGTAAGCGTCAAAACCAGAAGGGACACGCAAGCGACCAATGACGCCAGGGCACCGGTCACTGAGGCTTGACCGAAGCAACTCCCGCCGCCTTGATCTCCTCCGCACGGAACGCCACGCCGTTACGCCCGTTGGTCGCCCACGGCAGGGCCTCCAGCTTGGACAAGGACACCGGCTGACCCACCTTCACGTTCGGCTTCTCTCCAGCCGTAGTGACGGTGATCACCTCGCCCCCGTCGTCGTCCAGGACAAACACCTGCGTCGACCACATCAGCCGACCCGTCCCGCGCTCCTGCTTCTGACGGCCGTTCTGCTCGGTCTTCTCCACCGATTCCCGCGACACAGTCACGTGCTTGCTGCCGGTGTCCACGTAGAGCTTCATCAGGCTCTCCCTTCGGTTCAAGTGGCCAACCGCTGACCACAGATGAAGGCTGCCCGGCGTTGTTGTCTCATCGGCGGCTCTTATCGGCTCATCTATGTGCCGCCCCTGCGAGCACTGTCTCATCTCGTCTCGTCTGTGCTAGCCTGAATGAGACACCCAGCACCCGGAAAGCTGGAAGGCTGGACAATGAGCGACGAAACTCCAACACGCTTGAAGTCTCTCTTGCAACAGCGTCACGTGTACGGTTACACCGATTTCTGCGTGGAGTATGACAAGATCGCCAGGGTTATCGATCCGAAACTTGCTGGGAGCTACCCAAGCCGTGCCCAATTCCATCGCTGGGTCACTGGCACAGTAAAGAAACTGCCCTACGCTCACCACCGCGCGGTACTCGAATCGATGTTCCCCGAGTGGTCAATCGAACAGCTATTTCAGGCGCAGCACGAAAAAGGTAACGGTCAGTCCATACCTACCCCGGGACCCTTGCCGAAGCGCGAGATGTCCGGTTTCCTCGGTCTAGTCGACGCAACGTTGCAATCACCGGACAGGCCGGCCCCTTCGTGGGAGTCACCGGCTGTCCAACCGGCCGCCACTGCTCCTGTGACACATTCGCGGCCTAGTCCCATCAGCTCATATGGCACAGACAGCCTAGGCAGCCTGGCGAATAAACTTGGCCGGAAACTCATCGAGCTAAGCCGCTTGATGCGCCTCACTGATGCTGAGACTCGTCAGCTTGCGAACCTCGCCGGGCACGTCGTGGAACTAGAATTGAACCTGAGCATTGACATCGCCAGCGATGGCAAAGCCCAGATCGTATATCAACATGACATTCTTAACCTCAGTGACGCACCGCTAAGTCGTATGCCACGCGAAGTCTGGTTCAAGCACACGTATGAACCGATAGCCATCACCCCGACCCAGCACAACGATAGGCGCATCGTGATCCAGCGCATTCATGATGCTGGACCGCTTGCCAAATTTGCTTTCAAGATTTCGCCATCGCTTCAACCGGGCGAGAGAACCACTGTGCGCTATCTAGTTAGCGGCGGCCTGTTCTCCGATGAACTTTACTGGCGTCAGGTCATGCCTCGATACACACGCCACTACACATTCACGGTCCATCATCAGGGAATCGGAAAGCTAGCCGACTGCATAGCCATCGTCGAACACCCCGACGGGAAAGAGACATACGTGACCGAAGGCCTGTTGTGGGACTTCAATAACGAAGATGTTACTATAACTGTCACGGTTGATTATCTGCGACCGCATCAGGTAGTGGAACTACGATGGGAGCGTTAGCCGTGCCGCTACGTGACGACCTGGAGACTATTCTTCGAGCTTGGAACATATACGAGCTAGCGCGCCAAGCACCCGCTGTAATTGATTTTGATTGCTGTCCTCCCGCTCAGGACTCACCGAAGCAGCCCCTTGACAGGCTTTCCGCTTACTCGAGATTGCTTGAAATCAGGAGAGCGGCAGCAGAGCAGGGGGAGCTAGCGCTAACTGAACGCTCAAATGCGCACTTGGCGTACCTGCGAGCCTTGATGGGCGAACGTGCTCCACTCGATGAGTACGTGTTTTCAACGCAAGGGTGCCACGCCAGAGGATGGCCTGAGTCGTACATTCAGCAAGTGGGTGAAACGGCCCGCTCGTCTCTGGATGCGATAGGTGTCCAGTGGAATGCCCGGACACGAACTCAACTCGCCGACATAGAGCAGGCGATCGATCCGCTAGATGCACCCGATGCTATCGAGCAAGCAGCACGCGACCTTGAACAGGCTGTACGAGAAGCCACAGGAACGTCAGCGCCGTACAATCTCCGGGTCGAAACAACCAACCTCAATGTCTACTGGGCATACTGGACGGACGGCATTGGCCAAGATATTCGAGTGCGCCTTAATCTCAAGCAGGCCCAATTTACGAAAGTCCTAGCACGTCAGTTCGCGCTACACGAAGTCCTCGGACACGGGCTAAAAGGTGCTAGCTACGCACGGGAGTGCGCTGCGGACAAATCTGTCCCTTGGGTCCGTCTTCTATCCGTTCACACTCAGCAGCAAGTCCTACTAGAAGGGCTTGCGCAAGCCCTGCCGCTCTTCGTCGCACCCGATGACAAACTTCTCATCACCAGGGTTCGCCTTGACCACTATGCCCAGCTAGTCCGCTCCACCCTTCATGTGGCGCTAAATCAGGGCAGCTCTATCGAGGCCTGCGTTAAGTACGCAAATTCTCATTTTCCTTACTGGACTAACGAAGATATCGGCGACCTGCTCACCGACAGAGGCGCAGACCCACTACTGCGCTCCTATCTATGGGCATACCCGGCTGGTATCGACTGGTTCGTCAATCTAGCAGACGCAAATGTGCCCGAAACATCCTCTATTCTCCGAGCCGCTTACCGCAATCCGTTGACTCCTGGCGAGCTGGCCAACCTGTGGCCCTCGGGGCCGTCTTTCGGAGGTACCGGCCACGAGCCCATAGGCAACTAACTTCTGCAACGAGCAGGTCAGCACATCTTGTTCGCAGAAGAGAGGAAGGCTCTCATCGTGCCTGATCCTAGTTACATCAGCAAAGGGGTCATTGCCTCATTGGCCTTGGTGTCGGGAGGCACCTGTTACTGGCCGAACCCAATGTACTGTACCCGTGATAATAAACGTCAACGGCGACATGGTGTTGAATGTTGACGTCGCGCATATCCGCGGCGCCCATCAGAACGGACCAAGATACGTCCCAACAATGACCGATGAAGAACGCCGCCAATTCGGTAATCTGCTGTTGATGTGTCGAGCACACCATCGCGTGATCGATATTATCCGACGTGACAATTATACAATCGACCAGCTAGAGACATGGAAGCGCAACCGGGAACGAAAGAGCTACGCGGTACTGAGGACAGTGTTGGTCCCCGATGACCAAAACCTTCTCCAAGATGTGCTTACTGAGGCTATTAAGCTTCAGGCCCGGGAACTGGAAAAACAGGTCACACGATTTGAGTCTGCATTAGCTCGGCTCGCCGAAATAGACGAAGGTGCAGCCGATCTTGTAAGACAACGCGTGGAAGCAGCTTCGGAGATGCAGAGAGCTGCAGACAAGCTAGCGCACACGGAAGATACAAGTATCATTCTCCAGTCAGCCAGCCGCTCGCTGGCACACACGCAGGACACAGCGATCTTGCTGCTTTCTGCGGCAGATGCCCTGCGACAGATCCCTGATACTGCCGATGAGCTCACGTCAGCCGCTCTACATGCAAATGATGCTTACGAAATTCTCTCTGCCATCGACAGACAACTTTCACAGCGGATTAAGGAACTTCGTGATCTTCGCGATGACTGGTGATGCCGACCATTGACCCAGGGCCCACTCACAAGGAGGTGGTGGCTGCGAGGAAGACGGAACACTAGTCGTCGGGGTCGTCATCCTCTTTCTATTCGTCAACCTCACCAAACTCCTTACCGATAACCTGGACTGCTGGGTCACCTACCTTGACGTAGGAATCCTCAGGAGCAAGTTCTTTTCTGTAGGTAGACTCGGCCTTGAGGGTCTCAATTCGAGGGCCCGTATCACCGATGATGCCGCCAATACCGAAATAACTTCGCGTATTGAAGGTGCGAAACGTTCTAGCAACAGACAGTTTCCGCTCTACTCTGACAACCTTTACGATAACTTTATCTATTTCTACTGATCCAAGCTCTTCTCCCGTTTCAGGATCTACGATGCTTGCACCCTGTCGATTGAGAATGGCGAACCTCATACCAACGTAGACGCCGTTCTCTTCACCGCGGTTAATAACGAGCGTTCGAGCGTCTATCAAACGGGCGACTTGACCCTCGATACGATCAGGCATTATTTTCCCTTTCGATCTGATCTGGGGCGTTATGGAACATATCTCCCACCGCGTCACCGTGGAAATCCGCCCACGACTCCGCGGCAAGAGTGGCCCCCTCCTCTATCTCACTCAGGTAGACGCTTAGTTGGCCGATGACTACCTGCTGCTGTGCTCTCGTGCTCTCATTCTCCAGCGTTCGCTCAGTAAGGCGTCGAGCTTCCTTCGCCCGGAGGCCGAGCGCAAGAAGGTGTCGAACGGAGCTACGGGCGTGTGCAGGATCAGCCCTACCAACGGATGTAAAGCTGGCGCCAGCCGCGATCTGCAGGGCGGCTGCCATGACTGCGAGTAGCCATGCCTCCAGAGAAGAGGGAGGCTTCTTCGATCCACTCATCTCAGCCAACACGGCGGTCACGACCAGACTGCACACGAGCAGGAAGAACCCAAGCAGCTTCGCCTTGGTCGCCTTCCGCAAGATGGGTAGCTTGACCGTCACGCCGTACAGTATGGCCCACGCAACGATCATGCTGACCTCACTCTGAACCTTCGGCGACAATCAGCTCCGCCCTTGGTCTCCAGAAACGTGAGCGCGCCGCCTGCACGCTGCGTCCATTAGGCTTCGGGCATGTCCAACTGGGCGATCCCGCCAGCGGACCCGAGCGAGGTCTACCTGAAGCGTGTCCGTGAGCTGGAGCCTGAGGCGCACAAGCGGATCAAGAACCAGCATGTCGTCTCGAAGGTCATCCTCAAGGGTTTCGCCGCTCTGGGCCCGGGAGGAACGGGTTGGCAGCTGACCCCGTTTGATCTGCGTCTCGGCCGCGAGCTAAAGCCGCGAGGTCTCCGTGGCTGTGGCAAGGTGCCTGACTTCCTGAAATTCGCTTCGGAGTCCGCCGAACAGCTCTGGAAGAGCGTGGAGGACCAGCTCCATACCGCCATTGAGGCCGCCCGGACCGGGCACCTTCACGATCGGGACGCACATGCCGAAGCCATCAAGGACGCTATCGCATTGCACCTGGTGCGGAGTCTGCGCTATCTAGAGATGCATCGGGCCATCGTGGCGCAGAGCATCGAAGATGTGCGCCGCGAGACCATGCGCTCCAGGAGGGGGCTGTTGCAGGCCGAGTTCTACCGTCGCTACGGGCTGCTGGCCGCGGGCCCAGAGGTCCTGGGCACGTTGTTGGACGAGCCCATCTCGAAATGGCGCGCCTTGGACACGCGTGGTGCCACTGTGCGGACGAGCATGGAGGCGATGTTTGGCCGTGTGCGCGCAAGCCTTCGCCTCCAGGCTGTCGAGGTCTGGCATGTCCCGACAGGTTATGAACTTCTGATTGCGGACTCGCCCGCCTTCACCTTTCGATACCTCGACGACAAAACGAGCGTGATGCCAAACGTCGCTATTGGTGACTCCCATGGAATCGCCCTGCCGGTAGCCCGGGATTGCCTGGTGGCAATCGGTCCGCAGCCCAAGGATGACGAACTGCTGCCACATCAGGTATCTGTCTTCAACCAACTGCAGATCACAATAGGCCATCGGCACGTCTACTACCGGCCGAGGAGCGAGCTGAAGGCATTCGTACAGGCGATGCTATGACCACGCGCCGCCCGTCCCACTTCATAGCTCAGCGAGCGTGTTCGCCACCTGGTGGTCGGCACCCTGCCTGCCCCATGAGCCTCGTCGGCGAGGCCTTGTCACCCCCGGCATGGCCGGATTCACGGGTTCGTTAACCTCGGAGGTTCGTATTGCCGCGCAGCATTGATTACACCGTTTCGTACTGCGCTGCTGGGCGAACGGTAGATCTTTGCAAGATTATCATGGGGGGCGACGGGTCGTATTACGTTACCGCCCCGTTCCATCCTCACAATAGAGCCATCGCCGCAATAATGACGGTCAACTATGCAAAACCGCCGCAGGTGCTGCGCTTCGATGAGGCGCTCGAAGTCGCTGTACTGGATGATGATGACAGGCGCCTAAAACTGTCTCACCACCCGGACGGATTCATACAGTTCTCCGGTGAGGGTGTACTCTCCGGAAGGAATGAGGATGGAAGCCCGAGAGGTCTTGGCACCCAGTCTTGGCCGTTGCGCCAACCAACCCTTGGCCCATCATTCGGCATGGTGTTCGGTGATCCTCATCGAAGCGGCAGACCCACGAACGACAGGCCCCGAACCGTCATTTTCCAGGAAGAAGACATAGCGCATATGCGTAAGGGTGAATTGGCCGGATTGCGCATTGCTGGCCACTACCTGCCTGTACGGTGGCGCGAGTTCGTTCAGCGAATAGGGCCGGATCACTATGAGGTTGGAATTGTGAACCCCGGCGCACAGGCGGTGCTCCGATTGCGAGCGCTTCTCGCGCCCATTGACAGCGACCTTCCCGGCATTATCGGGCTTCAGGCTGTACCGCACGGGTGGGTGATGGCGTCAGGCGAAGCTGGCTACATGGTCACAAGTTCGACGGGTAACTTGCGCCGGAATGAGGACGGTGACCTACTGGGCGACCAATTGGTCTGCGTCTATCCTCGTCCGAATCTGAGTGACCCCATCGACTATATGTCGCTCAACTATCCGCTACCCGCTCCACCCTACAAGGCTGCCCCAGGTACACAGGATGTGCTGCCACAACTGCCGAAGGAAGAACCGTAATGCTTGGCTTTGTGGTGGTAGGACACCAGCTTCGCCTCGGATGGCTGGTTCCACGCCTGCGGGATTACTTCGGTCTCCCGTTCCCGATCTGGCCGCCGCCGTTCCGATACCTGCCAAGCCTCAGGTGAGTGCACGGCGGGGGTCAATGGTCCCGGAGCTGATTGCTACGCACATGGGACAGCACAGGGCGGTGTGCACGTTGTGCGCGTTGTCGCACGTTGCCTAGGTTCAGCTGATGGTTGACGGTTGTCGCACGTGTCGCACGTGTCTGTGCAGACTTTCTGTACGTCTTCAAGGCGGCCCGCCGGGCCGCTCGCGCCGCCGACTCGGCGCGCACGCCTACGCTCCCGCTGGCGCTCCCGCTACGGCGGCGCAACGCCGGTCGGCTGGCGCGAAGAACAGAAAAACCCGGGCCGCCATGACATACAGCAGTCACCCAGGTTCGGCCGCGCGCGGAGCGATGCGCCTGCTCCCGCTGTCGGAATTGTCCGGGTCGGGCCAGAACCCGTCAAGAGCGCCTTCGGCGTCGGCTGCGCCGATCTTCGACTCTTGACTGAACCTGCCCGAAAGTCCCGGAGTTCGCAGCTATCGGGAGCAGGGGCGAGAGTGGCCAGCCGAGCCAGGGGTGGTTGACGCCTAAGCGTAAATTGGCCGGCTACCTTCTCGTTCTAGAACGGCGGCTCGTCTGCTTCAATCTCGTCGAGTGTTTGGAAGAGTTCCCTAACGTCTTCGTCCGATCGCCGAGCTCGACGTACGGCGTCCGCATACAAAGCTTCTATCATCCCATTCACCTCTCGGTCCCCGCCTTTATCTACTGCCTCCATTTCAATGATAGCTATCGTATGAGCAACATTGGATTGTCGATCCACTCGGCGGACCACGAGTCGATAAGGAGCGACGCCATCGCCGTCAACTGACTCTAGGATGAATCCGAATATACCCTTTTTGGCAATACCAACAAGTCGGTCATCTCGCACGAAGGAGTCTTCGTCGTGCGAATCATCCCAGGTCACCAGCCCCTTCGATGTCATGCGCACCAAAGACGTAAGAAGTCAACGCTGTTCCTCACCGTCAAGAACACCATACTCGGGCACGCGTCTATGCCTCCCTCGTGCTGTCCGTTTTTATTTGGTAGCTTGTAGCGAGCGTGCCTATATGTATGGAGAGTCCGGATATGCGGTCGCGTATATCCTTTGTCAGCTGCTTCGTATTCTTTCCGGCCGAATCAATAAGGGATGCCTTGGTTCTCGATGCTTGCGTCGCCGAGGTCTGGAGATCAATCACAAGGGTCTGATCAACCTTATCTTGGCCCTGTAGTATAGTGGCAACTTCGGCGGCGAAATGCGCATATGCTACGAGTGATCGCCGCGCCAAGGGTCTATCATCGTCTTGGGCGGCGGAATCGAGGTCATTCTCGATTAGCCGAAATTGTGGCAGCAGGACTAGAAGGTGATTCAATGCCATTCGCTTTTCGGTTCGTTCAATTGCACGTTTCGTTGCTTCGGCGGCATTAGCAGTACGTATTAGTTGCCAGATCGCAATTCCAAATCCTACCAGCGTTACCACGAGGCCAGCTAGGCTGAGCCAATCTCCGACCTTCATCGAAAGCGTTCCTCAAGCACTCGTCGTCCCAGCATCTCCGGAAGATTCAGGGCATCCATCCAAGATGGTAGCCCTCCGGAGTCAACCTTATGCGTTCTTCAGTCGGCTAAAGGTCATGTTAGGTACTCCCAGTCATGGCAAGAAGCTTCTTCGCCGGGCCAAGTTCACGAGCCCTGCCCACCAAGCACTGTGACCTGCGCTACCGACCTCGATCGACCTGCTTGCATCTCGATGGCAGCGAGAGGGTGCTGGGCGGAATCTGACCCGAGGACTGATGCTTAAGCGTCAAGAGCCGCCAGGCACCCGTACAGCAGGGGAGTACAGCAACCCAGCCGTCCAGCATCGACCTCATCCGACCCCGTGTCGGTGGATGCGGCTTCGCGCTCTAGTGGAGCACAGTTCGTCTCCCGGTGCTGGCCTTGGCAAGGCCTCCCTCCTCCGTCCTGCTTGATCACATGGCAAGGGGTCACGCCTGAGTGACCAACTGAGTGACGACCGCCACGAACACCGGCGGATTTTGGCGAATGAACGCGTACCTGGGAGTCGAGGTCAGCTTGTAGTTTTCGCTGGTACTTTCGTCCTCTAGGATGCC
>CAVOOC010000036.1:0-34032 GCA_963697445.1 uncultured Actinomycetes bacterium
CGTTGCCCGCGGTCGGCTCGTCCAGCCCGGCAATAAGCCGCATCGTCGTGGACTTACCCGCGCCGTTCGGGCCGAGAAAGCCGGTCACGATCCCTGGCTGCACCACGAAATCCAGGCCATCGACCGCGAGCTTCTCCCCGTAACGCTTGCTGAGGTTCTGCACCTCTATCATTGCGCTCCTTCATCAGTAATCTCGATCCCGTCACCGCATCTCACCTCACCCACGCTAGGCCGCCAGCCCAGGTCGCCGCGTCGGCCGCGCGGCTACACCTTGACCCGCCCGCCTACTACCAAAGGCCTAGACCGGCAATTCTTCATGCGTCAGCAGTCTTAGGCGATGACCTTTTAAATGTCGGTCCGCGACCGCCGTCGTCGTCCGCGGCCCCGGGCAGGAATGCCCGGCCGGGGACATCCTCAGCCACTGCCGGCGGGCTTCACCCCTGAGCGCGCCGATTGACTCCGGCCGCCAAGCCCAGCTGATCATCGCGCAGCCGCAGTGCTACGGGATCGCGGTGCGCCCGCGCGGCCGTCGTTCAGGTGGCGGAGCGCTCAGCGACCGGCCGGCGGCGCAGCTTTGCGTTCGAGACGGCCGGCGGTGTGTAGGTAACGTCGTTGGGGCCGGCGTCGGTACCGGGCGGAGCGATCTCGTCGATCCGGTCGAGGACCTCGTCGTCCAGGGTGACCTCGGCGCCGGCCAGCAGGTCGTCGAGCTGTTGCATGGTGCGCGGCCCGATGATCGCCGAGGTGACGCCCGGGTGGGCGATCGCGAACGCGATCGCGAGGTGGGGCATCGGCAGGCCTGCCTTCTCGGCGAGCGGGATGAGCTGCTCGACCACGTCGAGCTTGCGCTCGTCGCTGAAGTGCTGCGGCATGCCGCCGGATCGGTGGCTGCCGATCTGCTGGCCCTTGCGGTACCGGCCGGTGAGCAGGCCCTGGCCCAGCGGGCTCCAGACCAGCGTGCCCATCTCTTAGCGCTGGCAGACCGGCAGCACCTCGCGTTCGATGCTCCGGTTGACGATTGAGTACGGCGGCTGCTCGGTCCGGAAGCGCTCCAGGCCGCGCCGCTCGGCGACCCACTGCGCCTCGACGATCTCCGACGCCGGGAAGGACGACGTACCAATCGCGCGCACCTTGCCGCTGTGGATCAGGTCGGACAGGGCCGACAGTGTCTCCTCCACGTCGACCGCCGGGTCGGGGCGGTGGACCTGGTAGAGGTCGAGGTGATCGGTCTGCAGGCGGCGCAGGGAGTTCTCGGCCGCGGCGATGATCCAGCGCCGTGAATTGCCCTGGTGGTTCGGACCGTCGCCCATCGGGTAGTGCACCTTGCTGGCGAGCACGACATCGTCGCGGCGGCCCTTGAGTGCCTTGCCGACGATCTCCTCGGATTCGCCGCCGGAGTACACGTCGGCGGTGTCGATGAAGTTGATCCCTGCATCCAGGGCCCGGTGGATGATCCGGATCGAGTCGTCGTGGTCGGGGTTTCCCATGGCCCCGAACATCATGGCGCCCAGGCAGTAGGGGCTGACCTCGATTCCGGTCCGGCCCAGCGTGCGGTACTTCATGTTTCCCCTCGTCGGAGGCGTTCGGTGAGACGCCAGGAAACTACGTCGCGGTATTGCGTTGCGCAGACGCCGTCCGCAACTGATCGTCGTCGAACACGATCTCGACCAGCGGGCTGCGCGCGAGCCAGTCGTCGAGGTCCTGGCGCCGGCTGACCCGCGCCGCGATGTCGGGCCGGTTTTGCAGGTCGAGGACCGCGGTGATCACTCGCCGTCGTGTCGGCTCGTCAACCGGCGCCGCGGTCGCGGGCAGGTCAGCCGTGACCCCGTGCTTGAGATGCACGATGAACCGCGGATGGGCGCGCACGTTCGCGTACCAGCTGCGGGGTCCGGGCATGCCGGTCAGGTACCACCGACCGTCAACGCGGTGGAACCGAATCTCGATGCGGCGCGGGATGCCGGTGCGTGCGCCCAGCGTTGTGATGTCGATCGTGTACTCGGCCGGTGCGGAGTCCGGTCCGATGTCCAGGGCGCGAGCGACGGCATCGTCCACGGTCACAGTCCGGTCAGCCGCTCGTCGCCGAGGCGCACGTCCCCGTCCTCGATTCCCGCCCGGCCCAGCGTGCGGTAGTTCATAGTTCTATGAAAACAACGCCAGGAGCGCCGGGCCAGCAAGATCCTCTCGCGTGGTTGCACAATCCTCTTCACTCAGCCGGCTTTTCACGGCAGCGCCGCGGCAGCGGGACCGGCTCCGCCGCGCATGCGCGCCGCGTCAACGCTGGGCGGGCACCGAACTGGCGCCGGTACTCCCGGCTGAACTGGGACGGATTGTCGTATCCGACGCGGTGGCCGACGCCGGTGATGTCGTTCGGACGGTTCGCCAGCAGCAATCTCGCTGCCTGCAGCCGGATGTGCTTCTGGAACTGGATCGGCGTCATCGCCGTTACCGCCTGGAAGTTCCGGTGGAAAGCGGAGACACTCATCCCCGAAAGCTGTGCCACTTCCTCGACACGGAACGGCCGGGCGTAGTTCTCCCGGATCCACCGCACAGCACCTCTGATGTGCGTCAGGCTACTGTCGGCCAGGCCGAGCTGACGCACGACGTCACCTTGTTCCCCGGTCATCAACGACCAGAGGATCTCGCGCTTGACCAGCGGGACCAGTGCCTTCCGGTCCCGTGGCCGGTCGAGCAGGCGCAGCAGCCGCACGACAGCGTCGAGCAACTCGTCCGGGGCGTCACTGACCGCGATCCCCGGGCGTGCGGTGCCGGGGGACCGCGGCAGATCCCCCGGCCCGGCCTGCAGCAGCAGCTCCGCGATGGCGGCGGGTTCCAGGGTCATCCCGAAACCGAGTGCGGGGCGGCCGGGGGCGGCGTCGATGACGTGCCCCGTTACCGGGAGGTTGACCGAGGCGACGAGGTACTGACCAGCGCCGTAGTCGTAGACGCGGTCCCCCAGTGCCAGCCGCTTGCCGCCCCGGGCGATGACCGCCAGCACCGTGCCGGACATCGAGGACTCCGGCGAAGCGGTATGGTCGGCCCGGCAGATCCGGACGCCGTCGATGGCAGTAGTCAAATCGGGACGCGCATGCCGTTCCAGCAGTTCGCGAAGCTCGTCCAGTGACATGTCCTATTGCAACACAAAACTCGCGGTGACCGCCCGCAGCGAGAGGATCGTGCAAGGAGCCGCGAGTTTCATGAGAGCGGCCGCCGAGCCTGACGGTGACACAAGTTGCGCCACCGACGGATACAGCTGAGGACTCGATCCCGACGCCTCGTCAGCATGTGTTGACGCCGTTCAGGTGTCAGCATATGCTGACGCGCGTGGAATCCGTGCGCGACGGACCGTGCACCGCACGCACGGCAAGCGAACCGGGAGACACTGATGACCGAGCACATGCGCATGACCCGGGACGCGCTCGCGGTCGCGACCGGCGCTTGCGACCACGCCCTCCGGCTCGGGCACCGCTACCTCGGCAGCGAGCACTTCCTGCTGGCTCTGGCCGCCGCGGACCAGCGCCGGCACCGTCCTGCGCGAGCATGGCGTCACGCCCCAGCGCGTCGAGGAGGAAATCGCCCGCCGGGCCGGGGCCGCCCTGTTCGGCGACCTCGACCGGGACGCGCTGGACGCCA
Organism: uncultured Actinomycetes bacterium; assembly: GCA_963697445.1. Taxonomy (GTDB): domain Bacteria; phylum Actinomycetota; class Actinomycetes; order Streptosporangiales; family Streptosporangiaceae; genus PALSA-505. The sequence continues at coordinate 3,631 of CAVOOC010000036.1, forward strand.
TCGGGATCGACGTCAACGCCGTGCGCGCCTCCATCGAGGCATCCTTCGGACCGGAAGCCCTGACCTCGGCCAGCCAGGCCCTTCGCCGCGAGCCTCGCCTGCGAAGGCTGGACCCTCGCCGCGTGTCCTTCGCTCAGCGGGACGGGATTTTCCTCCCGCACTCCCCTGGCACCGATCAGATCCTGCACTACGCCCAGCTTGCGGCGCACGCCCGGCACGACACCCAGATCAGTGCCGAGCACCTCGCTCTCGGCCTCCTCGCCGCCGGCGAAGGCCCGGTGCCTTCTATTCTGTCGGTGCTCGCCGTGTCAGCAGCGCAACTGCGCGCCGCGATCCTCGACCGCTACCGGCAGGCGAGCTGATCCCGCTCCGCGCCGCACTGCCGCCGGAGGCACCAGGAGCCTACTTATGCTGGATGTCCTTACGGTAGATCACGAAGTCACAGGGGGTGGCCAGCAAGGGAGATAGGTTCGGATGAAACTCGTCGGTAGAGCCCGTGCGCACCGCTTTATAACCGATACGGACGTACCATCGGGCTAGGAATTCCTTCGCGGGATGCGTCCATTCCCGCGGGACTAGCAGCTCGAGCTGCATGGTGCCGCGGCCCTTGTCACGACTACTCTGCTCAGCGAACCGCACCAGTTCCCGCCCTATACCGATTCCGCGGTGGCCGGGAGCGGCAGCGAGCATACCGAATTCGCTCATGTCCTCGTCGAGTTGCTGAATGCGGATGCATCCAACGATCCGTTCCTCCAGAACGGCCACGGCTATCTGACCAGCATGGGTGAGATGAGCGATCTCCTCAGCGGTTGTCCGGGTGACGCCGAGGGTCCACAGGCCGTCCTCCGCCACCGCGTACACCTCATTGATCAGATCCGTAAGCTTGGCCAGGATGCCGGTGTCCTCAGCCGTGACCGAGGACAGGAATCCGATCTTGAATGCTTCTGCCATGCCCGGCTTCTCTCCCGTCTCGCCTGCCGGAGCCATCTATCCGGCCCTCTGGCTGCTCTACGACCGCCCCGACGGCGGCCGACGTCTGCGGTCTGGCAGTCTGCAGCATCACGCCGACCCCGGCCGTGCTTTCGTCGCGGGAGTCAACAGCCCTTGACATCATGGGAGGCGGGAGGAGAAGCCCTCAATGACCACGATCCACGTGCGCTACGAGATACTGGACGTCCCACGCCGCCCCCATCCTGACTCTGCCCCGGATGCCGCCGCCTGGGGGGTCCACGCTGTCGGTTTGCCGGAAGAATTCAGCGCGTATGGCGTAGGTGACACCCTCGATGAAGCTCTCGCCGATCTCAGCCAGGGCGTCCGGGCACTGACCAAGGATGGCTAGACCGCCGAGCACGCTCCGCTGGGGGCCGGAGTGACCGGAATCGTGATCGTCGGCGGCGCCATGGCAGGGGGCAACGCCGCCGTAACACTGCGGGAAGAGGGTTTCCGGGACCGGGTCACCGTCGTCGGCCGGGAACCGGGCGTTCCCTTTGGCCGGCCTCCGCTTTCCAAGACGTACCTGCGTTCCGAGGAGGACCTCGCGAACTGGTACGTGAGGCCAGCCAGCTGGTATGAGGAGCACGACGTGGACCGCCTCATTGGGTCCAGTGTTGCCGTCATCGATAGCGCCGCGCATGCAGTGCTCCTCGACTCGGGCCAGGAACTGGCGTACCAGAAGGTCTTGATAGCCACGGGCGGACGGAACCGGAGGCTCGAGCTTCCGGGGGCTGGCCTGCCCGGCCTCCACTACCTGCGCACGGTCGCTGAGTGCGAGGCGATCAGGCGCCAAGCTGTGGCGGGCCGGCGTGCGGTGGTCGTGGGTATGAGCTTCATCGGCTCCGAGGTGGCGGCCTCGCTGACGCAGCTCGGGGTGCACGTGACCGCCATCTTTCCCGGCAGATTCCCCCTTGAGCGAGTGCTGGGCGGAGAAATCGGCGCACTATTCGGCGCCATCCACCGCGAGAGCGGCGTCGAGTTGCTCGCCGGCGATCAGGTTGCAGCGTTTGAAGGGGCCGAGCGGCTGGAGGCGGTCAGGACGGTCGGCGGCGTTCGCGTAGCGTGCGACTTTGCTGTGGCTGGTGTCGGGATTGAGCCGGTGGTGCCGACCGTCGCGGGGCGACCGGTCGCGCAGGAAAACGGCATTCTTGTCGACGAGTTCTGCCGGACCAGCGCTGCTGACGTCTACGCGGCCGGCGATGTCGCGAACCATCTTCACCCGCTCTTCGGCCGGGTCCGCGTCGAGCACTACAACAACGCCGAGAAACAGGGCGCCGCGGCCGCCAGATCGATGCTGGGCTCGGATGCTCCCTACGACTACATTCACAGCTTCTGGTCCGATCAGTACGACCACAAGCTCGAGTATGTGGGCCATGCCACGACGTGGGATGAATTCGTGGTCCGCGGGAGCCTGGAGGAAGGAAAGCTCATCGGGTTCTACCTCGTCAACGGAGTGGTGCGGGCCGCAGCGGGGCTCGACCGTGGCGGTGATCCTGAGCTGGACCGCGACATGGAGATGGCAGCAGCTGCGCGCCTCGTGGCCCTGCGGGCTCAGCCTCCTCCTGGGCTGCTCGCCGACGAGCGGGCCGACCTGTGGTCGGTGGGGAAAGAGGCGTAGCTGCAGCTCGGGGCTGGCCGGCGGAACCCTCTAGGCATTTGAGAAGAGAGGGATGTTCGCCCCGCTGGCCGGTGCCAGCGGGCTGTCCAGCAGCGCGAGGATCAGTTCCGCGACATCACCGGGCGTCAGGCCGGGGCGAAGTTCGGGATTGGCCCGGCGCAGCATCTGGGTGTCAACCGCCCCCGGGCTCACGCAGATGGCGCTGATGCGGTGCTGCCTGCCTTCTACCGCTATCGCCTCCGTCAGGCCGATGACCCCGTACTTGGAGACGTTATAGGCGGCCAGCCCCGGGAACTTCTCGGTGGCGTAGACGCCTGAGAGCGAGGCGATGTTGACGATCCGTCCTTCGCCTGCGGTGCGCATGGCGGTAAAGGCAGCGCGGCAGCACAGGAACGAGCCGGTCAGGTTGACCGCCAGAGTTTCTTCCCAGATCTCGCCCGTGGTCTCGCCGAACGAAGCGGACGTCAGTACCCCGGCCGCGCACACCAGGGCGGCGACACGCCCGGCCTGTGCAGCGGCGGCAAACAGCCGCTCGACCTCTGCGGCCTTGCTTACGTCCGTCGGCACTGGCGTGGCCTCGCCGCCATCGGCCCGGATACGCCTGGCGACACCGGCCAGGGCATCGCTGTCACGCGCCGCGAGAACGACGTGCGCTCCCGCGCCGGCGAGGGCCTCAGCGGTAGCAGCTCCGATTCCCCGGCTCGCGCCCGTCACGACAGCGAGCCGTCCCGCTAGCCAGTGCCTGGCGTCACTCATTGACTGCGGCTCCGGCAGGACGGATAACCCGCCGGTAGAGGTGCTCGTGCGCATCCAGGCTCTGTTCCAGGTCGAGATGCCTTTCGGCGTGAGCGCGGCACGCCGCGCGCGAGATCTGAGCCGCGTTCCGGACGCTATCAGCGGCCGCCTGGATGTCATCAGGCGCAACCAGGAAACCGGTCGCGCCGTCGGCGATGATCTCGGCGAGCCCGCCGCGCTTGAAGGCGACGACGGGAGTCCCGCACGCCTGAGCATCGGCGGCTGCCATGCCGAACGGCTCATCCCACCGTGCCGGGCAGATAACCACCGCTGCCCGGGCCATCACCCTCCACACGGACGCTCGGGGTACCCCCGGGTTGACCGTCACGCCTGGCGCGTGGCGTCGAGGATCGATCTGCTCCCGCGCGTACGCCGTGTCGTAGACATCGCCGTAGAGGTTGATCCGGATTCCGGCCGCCAGGGCGATATCGATCGCCTCGGCCGCCCCCTTCTCGGGACTGAGCCGGCCGGCGAAGACGGCACCGTCTCCCGCTGTGGCCGACCAGGGGACCAACTGAGTCGGCACGTATGGCGGGAGTATCGCGTCGACCCTGGTGGTGACCCGCCAGGCGTTTACCTGGAACGCGGATACGCCGGCCACGGCCGGGGGCTCACCGCTGCGGGCCGCCTGGCGTAGAGCAGCCGCGATGGCGGCGTCGGGGGGTAGGTGCAGCGTGTGCACGACCGGCGCGTTGACGCCGGTGGCGAGGCTGATCGCCGGGGCATCGAAAGCGTGATTGTGGATGACGTCGTACCGGGCCTGGCGGACGGCGGAGTAGACGCGGGCAAAGGCCGGCCCGGCCGGGGCCGGGTCCCGGCCGGGCGGGTCACCGGCGCGGTACAGGGTGACCGCCAGAGATCTCGGGTCGATCCCGGTGTCGATGACCGTAACCCCTGGTATCTGCGATCCAGCGGCCGCGTAGACGTGGACATCGTGGCCTCTGCCGACCAGGCCGCGCGCAAGGTCGGACACGAAGGCCTGCGAGCCTCCGCCCTGCGGCTCGCGGATGGCCGAGACGAGCGGCGCCACGATCGCGATCTTCACCGGGCCATCACCTTGAAGGCCAGGTCACGCGGCGGGTTGATGCCCAGCAGCGGATATGGGACTCGTCGGCTGCCGTGGCGGCGGACCTCCGCGACTGCACCAGGATAGAAGATCTCGGCCATCTCAACCGCCTCGCCGTGGCTCGCGAACTCCACCGACATCGGCCCGGGGAAGGTGACGTACTCGTAACCACGGGCGGCCAGCCAGCCGAGGTTGTTGGGCCAGATGATGGCGACGCAGCCACCCGGGCGACACACCCGCTCCATCTCGGCCAGGCCGGGGTCGCCGCCGTGGCCGGGGGCGGGGGTGAAAACAGAGCACGCGACGACCAGGTCGGCGCAGTCGCTGGCAACGGGCAGGTCGTCGAAAAACCCGGCTGTCACGTGTGCGCGGTCACCATGATCGGCTCTGGAAAGCTTCCGCTCAAGAATCTGGCGCAGGCCGGCCGCGGGCTCGATCGCCACGACCTCGCGCCCGCGCCTGATGAGTTCCAGCGTCAGGCGTCCCGTGCCGGCGCCGACCTCGACGATCCGGTCAGCGGCGCCCGGCAGCCAGCCAATAACGCTGCGATGGAGCTTCTCCGCGCTGGCCATCCGCTCGTAGAGCTCCGGCTCTAGCCGGTACAGCAGTTCCCAGGCCAGCGTCATGTCGGTTTGCGGATCCCCGCCGCCATCAGGCACAAAGCGCCGCACCTCGTCGTGAGTGAGCGCGGCCAGGTCTGCGGCCGTGTAGCGGCTGCGCAGCTCGCGGCCCCCGCCGAGCCGGCCCCTCAGAAGTGATCACCAACTTCGGCCCAGTTCTTGTCGGTCTCGCAGACTCGGACTGACCGCAGCAACCCTTCGGGAAGCCCTGGCGAGAGCCTTCCCCAGAAGGCCACCGCGAGGTTCTCGGCCGTCGGGATGAGTCCTTGCAGCCACGGCACGTCGGTATTCAGGTTCCGATGGTCAACGTCCTCAATGATCACCCTGTGCATGAGGTCCGAAAGCTGCTTCAAGTCCCAGACGTAGCCGCTCGCGTCATCGATCTTCCCAGCCACCACGACATCCAGCGCGTAATTGTGCCCGTGCAGGTTGACGCACTTACCGAACAGGCGGCGGTTCTCGGCGTCTGAGAGGTGCGGGTCACGCAGCTGGTGCGCGGCGTTGAACGTCTCGCGACGGCTGACCAGCACCGTCTGCGGGCTCCTCATGGCTCTCCTGGGTCGCAGCGAGGTACTCGAGCGTCAGCCGGCGCCCTGGCTGATGCTCCCGACCTGCGGCCTGGCCCTGCGTCGGCCGGGTCCTGCGGCCGGCACGGCGGACGTCGGCGCTATCAGGGGTCTGAGGAAGAGCGGTACAGGATCCTCCGCTAAGCCTGGTCAGGCAGTCTGGCCAGTGACGGAGCGTCGTGGGCCTCGTTGAGCCAGAGGTCGCGGTCGATGCCATCGGTTCCGCGGTCCTGCCGGGGGCGGCTCGGGACGTTCCAGCCGGGGCGGGCCTTTCGCCTGGCGGCCTTCCTCCATCCGACGGCGCGGAGGCTGGCCCCGCTTTCCCCGTCCTGGGTGTAGGTGATGATGCGCAGGTAGCCCCATTCCGCCTGACCACTCATAGAAGCCGATATCGACGCCGGGACCTTGACCTGCCTGGCCACGAATTCGATCGCCTCGTCCGCCAGCCCTCCACACAATCGAGCTGGTCGTCCGACCCCGCTGGGTGGTGTGGTCCCAGGACACCACCGCTGCCCCGGTCGAAGCCGACGTGCGGGCCGCCGCAGCGTGGGGCGTGGCGCGCACCGGTTGTTGAGCAACAAGTGCGCGGCCCGGCTGCCTGCCATAGGTGTCTGGGTCTCTGGTCGCTAGGCCTGTGGGTCTGCCTGCCCGAGGCTGGCCAGGGTCCGCCGCAGCTCTCAGCGTGAGCAGACTCCGAGCTTGGTGTACACCTTGCCGAGGTGCCATTCGACGGTTCGGGTGCTGAGAAATAGCTGGGTCCCGATCTCCACGTTGGTGCGGCCGTCAACGGCGAGCCGGGCGATGTGTGCCTCCTGGGCGGTGAGCTCGCTGACCGTCTCCGCCGTCCGCTTGCGCACCGTGGCGCCGGTGGCCAGCAGCTCACGCCGTGCCCGCTCGGCGAACGCCTCGATGCCCATCGTGGTGAACAGGCCATGGGCGGTCCGCAGCTGGGCGCGGGCGTCCCGGCGCCGGTTCTCGCGGCGCAGTCATTCGCCGTACAGGAGGTGGGCGCGGGCCACGGCCGGGCGCATGCGGGTACGGCCGAGCCGCTCGATCGCCTCGCGATAGCAGTTCTCGGCGCTCTCGCCTTCACTCAGCAGGGCACGCGAGCGCGCCTCGGTACCAAGCGCCCAGTCGGTGCCGCTGGCGCGGGTCGTCTCGGAAAGCCGCTGGAGAGCGTCTGATGCGCGCGCGGGCTGGCTGCTGCGGACGGCCGCCTCGATCAGTTCCGCGAGCGACCATCCGAGGACGCCTATGTCGTCGTACTCGCACACCTGCTCGGCGGCGGCGAGGGCCTTGTCGTAGTGGCCGAGGCCGTTGTACAGCAAGGCGGTCGCGTACCCGGTGGTCAATCCCCTCCCCTCACCACGACTGGTCACGCCGTCCATGGTGGCCTGGATGAGCTCGGTGGTCTCGGCCTCATGGCCCCGCCACGCGGCGATGCCCGTAGCACCGTAGGGCCCGAGCTGGCTCCCGGTCGCGTCGGCGACCGCCTGCGCCTCCGCGATGAGCGCCGCGCCCTGCGCCAGCTCGCCCGCGTGTGCGTGCAGGAGGATGCGGGACCGGACCGCGAGGGGGAGCTCACTGAGTGCTCCCGCGTCACGCGCGAGCTTGACGTGACGGCTGGCCAGGATGTGCCATGTCTCGTCGTCCCACACCGCCATGGCTACCCGTCCGGCGAGCCACAGCCAGCTCAGCCCCTCCTCCGCCGAGATGTCCTGGCAGCGGAAGGCGAGCAGCGCCCGTCTCAGGGCGGGCGTCCCGGCCGTATAGCCCTCCGTGACCAGCAGCGCCAGGCCGTCCAGGAGCAGGTCGGGTGCGCGCGCCGGGGCCGGTGGCACGGTGCCATGCGTGCGGCTCTGGCCACGTCTTCGACCGCCGGAGACAGGCGGCCGACGAACAGCGCGGCGGTGAACGCCTCCAGGTAGGTCTCGCGGGCCAGCCCGACGTCCAGCGCCTCGAGCTGCTTGGCCGCGCTGAGCATGAGCGGGGGCGCGTCACGGCCGTGACTGGAGGCGAACGCGATCTGCGCGCGCAACAGGTCGCCGCGGGCGCGCTGCAGTTCATCCAGCGGTCCGGCCTGTGCCATGGCCAGCAGGCCGAGCGCGGCGTCAAGTGCGCCAGCCAGGTGCTTGGCTTGCGCTGCGGCCAGCGCCCGCTTGGCGCGGCGCGCCGGGTCAAGCGTCAGCCCGGCAGACCGCTCCAGGAACGCGGCCGCCGCCGCGAGACCACCGCGGCGCTGTGCCCGGCCTGCGGACTGCTCGAGTTCGGCAGCAACTTCCTCATCCGGGCCCGGCGCGGCCTGGGCACGGTGCCAGGCCCGCCGATCAGGATCGACAGCCGGGTCGGTGACCTCGGCCAGCGCGCCGTGCAGCTCCTGCCTCGTCTGGACCGATGCCGACCGGTAGGCCGCCGAGCGCACCAGCGGATGCCGGAACCGCACCTGCGCGCCGAACTCTGCCAGCCCCGCCTCCGCCGCCGGCCCTGCTGCCCCGGCGCCGATCGCGAGCCGCCCGGCCGCCCGCCACACCAGCACCGGATCGCCGGACGGATCGGCCGCCGCCAGCTGCACCAGCCGCTGGGTCTGCGCTGGCAACGTCTCCAGCTGCCGCCCGAAGCTCTCCTCGATCCGCCCGTCCAGCGGTACCGCGCTGCCGAGCCCGAACCCGCCCGTCAGCTGCGCCAGCGTCAGCCCTCGCGGCAGCTCCAGCAACGCCAGCGGGTTCCCGTGCGTGTCGGCGATGATCCGGTCCCGGACCCGCGCGTCCAGCGGCCCGGTCAGCACCGACTCCAGCAGCTCACGCGCATCGCCCTCGGCCAGGCCGTCCACCACGAGCTCTGGCAGCCCGGCCACGTCCTTGCCCGGAACCCGCGCCGCGAACACCAGGCCCACCGGGTCGGCCGCCAGCCGCCGCGCCGCGAACCCCAGCGCCTGCGGCGAGGCGTGGTCCAGCCACTGCTGGTCATCCCACCACGCACACCAGCGGACGTTCCCTCGCCGTCTCGGACAGCAAGCCCAGCACGGCCAGGCCAACCAAGAACCGGTCCGGGACTGGGCCGGCGCTGAGGCCGAACGCGGTCCGCAGCGCCTCACGCTGCGGACCCGGGAGAGACTCAGCATGATCCAGCATCGGCGCGCACAGCTGATGCAGCCCCGCGAAGGCCAGCTCCATTTCCGGCTGCACTCCCGCAGCCCGCGCTATCAGGCACCCCGAGGCCCGCCCGGCCAGGTAGTCAAGCAGCACGGTCTTGCCCACGCCGGGCTCACCACGCACCACCAGTGCCCGGCCCTCACCGGCCCGCACGGTAGCAACGAACCGGTCAAGTACGCCACGTTCGCTGAGCCGGCCCGTCAGCCCTGCTGCGGGCCCGCTGATACCAGAATGTGCCGTCATCGGCCCGGTGCTACACGCTAACCATGGCGGCGGTACCGCCTACCGCGGCAAGGCGACACCGGAACGCCGCATTGCGGCCGCCCGGTCAGGCATGAACGCACACGGCCTCCCCGCCAGACACCACTAACGCCCGCCCGCCAGCCTACCCGGGGGGCCGAACCCGGAAATCCAGGCGCCCGGCCGCTGTTTGAGGGCGGACCTGCGCCATTACCCCTGGAATCGGCGGCTGGCGTGACCGCGCCGCCGCCAGCCAGACCGTGGTGATCGTCGCCGGAAGCTCGTCCCACGCCGCGAGTACTGGCGTGGCCCGGACCGCGGACCAGGGCACCGGCCAGTGATTATCACGGGCGCGCGCGCCCCCGGAGCGCGACGCTGAGGCAAGTACCACCCCTGCAGATCAATGGCCCGGCGCCCGGCGGGCGCCGGGCCACCTCCGCCAGCGGAAGGAAGCCCATGCCCACAGTCACCGTCGGCCAGGAGAACAACGCCGACATCGAGATCCACTACGAAGACCATGGCGTCGGCCAGCCAGTCGTGCTGATCCACGGCTACCCGCTCAGCGGCCGCGCCTGGGACAAGCAGGTCCCGGTCCTGCTGGACGCCGGCCACCGGGTCATCACCTACGACCGGCGCGGGTTCGGCCAGTCCAGCCAGCCGGCGTCCGGGTATGACTACGACGCCTTCGCCGCCGACCTGGTCGCCCTGCTGGAACACCTGGACCTGCGCGACGCCGTGCTGGCCGGGCACTCGATGGGCACCGGCGAGGTCACCCGCTACCAAGCCGCTACGGGTCGGCACGGGTGGCCAAGGGCGTGCTCGTCTCCCCGATCCCGCCGTACCTGCTGCAGGCCGGCGACAACCCCGACGGGATACCGCAAGGCCTCTTCGACGGGTTCGCCCAGGCCGTACGGGCCGATACCCCGGCCTGGATGAAGGGATTCCTGGACAACTTCTACAACATCGACACCCTGCGCGGCACCCTGGTCAGCGACCAGGCCTACCAGGCCAGCTGGAACCTCGCCGTCACCGCATCAGCCACCGCCGCGGTCGCCTGCATCGGCACCTGGACGACCGACTTCCGCGACGACCTGCCCAAGATCGACGTGCCCATGCTGGTCATCCACGGGGACCAGGACCAGGTGCTGCCGCTGGCCAAGACCGCCAGCCGTCTGCCGGACCTGATCAAGGACATGCACCTCGTCGTGGTCGAGGGCGGCCCGCACGCCATCCCCTGGACCCACGCCGACCAGGTCAACACCGCCCTGCTCGACTTCCTGCGCACCTGAACGCCGGCCACCCGAGCGCCCGGGTGCGCAGGCCACGCGGAGCGTCCCGCAACAACCACCAAAGGAGCCACCATGTCCAACCACTTCAGCGCCGACAATCTCAAGTTCCCTGGCGACGACCGGCGCCTGGACCTGACCGACCTGTTCGTCTTCCGGGCGCCCGGGGCCGAGCATCACCACGGGCTGTTGCACCGTCACCAGCCCGGCAAGACGGTGCTGATCATCGACTCGAACCCGACGAGCGCCCCGCCCCCCATACCGGCGCCCACGACCGGTCCGGAATTCCACCCCGACGCGGTCTACCGGATCAACATCGACACCGACGGCGACCTGCACGCCGACGTCGCGTTCACCTTCACCTTCTCCGCGTTCGACAACGGCGTGCAAACCGGGACGGCCTGGTACGCCACCGGCAGCCCGGCCAGGCAGCCCGGGCCAGTCGGCGAACGTCTCACCGACTCCCTCCCGGTCAGCTTCGACGGCACAGTCCGGCCCGTCCAGGCAGGCCCGATCCTGCTGTCCGCCGGACTGCGCAGTGACCCGTTCTTCGCCGACGTCGAGGGTGCCCTGCACGGATTCCAGTGGACCGGGCACGACGACTTCGCCGACAACAACGTCAACTCCATAGCGCTGGAGGTACCCGACGACATGCTCGGTGACGGCCCGGAGATCGGAGTCTGGGCCACGATCAGCCTGCGCCGCGACGGCCAACTCGTGCAGATGGACCGCGGCGCGCACCCGACGATCAACCCGTTCATCAACCCCGACGGCGAGAAAAACCTCTACAACTCCCGGCAGCCAGCCGACGACGTGGCCAACTACGTGGGCCCGTGGTCCACAATCCTGGAAAACAGCGGCTACTCACCCGACGAGGCCAAGACGGCAGCCCTCATGGTGCTGCCCGACATCCTCCGCTACGACCGCACCCAGCCCGCCACCTACCCCAACGGCCGCATCTTCACCGATGACGTCTACAGCATGCGCTTCGCCTGGCTGACCCACGGTAAGGTTCCCCCGGCCGGCCTTAAGCCGCACGACGACCTGCTGGCCGAGTTCCCATTCCTCGGCCCGCCGAATCCCTAGCCGCCAGGGCCGATCTTCCTCCGCGCCAGCTGCTAGGACACCGGAGAACCTGAACGCAAACTGACCCGGCCGGTGCGCGGGCAGGCGACAAGCGCGAAGGGGTGGTGAAACAGAAACATGCACAGCACTGCTGCCGACTCAGGAGGCGCTCACCATGGAATACCTCGTCATCATGACCACCCGCGTTCCGGACGGAACCTCAGAGGAAGTCATCGACGACATCCGCACCCGCGAGGACGCACACTCGCGTGAACTCGCGTCCCAGGGCCACCTGCTTCGGTTGTGGCGCCCGCCGCTGCAGCCAGGCGAATGGCGGAGCCTCGGATTGTTCGCTGCCGACGATGGCGATGAGCTCGAGAGGGTCCTCGCCTCGATGCCGCTGCGCGTCTGGCGTACCGATGAGGTCACCCCGCTCTCCCGGCACCCGAACGACCCGGCACTAGAGGCCCGTCCGGGAGCCACGGAATTTCTGACCACCTTCACCGTCACCATCCCGGAGGGCACGCCCGCCCAGACGGTGGAGGACACCAAGGCGCGCGAGGCAGAACGCGCGCACGAGCTCGCCGGGCAGGGACACCTGCTGCGGCTGTGGGCGCTGCCGGGCGAGGGGCGCTCGCTGGGCCTCTGGCGAGCCCAGGACGCGGCCGAGATGCAGGCGATCCTGACATCGCTCCCGCTGGATGCCTGGATGACCGTGCAGACCAGGCCGCTCACCCGGCATCCCAGCGACCCGGCGACAGCCAAGACCCGACCGACGCCATGACCGGAGCCGGCTAGCGGGTCGCCATCACCTGAAGCGAAGCGGCGGCCACATTGTAGGCCGGAACAGCAGCACTCGCGACGGGCACAGCGTGAACGGCAACGGTGTGGCCGGGTTCGTGGTGGCGAAGGTGACCACAGCGTGCCCTTGAGGGCTCCCGAGACAGCGAGATCCTCGCCGGAGGACTACGTGCCTGGCGAGGTCCTGAACATCGATGGCGGTTCCAGCAAGGCTCCGGGCAAATGTTCCAGGTTGCGCTGGACCTCGCCGCGCTCCAGCGCGGCCCGGCCACGTCGAGTTGCTGCCCAGTCCAGGTAACCCATCGAGGTGTGCATCTGACACCGCACAAGCGATGCGTGCTCCAGTTCCTGCAGGCCTTCGGCGACTAGTTTCGCGATCAGCGCGCGAAGCTGGACGTCCTCGGACGTCGGAAGCGGGAACGTGGATCCCCTTACCGGCGCAAACTCAAACGAGATCAGCTCGGCGGTCGGGCCGGCGCCGGCGTTCTCCTGCCCCAGCGTGATGGCGTCGTCGTCGGCACCCGGACCTCCGGGGCCGAACCCCTGATCATGACCTCGGCTGCCAGTTCGATCAGCGGGAGCCCGTTAAGGCGCTCATACTCCGCCTGCACCGCGAGGCGCCATTGCTCAAGCTTCTCTTGCTTTTCCTCGTCCTTGCGGCCGAACTTCGCTGACATCCAACCCCCCAGGCTCCCGGCGCAGCGGCAGCTGTCGCCGCCATCGATCAAGGGCCGAAGCGTGGATACCGGCATCCGCGCTCGTGTACCTGCGCTGCTCCCAGTATGGGGAAGCGGTAGCGCCGTGTGCCGCTGGTGTGACGCGGCCCCCTGATGATGTGACCGTATCCTCGCCATCGCAGGCGAGGACACCAGGCGCTTCGACAGGGGGCGGATATGAACGGACTCGGGCGGCTGGCGTCGTTGGCCATTACCGGAGCATTAGCGATCGGGATGTCGGTGGCGTGGCTACCAGCGGCAGGAGCGCAGGCGGCGCGTGGTGTCCGGTCGCCCGCCCAGGTGGCAGGCATCGGGGCGAAGCCGGGTGGCTGTGCCAGGAGCACGGGACCGCGAAAGGCGCGCTGCTACCTCGCGGTGGAACCAGCGAGCCCGTCGGCAGCCCGCGCCGCGGCCACGACTACCTGCACGGTCAACGAGTCCGCCGGCTATACGCCCTGCAACCTGCAGGAAGCGTACGGACTCACCAAGCTGTCGGCCAAGGACGGCAAGGGCACCACCGTGGCCGTGGTAGATCCCAATGACGACCCGAACGCCGCGTCCGACCTGAAGGTCTACCGATCGACCTACGGCCTTCCCCCGTGCACCACCGGCAACGGCTGCTTCAAAAAGGTCAACCAGGACGGCGCCAGCGGCCAGTACCCGGCCCCTGATGCCGGCTTCGCCCAGGAGATATCCCTTGACCTGGACATGGTCTCGGCGATCTGCCCGCATTGCCACATCCTGCTGGTGGAAGCCAGCTCCAACGGATTCGGTGATCTGGGCACGGCCGTCAACGAGGCGGTCACGCTCGGCGCGAAGGTGGTGTCTGACAGCTGGGGTACCGGTGAGTTCAACGGGGAGACCGGCTGGGACAGCGACGCCGATCACCCCGGCGTGGCCATCACGTTCAGTTCCGGCGACGGCGCCTATCAGGGCGGCGTGCAGTATCCCTCCGCGTCGCCGTACGTGACGTCCGTCGGCGGCACCGAGCTGACCCCGGCATCGAACTCACGAGGCTGGACCGAAACCGCCTGGCCGGATTCGGGCAGCGGATGTTCCGCGTATGAGGCCAAGCCGTCCTGGCAGCACGACAGCGGATGCGCCAACCGCACCACGGCAGACGTGAGCGCCGTGGCAGCTAACGTGCTCAGCTACGACACCTACCAGGCCAGCGGGTGGTATTTCTCCTTCGGAACCAGCGTGTCTTCTCCGATCATCGCGGGTGCCTACGGTCTGGCAAACAATCCGCCGGGTATCACGATCCCCGCCTCAGGCGCCTACAGCGCCCCGGCTGCCGACCTGCACGACATCACCAAGGGCAGCACCGGGACCTGCAGCCCGGCCTACCTGTGTACGGCGGGCAAGGGATACGACGGGCCGACCGGCCTGGGCACCCCGCACGGCATCGGCGCCTTCCAGGTACCCGGCACCCCGCCGCCGGCCATCTCCGGCGTCTCCTTCTCCGGCTCGGCATCCGACCCCTCGATCACCGTCACCGGTGCCAACCTGGGCGCCTACCCGCCGATCGGCACGCCGGAGACCTGCCAGGCCGGGGACACCGGCGACGACTACGGGTCATCGGGCCTGTGGTTCGATGACGCGACACAGGGCTGGACGGCTGGCCAGGCCGGTGACTGCATCGGCCTGATCGTGACGTCCTGGAGCAGCACTCAGGTGGTATACGGCTTCGGCAACGAGTACGGCAACTATCCGCCCATCCAGGCCGGAGACCAGATCGAGGTCGCAGTTCAAGGCGCCACCTTCAGCGGCCCCTTGCCCTGAGCCGCCCGCGTCCAGAAATGGAGTAGCGCCTGGTCGCGTTCAAGGCCTCGTTCGTACTATGCGGCCAGCTCTTCATCCGTCCGCGAAGCCATGAGTTCGGACCTCCGCTGCGGTTCCATCGTTCGGCTGGCGGGTTGGGGCCTGGGCTGCCCACGAGGCAAGGATGCGCAGCCCTTCGTGGGAGGGGGTACCGGGTTCGGCGGTGAGGATCATGAGTCGTTGCCCGGTGCCGTCGGGGCTGTTCCAGGTGTCGCAGTCGAGGATGAGGTCGCCGATGACCGGGTGCCGGTAGTGCTTGGTGCCGTAGCTCGTGCCGGCGACTTGATGGGTGGCCCACCAGGTGCGGAAATCCGGGTCCTGGACGGCCAGCTCGCCGACAAGCACAGCCAGTTCGGGGTCGTCGGGGTCTTTCGCGGCCTCCATCCGCACGGCGGCGACCGCGGTGCGGGCGTCGTGCTCCCACTCGGCGTGCATGGAGCGCACGGCAGGGTGGGTGAAGAGCAGGCGTAGGTAGTTGCGGCGGCTGGCGGGGATCTGCGCGAAGTCGGTGTACAGCGCGGCGGCGCCGGCATTCCAGGCGAGGATGTCCATGCGTTTGCCCAGCACGAGGGCCGGAGTCTCGGTGAGCTGGTCGAGCAGGCGCCGCATCGCCGGGTGCAGCTTCTGCGCGGGGCGGCGACGGGGTCGCGCTGAGGTCTTGCCCGCGAGCTCGTATAGGTAGGTCTGCTGGTCGTCGTCGAGGCGCAGCGCGCGGGCGAGCGTCATCAGCACGGAGATGGATGCCCGAACCCGGCCTTGCTCGAGCCGGGTGAGGTAGTCGACGCTGATCGCCGCGAGCTGGGCGACCTCCTCGCGGCGCAGCCCGGCAACCTTGCGCACAGAACCGCTGTCGGGCAGGCCCACCTGCTGCGGCGTGAGCTGGGCACGACGGGCTTTGAGGAAGCCGCCGAGCTCGTGCCGATGGTCTGGTGGAGGGCTCATAGCTCCATTGTCAGGGCGGCCGGGCGTGGTGTGAGGGGGCAGGTTTCTTCCCCCGCAAGCCGTGTTCCCAGGCGAAGACCCGCCTCTTTTGCGCGCGTCAAGCCGGCGTGAACCTGGTTCAGGTACCGCGGCGGACCGCCGGGCATCCGGGCCCGAAGACGCGGGCCCGCCACGGACATCGAACCGGAGAGGCATCTCATGAAGACAAACGTAACCTTCGATAGCGCCGGGCTGAAGATCGCCGGGCACCTCTACGTCCCCGACGATGGTGCCACGGGTCCGCGGCCGGCGATCGTGGTGGGTCACCCCGGCAGCGGCGTGAAGGAGCAGGCCGCCGGCCTGTACGCGCGCCGTCTGGCCGAGCAGGGTTCGTCACCCTCGCCTTCGACGCCGCCTACCAGGGAGAGAGCGAAGGCGAACCGCGCGGTCTCGAAGACCCGTCGCACCGGGTCGAGGATCTCAAGGCCGCCGTGTCGTTCCTCACCACCCGGGACGAGGTGAACACCGGCCGGATCGGCGCGCTCGGCATTTGTGCCTCCGGCGGATACGCGCTCACCGCAACCGCAACCGATCACCGCATCAAGGCCGTCGCCACCGTCAGCGCCGTCAACATCGCCCGCCAGTTCCGCTATGGCGCCGGCGGGGCGCAGGACCCGGCCGTCTTCCAGGGCATGCTCGACCACGTCGCCGCGGTACGCACCGCCGAGGCCCGCGGCGAGGGCGTCCAGACCTTCCAGCTCTTCCCCAGCACTGCCGAGGAGGCCCGCGCCCGGGGCCAGCACGTCTTGGAAGGATTCGAGTATTACTGCACCCCCCGCGCCCAGCACCCCCGCTCGGCCAAGTTCCTCACCTGGACCAGCATCGACCGCATGGCGTTCTTCGACGCCTTCCGCTTCGTCAGCCTCATCAGGTGCCCGCTACTCATGAACGTCGGACGCGAAGCCGTCACCGCCTGGATGAGCGTCGAGGCGTTCCAGAACGCGCAAGGCCTCAAGGAACTGCACTGGATCGACGGAGCCAGCCACAACGACCTCTACGACAAGGAGCAGTACGTCACCCCGGCCATCGTCAAGCTCACCGAGTTCTACGCGGCGAACCTCGCCGAGCCTGCTCTCGTTTGACTTCCACCCCGCCCTGAAGGGCGGAGATTCCCGCCTGTCACGTCACGTCTACCGAGTTGACTGGTCGTGGGCGTCAGCGCCAGAATTCGGTGAGCTGCTCGGCAAGGGCTCTGCCTTGGTTGTAACCAGCTCGAGCAGCGGCCGGACGCAGCGACATATCCATCGCATTGGCGCCGAACATGTGCTCGGAGTTGCTGTCCGGGAAGATCGTTTCGACCCTGCTGCCGCGTGCGCGTAGTTCGTCAACCTGTGTTGTGAGATGCATGCCCCAGTCCAGCGGATGCCGTGATCTGCCGCTGAATGGTGACAGCACCAGCACCCGTGCGTATCCGGCTGCCAGATCGGCATTCTCGTTGCGTCGGTAGCCGCCGTTGATGTATCGGTTGCCACCGATGCTGTACGGAGGGATACCGAAGCCGTTCGAACTGCTGGCGGCGACGGCGTCCACCAGGTCGACTCCGCTCTGGCGGTCGAACACGACCGGTTCACCGGTGCGGGCATCGACCGCCGGGATGAGCAACGGCCGTTGCGGCCAGCGCTGACTAGGCAGCCGAGCGGCGACGACGGCCCGCCACTGCGTTTGCACAGAACTGTGCGACGCCGCGTCCGTCTCGAGGGCCGCCGCGCCCATTCTGCGGCGCATGTCGGCCGCATCCTCAGCGGCACCGATGACCGCGCTCGTTCTCTCCATATGATCCGACGCCGGCCCAACCGGAGCACGTCCACGGTCGGATCCGGCCGGACCAGTCGGTGGCCGGGGCGCAGCGGCAAGGATGTCGGCAAGCAGTTCGGCCGGTTGGATCCCGCTGGTGATCTGGGCAGCCAGCGTCAACCCTGCCGACGTCCCGATGATGAGATCGGCCTCGGTTACATCAACCCCGGCATCGGACAGGCCGGCGATGAGACCGAGCTCCCACGCATTGCCTGCCGCTCCGCCGCCGGCGAGAACCAGGGCTCGCTTGTTTGAGTTGCCCGCCTGTCTTGTGGCGTCAACCTGCTGGTCGCGCATCGGCCAATTCCCGTGCCGTGGCGTCCGCGTCACCGCGATGCCATCGGAAGTGGTCGTCGAGCTGATGCGCGGAGTCGAAGAAGGTGTTGTGTTCATGGGAGTCGCCTTTCGCGGATTGCCTGTCGGGCGCTCCCAATTGCGACTACCTCAGTCGCGCGATCGTGCCCTGCAGGGAGCACCCATTACGGATACTGCGTACATGGGTCTCACCTCCTGCCGATGGATCACGACCACGGGAATGATCGCACACCCGCGACGCGGTGCGCAATCGGCATCAAGCCGGTTGCCGTGCTGCGGCTGATTTAGCGAGCGTTATATTCCTCGTCGGTGACAAGGTTGCCTATCTCGGCTTCTGGTCCCTGGCCTTCGCTGGGGCTCTCCCACATGGCTATGTGGATCATGAAATGGTCGGGCATGGCGCCGTGCCAGTGCCATTCACCGGGCGGGGTATAGATGGTGTCGCCGGGACGGATCTCGAAGACCTTGCCGCCGCGCGCCTGGCACGCCGTGCTCGCAGAGCCGGTCTACGGACGGGAGGCGCACGCCGCGGCGGTGCAGCAGATGCTCCGGATTCCTAGGAGTCTGCCAGCCACGCCAGGAAGCGGCCCTGCGACCAGCAGCGGCCAATAGCCTCGGCGCGCAGAGCCGACCGGTCGAACACCGCCAGGCCGATGATGCTGTGGCCAGAGGCGCGGCGATCGCCAAGTGTCGGTATCGTCGGCGCGACTCCGACCCCCTCCGCTGACACCCACGCCACCGCCCGGCCGGCCGCCGCTTCGTCGAGGCGGTGCAGGAAGCGCAGGCGGCTCTCGAGCGGGAAGTGCGACAGCGCCCACGTCGTGGTGACGACAGGCAGGGCGTCCGCGGGCACACGGGCGAAGGCGTCGGGCACCACGTTGACGGCATCACCTTGCAGGAGCAGCGGAGGGGCCGTCGCCGCCAGCGTCATCTCCGCTTCGAGCCTCGCGGCCCGCTCCGGCTGATCCGGCCACAGGCAGGCGCGCAACCATCGGGCGTCATCCGCGTCGGTCACGTCGACCGGATCGAGGTCAACGCCGACCCGGGCGACGACCTCGGGCATCGCCCGCGCCGGGATGGGCCGCTCTCCCACGATCGAAGACGACAGCTGCACGGGAGATGACGGGCCGCCCAGCGATTGCCCGTTGCTGTAGGTGATGCCGACGCGATCGACATTGAGATTGAGCCCAGCCGAACAGCCCACGTCGATCAGCCCAACCGCATTCGCGCCTACCCGGCGCGCCGCCTCGGCAATGGCCGGGTACAGCACGGCGCAGCGTCCGGTCTCGTTGGTCCGGGTTTGCCGGCGCACGGCGATGGCCACGACCGAGTCGGTCATTCGCAGCAGCGTGCCGATCGCCGCGCCAGCGGCAGCGTCGCCGTCCGCAGCGGCATAGGCCGCGGCAAGCGCCGGGGCGCGTCCGGCGAGGGCGAGGTCGTGCAGCGCGGCGAGGATCACCGTGGGGTGCCGCTTGCGCGGCGGTGCCGCCTCGATGGCGCGCAGCGCCTCGTCGGACTCACTCAGGGCGACGGCGACGCGCTCGTACAGCGGCGATGTTCCTGCGGCGTCAACCGCACCGAAGTGTCGGTACACCTGAGCGAGCGGGCGGGCCCTACCCACGGGTACGGCGCTTCCTGCGGTCGGCCCTGGCATCCCGACGATTCTAGCCATCGGAACGACAACCCCCGACCCTTTGCCTGGCACAGCGGCCGGGTCATTCCGCTCGGAGCACCAGCGCCGTCGGCGTGCGAGCCGCGTACCTTCCCGGAAGGGCGGCGACCACGTTGGCGAGCACAAGCGCGCCGAGGCCGACGTAGATGACCAGCGGCACCGGCACCGTGGCCAGGGGCACGGCGTAGATGTCGCGGGCGAACAGGACCCACAGCCATCGCCCGAGCGCGATGCCCAGCGGGATCCCGGCGATGACGCCGACGGCGGCGGCGACCGTCAACTGCCAGGCCACGCACGCGGCCAGCTGGCGCTGCGTAAATCCCAGGGTCTTCAGCAAGGCCAGGTCGCGCCGGCGGCGGCGCACCGACGCGGCGAGGGTCAGGCCGAGCGCAGCGACGGCGCCGGCCGCCAGTCCCGCCGCGAGGACAACAGGTGTGGCACCGATGGACCGGTAGTTCTCGATCTCCGCGGGATACTGCACGGGCAGGACCTGAACGCTTTCGCCGCCGCCGCCGACGGCGTTCGGGAGGGCAAACAGCGCCCTGGTTCCCGCGTCGGCGATGCGCTGGAGCGAGGCCAGCCCCTGGGCCGGGGCCACGCCGGCCCGCAGCCGGACGAAGACCATCTTCGGGCCGTTGAGCGCGCGGTACGGGCTGTGCAGGAACTTGCGGAACGCGGGCGGCTCGATCCCGGCGGGAATGACCGCTCCGGTGCCCATGGACGGGTGCAGAGTGTTCGGGTCCCCGACGGCCGGTAGCGTCGCCGTTCCGACGATCAGCAATCGCGTCGGCGGGATGTAGACGGGGGCATCGTGCCGCGTTCCATAGCTCGCGACGACGGTGTCCCCTACCCGCTTGTGCAACTGGGCGAGCGTCGCGGCGCCCAGGACGATCTGGTTGTCCGCCTCGAGCGGGCGCCCGGACAGAATCGGCGGGTTGACCCGCGCATGTGTGCCGCCCACCATGACCGGCACGGTCTGGCCGTCGATCTGGGCGCTGGTGAAAATCACGCCGCCCCATGCTGCGACCGCCCGGTCGCGAGCCAGGAGGGCCAGGGACTGCGGCGGTACGTCTGCGTTCGACGTGAGGGCGTAGGTCCAGTTCCAGCCGTACAGCGCCGGGTGGGAGATCAGCGTGCTGAGACCGCTGCCAAAAGTCAGCGTGGCGACGACGATCAGCACCGCGAGTATGGCGCCGGACACCGCCGACCGCACCGGCACGGCGGTGCGGCCATGTCCCGGCTCGAGCGCGAACCGCACCCCCGCAACCGCGGACACCGGCGCGCCGGAGTTCGCCGCCATGCGCGCCAGGCTCGAACCGCGCGAGCCACGCGCCCGTTCCTGGCGACGGACCCGGTCTGGCGCCTGCCGGCGGGCGAACACGACGGCGGCGGCTCCGATCCCGCCGATCAGCACCAGCAGGCCGAAGCCGAGAACAACGAAGTCCACTGCGATCCCCGGTGCAGGATAAACCGGGCGCACCGGGCCGATCGGCGACAGGGGCGTGAGCCCGATCGCCACCCCGGCCGCGAGCAGCGACCCTGCCACGACCGCGCCGAGGATACCGACCAGCCCGTCGCCCGCCGTCATCGCCCGGCTCGCGCCGAGCGCGCGGAGCACCTCAAAGTCCTTATCTCGGGCCTGGAGCTGCCGCGCGATCACCTGCACGGCGATCAGCAGCGCCGCGAGCAGGGCGATGACACCGAACACCGCCAGGGCGATCGCCTCGGGCCTGACCGTGCGGTCAACCTGCCCCTCGACGACCGAAGTGACGTGAAAGCCGTACGTGCTGCCCTTCGGGAAAGCCCCGACGATCTCCCGCTCCACCGCCGGGACCGCGCTCGCGCCGTTATGGAGCTTCAGGCTGTATCGCGCGTAAATAAATCCGGCGCTGAACGGCCGCGTGAGCGCGGGGGTGAACAGCACCAGCGCCGGGAATCGATCGACTTGGTCCAGCACCACCTGGTCGTTGAACACGACGGTCCCGGTCAGTTTCATGGCCAGGCGAAGGTGCGGCTTGACTCCCGCCGAGCCGAAGGCGGGCTCGCTCGTCTGCGCGTTGGTGTAGACGCCCATCGGGATGACCTGGCCGACGTGCCAGCCGAGCAGCCGTTCCGCCTCCGCGGTCGCGACGAACTCGTCAGCGCGCTTCGGGTTGGCCATCCGGCCTGCCGTGGCCGTGACCCGGTCCTGATGGAAGTACTCGCCGTTGATGCTGCCGATCGAGCTAGCGTTGCCGAGCAGGTACGCGGAAAAGGCCGGACCACCTGTCCGTCCCAGCGGGTACGCGTTGACGTTGAAGTTCGCGGCTTCGACGCGCTGAATGCCGGGCAGCCGTTCGAGCTCCCTCGTCAGGTTCGGCGCGCCCGCCTGGACGGCCAGGTCGGAAGGATTGGTGCTGGCGAGGAACGTCGCGAACGAGGCCTGGGTTCGCCGCGCCGCGGCGACCGAGGCCATCGCGATGCCGCCGGTCAGCCCGATCAGCAGCACGATCGTGAGATAGCCGCCCCGCCTGCGGCCGAAGGTCGCGGTGAACCGGTACCACGCGACCCGCATGACCTGTCCGCTCACGGCACGCTCACGCCCAGGTCGGACAAGGCGGTCCGGGCTGCCCAGGCGCCGCACAGGCCGTGCACCCCGCCGCCGGGCGGGGTGGAGGCCGAGCACAGGTAGACGCCCCGCAGCGGGGTGCGGTACGGATTCCACCGCGCGGTGGGCCTGAAGATCGTCTGGCGCAGCGTCCCGGCTCCGCTGTTGATGTCCCCGCCGACGTAGTTCGGGTTGTACTGCTCCATCCCGGCGGCGGTCCGGACCGCCCGGGCCAGGATCAGGTCACGGAAGCCCGGCGCGAAGCGCTCGATCTGCGCCTCGATCCGGTCCGCCATGTCGGCCGTCGAGCCGGCCGGCACGTGGCAGTAGGCCCACAGCGTCTGCTTCCCGGCGGGCGCCCGCGTGGGATCGACCACCCCCGGCTGCGCGACGATGCAGTAGGGGCGCTCTGGGACCTTGCCCGCTGCCACCTCTGACTCGCTCCGCGCCACTTCCTCGAACGTGCCGCCCAGGTGCACCGTGCCGGCTTCCCGGCAGGCCGCGGCCTGCCAGGGGACCGGCCCGCTCAGCGCCCAGTCAACCTTGCAGGCGCCGGGACCGTACCGGAATCGCTGCAGCGCCCCGCGATGAGCAGCCCCAAGCCGGTCGCCGGCGAGGCTGAGCAGCTGGCGCGGGGACACGTCGAGCAGCACCGCCCGGGCCCGCGGCAGGCTGTGCAGCGACTGCACCCAGCGTCCGGTCTCGACCTGGCCGCCGAGCGATGTCAGCTCGGCCACCAGCGCGCCGGTGATCGCGGCGCTGCCGCCTTCGGCCACCGGCCAGCCCACCGCATGCGCCGCGGTCATGAGCACCAGCCCGAAGGCGCTGGTCAGCGGTGCGGTGAGCGGGAGCATGGCGTGCGCGGCCACCCCCGCCAGCAGCGCCCGGGCCTCCTCGGTCCGGAACCGCCGGGCCAGCAGACTGGCGGGCAGGATGCCTTCCAGCCCGAACCGTGCCATGGCCAGCGGATGGCCAGGCACCGACCGCAGCGGCGCCAGGATGGCCGGCAGGGTGAGAGAGACGTCCCGCACCAGCGGATCGAGCAGCCGCCGGTACGCGCCGCCGTCGGGCCCGAGCCCGCCGGCCGTCTCGGCCACCGATCCGGCGACCGCTGCCGCCCGGCCGCCGTCGAGCGGGTGGGCGAAGGCGACCTTCGGGGTCAGCAGCCTGACCCCGCGCGCCGCCAGATCGGTCCCGGTGAAGAACGGCGAGGCGGCGGCCAGCGGATGGACTGCGGAGCAGACGTCGTGGCGGAACCCGGGCAGCGTCAGCTCCTCGGTCCGGCAGCCACCGCCGGGCGTGGCCGCCCCCTCGATCACGTGCACGGACAGGCCGGCCCGGGCCAGCGTCACGGCCGCGGCCAGCCCGTTCGGCCCGGAGCCGACCACGACCACGTCGGTAGCAGGGCTAGCCATGTGGCGCCCGCAGGCACGGGCTCGGGGAACGCAGCCGGGCGCGGTTCACAGGTCGGTCATCCCGCCTTCGGCGGCCACGATGACGCCCGCGGTCCCGGCGCCGAGCCGGGCTGCCAGCTGGTCGAGCGCCTGATCGGTCCGGTCTGGCTTGTGGTGGGTCAGGACGACCCGCCCGGCCCGGGCCTGGCGGCCCAGGCCCACCGCGTAGTCGGCCGCGGCGTGGCCGAACGATGCCTCGGCGGCGACCTCCTCGGGCAGCAGGAAGGCGTCGTGGATCAGCAGGTCGGCATCGCGTGCCAGGTCCATCGCGGCGGGATGGTACTCGCCCCAGCCGTCCGGCCCCGGGCCGAGCACGGTGGGGCAGTGATCGGGTATGTAGGCGATCACCGAGTGCCCGTCGCCGACCCGGTAGCCGTACGTCCGGCCGCCCTTGTGCGGGATCTCCCGCGCCTCGACCGTGAAACCCTCGGCCTTCAGCGGCCCGGGCGAGAGGCTGCCGAACGTCCAGGTGCCCCGCAGCCCGCTCGGCGGAATCGGGAAATGCGGCGGGGACATGCCCCGGGCCAGCGCGTGCTCGGCGCTCTCACCCCCGTCCTGCTCGGGCAGCAGCAGCGTGACCTGCGCGTCGTCGCGGTCCCCCGCGGTGAAGAACGGCAGCCCGTGGACGTGATCCCAGTGCAGGTGGGTGAGCAGGATCGTGCCGGCGAACGGCAGCCCGCCCAGCAGCGGGGTGACCCGCCGCAGCCCGGTGCCGGCGTCCAGGATGAGCGTCGGCGCGGCGGCGCCGTCGTGGGCTAGCGCCACGCACGAGGTCTGCCCGCCGTAGCGCAGGAACTCCGCGCCCGGCGCCGGGGTCGAGCCGCGGACACCACAGAAGTGAACGCGCACCCTCAGCCCCGCGCGGCGTCTTCACGCCGGTGCCCGCCGGAAAGCTCCGCCAGCGCCGAGCGGTCGAACTGGCTGGCGTCGACCGACGCCACCCGGCACGCGGTGACGGCCACCAGCGTCGAGGTCCGCGTGCCGTCCTCGAGGTGCGCGCGCTCGCCGAGCAGAGCACCGGGGCCGTACTCCGCCAGCCGCTCGCCGTCCCGGTCGACCCTGATCACCCCGTCCAGGACCAGGTACACGTCGGTGCCCGGCTCGCCCTGGCGGACCAGCACGTCACCGGCCTTGACACGCCGGATCCGGGGCTTGGCCGTCCCATGCATCAACTGCCCGGACAGGGACCGCTCCAGCGCCGTCTCCACGGCCGTCACCAGGGCCGGCGAGTCTTCGTCTCCCCAGGGGCTATGACGCCCGAACGACCTGCGGTACCAGTCGCGGAAATCGGTCATGCCGGACTTGTGCGACAGCCTTCCGGCGGTGTCGTACACCCAGTGCCGCGGGAACCGGCTCGCCCCGGTCATCGCGAACTCGGTCTCGCCGCCGGCGTGCAGGGTGAGCGACAGGGTGGTCCACACCAGCGGCGCCTGCCACTGGACAAACGGGCGCCGCCGCACCCGCCGCGGCGCGGGCAGCCCGGTCCGGCCCCCGACAGTCTGCACGAACCGGACCCACCCGTCCCCGCGCTGCGGCTCCTGCCGCCGGTCGGGCAGCTGGATGGCCTGGAACCGGGCCTGCAGCCCGCCCAGCCTGACCGTGGTGGAGCCCATCAGGCCGCCCCCGCCGTAGCCGCAGCCGGTGATCGCGCCCGATCCGTCAACGTCGATCCAGGCGCGGAGGACGTTGGCGAACCGGAACCGGTCAGCGAGCTGCAGTTCCTCGAGGTCGCCGAGTTCCCCGGGCGGCGGGTCGTCGTAGTGGGTGACCCCGGTATCGAAGGCCACGCGGGTTCCGCCGGTGACCGCTTCGGACGGGATCCAGGACAGTGAGGTGACGCTGCTCTCGTATCGCATGAGATCATCCTCGTCGCTGCGGGGCGTGGGCTCCATGGGGGTGACAGGCATATGCGGGTGTGCCTAGCACCACGAGCGCCGTGAGGTGGCCGCCCGCTCGAGCTCGTCGATGACGAGGCCGTCGTCGCGCTCGGCGGCCAGGAGCTTCGCCATGCACCCGGACGTGATGGCCGCGCTCCACCGCCCGCCGCACCACCGTCTGAACGACTTCCACGCCGCCGCCGCTGTCCCAGCCTGCCACCAGGATCTCCATGACCGGATCCCTCCGCTCGTCATTCAGCACGCAGCACGGTCGCCGGGCTCAGCAGGGCGCTGCGCCGCCCCGGCCAGAGCGCTATGGCATTCGCGGCAAGGATCGCCGCGGGAATCATGAGCAGCACGGCCGGCACCGGGGTGGTGCCACCGGGCGAGAGGCCTACGCCCGCGGCGAACAGGTCCCACGCCCAGTGGCCGCTCGCCACGCCGAGTGGCAGGCCGGCCAGCACGCCGAGCCCGGTCACGGTCGTGACCTGCCAGCCGGTGATCGCGCTGAGCTGCCTGCGGAGCAGCCCGAGCGCCTTCAGGATCGCGAAGTCACGCCGGCGGCGGCGCCCCGAGACGACCACGAACTGACCGAGCACGCCGAGACCCAGGACAGTGAGCACGCCGGCCAGCACCACGGGCGTGCCGTCGATCCTCGCGTAGTTCGCCACGCCGTTCGGGCGCTGGTCGGCGACAATGCACGACGACTGCTGGACGGTGGCGCAGAACGGGGCCATGGCCCGCTCGAAGGCGGCGATGTGTGCCCCGCGGCGCGGTCCGGCCGCGAACCGGACGAGCGCGAAGTTATACCCGCTCCCGTTGCCGGCCGCATTGGCTTGCTGCGTGAACCACGCGGCAGTCACCACCGCACCCTCGCCGAGGTCCGTCGGCGTGAAGCTGCCCTGGCCGAAGTCGGGGAAGACGGCTCGGCCCACGATCCGGACGGACTGGCTGCGGCCGCCGGCGCTCATCGGCACCGACTGGCCGACGCGGAGCCCGAGCCGTCGCAGCACCGAGGTGCCGAGCATGACCTCCCGCCGCGAGCGGGGCGGACGGCCCGCCAGCAGGGTGGGGGACGCCAGCGGCCCCCGGCCCGCGGCCAGCCCGATCGCCGGGACGATGGCCCCGCCGACCCGCACCGCGCCGAGCACACCGTACGTCCACCCTGAGATGCCGGGAACGCGGGCCGCGATCGCCTCGAACCGCTGCGGCGCGATGGTCGCGAACTGAACGTCCACCGCGACGTCCCAGTCCTGCCCGTACAGGCGCGGCGTGTGCACGAGCTCCAGCAGGCTGGCGCCGAAGGTGATGGCCGCGGCCACCGCCGCCAGCGAAAGCGCCGTGCCGAGCAGCGCGCTGCGCACCGGCACGGCGGTCCGCCCCCGTCCCGGGTCAAGCGCGAGCCGCACGCCGGTCACGGCGGTCACCGGCGCGCCCGCCTGAGCCAGCCACTCGGCGGCCTGCGAGCGCCGTCCCGGCACACCCGCGGGGCCGCGCCCGGCCTGATGCCGGGC
This sequence comes from uncultured Actinomycetes bacterium, assembly GCA_963697445.1. GTDB lineage: Bacteria > Actinomycetota > Actinomycetes > Streptosporangiales > Streptosporangiaceae > PALSA-505. Next base: position 30,564 of record CAVOOC010000036.1, read on the forward strand.
CGATGCCCGACGCCAGGCGGGCCAGGCGGCCCGCGCCAGCAGCAGGGTCACGGTCGCGGCGAAGCCGATGGCGAGCACGGGGACGTCAACGCTGAGGCCAGGAGCCGGCTCGGCGAGCCGGGCCGGGCCGATCGGCATCAGCGGCGAGGCGGCAACCGCCGCGCCGCAGGCTACGGCCGCCCCGGCGGCCGCAGCCACGCCGACCTGAAGCAGGCTCGCCGCCAGCAGCTGGCCGCGGGTCATGCCGAGCGCCGCGAGGGCAGGGTTGTCCGCTGCCGCGGCGAGCAGCAGCCGCGTCGCCACCTGGCCCACGATGAGCAGCGCGGTGACCGCGAGGATGAGCGCGAACAGGGCCAGCGCGAGTGCCTGGGGGCGGATGGATCGCTGCACCGTAGCCGCCTGGGCGGCCTCGTCGGCCACGAACACGTGTCCGCCGGTGCTTGGGTAGCTGCGCGCGAGCGCCTGCGCGCGGCGGGCGAAGTCGCTCGCGGTGGCGCCGGGCCGCAGCTTGACGAATGCGCCGTCAAAACCCCGGTAGCTGCTGCCGAGCTCGCGGTACAGCGCCGGGCTGGCGATGATGAGCGGGATCTTGTCCAGTTCCGTGACCGGAACGACGGAGCCCCGGGTCACCACGATCCCGGTCACGCGCTCGGCTAGCCGGCGGACGGGCCCGTTACCCTGGCCGGCGACCGCCCCCATTTCCAGCCTGCTGCCGACGCGCAGGTGCAGGTCGGCCGCTGCGATCTGGTCGACCATCACCTCGCCGGGGCTGCCCGGGCGCGGCTGGCGCCCGGCGAGCAGCTTCGGGATCTCCACCAGGTGGGCGGCCCTGCCATCCAGCGGCGCGAACACCACCGCGTGGCTGTCCGGCTTTCCGGACAGGCCGATGGGAAACGCCTGCAGCCCGACGATCGGCGCGACGATGGCCGCGCCGGGCAGCCGGCCCAGCGCACCGTAGTAGCCGCCGAGTCCCCTGTTAGCCGGCGAGACGAGCACGTCGGATGCCCGGTACGACTGCAGGTAGCGGGGATACGCGCTGGCCGTACGGCGCGCCCCCGCGGTCGCCGTGAGCACAGCCGCGCCCGCCAGGCCGATCAGCAGGGCAAGCACGGTCCAGCCCCGCCAGCCCGCGGCGAGCTGGTGTGCGACCACCCTGCGGATCACCCGCATCCGTACGCCCCTTCACTCCAGACTTCCCCGGTGCCCGAGATGCCTGGCAACGGCCTATTGTGACCATGCCCGCCCGTCGCCCGCCACGGCCAGGGTGGTGCCTGGAGTCACGGAGTGTGCTAGCACCACTGGCTTTCCGGGGGGCTGCTCACTGGCGGCGACGGCTGCCATGTGCGAGAACTAGCTAAATGGAGCACTCTGCGGCGCCCTTAGAACGCGCCATCGACGTCTTCCTCGCCGACGACAACCTGATCGTCCGCGAGGGAGTGCGTGCGCTCATCGAGCGGCATGCCGATCTCCGGGTGGTGGGGGTGGCCGCCGACTACGACGAGGTCGTCAGCGGGGCCGCGAGGACCGAGCCGCAGGTGCTGGTGACCGACGTGCGGATGCCGCCATCGTTTCACCGCGAGGGCATCGACGCCGCCAAGGAAGTGCGCAAGCGCCACCCGGGGACCGGAGTCGTGGTGCTGTCGCAGTATGACGACCCGGAGTACGCGATCTCGCTGCTGGCCGAGGGATCGGCCGGCTACGGCTACCTGCTGAAGGACCATATCGCCGAGGGCAACCAGCTCGCCGATGCGATCCGCACCGTGGCCACCGGCGGCACGGCGCTCGATCCCGCCATCGTCGAGGCGCTGGTGCGGCCGGTCATCTCGCCCGGCGGGCTGAGCCGGGCAGAGGAGGCGCTGCTGGGCCTGGTGGCCGAGGGCAAGACCATCAAGGCCATCGCGGCGGCCAGGAAAGTCCCGGCCGAGGCCATCGATGCCGAGGTCGAGGCCGTGTTCGTCAAGCTGGCCGGGGGCGTTTCCACCGGGGAGCAGGGCGCGCTGAACCGGCTCCGGATGCTGCACCAGGCCATCGTCAACCGCGAGGAGCAGGGTGAGACCCTGTCCCGGCTGCTGCCGGGCGGCCTGGCCGAGAAGCTCCGCAACCAGGCCCAGCACATCGGCGAGACCGAGCGGGTGGTCGTGACCGTGCTGATGAGCGACATCAGGTCCTACTCGACCATCGCCGAGCACGCCGACCCGAGCCAGCTGGCCGGGCAGCTCAACACTCATCGCGCTGCGATGAACCGTGCCATCCTCGGCGAGGGGGGCACAGTGATGCAGTTCGTGGGCGACGCGGTGATGGCTGTCTTCGGCGCGCCGTTCCCGCAGCCGGACCACGCGGACCGCTCGGTGGCCGCCGCGGTGTCCATGCACTCCCTGCAGGCCGAGATCAACGCCCGCTGGGCGGCCGAGGGGCTGCCCGCGTTCGGCCTGGGCATCGGGCTGTCAACCGGGGAGGCAGCGGCGGCGCTGCTCGGCTCAGAGGAACGGCTGGAGTACACCCTCGTGGGCGACACGGTGAATCTTTCTCAGCGACTGCAGCAGCTCGCCGCGGCGGGCGAGACTGTTCTGTCCCAGGCTACGACCGTGGCCCTGACCGTGCCGGTAAGCAGCACCGCGCTCCCCGCGCAGCTGGTCAAGGGCCGTGACACGCCGATAGTCGCCTACAAGGTCGCGGCGCTGGGCCTGCCCGCCCCTGCCGCGCTGCGCAACGCTTCCGCGGGCCCGATGACACCTAACCCACTGACCAGTAACCCAGCGACAACTAACCCGGCGACAACCCGGACGGGGATCTGATGAACGAGAACCTGGCCGCGCTGATGATGCGCGGCGTGCGCAAGACATTCGAGGCCGAGAACGCGCCGGTGCGGGCGCTGCGCGGGGTCAACCTGACAGTTACGGCCGGCGAGTTCGTCGCGCTGATGGGACCGTCGGGCTGCGGCAAGTCGACGCTGCTGAACCTCGTGGCCGGCCTCGAGGTCGCCGACGAGGGCAGCATCACGGTCGCCGGCGAGGAGGTCACCGGGCGCGGCGAGGACGACCTCGCCCGGCTGCGCCGCAGGCACATCGGCATCATCTTCCAGTTCTTCAACCTGCTGGAGGGGATGACCGTGCTGGAGAACGTCGCTCTGCCGGCGATCATCGCCGGCCGCAAGCGCCGGATGGCGGAGACGCGCGCCCGCGACCTGCTGGACCTGCTCGGCATCGGCGACAAAGCGGCCGCCGCTCCTGGCGTGCTGTCCGGCGGCCAGCGCCAGCGGCTGGCGATCGCCCGCGCGCTGGCGAACGAGCCGACCCTGCTGCTCGCCGACGAGCCGACCGGTGCGCTCGACTCCGACGGCGGCCAGGAAGTCATCGAGCTGCTGAGCCGGCTGCACACCGGCGGGCAGACCATCGTCCTGGTCACCCACGATGCCCAGGTCGCCGCGGCCGCCCAGCGCATCGTGCGGATGCTGGACGGGCGCATCGTG
>CAVOOC010000037.1:0-144545 GCA_963697445.1 uncultured Actinomycetes bacterium
CAGCCGACGAGGTCACCGCCGCAATGCTCGCCCTCTGACTCCGCCGCCGGGCCGGTGCCGGTCGGCCAGGCGGACCCACCTGCCTCTGGTATGCGTGTCCAGGACTCTCACGGCGTGACTGGCGCGCAGTCTTCGCGTCAGCCTTGTGCCTGGAATGGTTCGAGGAGCTGCCGGGCGACAAGCAGCAGGACCGGCCCCGCCGAGTCGTCCTGCTCGACCGGGATCGGCCTGCCGTCCAGGCCGGTACGCCCGACGCCAGCGCTGCGGGACGGGAACCTCGCACAGCCTGCCAGGACGTCCCAGATCGTCAGCACGACGCCGAGGTTGGCACGCTGCGTGTCCGGCGCGTGGTGCAGCCGGTGGTACGCAGGGCTCACGAGCACCCGGCCGGCCGGGCCGAAGGTCCACCGGAGGTTGGCGTGCTGCAGAGTGCCGATGCACACGTAAATCGTGATGATCACCGGGGCCATCGGACGCGCCGGCATCAGGGCCACGACCGGGACAGTCGCCAGCAGAAACCCCGTCGTGTGCATCAGAGGGTGCGCACGGAATGACGTCAGGACGCTCAGCTCCTCCTGGCTGTGATGAAGGGCATGAAAGCGCCACAGCGCACCGAACCGGTGATCGGCACAATGGGCCAGCCAGTTGGCCCCATCCATTGCCACAACTGTCAGCGGGATGAGCAGCCAGCCGGGCCAGTGCTCAGTGGATCGCAGCTCGATCCAGCGCGCATGACTACCGATCAGCGCCGCCGCCCCGACGCTGAGCAAAGTCATCAGCGGGATGACGACCATGGCGTGCAAGGCCACGAAGCACGCATCCTGAACGTGGCCGCGCGCGAGGACAGGACGACGCTCCGCCGGCCAGATTCGTTCGCACATCGCCGTCGCGACAATGAGCGCCACCAGGAGGGGAGCGGCGAGCTCTGCCCAGCCTGCTGACAGCACGGTTTCGAAGCGGCCTTGCCGCAGCAGCGCGGCGACAGCGACCCATCCGATCAGGCCCGTAATTCCGGCCAGGACAAACGAGGAGGGGCATAGACACCGCCACCACGCGAGCCGAACTCCCGTCCGCCCGTGTACAGCGGTCCGGTCCCGGCGCGGAACGAACAGGGCCAAGCGATCTTCGGTCGCTGTTGCTCGCGCCTGGATTTGCGGAGCGGACACTGGAGCTCCTCGACTAGTCCCGTGCCAGCGCGACCAGCTACGGCGCGGCCAGGCGACGCTCGACGGATTCGACTTTGTGCCGCAAGGCGCTGGTGACGCCGGGATAGTGGTCGATCTTGATGACGAGACTCACCCGGGGCGCGGTCTCGCTCACCTCCATGACGCACGCCCTGATGAGATTCATCACCTCGTCCCATTCGCCTTCGACATTGGTGAACATGGCGTTGGTCTCGTTCGGCAGGCCGCTCTGCCGTACCAGCCGCACGGCCTCCGCGACCGACGCACCGACCGACCCGCTCCCGCCGAGCGGAGTGATGGAAAACGCAGCGATCATGCTCGTCATGGTCGCATATGCGACGACGGCAGAAACGGGGTGACCCGCACTCGACCTGGGCGAGGGCGCGCACTGCCGCCGCTCGCCGGTTGTTTCGATCGGTGTGGCGGCGGCGCTCGATCGGAGTGCAACTCTCGGGTTGCGCCTGGAGAGCCGATGTGCAACTCTGGAGTTGCACATCGAACGGCGCGGTGAAAGGAGTCACCTCATGAGCGAGGACCGGATCGAACGCGAAACCCTGATCGCGGCCGCCATGACGAGCGCTAGGGCAGCCGCGACGGCGACCGCTCTGACGGCGACGCTCGGGCTCGCCGCCGCATCCTGGGCCGTCGCGGTCCGGCAGATGACCGGGATGGACATGGGCGTGGCCACCCGGCTCGGTTCGTTCGCGTTCTTTGCCGGCGCGTGGGTGCCGATGATGGCGGCGATGATGCTGCCGGGCGCGGCTCCGGCAGTCCTCAGACGAGTTCGTGCCAGCGGCCGGGTGCGCGCCGTGCCGTCATTCGTCGCCTCCTACCTTGCCGTCTGGGCACTCGTCGGCGTCGCCGTGTACGTGCTGTACCGGCCGCACGGGTCTGACGCCGCCGGCCTGGTTGTGATCGCGGCAGGCGCCTACGAGCTCACGCCGCTCAAGCAGCACTTCCGCCGGCGCTGCCGCGACAGCGTCCGGTCCGGACTGGAGTTCGGGCTGTGCTGCGCCGGCTCGAGCATCGGGCTGATGCTGATGCTGGTGGCCCTGGGCGTCATGAGCATCACCTGGATGGCCGTGATCACCGTCCTGATGCTGGCCCAGAAGCTCCTGCCCCCGAAAACCGCCATCGACGTGCCGCTCGCGCTGGCGATCGCCGGACTCGGAATCCTGATCATCGTCGCGCCCTCGGCGGTTCCCGGGCTCACGCCGCCGATGTGACGCGTCATCGGTGGCGCGGGCCACGACAACCTGTTGCAACGACAAAAAGGAGAGAAACAATGACCGCTCACAAGACCGGAACGCGGGAAGAGTGGCTGGCGGCCCGGCTGGAGCTGCTTGAGGCCGAGAAGGCGCTGACCCGGCGCAGCGACGAACTGGCGCGGCGGCGGCAGGAGCTGCCCTGGGTCCGGATCGACAAGGAGTACCACTTCGAGACCGACGAGGGCACAGCGTCCCTCGCCGATCTCTTCGGGGGACGCTCGCAACTGCTCGTCTATCACTTCATGTTCGGGCCCGGCTACGCCGCAGGGTGCCCATCCTGCTCGGCGATCGCCGACGGCTTCGACGGCTCCGTCGTCCACCTCGCAAATCACGACGTCGCGCTGTGCGCGGTGTCGCGGGCCCCGCTCGCGAAACTGCAGGCGTACAAGCAGCGGATGGGCTGGAGCTTCCCCTGGGCGTCATCGTCCGGCAGCGACTTCAACTACGACTTCCACACGACGCACACCAAGGAGCAGTGGGAGGCCGGAGCCGTCGAGGAAAACTTCCGCACGGTGGACTTGCGGCCCCCGGCCGGACAGGACAGTGGCTGGTTCGACGAATGGGCGTCGCGCAGCGGAACGGACTGGGCGACGTACCGGCGAGAAGGGCCCGGCATGAGCGCGTTCGCCCTCGAGGACGGCGTCGTCTACCACACCTACTCGGCGTACGAGCGCGGGGTGGACGCCGTCTGGGGCATGTACCCGTGGCTCGACCGCGCGCCACTCGGCCGCAACGAGACCGGCCCCTGGTGGCGCCGCCACGACGAATACGACAGCCGGTCCAACGAGACGTAGCCCCATCACCGGAACGCGGTCGCAATTGCCGCGCGCAACGTCCAGCCTGGCCGTTCCCCGCTTGGCTACGCCGCCATGCGCTGCTCGGGCCGCGTTGCGGCTCGGCCGGCCTCACGCGCGGACGCGACGGCGCTCACCGGGCCGGCTGTCTCGGCCGGCTGTTCGGGCCGGCTGTCTTCGGCCGGCGGGTGCCGGTCGGCGCGCAGTTTTCAGGCCGGCAAGGAACCCGTTGGGCAACGACAGGCGGAAGACCTTCTTCCAGGCGGAGCCGACCTGCCGGGGGAGCGAGCCCGCGGTATAGGACAGGTCGTATCGCCGGAACAGTTCCCGCACCTGAGCAGCGATCTCGGCGTACCGGTTGCTGGGCAGGTCCGGGAACAGGTGGTGCTCGATCTGGAAGGACAGGTTGCCGGTCATCAGGTGGGTGAGCCTGCCGCCGCGGATGTTGGCGGAGCCGAGCATCTGCCGCAGGTACCACTCGCCGCGGGTTTCCCCGTCGATTGACGCCTTCGCGAACGTCTGCACGCCTTCGGGGAAATGACCGCACATGATCACCGAGTGGGACCAGAGGTTGCGGACCAGGTTCGCAGTCAGGGTGGCGCCGAGCGTGGTCAGCGCGGACGGGCCCGACAGCAGCGGGTGCACCAGGTAGTCCTTGGTCACCTGCGCCCGGATCTTGCGGAGCACGGCCTTGCTCTTCTGCCGGAACTCGGGGTTGTCCTTGCGGCCGGCCCAGTTGTTGGGGATGTCGAGGTCGTAGGCCGCGATGCCGTACTCGAAGAGGCAGGCGTTGATGAAGTTCCACAGCGGCTGGCCCAGGTAGATCGGCATCCAGCGCTGGTCCTCGTCCACGCGCATAATGCCGTAGCCGAGGTCGTTGTCCTTGCCGATGACGTTGGTGTACGCGTGGTGCAGCTCGTTGTGCGAGTGCTTCCACATGTCGGCGGGGGAGGCATTGTCCCACTCCCAGGTGGTGGAGTGAATCTTGGGATCGCGCATCCAGTCCCACTGACCGTGCATGACGTTGTGCCCGATCTCCATGTTCTCCAGGATCTTCGCGACCGACAGGCCGGCCGTACCCAGAGCCCACGCGGGCGGGAACAGAGAGAACAGCAGGATGCCCCGGCTGCCGAGCTCGAGGGCGCGCTGGGCGCCGATGACGCGGCGGATATAGGCGGCGTCGCGAGTACCGCGGCTGGCGATCACCTGCGCGCGGATGGCGTCGAGCTCAGCTCCGAGGTTCTCGATGTCCTGCGCGCTGAGGTGGGCGACCGGGTTCTCGGCCTTCTTCTGGATCACTGTCATGTCGGGACTCCTTACAGGTCGATGTCGCACGGGCCGGCCGCGGACGAGATGCAGGTCTGGATGAGCACGCCGTCGCCGGGTGCCGCGGTCGTGAGATCGCCGGTGCGCAGGTCGCGCACCGCGCCCTCGCGCAGGGGGACCACGCAGCCGAAGCAGATCCCCATCCGGCAGCCGGACGGCATGAGCACGCCGGCCGCCTCACCCGCGTCCAGCAGCGGGGTGCCGCCGTCTGCCTGGACGACGGTGCCAGATCTCGAGAACGTGACCGTGCCGCCTTCCCCGGTGAGGAGGATGGCGGGGCGGAACCGCTCGGTGTGCAGCCGCCCGGCGAGGCCGGCCTCCTCGGCATGCTGCTGCAGCACGTCGAGCAGGCCGGCCCGCACGCCCACATCTCCCGGCTGGCCAGGTCGGGAACGAGTTCGTCAAGCTCGGCGACGTCGAGTATCCCGTCGGCATCGGTATGCCGTTCGATGAGCCGGAGGCATCCTGCCGCGGCGAGCCTGCGCAGCTCAGCACCGAAGATCACGTCTGCGTGCGTGGGGGCCGAGTGGACGAGGACGACGTCGGCGAGCGGATCGCCGCAGCCGCGCAGCATGCCCATGACCGGGGTGATGCCGCTGCCGGCGGTGACGAACAAGACCCGGGCCGGACGCGGGTCCGGGAGCGTGAACTCGCCGCACGCCTGATCTAGCTGGATGATCGTGCCGGGCCGGGTGCGGTGCACGAGGTGATTGCTTACCACCCCGTCCGGGATGGCCTTGACGGTGATCGTGATGCAGCCGTCCGGCCGGCCGGCCGGGGAGGTAAGGGAGTAGGCCCGCCACTGCCGCACGCCCTCGACGTCCACGCCGACGCGCACGTACTGGCCGGGCACGTGTCCTCGCCACCCGCGCCCCGGCTTGATCACCAGGGTGGCCGCGTCCGCGGTCTCGGGCCGGACGGCGACGATGCGGCCGCGGAGGTCGGCCCCGGACCGCAGCGGGCTCACCAGGTCGAGGTAATCGGCGGGCACGAGCGGCGTCGCGGCGAGCCCGGCGAGCCGGGCGGCTCCGTGAAGCAGTGCCGAGGTCGCCGTGCGCCACGGAGCGGAGGCCGGAAGCACTGACGTCATATCCCCAGTCTGACCGCCAATTCGGATAATTACTTGACTGCTCAACGTGAAATGAGTAATTATAATTGTGCGCAGAAAACAAAAACGGAGTGCTGATGCCCCCAAAGCCGTCGAGCGCCCCCGGATTGACCGAGCCGGTCATCGCCCTGCTCCGCGCGCAGCTGCCCGCCGCGGCCGGGCACACGGTCGCGGCAATCATCACCGAGGTGCCCGGCTACGCTCGCGCGCTCGGCGGCCCGATGGGTGCGCGTATCGAGCAAGCCGTCCAGATGGCCCTCGGGGAGTTCCTCAAGCTGGCATCCGGGTCCCAGGGAACCGACCCCGGCTCGCCGCTCGGCCCGGCCCTCGACGGGGCGTACGCACTCGGCCGCGACGAGGCGCGCAGTGGCCGGACCATGGACGCCCTGCTCGCCGCCTACCGGGTCGGCGCCCGGGTCGCGTGGCGGGAGCTCGCCGCCATCGCGGTGGCCGCGCATATCCCCGCCGAGACGATGGCGCAGTTCGCCGAGCTTGTCTTCGCTTACATCGATGAGCTGTCCGCAGCCAGCGTCTCCGGCCACGCCGACCAACTGGCCAGCACAGGACGCGTCCGCCAGCGTTACCTCGACCGGCTCACCCGCAGCCTGCTCGCCGGCGATCCCGCTGACGTAGTACGGGCCGCCGCGGACCGGGCCCAATGGGTGCCCCCCGGCACGCTGACCGCGGTCGTCCTGCCCGCGGCGCACGTCCGCGGGCTGCGCTCGCTCACCGACCCGCAGGCCCTTGCGCTCGCCGACGACCTGCCCGGAGCCGACGCCGGGGACGACACCGTCGTGCTGCTCGTTCCGCACGTGGACGCCGCGGAACGTGGCCGCCTGAAGCGATCGCTGGCCGGCCGGCGGGCGGTGCTCGGCCCGGCCCGCCCCTGGACCCAGGCCCGGGTGTCATACCAGCGCGCGCTGCGGGCACGCAGCCTCGGCGCGGGCGGGTCGGCTGAGGCCCTAGACACCGAAGAGCACCTATCCGAGCTGGTGGCCTGGGCCGACCCCGAGGCACTCGCCGACCTCCGGGCTCAGGTGCTCGCGCCGCTCGCCGCGGTGCGCGCGTCGACGGCTGGCAAGCTGACCGAGACGCTGCGGGCATGGCTGCTGCATCAGGGCCGGCGCGACGACGTCGCAGCTGCCCTGTTCGTGCACCCGCAGACCGTCCGCTATCGCGTGGGCCAGCTGCGCTCGCTCTACGGCGACCGGCTCGAGGACCCTGACACCGTCCTGGCGGCGTCCATCGCTCTCGGTACCGGCGCGCCCGGGGCCGCTCAGGCGAAGGCGGCGGCCAGCGGGGTGAGGCGCAGCACGTCCTCGGGGCCGGCCAGGTCAGGGAGGGAGACGAATACTGTCCGCACCCCGCGCTCGGCCAGCAGCCGGTAGCGGCCGATGTGATCATCTGCAGTGCCGGCGTGGTGGCGCTGGGCGAAGGCCGCGGCAGAGGTCCTGCCGCGCAGCTTTTCCACGATGGATCCGGCGTGGCCGCGGTCGCGGCCGATGACGGGGATGTCGAGCACGGTCACCTCGACCTGCGCGGGATCGCGCCCGGCCTGCAGGCAGTGCTGGCGCAAGATGGCGAGCTTGCGGTCCAGCGTGCCGACGTCGGAGGGAAGATTGCAGCCATCGCCGAGCCTGGCGGCGATCCGCAGCGTGCGCATCTCGCCGCCGCCGCCGACGATGACAGGGATCGGTGACGCCTGCCGCGGATAGCAGGTCGTCTCCGGCAGGCAGACCCGCTCGCCTCGGTACTCCTTGGTGCCGGGCTGCCACAGGGCGCGAAGCCTCTCGATGGCCGACTCCAGCTCATCGAGCCTGGCCCGCGCCGACGGAAACGGCAGGCCGAAAGCCGCGTGCTCGCGCGCCCACCAGCCGGCCCCGATGCCGCAGAACGCCCTTCCGCCGCTGAGCGCGTCCAGGGTGGCCACGGTCTTGGCCAGCACCCCGGCCGCGCGGAACGTCACCGGCGTCACCAGCGTGCCCAGGCGAAGACCGGGCTGCAGGCCGGCGAGCATCCCGAGCGTCACCCACGGCTCCGGAATCGGCTCCCAGGCCCGGCCGACCTGGGGGATCTGGATCAAGTGATCCATCAGCGCGATTCCCTGCAGGCCGGCCTTGGCGGCGGCGCGGGCCACGGCAGCGAGCCAGTGCGCCGGGCCCGCGGGATCCTGGTCCCACGAGAACCTCGAGAGCTGCAGCACCAGGCCCATCCGCACCGGTCGCTGCCGCTGCTCGCTGGCCGCGGTCCTCGCGCCGGGGGTGTGCGAGGGCTCGGGCTGGGCCGTCCTGGCCCCGACGACCAGGTCCCATCCCTCGCCGCCGATCTCTGCGGCAGCCGTCCGCATCCGCCGCAGCTGGCCGTCGAGCACGGCCGCGGGCACCGGCTGATCGCGCGCGCGGTTGCGGCGGCGGCACTCCGCCGGGTCGGTGTTGACGAGCACCGCAACGCCGGGCATGCTGCTGCTCCTGGCCAGCTCCAGGTAGCCCCGGCGCCGCACCGGGTCGAGCCCCAGCGTGTCCACCACCGCGGTCAAGCCGTGCCGGAGCCGGGCCGCCACTATCTGGTCAAGCAGCGCGAAGGCGTCGGCAGACGCGTCCAGGTCGTGCTCGCCGCTGCCCACCAGCGAGCGCAGCCGGTCGGACGAGACCACCTCATCCGGGCGGTAATGCTCCGCCGCCCAGACCGACTTCCCGGACCCGGACGGCCCGACCAGCACCACCAGCGCAGGATCGGGAAGCGCCGCCCCAGATTCCAGGTCCGTCCGCTCCACGCCCCCAGCTTGGCAGACCGTCGCCGCGCCCGGCCGCTAGCGCCGCGCCATGCGCCTTCAGAGGCTATGGGAACCTGCTGCCTACGACCCGTCGGTCGCTAACCCAAAGGCGAGGGGCGCCGGGGCCCGCGACACCGATCGATCAGTGAGCCAGCTCGGCGAGGAACGCGTCCACGCGCCCCACTCCAGCACGCGGCACCTGGGTGACAAACGTCCGGCTGGGAACGCCGGAAGGCGACCTTCTCCCGGTCACCGCGGGGTTCGCGGTCTTCCGGTTCCGCAACGGGCGCGGTGTCTATTACGTCGGCCGTTACGATTACCGGCTCACCGTGTCCGGCGGACGGCTGCTGATCAAGAGCAAGCGGGACGAGCTGGATTTGACGGAGCTCCGGCCGGCTTACGACGTCGCGATCATCCTGTGAGGGCCAGTACCCGGGCCGCGTTGCCGCCTCCGACCAGTTCCGCGTCCGGGCCGCTGAGAAGCGCCATCGCGCCGCCCGCCAGGTCGTCCTGCGCCGGAAGAGGGTAATCGGTACCGAAGAGAATGTGCTCGGCTGCCGAGCACGTCGCGCAGGTAGCAGAGGCTGACCGGGTTGTACACCACGCTGTCGACCAGGACGTTGCGCAGCAGCCCGGCCGGCAGCTGCTCGCCCTGCAGATCCAGCGCGCGGGCAATGCGAGGCAGCGCCCAGGCGAAGGTGCCGCCGCCGTGCGACAGGCAGATCCGCAGCTCCGGGTACTCCTGCACCACCCCGCCGAACACCAGCTTCGCCGCGGCGATCGCGGTATCGGTGGTCATTCCCAGGCCGAACGTCACGGCCTGCCCGCTGATGCGCGCCGTCCAGGCCGCCTCGGCCCCGAGGATGAGCGGATGCACGAAGACCAGCATCCGCAGCTGCGCGGCGGCCGCGAAGAATTCCCGCAGTTCCGGGTCGTCGAGCTCGCAGCGGCCGGCCGTGGTACCGATCTCGACGCCGGCCAGTCCGCAGGCCTTCGCCCGCTCCAGTTCCTTTGCAGCGCGGTCCGGGTGCTGGAGTGGCACCATCCCGAGGCCGCGGAACCGGCCAGGCTGCTCTGCGACGGCACCGGCGATGCCGTCGTTCAGCCGGGCACACCACTCGCTCGCCGGCTCAGCGTCGGCCCAGTCGCAGATCAGCGGGGGCAGCGGTGACAGCACCTGCACGTCAACGCCTGCTGATTCCATGTCGGCCAGCCGGCCCGCCGTGCGCCACGACGAGGGGGGGACGGCGCGCACCACGACGCCGTCCCGGGTCAGCCGCCCGACCGACCCGCCGACCTCGAACGCAGGCCAGCGACGGTCGCCGTACCGCCCGGCGAAATCCGGCAGTGACGGCACGAAATGAGTGTGAAAATCGATCCGCACGCTGCGTCTACCCCCGCCGCTGCTCACCCGGAGAGGGCGAACGTCTTGGTCGCGCTGAAATCCCGGCTCTCCCCTCGCCATGGGCGACCTGTCTACCCCGGCCAGGCCAGGGACCCGGAGCCGGTGTTCTGCCCGGCGGAACGCTGTCGCGTCCAGCCTAGTGCTGGCGACATGCTGCCATCCGGGCACGCCAGCCCCTGGGCTGAGGTTGTGCGAGATCTCCGTGACCGCTCGGCACTGCCCGTCAGCCGTTCGGGATAAATGTCGAGCTCGGACCTGGCTGCGCGCTCGCCCCGCCCGGGAAAACCGAGCAGGGCGCAGAGCGCCGGGACAGGACGTCCGGGCCAGCCGGCGGCTGGCCCGGACGTCGTGATCGGGCTGATCAGGCGAGGTCGAACCGGTCGAGGTTCATCACCTTGTCCCACGCCGCGACGAAGTCGTGCACGAACTTCTCCTTCGCGTCATCGCTCGCGTAGACCTCCGCGAGCGCGCGCAGCTCGGAGTTCGACCCGAAGACCAGGTCGACCCGGCTGCCGGTCCACTTGACCTCGCCGGTGGCGGCGTCGCGGCCCTCGAATGTGTTCCCGTCCCGGAAACGCAGTTTCGGAGGTCGCCTGCCACGTCGTGGCCATGTCGAGCAGGTTGACGAAGAAGTCGCTGGTCAGGGACCCGGGGTTCGTGGTGAAGACGCCGAGCGGCGACTGCTGGTAGTTCGCGCCCAGGACGCGGAGGCCACCGACGAGGACTGTCAGCTCGGGGGCGCTCAGGGTCAGCAGGTTCGCCCGGTCGATCAGCAGGTACTCGGCCGGCAGCCGGTTGCCCTTCCCGAGGTAGTTGCGGAACCCGTCGGCGGCCGGCTCGAGCGCGGCGAACGACTCCACGTCGGTCTGCTCGGCCGACGCGTCCGCGCGGCCCGGCGTGAAGGGGACCTCGACGTCGAAGCCCGCGTCCCTGGCGGCTTGCTCGACGGCCGCGGCGCCGGCGAGCACGATCAGGTCGGCGAGCGAGACCTGCTTGCCGCCGGCCTCGGCGTTGAAGGACTGCTGGATGCCCTCCAGGGTGCGCAGCACCGCCGCCAGCTGATCGGGGTCGTTGACCTCCCACCCGCTCTGCGGCTGGAGGCGGATGCGAGCGCCGTTGGCGCCGCCGCGCTTGTCGCTGCCGCGGAAGGACGAGGCCGACGCCCACGCAGTTGACACGAGCTGGGACACCGGCAGGCCCGAGGCGAGGATCTGGCCCTTGAGTGAGGCGATGTCGCCGACGTCGATGAGCTCGTGCGTCACCTCGGGGAGGGGGTCCTGCCACAGCAGCGTCTCGGCCGGGACCTCCGGGCCGAGGTAGCGCACGACCGGGCCCATGTCGCGGTGGGTCAGCTTGAACCACGCCCGGGCGAAGGCGTCCGCGAGCTCCCCGGGGTTGTCCAGGAAGCGCCGCGAGATCTGCTCGTAGACCGGGTCCATGCGGAGCGAGAGGTCGGTGGTCAGCATCGTCGGCGCGTGGCGCTTCGACGGGTCGTGGGCGTCGGGGACGGTGCCGGCGCCTGCGCCGTCCTTGGGCTTCCACTGGTGCGCGCCCGCGGGGCTCTTGGTCAGCTCCCACTCGTACCCGTACAGGGTCTCGAGGAAGCTGTTGTCCCACGTCACCGGCGTAGGCGTCCAGGTAACCTCGATGCCGCTGGTGATCGCGTCGCCGCCCTTGCCGGTGCCGAACGTGCTCTTCCAGCCGAGGCCCTGCTGCTCGATCGGGGCGGCCTCGGGATCGGGGCCGACGGCTTCCGCCGGGCCCGCGCCGTGGGTCTTGCCGAACGTGTGACCGCCCGCGATCAGGGCGACCGTCTCCTCGTCGTTCATCGCCATCCGGCGGAACGTCTCGCGGATGTCGCGGGCCGCCGCGAGCGGGTCCGGGTTGCCGTTCGGGCCCTCCGGGTTGACGTAGATGAGGCCCATCTGGACCGCGCCGAGGGGGTTCTCGAGCTCCCGGTCGCCGGTGTAGCGCTCGTCGTCGAGCCAGGTGGTCTCGGGACCCCAGTAGACGTCGTCCTCCGGCTCCCAGACGTCTTCGCGGCCGCCGCCGAAGCCGAAGGTCTGGAAGCCCATCGACTCCAGGGCCACGTTGCCGGTGAGGATCATGAGGTCGGCCCAGGAGATCTTCTGGCCGTACTTCTTCTTGACCGGCCACAGCAGGCGGCGCGCCTTGTCGAGGCTGACGTTGTCGGGCCAGCTGTTGAGGGGGGCGAAGCGCTGCTGTCCGGCCCCGGCACCGCCGCGGCCGTCGCTGATCCGGTAGGTGCCCGCGCTGTGCCACGCCATCCGGATCATGAGCGGGCCGTAGTTGCCGAAGTCGGCCGGCCACCAGTCCTGCGAGGTCGTCAGCACCTCCGCGATGTCGCGCTTCACGGCTGCGAGGTCGAGGGTGCTGAACGCCTCGGCGTAGCTGAACTCCTCGCCGAGGGGGTTGGCCACGGCGGGGTTCTTGGCGAGGATCTTCAGGTTGAGCCTGTTCGGCCACCAGTCACGGTTGGCGTCACCCATGGTGGGGTGCGTGAGGCCGTGCGCGACCGGGCATCCCCCGCTCTCCGGGGTCGCGTCTTCGACGACTACTGGATCATGGTTCTCAGACATGGGAATCCTTCCGTGCTAGGCGGATCATGGTGCTCACGCACTGCGGGCGGTAGAACAGCCGGGGCACAGGCCCCAGTAGATGACCTGGGCCTCGTCAACGGAGAAGCCGCGATCGTCGGGCGCGGTCAGGCAGGGCGCCTCGCCGACCGCGCGGTCAACGTCAGCGACGGCACCGCACGACCGGCACACGACGTGGTGGTGGTTGTCCCCGATGCGTCCCTCGAACCGGGCCGGGCTGCCCGCCGGTTCGATGCGGCGCACGAGTCCCGCCGCGGTGAGCGCGTGGAGCGCGTCATACACGGCTTGAAGAGAGACATGGCCTACCCGATCGCGCACCCCGGAGGCGATCGCCTCGACGCCGAGGTGGTCACCGTCCCGGACGGTCTCGAGCAGTGCGACGCGGGCGGACGTCACCCGCAGGCCGGCACCACGCAGCTCCTCGGCGGTCGTCGGCGGAGTCCGCGCTGCGGTCATGGCGCCAAATCTACCGCCACAAACCCAAACGGTTCAAGACATTGAATCATCCAAGTGTAGTGAATCCACGCCTCGCTACTCCGCCACCCAGCGCTGGCACGAGCTGGCTAGCGTGTTGTCATGGCGTTAAGGCCGGCGTTGTCGTCGGCACAGAATCTGAGGACGGATGTGGAGTGCAGCATGAGCGGCGATCTCACGGCGATATCCGCGGACCTGGCCACCCTCGAGGAACTGCGTGAGCTTGGCCAGCAGCTGAGGGTGGATTCGATCCGTGCGAGCACGTCGGCGGGGTCGGGGCATCCGACCTCGAGCATGTCCGCCGCTGATGTGCTGGCGGTGCTCGTCGGCCGGCATCTGCGGTATGACTGGGCCAACCCGGGCGAGGCTGGCAATGATCACCTGATTTTCTCCAAGGGCCACGCGTCGCCGCTGCTGTACTCCGTCTATAAGGCGGTTGGCGTCGTATCGGATGAGGAGCTGATGACCGGCTACCGGCGTCTCGGGTCACGGCTCGAGGGTCATCCGACGCCTGTTCTTCCGTGGGTGGACGTGGCGACCGGCTCGCTGGGGCAGGGGCTGCCCGACGGAGTCGGGATAGCGCTGGCCGGCAAGTATGCCGACAAGCTGCCCTACCGGGTCTGGGTGCTGTGCGGGGACAGCGAGATGGCCGAGGGCTCGATGTGGGAGGCGCTGGACAAGGCCTCCTATTACCACCTGTCGAATCTGGTTGCGATCGTCGATGTCAACCGGCTCGGCCAGCGCGGGCCGACGGAGCTGTCCTGGGATCTGGACGCCTACGCGCGCCGGGCCGAGGCGTTCGGCGCGCGAGTCCTGCAGATCGACGGGCACGACGTCGCGGCCATCGACGCGGCCCTGTCCGACGCCGGCAGCATGGAAGGTGACCAGCCGGCCGTGATCTTGGCCCGCACCGAGAAGGGCCGCGGGTTCAGCGAGGTGCAGGACCGGGAGGGCTGGCACGGCAGGCCCTTTCCTGCCGAGATGGCCGAACGGGCGGTCATCGAGCTCGGCGGTCAGCGGAACCTGCGGGTGCGCGGCGCGCGGCCTGACCCCTCGGGGCGGCCGGAGCGCCCCGGGCCGGGTGACGCCGCGGTGACCATGCCCGGCTATGAGGCCGGCGCGAAAGTGGCGACCCGGAAGGCCTACGGCGAGGCGCTGACGGCCCTCGGTGCCAGGCTCGACGTGATCGCGATGGATGGCGAGGTCAGCAACTCCACCCATGCCGACCAGTTCGCGCAGGCCTACCCCGAGCGGTACTTCGAGATGTTCATCGCCGAGCAGCAGATGGTGGCGGCGGCAGTCGGGTTCAGCGTCCGGGGTTACGTGCCCTTCGCCTCCACGTTCGCGGCCTTCCTGACCCGGGCACATGATTTCATCCGGATGGCGGCCATCTCCCGGGCCAGCATCTGCCTGGCCGGCTCGCACGCCGGAGTCGAGATCGGCGCCGACGGGCCATCCCAGATGGCGCTGGAAGACCTCGCGATGATGCGCGCCGTGCACGGTTCCACCGTCCTGTACCCCTGCGACGCCACCAGCACCGCCGCCCTTGTCGCGGCGATGGCTGACCGGCCCGGCGTCAAGTACCTGCGGACCACCCGGGGCGCCTACCCGGTCCTCTATCCGGCCGGCGAGCAATTTCCCATCGGCGGCTCCAAGGTGCTGAGAGCAACGGCAGCAGACCAGGTCACCCTCATCGGCGCCGGCGTCACCCTGCACAACTGCCTCGCCGCCGCCGAGGCGCTGCGCGATGAGGGCATCCCGGCCCGGGTTATCGACCTGTACTCCATCAAGCCAGCAGACGCCGCCACCCTCGCCGCCGCAGCCCGCGAGACCGGCCGGCTCGTCCTGGTCGAGGATCACCACCCCGAGGGCGGACTCGGAGAGGCCGTCCTCGAGACGCTGGCCCTGTCCGGGCTCGGCGCCGCAGTGACGCACCTGGCCGTCACCGACATGCCCGGCTCCGGGACGACGGAAGAACTGCTCGCCGCGTCCGGCCTGTCCGCCACCGACATCGCCGCCGCCGCGCGCACGCTGATCAGCGCCGGGCCGGCTGAATAAGCCGCGCAGGTACTGCTGACGCGCGCCGCGTCTCAGGCCTGGTGGGAAGCGGCCATGAGCTCGGCGAGATCGTCGGGGGCAAGGAACGCCTCGGGAACCGGAGGCCCCCAGCTATAGAGGGCCCTGATGTCGTCCCAGACGCCCGGGTCCCAGAGCTGGTCGTCGATGATGCAGTCGAGATCGGCGTAGTACTCGCTGAAGTTGCCTGCGGGGTCTTTGAGATACCAGAAGAAGTTGGACCCGATGTGATGCCGGCCGAGTCCCCACACATGGCGAGCCGGGTCCTTTTCCAGCAGCGCAGTGGCGCCGCGGCCGATCTCGTCCACGTCGTCGACCTGCCACGAGGTGTGGTGCAGGAACGGGACCGGTGCCGCCTGGACGAGCAGGTTGTGGTGATCCGTGGAGCACCTGAGGAACGCGGCGGCACCGGCTATGGTGTCGCTGACCTTGAAGCCGATTCCTCGCATGAAGAACCTCTCGCTGGCCTCAAGGTCGGTGGAACCCAGCACGACGTGGCCGAGTTTGCGCGGCCGGACGGGATTTTCGCGCAGAACGGGCTCGGCCCTGGATGTGCCGCGGCCGGGCCGGCCAGGCGCGTTCTGCGCGACCGCGGGAGCCGGGCGAGAGTCGATCGCGTCGGCGATGGCAAGGACGACCCGCACCCCGGTTCCGGGATCAACGGCTGCCAGGCTGCCTGAGGTCCGCTCGCCCGTGACGCCGACCGCGGTAAGGCGAGCAGCGACCGAGTCGATGTCGTCGGGGTCTGCGACACCGATGCCGAGCTCGACGAGCCGCCGCCGCGGCGAGGCGACGAGACGGAGCTGTTCGCCGCCGTCGGCGGTGGCGAATCTCGGCTCCAGCACGTCCGGGGGGTGCGGGGCGTCGTCCCCCCGCGGGCCAGCAGGGTCGTCGAGGCGGGTCAGGCCGAACTCTTCGTAGTAGGCGGCTGTCTCGGCGACGTTCGGGACGCCGATGGTGACTGACGTGAGACGGTGCAGGGCCATGATGACTGCCTTTGCGGACGTTAGGCGGGCGGGGCGACAAGGCGGCTGGCCATCGTGCCGACGCCTTCGAGGTAGCTGGTAAGGACCTGGCCGGGGCGGAGGAACTGGGGGGGCTGGCGGGTCGCACCGATGCCGGCCGGGGTGCCGGTGAAGATCAGGTCGCCGGCCAGGAGGGGCAGCACCGCGGATAGCCGGGCGATGAGTTCGGGCACGCCGAAGACCATCTGAGAGGTGCGGCTCTTCTGCACCTCGCGGCCATCGACGCTGCAGCCGAGCTCAAGGTCGTCCGGGTCCGCGAGCTCGTCGGGCGTCACCAGCCAGGGGCCCGTGGGGCCGAAGCCGGGGAAGGACTTGCCGAGCGAGAACTGCCCTCCGGATGAGAACTGGACGACCCGCTCGGACAGGTCCTGGCCGACCGTGACGCCGGCCACGTGGTCCCACGCGCCGGACGGGCTGACGTGGCGGGCGCGGACTCCGATGACGACGACGAGCTCGACCTCCCAGTCAACTGCCTCGCTGGGCAGCACGACGTCGGCGAAGGGAGCCGTGAGGCAGGTGGGGAACTTCGTGAAGGTCGCCGGGCTGGCCGGCAGGTCCAGGCCGGTCTCGGCGGCGTGATCGCGGTAGTTCATCCCGATCGCGAACACCTGAGCCGGTCTCGGCGCCGGCGCGCCGAGCTGGTTCCTGTCGATGAGCACGGCGCCGGGCGACGGGGCATCGCCGGCCCAGGCGCGAAACTCCTTCCACTGCCGGTAGACAGCCTGGGGGTCAGGTCCGAAGCGGCCGGCGGACGCTGTTTCGACGTCGATCCCGCCCTCCTCGCGGATCAGGGTGAGCCGTCCTGAGACGTTGGCGATCCTCACCGGCAACTCCCTTCGGCCGTGCGATCAGTCCGCCTTGACTGGGACTGGGCACGTCAGTACTGTCACGGTAACAGTGTTCCCGCCCTGGGAGCAATGTCACCGGAGACGGCGGCCAGGGATATGGGAGGAAGCCAAAAATGGTGAGAACCGTACGGCGGTCTGGCTGGGTTGTAGTGGGATGCGCGGCGGTCGCGCTGCTGCTGGGTGCGTGTTCGTCCTCGGCGCCTACCTCCTCGACTGGCTCTCAGACGAATTCGGGGCCGCCGCTCGTCATCGGGGCGTCGATGTCGCTCTCGGGCGACTTTGCCACCCTGGCCGATCCGGCCTTGAAGGGCTACAAGCTGTGGGCCGCCACGGTCAACAAGCAGGGCGGCTTGCTCGGACGCAAGGTCAGCCTGAAGATCGTCGATGACGCGTCGAACCCGACCCAGGTAGTGACCAACTACGAGAACCTGATTACCGCCGACCATGTCAATCTGGTGTTCGGCCCGTTCTCCAGCTTGCTGACCGTCCCGGCTGCGACGATCGCCAAGCGCTTCGGCTTTGCGTTCATCGAGCCTTCCGGCGGCGCTCCGCAGGTCTTCGGCCTGAAGCTGAGCAACCTGTTCTTTGCCCAGCCGGCTCCGATCATCAGCTCGGGCGACGCATTCGCCAACTACATCCTCTCGCTGCCGGCAGCCCAGCGCCCGCGGACGGCCGCCTATCCTTCGGCCGACGACCCGTTCACGCTGGCGATCGTCGGTGAGATCCAGCATCGCCTGGCGGCGGCCGGCATCAAGACGGTGTACGGGGCGACCTATGCCGCCGAAACCGTCAACCTGAGCCCCGTAGTGACGAAACTCGTCGCGGCGAAGCCTGACCTGCTCGTCTCGGGAACCGGCGGCGCCGACGCGGTCGCCGAAGTCAAGGGCATGGTCCAGGCCCATTTCACGCCGAAATTCGCGTTCTTCACCGGCGGCCCGAACGACCCGACGTTCCCCGCGCAGGTCGGGCCGGGCAATGCCGAAGGGATCTTCAGCACCGGTGACTGGTTCCCGCAGGCCAAGACGGCCGGCAACGCGGCCTTCGAGAAGGCCTACGTAGCGATGTACGGCGGCACGGCAGCACACATCGACCCTGCCGCGGCCGAGGCGTTCGCCTGCGGCCAGCTGCTCCAGCTGGTGGCTCAGCGGTATCACAAGGTTGACAACGCGACCATTATCTCGGCCCTGCACCACGGCACCTGGCCTACCGTGGAAGGCAACCTCAGCTGGACCGCTTACGGCGCTCCGCAGGGCTCCGACACCGTCGTGCAGTGGGTCCACGGTCAGCTCTTGCCGGTGTACCCGCCGTCCCAGGCCCTCACCAAGCCGATCGCCAAGCCGGCCTGGACGGGGTGAGCCGTGCATCTGTTCGTGCAGGCCACCATCGTGGGAATCCTGTTCGGCGGTGTTTACGCGCTGATTGCCAGCGGCCAGGCGATCATCTTCGGGGTAACGCGCACCATAAACTTCGCCCAGGCAATCCTCGTGATTGGTTGCTCGTATCTCAGCTATACGCTCTTCACCGATTTCGGAATCGACCCATTCCTGTCGATGCTCGTGCTCGTCCCGGCCATGTTCGCCTTCGGCTACGGGATGTACGTCCTCCTGCTCAGCCGGCTGAGCAGGTCCAGCGCCGAACTCGGCCTGCTTGTCCTGTACGGGCTGGGCATCGGGATCCAGGGGGTGCTGGACTTCATCTACAAGACCAACATCCGCGTGATCACTCCGGGCTACGCGAATAATTCCTGGACCGTCGCCGGCTACCAGATCCCCGAGGTGCGGTTCTTCGCTTTCGTCCTTGCCGTGGCGGTGCTGGGCGTCCTGCAGCTGATCCGCCAGCGCACCAAGCTCGGACGGGCGCTGCGAGCCACCACCCAGAACCCGGTCGCCGCCCGGCTGATGGGCGTGGACACCGAACGGGTCTCGGCCATAGGGATGGGGCTGGGGGTGGCCGCGGCGGGAGCGGCGGGAGCGGTGTTCGGCATGATCCTCCCGTTCAACGGCAACACCCAGTACGACCTGCTGTCCAAGCTGCTGTCCATCGCGGTGCTCGGCGGGTTGCTGAGCATGCCGGGAACGATCGTGGCCGCGGTCATCCTGGGCGTCGTCGAATCCGTCGTCGCCGCCACGATCTCGCCGGACTGGTCGGCCTTCTCCTTCCTCGTCGTCCTGTTCGTCGTCCTGATCGTCCGGCCGCAGGGCCTGTTCGGCCGGCGGCTGCGGGGGGCGCTATGACACGGCTAGCACCGCCGGCACCGCTGACCCGGCTGACACGGCTGACACGGCTCGGCCCAGATTCCCGGAATCCGGCAGGCGGGCGCCCTCCAGGCGGTGGCCTTCGTCGCGGTCCTGGCCGTGCTCCCGTCGATCCTCGGCCAGCACTGGCAGGTCAACCTGCTGGTGTTCACGGTGATGTACGCCGGCCTCGCGTGTGCCTGGAACATCCTGGGCGGCTACGCCGGCTACCCGGCGCTGGGCCACGCCGCCTTCTTCGGTGTCGGGGCCTATGCCATGGCCATCGGCACCAGTCACCTTGGCGTGGGCGGGGGTTACCGGCCCTTCGTCCTCATCGTGCCCATCGGGGTTGGCACCGCCCTGGCAGTGCTGCCGCTCGCCCGGCTGCTGTTGCGGACGCGGGCCGCCGCCTTCGCCGTGCTGACCATCACCATGCTGTTCATGGTGCAGACGCTGGCCTACAACCTTCGCGGTCTGACCGGCGGCTCGACGGGCCTGATCGTGCCCATCGCGCCGTTTCCCGCGGCCACCTTCGAGCTGCCCTTCTACTACGCGATGGCGATCCTGCTCGCGCTCACCATCGCGGTGTGCTGGGCGGTGCGGACCAGCAAGCTCGGGCTCGCGCTCAACGCCGTGCGCGACGACGAGGACCGCGCCCGGGGGCTCGGCGTGCAGACCGAAATGGTCAAACTGGTCGCCTTCTCGGTGAGCGCCGGCCTGACCGCCGCCTTCGGCGCGGTGTGGGCCTACTACATCGCCTTTTTGTACCCTGGCTTCGCCATTGACCCGTTGCTCGCGCTCGGCGCCATCCTCATGGCGTTCCTCGGCGGCCGGCGCACCCTGTGGGGCCCGGTCATCGGCGCGGCCCTGATCGGCCCCGCCCAGCAGTACTTTGCCTACCGCTTCGGGGCCAGTCACCTCTACCTCGTCGCTTACGCGGCCCTGTTCCTCCTCGTCATCTACCTCCTCCCGGAGGGCATCGTCCCCTCGCTGGCCCGCCGCCTGGGCCGCCTGCGGGCGGGGTCCCCCCCGAGCGCAACGCATGATCAGGTCGCGACGGACTCCCTCTTCTCCGCCGGGGACCTCGGATGAGCGTGCTGCTCGCGGTGGTGGGCCTGACCAAGTCATTCGGGGGAATCCGGGCCCTCGACGAGTGCAGCTTCGAGATCCCCGAGGGATCGGTGAGCGCCCTCATCGGACCCAACGGATCGGGCAAGACGACGGCTTTCAACGTGATTACCGGCTACCAGCCCGCCGACGCGGGCCGGCTGACCTTTCGCGGCCGCGCGGTACGACGTCCGGACCCGTGCCGCCTGCAGCGCCTCGGCCTGGCGCGCACCTTCCAGCAGGCGCGTGTCTTCCCCGGCCTGTCCGTGCTGGAAAACGTCGTGCTGGGCCGCGGCCAACCCTGGCGTGCCCTGCTCGGCCGCCGCGTGTCCGGCACCGACCGGCGGCGCGCCGAAGACCTTCTCGACGAGTTCGGCCTGGCGGCTCACGCCGGCACGCCCGCGGGCCGTCTGTCCTACGGACAGCGCAAGCTGCTCGAGTTCGCCAGCGTGCTCATCGCCGAGCCCGTCCTCGTCCTGCTCGACGAGCCCACCGCCGGCATCAACCCGATCATGATCAAGACGATGGAGGACCACATCCGCCGACGGCATGCCCGGGGTGTCACGTTCCTCATCGTCGGGCACGAGATGCAGTTCGTGATGAGCCTCTGCGACCCCGTGATCGTGCTGGACCGTGGCCGCGCCATCGCGTGTGCTGCCCCCGAAGAGGTTCAGAACGACCCCCGCGTCCTGGACGCCTACCTAGGAGACTGACCCATGGACGCAGGCCTGGAGCTGCGTGGCATCGTCGCCGGCTATGGCCAGGGCGACATCCTGCGCGGTCTCGACCTTGACGTGCCCGCCGGCCAGATCACGTGCCTCATCGGCCCGAACGGCTCCGGCAAGTCAACGGTCCTGCGGGTCATCAGCGGCCTGCTCGTGCCCCGCGACGGCCGGGTCCGCCTCGCCGGAAAGAACGTCACCGGCTGGTCGCCCCGGGCCATGCTCACGCACGGCGTCACCCACGTGCCCCAAGACCGCAGCCTGTTCCCGGCCATGTCGGTATGGGACAACGTCCTGATGGGCGCGTACATCAGAACCGACCGCGACGCCGTCGCGCGGCGCGCCGCCGAGATCGCCCAGCGCTTCCCGATCGTCGCCCGGCGCCGCCACGACCTGGCCGGCTCCCTGTCCGGCGGCGAGCAGAAGACCGTGGAGATCGCCCGGACCATGATGCTCGACCCGCCCGTTCTCTGCTTCGACGAGCCGTCAGCAGGGCTGGAACCGCGGGCGCTGAGGACGATTTTCGGCATCCTCGCCGAGCTCAGCAGCGACGGGCGGACCATCCTGCTCGTCGAGCAGAACGCGCGCTCGGGGCTGGCCATCGCCCACAACGGTGCCGTCCTCGACGCCGGCATCGTCCGGTTGGCCGCCCCGGCCGCCGAGCTTCTCGACAGCCCCGACGTCGGGCGCCTCTACCTCGGCGCATCCTGAAAGGACGAGCGATGAACCGCGACGAACGCAGAGGATTCGTGGCACGCAACCGCACCGCGATCTTCGGCTACAACCGGCGCCAGGACGGGCCCGCGATGAGCGTCGTGTACTACGTCGTTGACGGCGACGACATCCTGGTCTCGACCATGGCGGCCCGGGCGAAGGCCAAGGCCGTCCAGCGCAATCAGAAGGTCGCGCTGTGCGTCCTCGACGAGCAGTGGCCGCTCACCTACCTGCAGGTGTACTGCGACGCAAAGGTCGAGACCGACCATGACGCCAATGTGGACCTGGGCATGCGCATCGCCGGCGTCATGGCAGGCGAGCCGATGCCCGAGGACGTGCGTCCCTTGGTCGCCGAGGGCATCACCCGGGAGAACCGGGTTGTGCTGCGGCTGACCCCCTACGCCACGTTCGAGACGCCGCCCCGCCATGTCTACAGCGCCGACGATGTCAACGAGAACCTGACCCACGAACTCGGGACCAGCCTCCCCTGGTAGCCGCGGGATGCGGTCAGTCCGGCGAGTTCGCGTTCCGCGGGCGGCGCCCTTGAGTGCGAGTCCGCTGCAGCCGCAGCTCCACGCCGTCGAGCAGGCACCCCAGCCCGAATTCGAACTCCTCCGTGGTGGTTCGCGACGTCAGCTCCTCGGCCAGCTCGACAAGATGCGGGTACTGCCCGGCCGGCAGCGAGCGGTAAAAGTCGCGCAATGTCAGGCTCTTCGATGCTCCCAGGCCTCCGGCGCGGAAGTCGTTCATCGGCTCCTGCAGGACGGAGGCCAGTACCAGATGGGCCAGCGCGGTGTAGACATCGGCCGCCAGAGTCTCGTCGAAGCCGCGCTCCCGCAGGACGCTGAGGCTCAGCTCCCGGCCGCGCAGCGAATTCGGGCCGACCGGCACCGCGGTAGCGAACAAGGCGGCGACGTTCGGATGCGCGCCCAGCGCCGTTCGCATGGAGCGCGCCAGCTCCTCAAGGACCTCTCGCCAGCCCAGGCCCTCCAGGGGGCGGCGCAACTGGGTCTCACCCAGCACGGCGTCGGCAACCAGCACCAGCACCTCATCCTTGCCGGAAACGTACCGGTACAGCGTCGTGGTGCCGGTCTGCAGCTCGCTGGCGAGGTTCCGCATGCTCAGCGCGCCCAGCCCCTCGCGGTCGATCAGCTCGAGAGCGCCGGCGATGATGCGGTCCAGGGTGATGGGAACGCGCCGGGCCGGCTCTGCCCTGTCCTGGCGGGCTGCCCACCACGCGGGAGAGCCCGGAGCCGTCAGATCCTGCGCGTCGTCAGCTGTCGCCTGAATACGTGTTCCTGCCATGGCAACACTGTACCCAGTGAGTTGCAAGGGAGACGACATGCTTAACGTCTGGGACCTGGTCCGGGTGCGCGCGGAGCGCAGTGCGGACCGGATCGCGTTCGTCTGGCATCCGTATCGCGGGTCACCGCGGGAATGGACCTACCGCGAACTGGCCAGGGATGCGGCCGGACTTGCCGCCGGCCTTCAGCGCCGGGGCATCGGACCGGGCGACAGGGTTTTGATCCACCTGGGAAACTGCCCGGAATTTGTCATTGCCTGGTATGCGTGCGCCGCGATCGGTGCGGTCGCCGTCACGACCAACACCCGCTCCGCGGCGGACGAGATGCGCTATTTCAGCGAGGACAGCCAGCCAGCCTGCGCGATTACCGAGCCGCGGTTCGGCGAGATGATCGCGGCCTGTGCCCCGCAGCTCAACTGGCAGGCGGTGCTGGACCACAACGCCGGCGAAGAGGGGGCGGCCTCCCGCGATGATGATTCGTTTTCGTCGCTGGCCGGCGATCCCGACGACTTTAAGCCGCGTCCGTTCGGACCCATGACCCCCGTGAGCGTGCAATATACGTCCGGCACGACCTCGAGACCGAAAGGGGTGGAATGGACTCACGCGAACGCGCTGTGGGCGGCCCGGGTCAATGCCGTGCACGAGGACCTGCACCCGACGGACTGTCACCTCACGTACCTGCCGCTCTTTCACGTGAACGCGCTGGGCTATCAGATGCTCGCCAGCATGTGGGTCGGCTCGCGCTTCGTCTTGGTGCCGAAATGGTCGACGAGCAGGTTCTGGGACGTCTCCGTGCAGCACGGCTGTACCTGGGTGTCCCTTATGGGCTTGTCGCACCGCGCGCTGGCGGCGGGCGCGACCGGAGAGATACCGTCGCGCCACGACTACCGCCTGTTCGGTTCCGGCGTGTGCGACACCCCTATGGACAGCGCGTTCGGGATAAAAACCATTGGCTGGTGGGGCATGACCGAGACCATTTCGCATCCGGTCGTGGGGAACCCGTACACGCCGGACCGTCCCATGTCGATGGGCCGGCCCGCACCCGAATACCAGGTCGCGGTCGTGCGCGACGACGGTGTCACGCCCGCCCCGCCCGAGGAGACCGGCCACCTCCTGGTCAAGGGAACTCCCGGCTCGTCGCTGTTTGCGGGGTACCTCAACCAGCCGGCGGCGACCGCGGACAGTTTCGACGAAGCAGGCTGGTTCCGGACCGGTGACAGGGTCACCGTCCACGCCGACGGCTATATCTCGTTCGCCGACCGGGCCAAGGACATGCTGAAGGTTGGCGCGGAGAACGTCGCGGCGTCCGAAATCGAGCGCGTCATCATGGAAACGGGCCTGGTAGCGGAAGTTGCCGTCGTAGGCAGGCCGGATGACAAGCTTGACGAGGTCCCGGTGGCTTTCGTGGTCCCGCTGCGGAATGGCGAGTCGCTCGCAGCGGAGGTCAAAGCCATTTGCGCCGAACGATTGGCGGATTTCAAAGTGCCTCGTGCCGTTTACGACGTGCGTGATTTCCCGCGCTCCACGCTGAACAAGGTCAACAAGGCCGAGCTGCGCAAGGTCGCACACGCCGGCGCCGACCGGTCGGCCGCCGAGGTGCAGTGGCTGTCCGCCGCGAACGCGGACCCGTCCGGTGACGCCCACTGACAGGGGGTCGTCACGTCCGCCGCTCTTGAGCAGTCATCTGGCACGGGCTTGTTTTGCCCCGGCGAGCCGAGTGTCAAGGCGATCTCTTCATGCCCCGAGACAGACAACCTTAAGATGATCACAACGCGCTACGTCGCCAGCGGCCGGTGTTGACGGCGGCGGACGCTAACATCACGGCAGTCGTCTTAAGGTGACTCAAGGTGAGGTTCCGGTGACACCAGCGCAGGGTGGGCACGGGCGTCGTAGCCGGCCGGGTCGTGGCCTGTCGCTGGACCGGATCGTTACGGCGACTTTGGAGCTGGTGGATGCGCAGGGCATCGGGGCGGCGTCGATGCGGGCGGTGTCGTCGCGGCTGGGGGTCCGCTCGATGTCGTTGTACCGGTATGTGCAGGACCGTGATGAGCTGTTCGACGCGGTGGTGGAGCGGATCGTCAACGAGCTCGCCGACGATCCGGAGGTCCAGTTGCGACCGGTGAACGGGTGGCGGCCTTATCTCACCGGCATGGCGCATGGGGTGCGCCGATACGCGCGGGCGCATCCGCATGCTTTCCCGCTGGTCGCCACCCGCCCGCCTGCGGCTCCGTGGGTTAATCCGCCGCTCCGGTCGCTGCGCTGGGTCGAGGCGATGCTGAACGGATTGACCGCCGAGGGGTTCACCGACGAGCAGGTGCTGTTCACCTACCGCACGTTCAACAGCTTCTTGCTGGGTTACCTGCTCCTGGAAACCAGCGCTATGGCACTACGGGACCCTAAGCCGGGCGACGGATCCTTCGCCAGTACCGACGCCGCTGCAGATGAGGGCAGCGAACCACCCGGGCAGACTGCCGCTCATCCGGTTCCCGGCGGCCTGAGCCCAGCCCGCTCTGGCCAGCAGCGGGAGGCGATCGAGGACGCCGACAGCCCGCGCGAGATGCTCGACCCCGCGGACGAAATCGACGCCAGGCTTTTCCCGACCCTGCACCGCCTGGCGGCAGGACTCGCCCAGGATTGCTGGGATGGAGAGTTCGAAGCAGGGCTGGCAGACATGCTCGACCGCATAGCGATATTCGTCGCCGACGGCTCGGACCTCAGCCGGGACTGAGGCTACCAGCTACGGCCTCTGCCTGTCCGCAGCGTCTGCCTGATCCCGGTTCGGCCGGGATGTTGCGATCTTCGTGGACGCTGTAAGCTTCTCATGTAAGCTTCAGTCGTAAGCTTCTAGTGTAAGTTTAACGTGTAAGTCATCCGGCTGCGGGTAGTGGGGGCCAGCCGGACGACGCATGGGGAACAGATACCGGCCATTGGCTCGGCGAACCGGGCGATGCCCGTGCGGGCTCAAGACAGGCGGATGGCGACCCATCGCCTGTCGCAGGGGACTGATTCATGATCGCCCCGGCATGGCATGCGGACAGCCCGCAGGCGCTTGATCGAGGAGATGGCCTACATGACAGAGAACTACCTGCCCGAAACAACGCAGCGCGGCCAATCGCCGCCGCCCGGGTTGCCGGAAGAACAGGGCACGGCCGACGTTGTCAAGGATCAGGCTTCTGTCCTGAGTCACAGCAGCGTTCAGGCAGGAAAGCACGTGGCCGACGTTGCCCGAGAGCAGGCATCGGACGTTGCGGCAGAGACCGCGCGTCAGGGCAGGGACCTGCTGCAGCAGGTTCAAGGCCAGCTGGCGGAGCAAGCAGCGCACGGACAACGGCGGGTGGCGAAGCAACTCCTTTCGCTCAGTGATGAGCTTCGCGCCATGGCAGATCGCCCGAGCCATGGTGGCATGGCCACCGACCTGGCGTATCAGGTGGCCTCGCGGGTCCGTGATGCCGGGCAGTGGCTGGATGGCCGCAAGCCCGGGCAGGTGGTGGGTGAGATGCAGTCATTTGCCCGCCGCAGGCCGGCGGCCTTCCTGGTGCTGGCGGCGGGAGCGGGCGTGGTGGCCGCCGGCTCACCCGGGGGCTTAAGGACGTAAGCAGCGGCGATCCGGCCTGGGAGGCCGATCAAGCCTATGGCGAGCGGCATCCCCTGGTCACGGACGACCAGGCAGGCCGTAAGGGCACGCTGTGAGCAGCTCGCTCGATCCGGCTGTGCCGCCGTCTGATTCGCGGCCATCTGTCGGCGAGCTGTTCTCGGAGGTTGCTGAAGATCTCAGCACGCTCATGCGCCAGGAGGTGGAGCTGGCCAAGGCCGAGCTCCGTCAGTCGGCTTCCCGGGCAGGCAAGGGCGCCGGGCTGCTGGCGGGCGCCGGCATGAGCGGCCACATGGTCCTGCTGTTCACGTCGGTCGCCGCGTGGTGGGGCATCGGCGACGCCACTGGCCATGCCTGGTCAGCGCTGATCGTGGCGGCCATTTGGCTGATCGTCGCCGCGGTCCTCGGGCTGATGGGGCGCCGGGAGGTCAGCGCGGTTCCCGGTGTCCCGCAGACCGTACAGACGGTGAAGAGGATTCCTGACGCGGTAAGAGGAAACGAGGGCACATCATGACCAGCGACCCGGACCAGATCCGCGAGCAGATCGAGGAAACGCGCACCAGCCTGAGCCAGGACGTCAACACCCTGGCTGACACGGTCAACCCGGCGCACGCGGCGAAGCGCAAGGCAGCCAGCGCACGTTCTGCTGTGCTCGGAATAAGGGACAAGGTCATGGGCGCAGCGTCACAATCCGCCTCCAGCACGAGTTCCGCAGCGGCAGGAAAGGTGTCAGTGGCTCAGGAGAAAGTATCGGCGGCCCCCGGCCAGCTGCGCCGCCTCACGGCGGGTAACCCGCTGGCAGCCGGCCTGATCGCGGCCGGCGTCGGCTGGCTCGCGGGTTCGCTTCTGCCGGCCAGTAGCGCCGAGGAGCGGGCGGCGGTGAAGGTCAAGGAAGCCGCCGCCCCGGCCGTCACTGGCGCAGCCAAGGATGCAGCGGCCAGCCTCCAGGACTCAGCACAGCATGCAGCCGAGTCGGTCAAGGCCGCAGCGGCCGATGCCGCCGCCACTGTCAAGCACGAAACCGCCAGCTCGGCGTACGACATCCGGGACCAGGCGCAGACAGCCCGCGACACCGTGACCGACAGCCGCCAGTGACCACGCCGGCAGCCACGCGCAGCCTGATCCCGGCCGGCGGACCACTCAAGGTCCTCGGCGTTCTCTCAGGAGCGCGCGGTCGAGATAGCTGCGCCATGCGCGCTCACGGGATCCGGCCACGAGCCGGCGATGAGTAAGGAGGCCCTGGGCAATGGCCAGGCCGCAGAATGCGGGCAGCGGCGCCCGCGACGACGTGCCGAACGACCCGACAGACTTGAGCGGCGGCTCCTGGCTCGCGGCAGCCAGGCGGACCCTGAAGGAATATAAGGCAGACGACCTGCAGGACCGTGCGGCGGCGCTGACATATTTCGGCATCCAGTCGATCTTCCCGGGCCTCCTCGTTTTGGTCTCGCTGCTCGGCATTCTCGGCAAGTCAGCCACTCAGCCGCTCATCACCAACCTCGGCAAAGCGGCCCCCGCATCCGTGCGGAAGATCATCTTGAGCGATGTCACCCATCTGCAGCACAGCCATGCAGCCTCCGGGATCCTCGGCATCGCCGGCCTCGTGCTCGCCCTGTGGTCGGCGTCGAACTATGTCGCGGCTTTCATGCGCGCCTCCAACGTCATTTATGACGTGCCCGAGGGCCGGCCGATATGGAAGACCGCACCTATCCGGCTGGGCGTCACCCTGGTGACGATGATCTTGCTCGTAGCAGCCGCCGTCATCGTGGTCGTGACCGGCGGCCTGGCGCAGAAGCTCGGGAACGTGCTCGGCCTCGGCTCGACAGCGGTCACCATCTGGGACATCGCCAAGTGGCCGATACTACTGATCATCATCGGCCTGATCCTCGCCGTCTTGTTCTGGGCCAGCCCAAACGCTAAGCACGGCTTCCAGTGGGTCAGCCCCGGCGGCTTCATCGCCGTCGCACTATGGCTGATCGCCTCGGCCCTGTTCGCCCTGTACGTGGCCAATTTCGGCCACTACGACAAGATCTACGGCAGCCTCGCCGGCGTCATCATCTTCCTGATCTGGATGTGGGTCTCTAACGTCGCCATCCTGCTCGGCGCCGAGTTCAACGCCGAGCTCGAACGCGGCCGCGCCATGGCAGCCGGCCATCCGGCTGACCTGGAGCCATTCTCCGAACTACGAGATGACCGCAAACTGCGCAAGAAAGAGAGAAAAAACTCGCCGACCTGACGGGCAAGCTCGCTGCGGCCCCGCTGGGCCGGGCTAGCGGGAGTCTCTATCACCACATACCGGAGTACCGCTTGACGATGACATCATGGGCGCTGTCGCCCGGCGGGCGCGGGGCCCGTCCTATCAGGGTGGCCTCGGTGCCCTCGGGCCACGTGTACGTGCGCCACCTGGACGACCCGGCTGATCCTAGCGGTGTCCTACGGCTGGGCGACCCTGTCCCGCCAGGGTCCAGCCCGCAACCCGGCCAGTGGTGGCCTCCGGCGATGCTGTCGCCGTCCTGGGTGCTGGATCACCATAATGAGTTCGACGTCTTTCACGTGCATTTCGGTTTCGACGCGCAGCAAGCCAGCCGCCTGAACGCGCTGGTGCAGGCGCTGCGATCGGTGCGCAAGCCGCTCGTGTACACCGTTCACGACCTGCGCAATCCGCATCATGAGGATCGCCGCGCACATGATGCGCACCTGGACGTCCTTATCCCGCAGTCCGATGCCCTGGTCACGCTGACCGCCGGGGCTGCAGCCGAGGTGGCGGCACGCTGGGGCCGCCGGCCGATCGTGCTCCCGCATCCGCACGTGGTCGAGCTCGACCGGATTACGCAGGGCCGGCGCCCCCCGGCCTCTGGTTTCGTGGTGGGCGTGCACGCCAAAAGTGTGCGGGCGAGCATGGCCCCGATGCCGGTGATCCAGGCCCTGGCTGAGGTTGTCCCGGCACTGCCGGGCGGCAGGCTGCAGGTCAACATCCATCATGACGTGTTTGATGCCGGCGGAGCGCGGCACGATCCGGAGCTCGCCGGCTACCTGGCCGCCACGGCCGTCCGCGGCGAGATCGATGTGCGCGTCCACGACTGCCTCAGCGACACCCAGCTGTGGTCCTACATGAAGAGCCTGGACGTTTCGGTGCTGCCTTACCGTTTCGGCACCCATTCGGGCTGGCTGGAAGCCTGCCACGACCTCGGCACCACGGTGATCGCGCCGAGCTGCGGGTACTTTGCCGACCAGCGGCCATGCCTGCTGTACCGGCATGATGAGTCCGAGTTGGACGCCGCGTCCCTGCAGGCCGCGGTGCTGGAGGCCTATCGGCGACGGCCGCGCTGGCAGGCTCGCGCCAGGGACAGGCTGCACGAGCGCAGGGACATAGCGGCGGCTCATCAGCATCTCTACGAGCAACTGCTGGCATGAACCGGCTGCGGATTGCGCTGATCGCCTCGGCGCGCTTTCCTATAAGAGAGCCGTTCGCGGGCGGCATGGAGGCGCACACCTGGGCCCTCGCGCAGGGACTGAAACGCCGGGGCCACGAAGTGACCATCTTTGCTGGCGCCGGATGCGATCCTGAGCTTGGCGTGCACGAGATCAGTGCTGTCCGGCCATCGATCAGTGACGCGGCACGAAACGACCTCAGTATGCCCGCGCAGACGTGGCTCGAAGAACACCATGCCTACCTGCAATTGATGCTCGAGCTCAGTGACAGGGACCGTGCGGACTTCGACATCGTGCACAACAACTGCCTGCACCACCTGCCCATCGCGATGGCACGCATGGTGCCGGTCCCCGTTGTCTCGACGCTGCACACACCACCCACGCCATGGCTGGAGTCGGCCATTCAGGCTGGCCCGTGCCCGGTCATCTTCACCGCGGTGAGCAGGCATACCTCGCTGGCCTGGCAGCACGCAATAGCGGCCATCCGGATCATCCGCAACGGTATCGATCTCCGCAGGTGGCTGCCCGGGCCGGGTGGCGGTCCTGTCGTGTGGTCGGGACGGCTGGTTCCCGAGAAGGGCCCGGATCTGGCGATCCGGGCCGCGCGCCGGGCCGGGTTGCCGCTGTATCTGGCCGGGCCCATCGCTGACCGCCGGTACTTCACCACCAGCGTCGAGCCCTTGCTCGGCGGAAACGTGCGCTATGTCGGTCATCTCACGCACGGCCAGCTGGCCGTGCTGCTGGGACGAGCCAGCGCTTGCCTGGTGACGCCGCGCTGGGACGAGCCGTACGGGCTCGTCGCGGCTGAGGCGCTGGCCTGCGGAACCCCAGTCTGCGGGTTTGCCCGCGGCGCCTTGCCCGAGCTGCTGAACGAGCGGTGCGCCGTGCTGGTCAACCCTGACGACGTCGCCGAACTTGCTGCCGGGCTGCGCGCTGCCGTGCGGTTGCCGCGCGTGGCCGCCCGCGCACACGCGGCCGCGCATTGCTCGCAGGACCGGATGATCCGCCAGTACGAGGACCTCTATCGCGAGGCCGTGGCGTGATCGGCTACTACATTCACCACCTCGGGCAGGGGCACCTGGCCATGGCACAGTGCATCGCCGCGCAGCTAACTGGCAAGATCACCGGACTGTCCTCGCTCCATCGCCCGGCGGGCTGGCCTGGCGAGTGGCTCATGCTTCCGCGCGACGACGCCGCCGATGAGGCCATCGAAGCGGACGCGCACGGCCAGCTGCACTGGGCACCGCTAGGTGACCCCGGACTGCGGGAGCGGATGGCCATGATCGCCCAGTGGATTCAGCGCGCGGCGCCCTCGGTCATGGTCGTGGACGTCTCCGTGGAAGTCGCCGCGCTGGCCAGGCTGATGGGCGTGCCGGTCATCACGATGGTGCTGCCCGGCAGCCGGGAGGATCCGGGACATCGTCTGGTCTACGCGCTTGCCGAGCGGCTCCTTATGCCATGGCCAGCGTCCTTCTCTCGTAGCCTGCATGATGGCGACGGTCTGTGGGCGGGCAAGAGTTGCCATGTGGGTGCGTTCTCCCGCTTTGACGGGCGCGCACCGGAGCCGGCCGCGGCCGGCTCCGGCCGCCCTTCGGTTCTCGTGCTGCAGGGCAGCGGCGGATCGGAGGTGACCGGCCCTGATCTGCGCCAGGCCGCGGCCGCCACCCCCAACTGGTCGTGGACCATCCTCGGCGGGGCTACCGGCGAGTGGACGGACGATCCCTGGCCGGCGCTGTGCCGGGCGGATGTTGTGGTCACCCACGCAGGCATGAGCGTCCTGGCGGAGATCGCCGCCGCCAGGAAACCCGCTGTTGTGGTGCCGCAGGCCAGGCCGCACGGCGAGCAGATGGCGACCGCCCGGGCGCTGGCCTCGGCCAGCCTTGCGGTCGTCGCCGACCGGTGGCCGCAGGCGGCACGCTGGCCCTGGCTGCTGCGCGCCGCCCTCCAGCTGGGCGGCAACCGGTGGGGCGCGTGGTCTCCCGGCACCGGAGCCCGTGACGCGACGCGGGTCATCGACTCCGTGGCTGCTCACGAGGTCGGACGGAGCGGCCCGTGCACTGTGCGGTGATAACCCCGGTCGCGGGCCGCCACTCGCATCTCCAGCTGCAGCGAAGAGGACTACTGGCGGGCGCTCTCCAGCCCGAGCGCCACATCGTGATAGCCATGAATGACAGCAGTGTGCGGCGCGTGCTCGACCGCCGGGCGCCGTGCCCTGATGTCATCGAGCTGCCGTGCGCGGCCGACAGGCTCCCCCTGGCGCGGGCGCGTAACCTCGGCGCGGAACGGGCGCTCCGGGCCGGCGCCGACCTGCTGGTATTCCTGGACGTAGACTGCGTGCCCGGACCGCTGCTCGTACATCGCTACGGCGAGTACGCCGCTCAGGAGGATCAGCCCAGCGTGCTGTGCGGTCCGGTCTCCTACTTGCCGCCGCCGCCCCAGGCTGGGTACCGGCTGTCGTCACTGGCCAGGCTGGGACGCCCGCATCCCGCCCGGCCGGTCCCGCCTGAGGCAGGCACGCTGACCGGCGGTGATCACACGCTGTTCTGGTCCCTGTCCTTCGCAGTACGGGCGACGCTGTGGCGCGAACTGGGCGGTTTCTGCGAGCAGTACACCGGCTACGGTGGCGAGGACACCGACTTCGGCCAGCTCGCGGCGAGCCGGGGAGTCAACCTGACCTGGGTAGGTGGCGCCTGGGCCTATCACCAGCACCATCCGAGTGATGAGCCCCCGGTGCAGCATCTCGATGACATCGTGCGTAACGCGACGATCTTCCACCGGCGGTGGGGGTGGTGGCCTATGAGCGGCTGGCTACGGGAGTTCGAGCGCCGCGGGCTCATCGTCTACGACCGCGCCACGCAGGACTGGCGTGTAGCCGACACCTAACCTGACCAAACTGCCGTACAGACGGCAAGCCCATCGGCCAGGCCAACAAAACCGATCTGCGCTATCAAGAGATCACGGCGTCGATGGTCTTCTTCAGCGCACTGGGCTGGGCGGGGGATGTGGGTGCTTTCTCCCGGGCTTGCTCAAGCCTGGCTCCGAGTTCCTGAAGCTGCTTACGGCCGAGTCCGGCCCGTACCTTCGGGAACCAGTCCTGCTCTTCTTCCTTGATGTGGTGGGTGACGTTCTCAATCAGCACGGTGGTTTTGGCATCGAAGCGCTCCGCGCCGGCTGGCATGCCCGGCCAGTTCCATGCACAGAACGTCTGCGACGTGATGCTCTTCGTAAGACTGCAGCACGTCGTCCTCGAGGTCTGGCAGTAGCCTGCGGACTTCGGGGTACATCACTTCGTTCTCGAGGTAGGTGTGCACGGTGAGGAGTTCGATGATCTTCCCTACGATCCGTGCTTTCTTCTTGGTCGCCTTTTCACCTGCGGCCGAGAACTCCCGGAACAGGCGGCGGATTTCTTTGTGATCCGCCCTCAGCAGGACGATGGCATCAGAGGGCATTCTGCTCCTTCTGGTTGCGGCTGGCACCTGACGGCACTACCCGGCGGCCTCTGGGGCAAACGACGCGGTGCCTAGCCGGGCCTGCCCCCCGAGCGGCTAATGTGCGGGGACTCTTGGCCGGATGTTCCCGTTGAGCGAGAACACGTTGTTGGGGTCATAGGTGTCTTTGAGCGCGACGAGCTTGCGGAATTTCTCCTCGCCGTAGGAGAGCCGCAGCCGGTTGGCGCCTTCGTCGGGTTCGAGGAAGTTGGGCGGGGCCTGGCCGGCCGTCCAGGGTCGCATGGCTGTCATGAAGTCACGCGCCCAGGCGATTTCGCGGTCCTGTTCGGTGGGGTCCCAGGAGTTCGCCTCGCAGAAGTACATCCAGTCAGTGTCGGGGATGTTGAGTGCCATGCTGCCGGTGTCCAGGCGGGACAGCTCGCCGCCGAGCGGGCAGAGGATGACGGCGGAGAGGGGCGAGCGGGCCTGCGCCGCTTGCCGCACCATGACGTCGATGGCGTCGTCGGGGAGGGTTTGCAGGTAATCGGCCTTGCTGTAGTCCAGGATGCCCCACGGGTAGCCGGGGTCGAGGAGCTGCTGGACCGCCGCATAGGGCATCGGCTGGACCATGGTGAGCCACGGCTCGCCCCAGCCCAGCAGCGGCCTGAACGCCCGCTCGCCTTCGTCGGGGTCACCGACGTAGATGACGATCAGTCCGCAGGCCGGCATGCCCCTGGCGTGTCCGGGAACGAAGTCGGCTGGCGGGGCGGTCACCAGAGCCAGCGCGCCGCCAGCCTCATCGGGCGCGTCGGCCATGAAATCGCGGTAGAACCGGGCCAGTTGCGCCGCCGCTGATCGCGGGTGCAGGATCATGCCCGCGTACACGATGGGCCCGACCGGGTGCAGGCGGAACTGGAGGTCGGTGACGACGCCGAAGTTCCCACCGCCGCCTTTTAGTCCCCAGAAGAGGCCGGCGTTCTGGCCGGCGCTGGCGCGCAGCACCCGCCCATCGGCGGTCACGACCTCGGCGGACAGCAAGCTGGCGCACGTCATCCCGTACTTTCGTTCCAGCCACCCGGAGCCGCTGCCGAGTGTCAGGCCCGCGACGCCGGTGTGGGAGACCCGGCCGCCGGTGACGGCGAGGCCGTGCTGCTGGGTGGCGGCGTCCAGCTCGGCCCAGGTGAGCCCGGCGCCGAAGTGACCGGTGCTGCTTGCGACGTCGATGTCGGCGTGCTTCATCGGCCCGGTGTCGATCACCAGGCCGCCATCACAGCTGGAGTATCCGGGCGTTGAATGCCCGCCGCCGCGGACCGCGACGACCAGCTGCTCGCTGTGCGCGTAGGCGAGGGCGGACCGCACGTCGCCGGCGCTGGTGCAGCGGGCGATCAGCGCCGGCCGCTTGTCGTGCATCCCGTTGAAGACCAGCGACCTGCGGGTCTGATCGTAGCCGGGGTCGCCCGGGCCGATCAGGCTGCCGGCGAACGATGAGGTCAGCCTGCCGAGCGCGGTCGCGCACCGCCCGGGCTCTGCGGCCAGTGTCATCTGGTCCCCCTTTTCTCGTGGCAGCCGGCGGTGCGAGCTTCCGGCCGCCCCGACTGTCCACTACTCTAAAGTAGAGCAATGTGGTCAGCCTGCGCCCCGGATGGGAGCCATGTCAAGAGGCCCGCGAGATGTGATGACGGCGACGACCTATGCCGTGCTCGGGCTGCTGTGCGTGCAGCCGTGGTCGGCCTACGAGCTCACCCAGCAGATGGGACGGAGCCTGCGGTTCATGTGGCCCCGCGCCGAGAGCGGGATCTACCGCGAGCCGCAGAAGCTCATCAGGCTCGGCTACGCAGCCGCCGAGGAAGCCGCGGCCGGCCCGCGCCGGACCAAACTCGTCTATTCCGCCACTCCGGCCGGGCGGCGGGCGTTCCAGCAGTGGCTGGGAGAGTCGTCGGCTCCCCCCCAGTTCGAGTCCGAAGCAATGGTGAAGTTCTTCTTCTGTGATCACGGCACCCTCGGCGACGCCCAGCGAGCCCTCGAGGAACTGCACGCTCACGCCGAGGCGCTGCTAGAGGCATTCCGTCAGATCACCAAGTCCCACCAGGACAACTCAGGGCCCTTTCCCGAACGCCAGCACATCGGCACCCTGACGGGGCGCTTCGTATTCGACTACGCCAGCACGCTCGCCCGCTGGGCGACATGGGCCCGCCAGCATGTGGATGAATGGCCCGACACCGGACCGGGAGCCGTACCCACCGGCGCGAAGGTGCAGCGCGAGAACACCCGCCTGAGCGGACTGCCGACCAACCCCATTTGATGATGCGTTCGACGCAGGACGGCGTCGCGCACCGAAGGCGCCGAGGACGACCGCGCCTTCCGCGTCGCCGGGAGGCAGCGGCGGCCGCTATGGCCGGCTCTGCAGTTGGGTCAGGACCGCGCATACTGATGAGCGGGAGGCGAACGACCGGGTGAAGGGCTCCCAGGCGCAAGGCAGGCCAGCCCGAACGGCACTGGATGCAGCTGCAGCGTCGATGGCGCGGGGCGCGTCCGGGATCTGGTTCCGGGCGGGGTCGCGACTCGGCCTGGCCTGCCGTGGCATGGTGTACCTCCTGGTCGGCTACCTCGCCTTCCGCCTGGCGCTCGCCACCCGTGGGCGAGCGGGCGAGCCGGCGAGCAGCGCCGGAGCTGTGCAGGCGGCCGTCGCTCCTGCGTGGGGACGTATCCCGCTGGTGCTGCTCGTCGCCGGGCTCGCCGCGTACGCGCTCACCCAGTTGCTGGAGGCCGTGTTCCGGCCCGCCCGCGCCACCGGCACGACGGGCAGGTGGCGGCAGCGTGCGGTGTCGTCGTGGGGGTTCCTGCTGTATTCGGTCTTCTGCCTGAGCACCGCCCGGCTCCTGGCTGGAACCCCCGCAAAGCAGACGGCCCGGTCGGAGCAGCGGCAGGCTACGGACGTGACCGCGGACTTGCTGCGAACGGGATGGGGCAAGGCGCTGCTGGTCCTGGCAGGGATCCTTGTCGTGGCGGGCGGTCTGGAGGCGGGCCGGCGGGCGGTTCGGCTCAACTTCCGGGAGCGGTTCACTGCCGAGCGCATGTCCTGGGCGCTGGCCATGGTCACGCGGGCCCTGGGCGCGTTCGGCTCGGTCGCGCGCGCTGTCGTATTCGTCTTGACCGGTGTCTTCCTGATCAAGGCTGCGGTGCTGTCCCGCGCGGACCAGGCGAAGGGGCTGGACGCGGTCTTCCGTTCGGTGGCCAGCTCGCACTACGGTTCGTGGCTGCTGGCGCTGCTCGCCTCCGGCCTGTTCTGCTACGGGCTTTACTGCCTGATCGAGGCCCGGTACCGCGACCTGACGCCAGGGCAATAAGCCAGCCCGCAGAAGCTTGACCGGCCGCTCTGCTGGGTGGCAGTGGTGCAACTGGAGGCGGAGTGGCCGGGTGACCTGCATCGTGAATGTGGAGCAGCCGGACCCGCTCCATCTTCACTAGCCGCAGCTGGGTCAGCCGCGCAGCGCGACGCGCAGATGATAGTTAGTCATCGAGAACGTCTCGGTGGTGCCGCCGGTGCTTGCGATCTCCCACCCGTCCTGGACCTGGGTCAGCGGGTCAGACGCAGGCACCAGGCCCCGGCTGATGAGCCAGCGCAAGAAGGCCAGAATGTCCACGCGGCCGGAGGATTCGTTGCCGGTCAGCACGAAGGCGTAATACGGGTGGCTGGCGCACCCGCTGGTCTGGCACTCCCAGACGGTGAAGGCCTGGCCGCCGATCGTCGCGGTCGTGACGGGGGCGCCGGACGGCATTGTCCTGTTGGTATTGGTCCAGACCATGACCTCGATCATGTGCGCGGTGCTGGAGGTACCCGGAGCGCCGTTGACCCAGATGTCGAACGCGGCTTCCTCTCTCCCCCCGGTCGGCATGGTGTCCGCGAACGTCGCCACGACCTGGGTGTAGTCGCTGATCGGCTGGCCGAGGCTTTCGTACACGTTTGGGTAGGCTCGCACCGCTGACCCGGCCGGCTCATAGGTGGAGACCCGCCACTGGGCCGCCGACCGTGCCGTCAGCGTCTGAGTACTTCGGGCCGTCATGTTCCACATGTTCTGGTTCACCTGGTACGGCGGGTACGAGCACGTGCCGTACCGCGCCGAGGTGGTGCAGGGTCTAGGCGCCGCCCCGGAAAGGCGAGCCGTCGGGCCGCACGCGGCCAGCACCGTTGCGATCAGGCCCAGCGCCATGCTCCGGGCAAAAGCCGCCGGCATCAGCATCCTTCCGCTTTGCGTGCTCGAGCAGTACCTTGACCGCTCCAGTCTGCCGCGCGTGCTTCGCCGTCTCACCACTGCCAGAAGCCGCGCATATTCGCTCTGTCTCGCCGAACGGACATGAGAGATCCTCCAGGGGTCACCGAGCGTAGCGAACCCCAGTTGCGTCGAGGGCTCCGCAGCTCAGACGGGAGTCGCTCGGACCACCGATTGGCTGTCCAGTTGGCTGTCCGCTATCGCTTCGATCGTGATCTCTCCGGAGCTGTGAACACCTTAGCGAATAACTGCTCGCAGCCATTCCAAAGTGGCACCCGAACGGCGGATACGGCGAGGGAGCGCGGCCTCTTACCCCGGGAGCACATAGGAGTTCGCCGGAACGGAGGCGGTCGGGATCGTGTCTCACCCGGTGCTGATCTCGAGCAGTTCGATGATGATTCGTTGTTCGGCCTTGGCCGCTGCGGAGCCCGTGCCACCGCGCCCGGTTGTCCAGCGAGCCAGGTCGGACGGGGTCGAGCCGCGGTCGTTGCGGAGGCGAGGATCGGCACCGGCGCGCAGCAGAGCCTCGACAGCACCCGAACATCGGTTCCGGACAGCTCGATGCAGTGGTGTCACACCGCCGGCGGCGGCTGCGTTGGGATCAGCGCCCGCCTCGATGAGATAGGCAATGACCTCTCGCTGGCGTGCCGGGTTCCAGCTTGCCGAGCCGGGGACGCCGATCACCGCCGCGTGCAGCGGTTCGGCGCCCCGCCGGTTTCTGGCCCGAATTCCGGCGCCGCGGGTGATCAGGTCTCGTGCCATCTCGGCGTCGTAACTGAACCCCGCAGCATGCAACGCAGTGTCGCCCTCGTAGACATGGGCGAGACGCTCGGCAAGGAAGAACTCGTCGCGGCGCGCCAGCCTGGCCGTCGCCAGCGACGGTGTCGCGCCGAGAAGGTCCACAGCGGCCTTATGGTCAAGGTTCGCGATCGCTACCAGCAACCTCGTGAGGCCCGTTCTGCCAGCCACGGCGATTGCTACCTCCGTTGCGACCGGTAACCCTGTGCACGCGAACCGCAGGCCGAGGTAAACCCGGCCGCTTACCGCGATCCTCCCACCCACCTAGACTGCCCGCTCAGTGCTGCTCCGAAGATCAGGCAGGCTTGCAACCAACCGCACGTAATGGCGGCTACCTCGGTTGC
Organism: uncultured Actinomycetes bacterium; assembly: GCA_963697445.1. Taxonomy (GTDB): domain Bacteria; phylum Actinomycetota; class Actinomycetes; order Streptosporangiales; family Streptosporangiaceae; genus PALSA-505. Next base: position 38,842 of record CAVOOC010000037.1, read on the forward strand.
GTCGTGACCTTCGGTTGCCGGCAGATGGCCGATTCGGATCGCCCAGGATCAGGCTGAGCGGCGCGACGGATGAGCGCACAGATCACTCAGGTCTGGTCGAAGGTGATGGTCAAGGCGCTGAGGCCGGCGATGCGGCCCAAATACCGGAGATTGGCTGTTCCGACGCGCAATCGGCCCTCACTCCTTCTCGTTCAGCGGCCGAGATGTGGGTCTCGGCGTTCGCCGGCAGCTGGGTGCGCCGCGACTGGTTCCCGGCCTGGATTTCCAGACCCTGCGCGAGGCGGGCGCGCTGGACTGGGCGGTGCAGGTGTTCGAGCAGCTGCGCGCGGCCTGAGTCATTGCTTCGCTGGCAGTATGCGGCAAGCGTGCCGAAGATCTCGTCGGCGGTCTTGGTCCACTTATGATTCAGGGCACTAGCCCTCGAAGGACCAGCCCTGGTTAGCCGTGTTGGTGAACGCCTCCATGTCCAGGTTGGTGTAGGCACCGCCGCCATTCGGGTCGGTCACCACCAGGCCGCCGCCAGGGACCGTGACGGCGAACTGGCCGTAGTTGCTGGCCTCGGCGACGAACTCCTGTGCAGAGGTGCTAGCGCACTTCTCCAGCAGGAGAGAGGTTCCCACAACCTGCACGCAGTCACCGCTACGGGTGCCGTCAGGCGCCCACTCGTACTGCGTGTAAGTCCCGGCGATCGTGTTGGGAATGAAGTCCTCGGTGTTGTTGGCGCTGCTGGCCGCCTTGACCTCGATCGCCGAGCCGTCGGCTCCGCTGTTGTGGACGGCCATCATCAGCGTGCCGACGCTGCCGCCGGGGCTGACATCGTATGAGCCGCAGGTAATGCCCTGATTGCTGTCGTTGGAGCAGCCGATCGTAGCGGCGCTAGCAGTCGTGACCGGAGCGGCCACGACAGGCGTGGCCAGACCGAAGCTGAACAGGGCCAGCACAGCGGTAGCGAGTGACTTGATTCGCATGCTTACCTCTCTCTCTTTGGGGTTATTCCCATTGCCGGGCAGGAGCCTGCGACGCGGCAAGCGCACTGTTTGCCCGGCTTGGCTACATATACGCCCGACCGCTCACCGCGATCGAATAGCCCGAACTGGCGAGTGAAATATTTCACGCTGTACTGGTAGCCGTCTAGCACGGTAGGTGTTTGGAGCGGCTTATCCAGTTTGTGCATGAAGAACGTGCCGTACTTAGGCCGGATACCGTGGCCAGCTCGATAGCGCGCGCGTAGACGCCGAGCTGCTCGAGAGTTTCCGTCGTCTTAGACTCCGGCTTAAGGTCGTTAGCGATCAGGGCTGTGCCGGCCTGGAGCGCCTGTTCCGCATCAGATGGCCATTTCGGCGCTCCCGGTGCCAAAGACCGAGACGTGTCGCAAAGGGATGACGACTTTGTCAGCGAATCCGCACCGGAACCTCCATATCAAACATGTGCGGTAAGTCCTGACTGTCGTGTACGGGATTGGCAGGTCCCTGGTGCAGGCGTATCGCCTGTCCCCGGGCCTATAGTTTCTGACACTCAGACTGCCACTCAAGATGATATTCTGATTGCTGTCCGCAGGTTCAGCAGACAGCAGATCGAACACATGCCCGGTCTTTTCCTCTGGAAATACTTGCACTGCATACCAGCGCCGGCCTCCGCTACGGAGGACAAGCACACGCTGGATTAGAAGGGAACGATCCGGGTCAAGATCACGGCCTGGTCGGCCCGGTTGATGCGGTACTCGGCTATGCCGTACCCGTAAGGGATGAGGATCTCCCGCCAGTCCGGGTGGTCTTCCAGGCCCTGGCTGCCATCCAGCCACGGTCCTGGGCGATCGCCACGGTCAGCGCGGCGACAGCGGAGAACCGCGCAGCCGACAGCACCGGATCGGCCAGCATGTCACCGACGGCGTCCGACAGCAGCACGGGCCACAAGCCGGGATCGTCCTCGCTCACTCAGTGTCCCTGGCGGCTGGCCTGCCGCTGTGAGAAGCCCGCTCAGGGCGCTGCCGCGCCGAAGACCGGGACGCCCGGCTCAGCCGCGGTCGTGGAGGGTCACCTGATAGCCGTCGGGGTCCGCGAACGTGAAAGTGCGGCCGAACGGCCCGTCAACGGGCGCTGAGACGATCGTCGCGCCGGCGGCGGCGAGGGCGTCGTGGATGTCCTGCGCGTCGGGGGCGTGCAGCCACAGCGCCATTCCCTGGCCAGGCTGCGCGATGGCGTCCAGGTCGACGCCCGCGACGACGTCGCGGACGGCGAACGCGACCGGCTTGGTGTCGAACACGACGGCGTGCGGCGGTCCTGCGTCGGAGCGCTTCAGCCCCAGGTACTGCTCGTAGAAAGCGGCGGAACGCTCCAGGTCGCGCACCTGCAGTGAAATGAAGTCGGGTCCGGTGACGGCCACGATTCTTGCCTCCTGATGGTATGTCAGTCTTCTGACACACCACAATGTATGTCAGACTACTGACATGAGTCAAGGCGAGCCCGGAATCGAGCTGGACACATCGCTGGGGTACATGCTGAAAGCGGCCGCGAGCGCCCTGCACTCCGCCCTGGAGACCGTGCTGAGGCCGCTCGGCATGACCATCACCCACTACGCCTGCCTGGAGCTGCTCGCCCAGCGACCGGGCCTGTCCAACTCCGAGCTTGCCCGCGGCGCCTTCGTCACCCGGCAGTCGATGAACGTGCTCCTGCAGGCCCTCGAACGCCAGGGACTCGTCGTCCGCCCAGCACAGGCACCCGTCGGCAGGGCCCTGCCGGCCGAGCTGACCGCCCGCGGGCGCCGCCAGCTCAAGATGGCCAGCGCCGCGGTTCGCCGCGTCGAGCAAGACATGCTGGCCAATCTAAATGCCAGCGAACAAGATCAGATGCGGCGCCTGCTCACCGCGTGCATCGCCTCACTGACCGGACCGCCCGCATCGGCGACGCAACTGCTCCGGAATTTACGACTTTGCCGTGTCCCTGGGTCACCCTCGCACAGCACCAGGTTAGATGGAGCCATGATCGGGAGGTGCCTGTGCCGCTATTTGAGATGACACGCGAGGACCTGGTGGAGTGCAAGCCGGTCACCTTTGCCCATCTGGAGATCAGGGAGCGCGAGGGGCTGCAGCATGTCCTGCGCGAACCGATTCGACGGCATGGACATCCGCTGCGTCCAGCTTGTCGCGTATGAGATCGACGGCAAGAACTACCTTGACATTGAGCAGGTCATTCCGCTGCCGCAGGCAGCCGACTATCAGGTCCAGATCCGGAAGAAAGACCAGCAGCAGGAGAAGGTCAGAAGCGAGGGCGTCTCGGACTGGACCCGCTATCAGATCATTGTTGATGGTGAGCCCGGGCCACCGCTGCGCAAGCGTCAGGCAGTTCTGACCATGATCCAAAAACTCATCGAGAAGGGCGCCCATATCGAGGAGGTCAGCAAGATGCTGCCCCCTTCTCGCTTGCGCGTCATCTCCGGCCAGATGGAGGACCCGGCGGCGATTGAGGAGGCTCTGCGGGCAATTGGGGTCAACGAGCCGCAGCGCTACTTCACCGACGCACCGTTCGTCGGTCGCACCAAGACTTATGTGCTGACCAAGATGTGGGGCCGCGGTACCGAGCCCACGCTTACGGGCCTGCGAGACGCGTTCACCGAAACCGGAGTGATCTTCCGAGCCGAAGACTGACTATGCGCCGGCATCGTCCCGGGTAGCACTTCCGCGTCGCGGTACATATTGACCGTTCTGGACGCCACAACCGATCACCGTTAATCTACAACCAGGCATACGGATAGGCAGCACTGCGTGCCAACCCCGCCGCCGCGTCATGACGGAGCGCGACGAAGCTGGTCGCATCTCGTCAGCTCGGAGTTGGCCCGGAGGTCCGGTGGACTGGCCCCGTCAGCAGGCTTCGTCCGGGCAGGAGGCGTAGAGCAGCTGGGCTGGACCAATGAGGACGCTCGGTCGGCGGCCATGAGCGTGCGTTTCAGTCCGCCGGGTGCCGGAGCTCCTCGAAGTCGTCAGCTCTCACGACGAGGTAGCCCGCTTCGTCGGTCGCTCCGACTTCCTCAAGTGTGCCCAGGCGCGGCTCGATCTCGGGAACCGCCGCGACGGACGTAAGGCACTCGCGTGCGGCGGCGGCGTAGCTGTCGCTCTCTACGTCGAAACTCACGAGGAAGCGCCGAGGTTCGGCCTGATCCACCCGACCCTGCCGCTCCTTGATCTGGCGGCCGAGTGCTACCCGGACGAGCATCGCAACTTAGACTGGACGAGGTCCAAGAACTTTCATGACGGGCAATACATGGCATCCGACCACGCCACATATTCGCCTGCGTTGACGACGATGGAGTCATCAGGAAGGAGAAGCCGAGCCAATGGCCGAGCATACGGAGGGGCCACGCGTTATCCGCTGCAAAGGCTCTTGGCTCGAGATAGGTTGAACAATACGGTGAGGAACTCCGCGCCGAAATTGCGCATGCTTCTCGTGCAATAGAGGAGTTGGCGATGGCGGCAGGACACGACCGCATGAGCCTCAAGGCTCGTATCAATGACTACATCCCTTACGCTCAAAAACTTCCAGCCAGATGGGATGAGTTGGTCGGGGTCGCGCAGGGATCGTGTCTCGCGATCGAAGACATGCTGTTGATGCAGATGCTCGAGGACCTGCTCGATGTTGACGCTTGCACCACTGCCGGCCGGGCCAGGCTTTCTTCTCCACGCCGAGATGTGGTTTGCAAGTCACACCGACTATGCCGTCTTGATCTCCGAGCCCGCCGACGGACCGCCGGTGATCACTGTCAGTTGCATTGGGTTTCTAACGGGCGTGGGCCTAAACGGCAGTGGATTCGCCATGGGCGTGCAGTCAACTTCTTCACGCGATGCGAGGGTTGGAGTCCCGCGTGCCATGGTCGGCAGAAGCGCACTCTGCGCCTTGTCGGCCGCCGAGGCGGTACGGGAAGCGACGCGACATCACCGCTCAGGTGGAAACGGGTTCGTCATCGTCACCCCAACGGGCGTGCAGGTTGTCGAGACCTCGGCGGCCATCGACGATGTCACCGAGGAACGACCTTGGGGCGCCCATACCAACCACTACATCTCAGACAAGTTCCAAACGGTTGCGAACAGTGCAGGAGAGTCTGTCCAACGCCTGGAGGAAGCTCTGGCGACGGTGGGCGGCGTCAGTGACCGCGAACTGATGGAGCGTGCCCGGTTTCTTGTTCAGAGTCCAGGTTTTGTCCCCCGCAGCCCCGACCGCAGCGTGGTGACGGCGTTCGTCATGCTGGCCGACATCGAGGTCGGTTCGGTGCAAACCGCGCCAGGCGGGGGCGGGAGGGGCCCGTGGGTACGCGTGACTCTGCCCTAGACAGTATGGCGTGGCCGGCCTGCGCAGGGCGGCTGCGGACCGGGACCTCGCTCACGTCGTTCTAGGTTGCCGAGCAGGCCCACCGCTCGGCCCATGCAACATTCGTGGGAGGCCCTGGGTTCGCCGTCCGGTTCTCTCGCCGAGGGACGTGGCGCTCTTGTAGGCGTCTAGGTGTAGTGTCCCATGGACGTTGTTGCTGGTGAGCGGAACTGCGCCGAGAAGGTGCCCTTGGGCACGTCGCGACCCGCGTGGACCGGCACGACAACCGTGCGGTCGTCAGGATGGCGCATGACGCGATGGCTCCCGCTGATCCTCGCCACCAAGAACCCGGCCCGTTCAAGCGCTCTGACCACCTTGGCTCCCGATACCGCCGGAATGGCGTCGGGCATCAGGCGACGTCGAGGGTCAGCGTCAGCTCATCTGGAGGACCGACCTCGGCGATCAGCACCTCTAGCGCCTCCCGCAGGTCAGCCACCGCCGCCTCCGGCGTGGGGCCATCGCCGACAGCACCGACGCCCGGGCGGATCTGAGCAGACGCGCACCAGACGCCGTCCTCGTCCTGCTCGACGGCGTAGGGCACATGAACAAGGCGGGTCACAGCGCTGATTCTCACATATCGCGCGAACAACGGCCCGGCGCCGCACATGCTAGCCTCGCTGGGCCCAGCGGCACCGAGGCAGTGGCGGGGCCACCGATTCGGACAAGCGTGCGAGGGGTAGCTGCGGCCTGAATGGCTGTCCGTTCTCGCCGTGCTTGTCACTCAGGATTTCGAATTTAGTCTCTTACCTGTGGGGCTAGGGGGAGTCGAACCCCGGACCTCTTGCATGCCATGCAAGTCAAGCGAACCGCGTACCAGCGGGTTCAGTAGCTTCTACCTGCGCATCTAGTACACAGCCGTACCCATGAGTCCCCGGCGGTGGGCAGGTGTTGGCTGTCCAGTTGGCTGTCCGCTGGTCCGTGATCACAAGGGTGTTCGGGTCCTCGAACGCCCGGGCGGATAACACCTCGCCGAGTCGGTGCGGCTGGACCCCGAACTGAAGCGCGCCCTGCTGCTGCGCGCCGCCGAGGAACACGTCAGCGTCTCCGAAGTCATCCGGCGCGCAATCGGCGAATACCTGCAGGCCAGCTGAACAACCTGCGGCCAGCACATCAGAGATCTACTCAACGGGTAGGAACCCGGACTTCGGCGCAAGCTCATCCGCGGATTTGTCCGCAGGCACCGCGAGCATCGGAACACGCCATGATCCACGAGTTCACGCTTGTGCCCGACCGCGAGCCACCGACGCCCATCTCGAGGCCGTAGCCACGGCTGGGTTGGACCATCGCCGCCCACACTGGGCGCAGCTATGAGTCCGTCACACCATATGCTCGGATCGAGGATGACGAGCAATGGAGGACCTGCCGTGACTGGCTACCGTCCCATGACACTAGCTGACCTGGCTGGCCGTCTGGCGCGGATGGCTGACGGCAAGATCCGGTGGAAGCTCGTGTGGGAATTCCTGGAAGAGTACCGGTGGGAGCCGGGCAACGCTCAGCTGGTATTGCTGCGCGATGAGCCAGCGCCCACCGGAGACGAGCGCTGGGACACGCTGCTGGCCGCGCTGGCTGAGCACCTGGCCGCGGGGCATGACGCCGCCCCGCCACAATGGGCTGAGCTTCGCGTGCTGCGACGGCCATGGTTCCCCGCAGAGCTCGAGATTCAGCGGGCCGAGGCGCTGGTCTGGGCCCCGGCTGCCTTTCGCAAACACGGGGTCTACCTATCGGCCCGGGACTTGGAGGCTGCGTGACCGAAGCTGACGATGTCCTCCTCGGCCGGACGGAACTTGAACGTAAGCATTCAGCCCGTGGCACATGATCCGCGGCTTCTTGGCGGGACGTAACTGCTGGCGTGGCAGCGTCAGGGCGGGTCGGGGATGGGTGGCATCCAGGGGTGGCGGTCAAGCGCGTCTCGCAGGGCGGCCAGGACATTGATGCCGTGTTTGGCGACGGTGGACAGGTAACCGCGGATCGCGTACCGGTGCCGGGTTGGTCTGCTCGGAGCGGAGCCTGCCAGAGATCTTCTGCTGGGTCTTGGCTGGCCGCAGATCGCGCTCGGCCTGGTTGGAGGTGGGCGGGATGCGCAGGTCGCAGGCGAAACGCAGCACGTCGTCTTGCCGGTCGCGGAGGACTTCGAGCAGGTCGCGGCAGGGGTGCTGCTTGCGGCCCGGGCGGCGGGGAATATCGGACAGCCCGGCCAGGACACCGTGCCGGAAGTCGTGGATGAGCGGGGTGGCGATGTCGCCGGGAACCGCGGTAAGGCTCTTATTCCGCGCCTGGTTGGCGGCGTGGATCAGCCCGCGCAGCGCATCGGCGATCTGGCCCGGCCAGATCGCCTGCGGGTAAGTTTCGGCAGCGTCCTGGCAGTCGCGGATCAAGTGCTGGCAGCACAATTGGTGGATGACGCCAGGGAAGGCATCGTAGTTCTGGTAGCGGTCGTGCACGACCACGACGCCGGCCAGGTCGGGGAACACGAACGCGGCGAAGGTGGCCAGGGACCGGTCGCCCAGGAAGTAATAGGTCAGCAGCCTGGTACAGGCGACTAGCAGGTACCGCTTGCGGGCCTTGGGGCCCGGCCCCACCCGGATCGGGGTCTCATCGGCGCAGATCACGTGCGCCAGGATGATCAGCGCCCGGATCAGCCTGTTCGTCCCGGCGACAGCGGCGGCAGCGCGGGCGAGCATCGCATGCACGAATCCTGGCGAGGGCCTGGCGCCGCTCAGCGCTTCGATCAGATCCGCGCAGCGGTGCACCGGGATGGCGTGTGCGGCGACCAGGAACACGCACCACGCCTGCAGGTTCAGCCCGTAAGTGACGGTCCCGGGCGCCCCGGCGGCCGCCGGGGCCGCTGCCTGGTGCACCCACCCGCAGGGGCACGCCGCGGCGTGCAGGTCATGCTGGATCACCCGGGCGGATGCCAGCGGGATCTCGATCTCCTGGTGTGAGGCCGCTACCCCGAGATCGGCCGCGCATCCTAGGTCCGCGCCGCATTCGCACGTCCCTTCGGGGAAATGCGGCACCGTGTCATCAGGATGCTCGCTCCAGGCCAGGTGCGACCCGGGCGCCCCCGGCTGCTTGCCGGGCCTGCGCTTCCCCGGTCCGCCAGGCTGCCCGCGCCGCGGCGAGGTGCGGCCCGGCAGATCATCAGCTGACGGCGGCATCGACGAATTGCCGCTGTTCCGCGAGGCCAGCCGCTCCAGCCGCTCCACTCTGGCCGCCAGATCGGCTACCTGCCCGGCCAGCCGTATGTTCTCTGTGGCCAGCGCCTGGATCACCGTGGCCTGCATAGCGATCACCGCATCGCGGACGGTATCCAGCGGCATCGACGGCACAGGCCACCATGATCAGGACAACCCGCCGCGATCAAGCCGACACGCTGGGCCGGGCCGGCGAGATCCACAAGGCCAGCACCGCTGCGCTCAGCCCTGCTCACCGGCACTGCAGTTCAGGAGCGCTCTTCACTTCTGGCGCGCTCACCCACCCTCAACCCACCCTCCCGGTGAAAGACCACGGCCAGCCGGGCAAGCACTTTGCCGCGTGCCGTATCTGGCATGATCGGCAGCATGATCGGGCGGATGCACCATGTGGTTCTGGACTGCCCAGACCCCGCTGCCCTGGCCACGTTCTACTCCGCACTGCTCGGGCTGCCGGTGACATACCGTGACGACGACTGGGTGGTGGTCGCCGCCAGCGACACGTCCTCTGGCCTGGCATTCCAGCTTGCCCCCGGTAACCAGCCGCCCACCTGGCCCGATCCCGCGATACCGCAGCAATTTCACCTCGACATCATGGTCGAGGACGTCGCAGCCGCGGGCCCGCGAGTGCTGGCACTGGGTGCGGTAAAGCTCGATGGCGACAACGTTTATGCCGATCCGGCAGGCCACCCATTCTGCCTCATCCAGCGGCCCCAGTGGGCGCCGCCCATTCCTGACGACGCCTGAACTCAGTCATCGCGCATGGCCAAGCGGGCGTGACCTGAATGCTTACAACGAGCAAGCGCTGCCGAGCCGTACATCGCGTGGGTCAAGGAAGGCAGGAAGTACGATCTTGGTGCGTTGCTGATCACTCAGCAGCCTGGCAGTATTCCAGTAGAGATCTTGAGTCAAGGTGATAATTGGTTCATATTCCATCTGCTATCGGGGTCTGACCTCGGCAATGTTCGTAGTGCCAATGCGCATTTCAGTAACGACCTGCTTAGCGCGCTGCTTAATGAACCGATTCCTGGCCAGGGCGTCTTCTGGAGCTCTGTGGGGGAAAGCCTTACCCGGTCTCTATACGGATTCTGCCTTTCGAGAAGCTCTACCCGCTTCTTGATCCCACTTATAGCAGAGGCGCTGCCGAGACGTTTGCCCGCACTCTGCGGGAATCTTTCGAGCAAGAACTGCGAGAGGCAGGGATTCCTCTTGCATCTGGCCAGACTGAACTCTTTGCTTCTCCGGATGGCGAGGAGTCTGGGGTGCTGCTTGACCGCCTCGACATCGGCGGCGACATTGCCGCGCCGGGAACGGACGTTATAACTGCTTTCGAAGACCGGGCTATAGCCGCCCTACAAGCTAACGATGATCTGATGGTCAAGCTCCGCGCGTCCGGGCTTGCGTGGGGCGCAGTCAAGGCTTTCTTCATGGAGCACTTGCCTGAAAGCCTTGAGGATCGTAGCGACATCGCGTATCACCTGGTTTCCAAGGCGCTCACCAAGATCTTCGGTGTCCAGGGTGAGGCTTGGCACTCATTCAAAAGTGTGTCTGGATCTACCCACGTTCGGCAAGGTAGGGATCCATCCAGGTGAGGAGGACACATAATTCCACACTTCTAAATGGCATCTTCCTTACTTCACTATGTTCCGACTTGATTTCCCATGGCGAGTGCTGGAGTCGCGATCATCGATTTGTGACATAGTTCTTGATCCATTCGCCGGGCGCGGGACAACTAACTATGCTGCTCGCCTGCTTGGCCTTCGATCAATTGGCATTGATAGCAACCCTGTGGCAGTCGCCCTAACAGGGGCGAAGTTGGCGAATGCGAGTCCGCAAGATGTCGTGCAGGCGGCCGCTGAAATTCTATCTTGCGATGCAGGAGATGTAACTCTTCCTGATGGGGAGTTCTGGCGACTGGCGTTTCATCCAGATGTTCTGGCACAGCTATGCAGATTTCGGCAAGCACTACTCGTCAACTGTCGTTCAGATGCTAGGAGAGCGCTGCGTGGGGTTATGTTGGGCGCCTTGCATGGTCCGATGACTAAGGTTGCGCCCTCGCACTTTTCAAACCAGTGCACTCGTACGTATGCACCGAAGCCAGACTATGCGATCCGATTCTGGAAGTCCCACGGCTTGACACCTCCACGAGTTGATGTCGAAGCGGTAATAAGTAGGCGTGCAGTTTCGGTACTACAGTAATCAACCTTATGGGGAAGGAGCCGTGATACGCGGTGATAGCCGTTCCGCAATAACTTATCGAACTATCACCCGTGGATGCGTCAAATGGATTATAACGTCGCCACCTTTTTACGGCATGCGGACCTACATTCCGGATCAGTGGTTGCGAAATTGGTTTGTGGGCGGCACCAGCCATGTGGAATATTCAAACATCGACCAGCTTGAACATTCGAGCCCTGATGAATTTGCTGCCCAGCTCTCAGCCGTCTGGCTTAATACGGCAGCAGTCGCGGCCGACGACGCGAGGTTGATTATACGGTTTGGAGGTATTAGTGATCGGAAAGCCGATCCTCTGATGATCCTTAAGGCATCGCTAGCTGACTCGCCGTGGACGATACAGACGATAAAGGACGCCGGGTCAGCGGATCGTGGTAAACGGCAGTCGCAACACTTCGCAAGAGGTGGCGCTGCGGCACAACCCGAACATGACGTCTGGGCGCGCTTGCGCTGACGGTGCGTTACTTTACTCGTGCCCCTGACTTATTGAACTGAGCTGCTCAACGTACGACCTGGTGGCCGATTCCGCGGGATACCGTTGTTTGAGCACTCTGGTGAGGTCACGGCTGACCATGAGTAGCGAGGGCAGCGATTTACGCTTTCCTCCGATCGCCTGCTCGCCATGGTGGACAGCTTCTTCGAGTTCACCCTAGCGAGCTGCAACCACGCCCAAGGTGATCCGGGCTTCGGCGAGGCGCATGGGCGCCCGCTCAGTGCCGTCGAGGTCGGTACTGGCCCGGATCACTTCGTCTGCGAGGTTCCCCGCCAGGTTGTCTTCGGGTTCTCGGGATACGGCATGGCATCGAGTAGCTTTCGTCTCCCCGTCCAGTGCGACCTCGGTCTGACGCCAGTCCCCGATCCGTGCCCACGCCTTGGCCTCCTCAGCAGCCACGCGTCTCCGGCGTACTCGCCGTCCTCTTCCTCGTTTTCAACGAGGGCTACCTGGCGACCGGCCCCGATACCGATTCCCGTACGTCACGACCTGACCGCCGAGGCGATCCGGCTCACTCGCCTGATCCGGGCCCTCATGCCGGAGGACGGTGAGGTGGCCGGGCTGCTGGCACTGATGGTCCTCACCGAGGCCCGCCGCACCGACCGGGTTTCGGCTGGCGGCGAACTGGTCACCCTTGACGAGCAGGACCGTGGGACCTGGGACGCCGCGCTGATCGCCGAGGGTCACCGGCTGGTGCGCGAGCGCCTAGCCGCCCGGGTGGCTCCGGGTCGCTACCAGAATCCTCGCAGCGATCAACGCCGTGCACACCTCCGCCCGCGACGTACGCGCCACCGACTGGTCGCAGGTCGTCGCCCTCTACGACCAGCTCGTCCACCTCGACCCCTCGCCGATCATCGCCCTCAAGCGGGCCATCGCGGTCGCCGAGCTTGACGGCCCGGTGGTGGCACTGGCGGCCGTCAACCGTCTTGAGGACAAGCTGGCCGGCTATCACGCCTACCATGCGACCCGCGCCGACCTGCTGCGCCGGCTGGGCTGCAGTCAGAAATCGCGCGCGGCGTACGACAGCGCCATCGAGATGGCGGGCAACACCGCCGAGATCGCCTACCTGACACGCCGCCGCGACCAGCTGGGGTAGCGCCCGCGAATTCCGATCGAAACCCCGTGCAAAGCGGCAGCCGGCCCCGTGTTGACGGCCTGACTATCTGAGTGTCTTGGTCGTGTGGTCGGCCGTGCTCTTTTGCCATGTTGCTTCCTGGCTGCTCCGGCGCGGGCCAGGATCTTGCCGTCTGTTGTTGCACATGAGGGATCCCTCCTCGCCTTCGTTTGGCCACGGTCGCGAGAAGGGATCCGAGGCGGTGTCGCCCGTGGCCATCGTATGGCCGTGCCCGCTGCCGGTCGATGCCTATGTGGCGGCCGGCCGCGATGTCGGGTTCCCGCGCCCGGACTGCCCGGCGTGCCGGGGACCGATGATGTTCTGGTCTGGCTATGGGCGTCATGTCCGGGAGGCGGGCCGCTGCCGGAAGATCTTCGTGCCGCGGCTGCGCTGCGGGCGGTGCGGGGTGACGCATGCTCTGCTGCCGGCGTTCGTGCTGGCCTGGCGGCTGGACGTGGCAGAGACCGTCGGCGCGGTGATCACGCGGGTTGCTGGCGGCGGGGGCGGGGTCCGGCCGGCCGCGGTGCTGGCGGGGGTTCCTCATACGACCGCGCGCGGGTGGGAGCGGCGGTTCAGGGCACGCGCCCCGGAACTGGGCTTGGCGTTCGCGGCGCTGGCCGTTGAGCTGGGCGGGGAGCCGGTCTGCCCGGGCGGTCAGCCCGGCCAGGTTCGGGTTAGAGGCGATCACCGCGGCGTTCAGCGCGGCGGCGGGCCTGCCGGGATGGCTGGCGGCCGGGGCGTGGCGGTTCGCCTCGTCGGTGAGCGGCGGGAGGCTGATCGCGGCCAGCACAACCTCGCCCTACCTGATCGTCGGCAAGCGGCGTTTCATGCCTCCTGTCCCGCCATTACCGGGATGAGACGGAGGAACTGATGGACGCCAAGGGGCAGGAAGAGATCGCATTGCACCGCTGGGCGGTGATCGCCGAGGCGGCCAGTGACCGGCTGGCACCGGCGGAGCGGGGCGCGCTGGTCCGCCAGATCGCCGCCCGCGCCCACACCTGCCCGGACGGGTCGGCCCGCCGGTATTCGCGGGGAACGATCGACCGCTGGCTGCGGGCCTGGCGCACGGGCGGGCTGGAGGCGCTCAAGCCGGCCGAGCGGGCTGATACCGGGGCGGTGCGCACTCACCCGGAGCTGTTCGCCGAGGCCGCGGCGCTGCGGCTGGAGCTGCCGGGCCGCTCGGCCGCGCAGATCACCTCGATCTTGTATCACCGGCACGGGATACGAGTCGCCGAGCGGACCATCCGCGGCCAGCTGCGCCGCGCGGGGCTGGCCCGCGAGGCGCTGGCCGCCGAGCCGAAGACATACGGCAGGTATGAAGCGGCCCGGCCCAATGAGCGGTGGATTTCCGACGTCCTGGTGGGCCCGTGGGTTCCCTATCCGCGACGGGACGGGTCGGTGCGGGCCCGGCTGTTCCTGATCGTGGATGACCATTCCCGGCTGCTGGCCGACGGGCGGTTCTTCGCCCATGAGAACGCCCGCGCCTGCCAGGACCTGCTGCGCCGGGCGGTCACCCGCCGCGGCCTGCCGGAGGTGTTCTATTGTGATAATGGCGCGCCTTTTTCCAATGCGTGGCTGGCCCGCACCTGCGCGGTGCTGGGCATCCGCCTGGTCCATTCCCGGCCGTATTCGCCGGAAGGGCGGGGGAAGCAGGAAAGGCTTAACCGCTATATCCGCGAGGCGTTCTTGGCCGAGGCGGCCCACCACGGCATCGAGTCCCTCGATCAGCTGAACGACCTGTTCGCCGCCTGGGCCGAGCGGGTCGCCAACCGGCGGGTGCACGCCGAGACCGGGCAGGCCCCGATCGAGCGGTTCCAGGCCGGCGGGCCGCCCCGCCAGGCCAGCCCGGCGCTGCTGCGCGAGGCGTTCCGCTGGTCGGTAACGCGGAAGGTCACCCGCACCGCGACCGTCCCGCTGGAGGGCAACTCTTACGCCGTCAACCCGGCGCTGACCGGCCGCCGGGTCGAGCTGCGTTATGACCCCGAAGACCTGTCCCGCCTCGACGTGTTCCTGGACGGCAAGCCCGCCGGGGCGGCGGTGCCGTTCGTCACCCGCCGGCACGTGCACCGGGCCGTCCCGCAAGCAGCGCGCCCCGACCCGGACCCGACCGGGATCGACTACCTGGGCCTGGTCGCCGCCGCCCACGACGTCGAGGCCGGCGCCGGCGCGAAGATCAACTTCGCCCAGCTGGGCATGTTCACCCCCGGCAGCGGCCGGGACCAGCCATGACCAGGGCACCCTGGGCGGCCCACTTCGCGCTGGCCCGCACCCCGTTCGGCAAGCGGATCGCCGCCAAAGACCTGTTCGCCCGCCAGGCCCACGCCGAGGCCGTCGCGCGGATCAGCTTCTGCGTCGCCGAGTCCGCGCTCGGGGTGGTCACCGGGGACGTCGGCGCGGGCAAGACGGTGGCCCTGCGCGCCGCCGTCGCCGGCCTGGACCCCACCCGCCACCAGGTCATCTACATCGCCAACCCCGCCTTCGGCACCCGCGGCCTCTACGTGACGATCGTCCGGGCGCTGGGCGCCCAGCCCCGCTACCTGAAAGCCGAGCTGATGGCCCAGGCCAGCGATCTGCTCGCCGCCGAAACCGCAGAACGCCACCGCCAGGTCGTAGTCATCGTGGACGAGGCTCATCTCCTCCAGCCCGACCAGCTCGAAGAACTGAGGCTGCTCACGAATGCCGAGATGGATTCCGCCTCCCCGTTCGCCGGGATCCTGGCCGGCCAGCCGACCCTGAACCGGCAGCTGCGGATGGGCATGTTCGCCGCCCTCGACCAGCGGATCGCCACCCGGTTCACGGTCAAGCCGATGGACCTCGCCGAATCCGCCGCCTACCTGCGCCACCACCTGGCCCTCGCCGGCCGGGAGGAACCACTGTTCGCCGATGACGCGATCGCCCGGCTGCACCGGGTCGCTTCCGGGCTGCCCCGCGCCCTCAACAACGCCGCCACCGCCGCGCTCATCGCCGCCGCGGCCGCCGGCAAAGACCTCATCGACGACGCCTGCGCCAAACAAGCCGTCGCCGAACTCACCCGGGACTGACCATGCCCCGGGCCAGCCCTGCGGCGCCTTCCCTCACTCCCGCTGTCGCCGCACGGGTGCGCCAGCTCACCGCCCAGGCAGAACACCGCCGCGCCATCGCCGAGTTCCACGCCCAACACGACGCCGACCAGCAGGCCCGCGTCAACGCGCTGCTACTCGAAGCCACCGCGGCGCTCGCCTGCCTGTTCAGCGAACCAGGCCGAACCGGCAACCAGCCAGCCTGACCGCCTCCGCTCAACCCCACCCGCCGGCCCGTGGCGCCCTCATCACCAAGACCTGCCAAAGCATGCACGCCGAGCGCTGCCAGATCATGTGCAAACAGCGTGGCCGCTAACACCCCGATGGAATACGCGGCGCGGGCCAGAGCCAGGTGAAGCATCGGGGTTCGGGGCCAGATACACGGACAGGCATCCGCAGTCGCAATGGCCCACAACGGAGGTACCCCTCGCCTGCTCGCGAAGTGCGGGAGCGCCGTCGAAGTCCTCGACAAGCAGCAGATCGAGGACCCTGCGCTCGCCCGTGTCAAGCGGGCGCGCACCACCGGCCATACGGACAGTCTGCCGGCCATGGCACCGCACTCATCTCGGCAGAATCGGGCGTCCGCGCTCAGCCCAAATCCGGGTGACATCGGATGCGTGCTGGCGCTACCAGCGGGCGCGCCGACGCGGCCGCGATCATGTTCCGTACAGCACAGGCGACCCGCATGCTGTACGGCCTCCTGGGAGTTCGGCCCAGAACGCGTCGGCTTATCACCCCCAGTCTCGAGAGCCAGCCAGGGACGGCCGGAGCTCCCCAGGTAGCGCGACTGAACTGGTGACCTGTTTGCCATCGCCATGCCGAACGCGTCGCACCACAAGACGAGCACGGGCACGTTCGCGCAGGCCAGCGAGCCGACACCGATCGCGCCTGCCACGAGAATGACACTCAGTGTCAGCCAAGGTCACCGGTTATAAGTTCGAATAACATACGTGACCTGGTGGAGCTACGAGGAGTCGAACCCCGGACCTCTTGCATGCCATGCAAGTCGGGCGAACCGCGTACCAGCGGGTTCAGTGGCTTCTACCTGCGATCTAGTGCACAGGCATGCCCATGAGTCCCCGGCGGTCGGCAGCTGTTGGCTGTCCAGTTGGCTGTCCGCTGGTCCGTGATCACATGGGCCTTCGGGTCCTCGAACGCCTGGGCGGATAACAGCGCCGAGTCAGCCGCTACCTTCCAAGGGCATAACCAGCCATGGCCGCTCTGCCTGCATGGCAGTCATTGCGCCCCCCGCTTCGGCAGGGCTCGCCGCCAAGTCTGCGGGCAGCCCTGGCAGTTTCGTAGTACGATTCGTAGGTGGAGGTTCTCCGCTCGGCCCTGCGTCATGGCATCCCGAGCGAAGATATCCACCACGCCATCAGCAACGCCGTCGCCGTCGACGAAGTCGGCGACGACCCGGTCCGCTGGCTGGTCCTCGGGCCGGACCGGGCCGGGAACCTGCTCGAACTGGTAGTAATGGACCGCCCCGCCGGCCCGGCGGTCATTCACGCCATGGCAATGCGGGCCACCTACCGGCGATTGCTGCCGAAGGGCAGGCGAGAACAGACATGAACCACGGACGGCACGAGGACGGCACGCCAATCACCGATACCGACGTCGAGGCGATGGCCGATGAGGCCGAGCGGGGCTACGACGTGGACACACTGCTGCGCCGCCGGCGGGGCGGGCGCCCTCCGCTGGGCTCGTCGGCGGCCTCAGTCGAGTCGGTGCGGCTGGACCCCGAGCTGAAGCGCGCCCTGCTGCTGCGCGCCGCCCAGGAACACGTCAGCGTCTCCGAAGTTATCCGGCGCGCAATCGGCGAATACCTGCAGGCCAGCTGAACAACCTGCGGCCAGCACATCAAGATCTACCCGACCGGGAGGAACCCGGACTTCGGCGCCAACTTCGTCCGCGGGTTTACCTGCCGACACCGCGGCCATCGGAGCACGCCCACACTGGGATCGGCTGCATCGGTTGCTCGGTAGCGGCATGGAACCGGCGCGGCGTTGACCTGCCGCAGATCTCGCAGGTGCTGCTCAAGACCATGGGCGGCCACGACGTGGTGATGACCATCGACCGGGCGGCGGTGCCCGCCGGGTCGGAACTGATTACCGGCGTCGCGGAGCAGCCGAAGGGGGTCCGGCCAGGGGCTGGTCGCGGGGTTCGGACTGATCAAGGACCGAACCACACTGGCCTGCCACGTCCCGCACACGGGAATCGGACCGGGCGGCGTCAAGACCGGCGCGCGCTAGCCGGATCTATTCCAACCCCTCAGTGGTCGTAGGCGATCGGAAACGCCTGACCGGTTAGAGATGCGGTCGTTGTGCCAGATCGCGGCGGTCAGGGCGAGGATGCGCTGCAGCCCGTTGCCGACAGTGGTGGGACTCACGTGCTCATGGGGCTGGTGGGAACCGGTGCCCAGGCGGCGAGGAACCGGAGCGCTTCGTGGGAGCGACTGCCCGGCGGTGCGGTCATGACGAGAATGGTCTGCCCGTCATCCGCCGCGCGCAGCAGTTGCCAGTCCAGGGTGAATGCTCCGGCGACCGGGTGGCGCAGGGATTTGCTGCCGGACGTCTGGTAGTTGACGTTTCGCTCGGCCCACCAGGTCCGGAAGTCCTCGTCATGTACGGAGATATCCCCGACAACCTCTGTCAGCCGGGGATCGGCGGGGTGGTCCACCACGGCCATGCGGAGGAACGCGACGCAGGTGCGCGCAATGCCCGGCCAGTCGGCATACCGGCCGCGGACCCCGGGGTCGAGGAACAGCAGCCGGACGAAATTCCGGTGGTGTGACGGGATCTGCCCGAAGTCGAGGAACAGCGCGGCCGCGAGAGAGTTCCAGGCCAGCACGTCGAGGCACCGGCCGAGCACCATCCCGGGAGTGCTGACCAGGTTGTCGAGCAGCAACTGGGTCTGGGGCCGGACTCGCTCGCCCGGAGCGGTTCGTGGCGTGATTTTCTTGTTCGCAAGCTTGTAGAGATAGCTTCGCTGGTCGTCCCCGAGGCGCAGCGCGTCGGCGATGGCGTCCAGCACACTGGCTGACGCGCCGGTCAGCCGTCCCTGTTCCAGCCGGGTGTAGTAGTCGGTGCTGATCATGGCGAGCTGAGCGACCTCTTCCCGCCGCAGGCCCGGCACCCGGCGGGACCGGGGACGGACGGCTGGTAGGCCTACCTGGTCTGGGCTGATCTCCGCGCGGCGGGCCTGGAGGAACGCTCCGAACTCGTTGGGTTGCCTGCTGGAACCACTCACCCTCCCATCGTCTCATCCGGGCCGCCATCCTGCCTGGGACAAAGTGCTCCCAGGAACGCCTTGGTCCTGGCTGACTCCTGCCGCACGGCCGAGGGTGGGACAGATGGCGGGACATGGAACCCGCTGGCCACGTGGAAGAGAGGAAACTCGATGCGCGAAGACATCACGTTCACCAGCGACGGCCGCAACCTCATGGGCCACCTGTACCTGCCGGACGATCGCCGGGCTGCCGGGAAGTTGCCGGCCGCCGTAGTCGTCGGAGCGTCATCGGGGACAAAGGAGCAAACCCCGGCGGAATACTCCCGGCGCCTGGTGGCGCTCGGATATGCCGCCCTGGCCTTCGACCACACCAGCTACGGCGAGAGCGAGGGCGCACCCCGCAGCGACGAGGACCCGTTCGCCAAATCGGAGGATATTAAGAACGCGGTCACCTTCCTGACCGGACGCGACGAGGTTAACGCCGGCCGGATCGCGGCCGTCGGTGTGTGCGGCGGCGGCGGGTTCGCGCCCTACACGGCCGTCGCGGACCGCAGGATCAAGGCGGTCGCCACGGTCAGCGGGCTGCCGGACCTGCGCAGCACGCTCACCGAGGGTTTCGCCGGTGACTGGCACGATCTGATGCGCGCCGCGCAGAGTGCCCGCGAGACATACGCGCGGGGAGGTGAGCCGCAGTACGTGCCGTTCATGCCCCCCGGCCCGCAGAACGAATGGGTAGAGAACGGCAAGCAGTACTACCTGACCGGACGCAACCCCGACCCAAACTGGAAGAACCAGACGCTCCTGTGGTCCTTCGACAAGATGCTGCAGTACTCAGCACTGGACATCATCGCCCTGCTGGCACCCACGCCCCTGCTGCTGATCGCCGGCTCCCGGGCCGAGACCCGCCAGCAGAGCGAAGCCGCCTACGCCCAGGCCAGTGAGCCCAAAGAGCTGTTCATTATCGACGGCGGCACCCACTTCGACTTCTACGACCAGCCTGCATACGTCGAGCCTGCGGTCGAGAAGATCGACAGCTTCCTCAAGGCCCACCTGTAGTCGCCGGTCACCGCCCCCAGCAGGCGAACCGCTCCGTTGAAGGTGGCGTGACAAGTGACTGCGGGGGGTGGCCACGATTCCCTACCGGGCTGAGTGTGGCGAAGGCATAGCTTCACGTCCATCCGCGTGGCCGATGGCCGAGGCGGCGGACTGGGCAGCGTCGATGGCGTCGGCCACGGGCGTGCCAGCGACCATCTGAGCGGTAAAGGTGGCCATGGACGCGTCGCCCGCGCCGGTCGTGTCAACCGCCGTCGCGTCCAGGGGAGGAAACCGGCGAGCCACGCCAGCCGCGTGGGCGACGCATCCCGATTCCCCGAGACAGTGCGAGACATCGAAGCGATCCGCAAGGCCGCATGAGCCGTCACCAGCGGAGGCAGCCCCGTCAGGGCTGCACTTGTTCCCCGACGAGGCCCCGGGTGCCTGGATTCATGAGCGAGTGGCGGGAGTCTTAGGGCTGCCTGATCGGCTGCCATGCTGGTCAGAGCAGTCGAGGGCGTCTTTGAACGAGCCGCTGACCGAGCCATGGTAGGTCGGGCTGGACCAGATCATCGCATCGCACCGGTACACGGCGTCGGCGAATTCGTGCGCACTTGCGGGGGTCGCGTGTTCGGCGGCGTACAGCGGCAGACCCAGGTCACGGACCCAGATCAGCTGAACCTCGGCCCCGGCCGCGGCCGTCCCCTCCAACGCCGCCTTGAGCGCGGTGAGGCTGGTGGAGGCGGCTCGCAGCGAACCACCCAGGCCTGCCGCTCGCACCCGTCTGACCACGGTGTCTCCCTCCTGGGAGTCCGGGTACTTGAGCGTAAGCTGCGCCGTCGTCGCCGTGCCAGTTGCCCCGTTCGTGGTCACAGCACGCGGCGCACAGCACCGGCGCCAGGGTGAACCAGCTCAGCCCGGCCAGGAACACCCGGCTGAGCGCCCGCGTCTGGTGTTACTAGCCGGGCCTCCATCCAGGTCCGGGCGACCTGGCCGCCGCTCTGCCGCCCGCGCTACTCGAGGGTGAGGATGATGCGCTCGTGGACCTTGCCGCTTTCCATCTGGCGGTGAGCCTCGGCGGCCTGCTGCATCGGCATGGACTGGTGCGCGCGCAGGCGGAGCCGGCCGTCGGCCAGCAGGGCGATCGTGTCATCCAGGGCGCCGGGAGCACGGCCGGGCGTGGGCTGGGAGAGCGTGACGCCGAAGTCAGCGGCGGCCGGGTCGGACAAGGTGATGACCCGCTCGGGCCCGCCGGCCAGGGCGATCGCGTCGGCCAGGACACCCGTGCCGGCCGCGTCGAACACGGCGTCGATCGCGCCCAGCGCGCGGGCTAGGCCGGGCGGGGCCTGGGCTGCCGGCCCAGGCCCCGCCCGCCAAGCCAAATCGCGGCTCACGGAGCCTGCACCCAGTTTTGAAGCGGTAGAGGCGCAGCAGCACGCCGCATGGATGGGCGTCAGGGGATCCAGGGTGCCTTGAACGTGCCCGTGTCGTAGAGGATCGCGGTCCAGTCGTCGCCGGCCCAGATGTTGCTGATCTTGCCGTCGCTCAGGCGGTAGACATCGACGCCGTCCCACTGGACGAAGCGCCCGCTCGCGGGGATGCCGAGAATGGGGCCTTCCTGCGTGCCGCTCACGACCACGCGCACCACGACCTGGTCGCCCTGGGCGAAGATGTCATTGATGGTGATGTGCGCGTCGGGGAATGCGGCGATTACGCCGGCGAACAGCCCGGCGACGTTGGCTCTGCCCGTGACCGTGCCCACGGTGCCGCCGTACCACTGCATGTCGGGGTTCGGGTAGTTGATGGCGTGGTCGCCATTGTGCTCGTTGATGACGTCCTGGAGGAATGCTTCTACCACCCGCTCGTTGCCCGTTAGGCCTGCACCGTGGGCTGGCGATGCCGTCGCCGCCTGGGTGCGGTGCGCGGCGGCTGCCGTCGTCGCGCTCGCGGCGGTGCCGACGACTCCCAGGCCCGCGGCTAGGGCCGCGGCCACGGCAACGCGCTGCAACTTCCTCATGACAAGCTCCTTCATGCTCGGTTCCTGGACCGGTCAATCTGCTCCTTGTTCAGCGCCACGTCGTCCTCCCTGACGGTGCGATCGCCCCAGGCTCGCAGCCGGTCTGGTGATAGGTCGTCACCGGATCCCGGTGATTCGCGCGCCGTTGACACCGCGTGAGCTGGCCTGACACCGAGAAGACTGGGTCGCCGACGGACGGGCGTACGCACTCAGGCAGGCCCGTAAAGGGGGCCGGGCATCGCCCCGCTGATCGGCCGGGGGATCTCTCGCTGCTCTGGATCGCCCGGCAAGCCAAGAAGGCGACGATCATCGGCCCCGGCCGGCGGCGGGAACGAGCGGGAGGGCGTGGCCAACTAGGGTGCGCCGGAATGGCCAAGGAGATCCGGCTCGCCCAGCCCGGACACGGTGCGCACAAAGACACGGGAAGCCGCTCATCCCAGCACTCTCCCCGGACAAGATCGACTCCACACAGACGCGGCAAAGATCACCCGTGTAACAGTGAGGCTCCGCCTCAGACCGCCTAGCTGCATGGCGGGGTAGGCGTTTCGGTGCTGGTGAGCGCATCATCGCAACTAGGAACGGTTGCGGTGGGTGGTCATCATGGCGCAGGTCGTGACGGTGAACGATGTGCTGGACGGGCATGTGGCGCTGGACGTCGAGTGCCTGGACCGGATCTACCTGAACGCCTATGTGCCGATCCTGCAGACCAGCTCGCAGGTGGTGGCGTTCCTGTCGGGGCATCTGGGCTTCCCGTTCCCCTCGCCGGCGCTGTTCCGGCAGATGGGGGACCGGTTCCGCCGGGCGGTGATCTCCTTCGCTGATGCCAATGACCTTCCGTGGATCAAGTTCGGCAAGGGCGGCAGCAAGCTTGAGGTGATGCGGCCGCACCTGGCTCGCCAGGCCGGCACCGGCCGGTCCGGGGTCGCGGCGATCGGGGTGGCGCAGGAGTTTCAGCGGGTGTGGACCGCGTATGAGGGCAGGACTTCTACCTGCACGCCGCGGTGGTCGTTCGTCAAAGCCGACCGGCGGGTGACCTGCTACTACTTCTACCTGTGGGATGAGGACTTCGGTCCGGGCTTCGTCAAGGTGTGTGCCTACTTCCCCTACCCGGCCAAGATCTGGGTCAACGGGCACGAATGGGCCAAGCGCCAGGCCACCAGGGCCGGGATCGGCTTCACCGAGCTGTCCAACGGGTTCGCCGGCTGTGATGACCCGGCCGCGCTACAGGACATCTGCGACCGGGGCCCGGCACGATCAACGTGTTCGTGCAGCGGTGGCTGCACCGGCTCCCGCTGCCGTTCACCCCGAAGGACCGGGACGCCGGCTACTGGTGCGAGACCTCGATGCGCCAGATCGAAGTCTCGCGCACCATCGTCTTTGACGTCCCGCGCCACGCCCGCGGCTTCTTCGAGGCACTGGTCGGCGACAACCTCGACATCGGCCGCCCGCACAACGTCGAGATCATCTTCGCCCGCAGGATCCGCCGGGACACCGCCGGCACCTTCCGCACCGCGATCGACCGCCGCGACAACGGCGGCGTGATCGTCAACGTCTTCTACAAGCATTCGCGGATCAAGCAGTACCTCAAAGACGGCCGCGCCATGCGGATCGAGACCGTGGTCAACGCCCCCCGCGACCTGGGCTGCAACGTCTGCCCAACCTGGACCAGCTTCAGGCCAAGGCCCGCGCCGCCAACCGGCGCATACTAGAAACCGAGCGTGCCGGCCAGGGCACCGTCCTTGCGAGCCCAGCCTTCGAGCGGATCGCGCACCCATCGGTCGATGCCGACGGGCGGAGGACCCCGGCGCTGCGCTTCGGCGATCCTCGGGTCGTGGCCCTGGCCGGCGCCCTCTGCCAGACACTGCTCGCCGCAACCGGCTTCACCAACAAGAACCTCCGCGTCTTGATCGCCGGGCTGCTCGGCAGCACCTACACCCCCGGACAGATGACGGGGGTGCCCCCAACCTTCCGGACTGCGGATCCTTCAGGATCCTCACCGGGAAGGACGGGATCAATTGCCAGGGAAATATAAGACCTATTCTCCTGAGTTCCGCGAGGAAGCAGCGCGGATGGTGGTGGAGAGTCTCGAGCCATTGCGGACATAGCCCGCGAGCTCGGGATCAGCGAGACCTCTTTGGGGAACTGGGTCCGCGCGTACCGGGAAAAGCATGCTGCCGATGAGCCGCCGCTGCAGGTATCGGAGCGGGCCCGGCTGCGCGAGCTGGAACGCAAGAACCGCGAGCTGGAGATGGAAAACGCGTTCCTGAAAAAAGCCGCAGCGTACTTCGCAAGGGAGCCTCGGTGAGCGAGCAGTATGAGTTCATCGATGTGCAGTACGCTGACGCGCCCGCCGGCGGCGGGCACCCTGCTCCCACGATCACGTGCATGTGCAGGTGGCTGGGAGTATCAAAATCCGGATTCTATGAATGGCGGTCGCGGCCGGACAGCGCCACGGCGAAAAGGCGGGAGGAACTCAAGCTGCTCATCACCAGGGCGTTCGAGGACTCCGACGGCACCTACGGGTACCGGCGCGTCTGGTCGCAGCTGGCCCGCTGGGGCGTGCGGGCCGGCCTGGAGCTGGTCCGGGCGCTGATGCGTGAGCTGGGCCTGGTGGCCTGCCAGCCGCGGCCGTGGCGGCCGTCCACGACCCGGCAGGGCGCGGCCGGCCCCATCCCGGACCTGGTGAACCGGGACTTCACCGCCGCCGTCCCCGGCGAGAAAATGGTCGGCGACATAACGTATATCCCGACGTGGGAAGGATGGGTTTACCTCGCGACCGTTATCGACTGCGCGACGCGCAAGGTCATCGGCTGGGCAATGGATGACAATTACCGTATCCCGCTGATCACCGCTGCTATCGAGATGGCTGCCCGCAATCTCGTGCTGCCGGAGGGCGCGGTCTTTCACTCGGATTATGCCGAGGTTGACGTTAAGCCGGAGAACCTGAGGATGGCCTGCTGAGGCCGGGTCGGGTGACGGATTCCCCGGCTTAACGTTCTTGGTTATCGGAGACTGTAGAGGGCCTGGAGTTTTTCCTGGGTGAGCGGTTCGGTGACCGGGACGCTGATCGCGGGGGTGGCTTTGCTGTAACTGGATAGGTATTGCCGGGTTGCTGGATGATCCATATGAGGCCGCGGCCTTTCAGGAGCCGAACAATTCGCGGTCGAGGACGGTGGTCAGCCATTGCTGCCAGTCGGCTGGGCTCCAGCCCAGGTGCTGGGCGAGGAGCTGGTAGCAGTGGCTGTTGACCATCGCGAAGAAGGTGGCTGCCGCGTGGTCGCGGTCGCAGCCTGCCCGCAGTGAGTCCCCGCCGATGACCAGGTCAACCAGGGCCTGCTGGGTGATGTAGCGGCGCTGGTCGTCTTCTCGCAGGAGCTGCCGGACGGCGGGGTCGGCGGCCGCGGCGTCGCGCATCACTTCCTTGATCGGGGCGGTGCGCGCTGCCACTTGCGCCGTGTGCTGGATGACCAGGGCGAGTCGTTGCCGCGGGCCGGGGTGCTGGCGGGCCTGTTTTACCCAGTCACGGTCGAGCAAGGCGGCTGGCCCGGCATCACCGGCGATGGTCTGGTCGAGGATCCGGGCGAGGATCGCCTGCTTGGTCCTGAACGCCTGGTAGACGGTCGCGGGCGCGACGGCGGCGTCCCGCGCGATCGCCTCGATGGTGGTCGCGACGTATCCGCGCTCCAGGAACAGGCGCAAGGCGGCGTCCACCACGCGCTGCCGCTTGTGCCGGGCACGTTCCTCCCGGCGGCGTCCGGCTTCGGTCTTGCCCTTGACTGGCTCACCCACAGGTGTCAGAGTAGCACTCTATAAAGTTCAGCTCTACGGACTATGACCCGCGGCAGCGCCGCCGGCCAGGAGGGGAGCACCATGGCAGCCGACCCGGTGTGCACTGACCCGGACAAGTACCAGGTCATCTTCGAGAACGACCGGGTGCGGGTGCTCGAATACCGCGACCTGCCCGGCGGCAAGACCCTCCCGCACCAGCACCCCGACAGCGTGATGTACACGCTGTCGGCATTCCAGCGCCGGCTGCACGCCCGCCAGGACACGCGGGATGTCGTCATGGAACCTGGCCACGCCCACTGGCTGCCAGCCCAGACCCACTCAGGCGAGAACACCGGCACCACACCCACACACGTCCTGTTCGTCGAGATCAAGGACGCAGGACCCACCGGGCAGGCTGACCGCGGCGGCACTAGCCACAGCGGAGACGCCCCACCGCCCCACCCCGCCACCGGGCCTTCCTAGCAACTCTGCGGTGATCTTGTGCACCCATCCCGGTGTGTCACGTTGATCACGCCGCGCCGGCAGTGATCATCTATGGTTCGTGCCCGGCGTCCCTCCTGCCCGCATGAAGCCGCGGCGCTCGGTGCGGCAAATGCCCGGCTGCGTGAGGTGATCGAGACCAAGGACGCCGAGCTCGCTGTGCTCCGGGCGCAGCTAGAGGCCTGCCAGGCTCAGCTTGAGGAGCTGCGTGCTGAGGTGGAGACGCTGCGCGTCCGGCTGCGGCAGAACCCGCGGAACTCCTCCAGGCCGCCGTCATCGGAGGGCCTGGCCAAGCCGGCGCCCAGGTCGCTGCGGCGCAGGTCCGGCCGCAAGCCAGGCCGGCCGAAAGGGCAGCCGGGAGCGACGCTGGAGATGACTGACCGGCCGGATGAGGTGGTCTCGCACGAGCCGGACCGGTGCGCCAGATGCAGCGCCGGCCTGTCCGGCGCCCCGCTGGCCAGGACCGAAAGGCGCCAGGTAGCAGACCTGCCGGAGCAGATCCGGGCGCTGGTCACCGAGCACCGGATCATCAGCCGCCGCTGTTCTTGCGGCACGGTCACCGCCGGGAGGACCCCGCCGGGCGTGGCCGCGCCGGTGCAGTACGGGCCGCGGCTGTCCGCAGCCTGCGCGTACCTGTGGCATGGGCAGTTCCTGTCCCGCGGCCGCACCTGCCAGGCGGTCAGCGAGCTGTTCGGCGTCCCGGTCTCGCCCGGCGCGGTCACCGGGATGGTCAGGCGGGTCGCCGCCGCTCTCGGCCCTTCGCTGGAGGCCATCCGGGAAGCGCTGATCACCGCCCCGGTCGCCCACTTCGACGAGACCGGGTTCCGGGTCGCAGGCAAGCTGGGCTGGGTGCACTCGGCGTCGTCGGGGAAGTTCGCGCTGATCACCGTGCACCCCAGGCGGGGCCGGGAGGCGATGGACGCCGCCGGGATCCTCCCCGCATTCCGCGGCATCGCCGTCCATGACGCCTGGGCCCCCTATGACAGCTACAGCCAGGCGGCGCACGCCTTGTGCAACGCCCACGCGGCGCGCGAACTCCAGGCCGTGATCGACGCCGCCCCGCCCAGCCGGTGGTGCTGGGCCGCTCAGGCCGCCGATGCCCAGCGGGATATGAAACGCCTGGCAGACGCCTCCCTGGCGGTCGACGGCACCCTCGATCACGTCAACCAGGCCAAGCTGGCCACCGCCCGCCACCACTACCACTCCGCGCTCCTGATCGGCGAACGGGAAACAGCAGCCCGTGCCAGCCCGCTCATGCGCAAGCACCATGCCCTCGCCCGGCGGCTCCGCCAGCGCGAGGACGACTACCTGCGCTGCACCCATGACCCGCGGGTGCCCTTCGACAACAACGCCGCCGAACGCGAGATCCGCATGTCCAAGCTGCGGATCAAGATCTCCGGGTGCATGCGGTCCATGACCGGCGCCGAAGCGTTCTGCGCCATCCGGTCCTACCTGTCCACCGCCGCCAAGCACGGCATCGGCATGCTCGACGCGCTCACCCGCGCAGCATCACGAAGACCATGGGTACCCGAAACGCCATAACAATCGGACAGGCCACCTATCCAGTTACGCTTTGCTGATGGCCTGCCGCATCATGTCCAGGGTGGCGAACGCGTAAAAGGCTGAGGTTGTGGATGCGTTTTCGTGTCCCAGCAGGCGCATGATGACCGGGAGCGGGATGCCTTGCTGGTAAAGGTCCATGGCTTTGGTCTTGCGCAGCAGGTGGCAGTGGATGCTGTCGGGAATGGATGGACAGTCCTGGCGGGCAGATTGCGCGGCCTGGCTGAGGACGGCGGAGACCGTGTCGGCTGACAGCCGGGCTGGCTGCCCGTCGTGCAGGCTGTAGAACAGCGGCCGTGTCGCGGGCAGGCGAGCGGCGGCGGGGTGGAACTCGGCCAGGTAGACCCGCAGGTGGCTGATCGTCTTGCTGGTCAGCGGCACCACGCGGGTTTTGTTGCCCTTGCCGGTGAGGGTCACGTGCCCGGGCTCGTCCAGGTGCAGGTCCTGCAGGGTCAGGCTGGTGATCTCCGACACGCGCGCCGCGGTGTCATAGAGCAAGATGAGCAGCATCCTGTTGCGGCGGGACTTGGCGGTCGCGCCGGTGTGCGCGGCCAGGATCGCCCGTATCTGGGGCGGAGTGAGGTAGGCGACGGGCTTGCGGGGCTGGGCAGGGGCTTTGAGCGCCCGGGCTGCCTGGCTGAGCGCGACCAGGTGATGTCTTCCTCGGCTGCGTAGGCCAGGAACGACTTCACAGCACTCAGCCGCAGCGTGACGGTCTTCGGCGCGTAGCCCTGATGATCGGTCATCCACGCCAGCCATGCTTTGAGGTGCTGGCGGTCGAAGTGATCGAAGCTGACGTGCTCGCGCCGGACGTGCTCGGCCTGGTCGAGGTAGCCCAGGAAGCATTCCAGGCTAATCCGGTAGGCCTCGACCGTCTTGGGCGACAGTGCCCGGACGCGGGGCATGTAGACGTGCAGGTAGTCCCGGGCGAAGCTGAATAGGTCGGGGTTGCCGGTTGCCGGGTCGCGTCTCATCCGAATCCGACCTCGGGCAGCAGTTCCTGGCTCGCCCGGGTGATGCCGTCGTAGGCGTTGAGGAAGTCGGGCGAGGTGTGGACGTAGTAGTAGGTGCTGTCGAAAGACGCGTGCCCCATGTAACGCGACAGGTAGGGCAGCATCGCGTGCACGTCTTTGCCCAGGGCCCGCCATCGCTCGATGCACGCATAGGCGAAGTGATGCCGGAAAGCGTAGGGCACTGGCTGCCGGCCGGCCAGCGGCCGGGCCAGCCCCGCCTGGTCCCAGATCCGGGCAAATACGGAAGCGACCGTTGCCCCGGTGACCTGGTTGCCGGTGCCGGAGACGAAGAAATTCGCCCGGCTGGGGAACCGGGCGCGGGACTCCTTGTCGCAGCGGGCGAGGACATCGGCGACCTGGGGAGTGACCGGCAGCCTGCGGCCGCGGTTTCCCTTGGACCAGACGATGTCGATGTCCTCGTAATCCAGGTCCACGTGCGCGGTCTTCAGGGCGCGGGTCTCACCGGTCCGCAGCCCGCACGTGTGCATCAGCGTGAAGAACGCCGCTGCCTGCCATCGCCACGGCGAGCTGGTGTCCAGCGCCGCCGCCGCGGTGAAGAACCCGTCGATCTCCCGCCGGGTCAGCAGGTAAGGGCGCGGCGGAACGAACGAGGCTTTCCACCGGTCCGACAGCACGTAAGCACCGGGATGACCGGTGGCCTGGAGCCACCGGCCGAAGTCACGGATGTAAGACATCCACGACCGGTACCGGCCCGAGCTTTCCAGCCGGGCGGCGACCCATTCCTCGACCGTGGCCTGGTCGAACACCGTCCGGCCCCGCCCGGCGCACCAGGCATCGAATTGCTGCAGGTACCAGATCCGGGAGGCGCCAGAGAAACCCATCCTCTGCTTGAACTCAAGATAGGCGTCCAGCTGCGCAGCGAACGCGCTGGTGAACCCGTGGCCGCTCATCGCCGGGCTTCAGCAGGCACGGGCAGTACGCACTGCAGCAGACGCTCCCGGTCAGTGCTCATATACACACTCGTCGAGTCCTCGGCGGCGTGGCCAAGGACGGCCGAGATCGTCGGCAGCGGCACCGATGCACGCAGCAGCCGGGTCGCGGCGCTGTGCCGCAGCAGCCGGGTCCCGGCGTTCACATCGGCCACGCCTGCGGCGGCGAACGTCGCTGATATCACCTGGTGCACCGAAGCGTGACCGGCCAGCCGCACGTGCGGTGCGACGGAGCGGACGAACACGTGCTCATCAGCGGTGGCGGGCCGCTCGCCGAGGACGTAACCGGCGAGCTTGCTCATCACCAGGGCAGGCAGTGGCAGCGTCAGCGGGTTGGACGTCTTCTGCTGCACGACCGCGATCGTGGCGCCGCGCCAGTCAACATCGGCCAGCCGCAGGCCGATGATGTCGCAGGCGCGCAGCCCGGTCGTGAGCGCGAGCAGCGTGATCGCCGCGTCGCGTTCGCTGACCAGTCCTGCTGCGCATGCCCGGACCACCATGTCCTGGTCAGCATCGTCCAGCACCTCGATGATCGGGCGGGGCCGCCGGACTCCGGCCAGGCCCACGGCGGCGACCAGGTCAGCGCGGCCGGTGAATTTCAGGAACGGGCGGAAGTTCGACACCACCCAGAACAGCGACGACTTCGCCCACCGGTCCAGCAGCGACTCCAGGAACGCCAGCACGCTGCCGCCGTCAGCCTCCGCCAGGTCGCTGACCCCGCGCTGTTCTAAGAACACCAGATAGCCGCGGGCCACCCGCCCGTAAGCCCCGCGCGTGGCCGCCGCCAGGCCCCGGCTGGCCATCTCCGCCCCCCACGCCGCATCCAGCGCCGCCAGTGCTGCCGCCGCGGGCCGGGGCCCGCCGCCACCACGTCTGCGGACCGACAAATCCACCCACCCCGTGCAAACGTAGGAGTCGAACACCCGGGTGAGCCGACCGTAATCCATCCGCCGCTGCGCGCTGAACCGCCCAGTCCGCGGGCTCACCGTCATCGACGCGAACTCAGCCCCCAGCTCCGGGCTGTAATCACACCCCCGTCCCGCCGCGAACCGGGCGAGCACCTTGATCGTCCTCGCGTACTGGCCGATCGTCAACTCCAGGTAGCCCACCGCCCGCAACTCCGCGACCACCACCGAGCCGATCCCTGTCACCGTCATATCCATCGCCGTCTCCTTCCACAGACGCAGGGGATACGACGGACGGTAACTCCGGACGTTAAGCCGGGGAATCCGTCACCCGACCCGGCCTCAGCAGGCCATCCTCAGGTTCTCCGGCTTAACGTCAACCTCGGCATAATCCGAGTTAAGCCGTATTCGGTTTAACAGCGACCGCGGCAGCAACTACACTTCTGCCGAGTTTGCTGCGGTTCTCGGGCGGCTGGGGATCCGCCAGTCGGTGGGCCGGACCGGCATCTGCTATGACAATGCACTCGCTGAGTCTTTCAATGCTGCCCTGAAAGTCGAGCGGGTCCACCGGACCATTTACCCGACGAGGAAGAAAGCCAGGAAGGATATTGCCCGGTACATCGAACTCCGCTACAATCAGAGACGTCTTCATTCAGCGATCGGGTACCGGACTCCGCAAGAGGTCCTCACCGAGTACCTGAACCGGCAGCTCGCAGCATGAAATAACACCAATTCAGCTGTCCGGAAAACGCGGGGCGGCCCATGACCTACGACCTGAGACGGCTGCGGCTCAACGGCCTCATCCGCCGGCTACCCCGATCCAACCGCTAGGTCCTCACCAACGACGGGCGTCCGCATCGCCATCTTCTACACCAAGGTCTACAACCGGCTCCTCATCCCGCTCACCGCCGCCGACCAAGCCCACGCACCACCCACCCTCCGGGCAGCGCTATCGACCATCACCCGCCACGTCGACGACTACGCCAACCACGCCCGCCTCCCCTGCGCCGCATGAAACTTGACACAAACGTCCACAAGCTCGTGACCAAAGATCGTTAAGCGATCTGTCTCGCCGGACAGGAATTAGAGATCCTCTAGGGGTCACCGAGCGTAGCGAACCCCCGTTGCGTCGAGGGCTGCGCAGCTCAGACGGGAGTAGCTCGGATAACCGATTGGCTGCCAGTTTGGCTGCCCGGAGGAGAACAGGTTGAACGAGCGCACCCTCGACCCTCCTGGCCTGGGCAGATGTCAGACCAGGGTAGAAACCGGCCGTGATGCGCAAACGCGAGGTGCAAGCGCTCAAGAGTTCACCGCGATACGCGCTTGACCTGCAACAATGCCAAGCTGGCGAAGCTGGGGCCTGACCACTTGTCTCCGGTCCGCAAGCACTCAAAGATCATTCCCGAAAATCGAAATATGCTCTTGAACTGCGGAAACGTGGAGCTACGGGGAGTCGAACCCCGGACCTCTTGCATGCCATGCAAGCGCTCTACCAGCTGAGCTATAGCCCCTGAACCGTTACCCGCGCTCCGCAGCGCAGGAACGCAGACAGCATACCGGCTTACGGCCCGCGCCGAAGTATCGGTGAGCCGCTCAAGCAGCGTGGCGGCGCCGCTCCCGCCCCGGACCATGGCAGCGCCAGTTTCTGGTCAAGCCCGTTCCTGGGTGGTCGGAGCGCAGCGCGCAGCCGGATAGCTTGAACTTACGATCAACACGCAGCGCAGCGGAGAAGGGGAACCTCACATGGAAGAGCCGAGCATCAACGATCTCAACCCGGTCCTTAAGCCGGGCGTACCGCGCGAGCCGATCGCCATCATCGACACCAGCGGAAGCATGGACTGGCCGGCCTCCGAGTCTTCTACGGTCAAGCGGCGCGAGGTGGTAGGCGAGGCGATGGGCATGCTGGTCAGCGCATTGGCGGCGCAAGACTCGCAGGCCGCTCAGGAGCAGGCTGCCGGGGAGGACAAGGGCGGCCTGCTCACCTTCACCTTCGCCAGCGAGGCCAAGGAACTCGGCGACCTCGCGCCAGGCAACTGGCGGCAGAAGTGGGACAGCATCCTCTGGGGCGGCGGCACGGCCATCATGCCGGCCTGGGGACTCGCCGAAGAGGCATACCTGGAGGAGTTCGGCGAGACGCCCGCCCTGGACCGGCCGGCGCTGCTGACCCTGGTGATCACCGACGGTGAGGCACGGGACGCGGGAGAGTTCACCAAGGTGCTGGAGCAAGCCAAGACCGGACGGTATTTCTGCGTCGCGGTCGTCGGCTTCGGCCCGGACCACGATCAGACATTGAGTGCATACCAGAAGGTTGCCGCGGCGAATCCGCATGTGCGGGTCGTGACCTTCGGTGGTGAGACGAACCCCCAGACCATCGCCGAGGGGCTTATCTCGCTCGTCGGCTAGCGCCAGCGGTCTCACTCAGCCCGC
Organism: uncultured Actinomycetes bacterium; assembly: GCA_963697445.1. Lineage (GTDB taxonomy): Bacteria > Actinomycetota > Actinomycetes > Streptosporangiales > Streptosporangiaceae > PALSA-505. Next base: position 71,689 of record CAVOOC010000037.1, read on the forward strand.
CGCCTAGCAGACAGGCTGGACTCCGGCCGGCCCCGGCTTACCAGCCGTCCCGTCGCGCCGGCCGGCGCCCAGCCGGATCCGCGACGTGGCCGGTTACCTGGCTCTTCACCAGTCCCGGCGGGCAGAGCTATCGGGGATGGTGATGGTGATCCGGGCGCCCCCGGACGGCCGGTTCTCCGCCCGGGCGCTGCCTCCATGCGCTTCCGCGATCAGTCGGACGACCGCGAGCCCCAGCCCCGTCGATTCGCGGTCGTTAGCCAACTCCTTCGCTCGGATGCTGGCACGAGCATCAGTGCCGGCAGGTGAAAAGCCGGTAAAGATCCGTGCGCCCGGCTATGCCCCTTCCGGTGACGCGGGTTAACCAGCGGCCGACGGGTAGTAGCCGCGGGTTCCCGGTTAGTCAGTGAGTGAGGGGGCGAGCATGGCAACGAGCAAGCAGACCCAGGCGGCCAAGCGCAACGTGAAGAAGGCGCAGCAGGCCGCGTCGGAGAAGAAGACGATCGCGCACCTGCCCAGGCAGACCAAGACCGCGCTGGGCAAGCAGGGCGCGGCGGTGGCCCGGCGCAAGCGCGAGGGCGGTTCATCGCCCAAGACCCGCGCGGAGCTGTACGAGATCGCCAAGCAGCGGGACCTGCCCGGCCGGTCGAAGATGGGCCGCGACGAGCTGGCCAAGGCGCTCGGCGAGAAGTAGCTGCCGGGGAAACCGGAGAAACCTCAAAGATCTCATTCTCCCGAACGGCTGGCGCCGGACGCCACCCCCCAGTCCGCCGGTGAACCGCGGCGAGACCCCGGCGCAGCCCGCGGCTGCGTTATCGTGAAGGCTTCGACGTGTGGGAGCACGCCGAAGTCTTCACGATCACTCGCAGGCTCAACGGGCCGCTCCAGAATGCCGGCCCACTCGCAGCGCCGGCCGTGGCTGGGGTGCGGGCGGCGGGATGCGGGTGGCCACCAGGACGGTCCAGGTGGCCAGGGCGAGCAGCGTGACCGCCTCGATGATCAGTGATTCGATGACATAGGACGCGTGGATCGACTCGTGGAAGCCGAACAGGCCCACGGTGAGGCTGATGACAAGCGCGCCGATCGTCGAGGCGGCGTAACCGGCCGCGATCAGGCCGGCCAGGGGCCGCGGCCACGCCAGCACGACCGCGGCGAGGACGAAAGCGGCGATCGCGTCGAGCAGGAACAGCGGCCCGTCGGTCGGGATCTGCCGGTATCCCTCCAGCCACAGGTGCAGGTGGATGTACCCGATCCAGGCCAGCAGCGCGGCGCAGCCTGCCCGCAGCGGCAGGCCGATGGCCGTCTGGGCGGGGCTGCCCCGGCCGGGACTGCGCGGCGAGGCGAGCCGCCGCAGCCAGAGCGTGGTGAATTCGGTCATGTCCGGTCCTTTCCAGGTGGCCGCGCGGCTGCCGGAGAAGACAGGCGCGCAGCCCGGGTTAGTCGTGCGGGGGCTCGTTGTGCGGGGGTTCCCGGGCGGGGGTGCTCTGCCGGGGCTCGCGGGCGGGGTGCTGTGCGGGGTCGCGGGACCGCATGCCTGCAGGAGGGATGCGGCCCCGGCTCTTCATACGGAGGTTTCTCGTGTGGGGGTGGTCAGCGGACGGCGTAGGCGCCGACCGCCCGGAACAGCAGCGGGCGCGCCTGGCCCCACTGCGCCGCCGGCGCGGCCGCGACGACGACGCTGGCACTGGTCCGGCCCTGCACGAAGCAGGCCAGCTCCTGGAAGTGGTGCGAGCCGATCTTGGTGACGTAGCGGTCGATGACGCAGGACCCGGTGCCGCCGCGGAACCCGACGCCCTGGGCGGCGGCGACCTCGCGGGCCGAGGCCGCGTGGTCGGCCACCAGCAGGCGCAGCCGGAGCGCGGCCCAGTTCTGCGCAGTCTCCGCGCCTTGCCGGGGCGTGGCGTTCAGGTAGAGCTGGAACGCTCCGGCGGGGCTGACGCGCGCGGCCGATACGGCGAACGTGTCACTGTGGAGCGGACGCAGGGAGGGAGGGTAGGACAGCACGGCGGTACCGTTCGGGAGCATGAGGTGCGGCCATCCGGCCGGTGCCGCCGCGGCAGTCAGCGTAGGGAACGCCGGCCCGGGCGAGCGCCCGGGCAGGGCGAACGCGAGGATCGCGGCGGCGATGGCGATGGCGGCCGCGGCGGCGATCGCGACCACCGGGCGCCTGCCGGACAGCGCGGTGCGCGCGTTCACGTGCCGTCTCCGTCGCTCGCCGGGGCGGCCAGCCCCGCCCGAAGGCGGGACTGGGCCGCTGCGGTGCCGCGCGATGAGCTAGATGTTGCCGTCGCCATCGCTCGGTCCTCCGTTGTTGTCGGCGTCCTGGTCGCCGCCGTTGCCCTGCGGGATCGGGTTGGCGGGGGGCGCGGGGGCCGTAGCGGGCGGCGCCACGGCCGGGGTGCTGGCCGCTGGGTGCGCCGGGCGGGCGTGGTGGTGACGCGGTGCTACCGCTGGCGTGATGGGCTGGTGCATCAGCGCCTGGTGATGGTGCGCCGCCGCGGGCGGCGTCGCGGCCGAATGCGTGGCCGCGGCGGTGCCGCAGCCAGCGGCCACGGCCGCGAGCAGCGCGAATCCAGCTGCCGAACGGATGAGGGTGAACGACATGGTTGGTCCTAATGGCTTGCGATGTATGGGACCGGCGGCCGCCGTTGTTACACCTCTGACACGGCTGGCGCCGTGCCCGCGTTCGGCAGGACTGCTGCACGTTTGCTGAGTGTTTGATGAGGGTTGGATGAGCGCGGCGTTCACATGCTGACGCGGGCGGCATTCCGCAGAATGCCGCCCGCGCTTTGGCCGGGGTCAGGCGACGGTGTCGCGCTCCCGCCCGGCGGCGAGCACCTGGGCGAGGGGAGGACGCTCGGTCAGTTCGTTGAGGTGCTCGTCGAGGCGGAGCCCGTCCTGGCTGGCCACCGCGTGCAGGTAGATGTCCCGCCGGGGCAGCGGCCACAAGCCGGGCGCCACCGGACCGGGCATTTCCTGTTCGGGCATGCGAACCCGGCGGGCCAGCGCGCGCAGGACGGTGGAGCTCATCCTGGTCAGGTCGCCGAGCGGCTGGTGACGGTTCTGCCGGGTGCCGAGATCCACCTGTGCCATGGCCGGCAGGCCCGCTTCGCGGAGCACGTCGATGAGGATGCCGATCTCTATCCCGTAGCCCGTGATGAACGGGATGTTACAGAGAAGCTCCCGGTAGGCGGCGAACTCCCCCGCGAGCGGCTGCACGAATCCGGTGAGCCCGGGGTAGAAGAAGTTGAGCAGCGGCTTGGCCATCAGCTCGGTGACCCGGCCGCCACCGTCTGCGACGGACTGCCCTTCGTTAGTGTAGGGACGCCGGTACGCAGCCTTACTGAATTGGACTCCAGGAACGGCGAGGAGCGGCCCGAGCGTGCCGTAGATGAAATGCTCGTCGAAATCAGTGGTATCGGCATCGGCGAACAGGACGATGTCGCCGCGTGCCGCCGACAGGCTCCGCCACATCGCGTCGCCCTTGCCCTGGGCGGGCCCGTACTCAGGCAGCAGCTCGTTCTCGGAGTAGACCTCGGCTCCCCGGTCCCTGGCGATGTCAGCGGTGCCGTCGGACGAGTCCGCATCGACCACCAACACCTGTTCGACCAGACCCGTCCGCTCGTTCAGCCGGGCCACCGTGTCCAGGATCGGCCCGATGGTGGCGGCTACGTTACGGGCCGGCAGGATCAGCGTGGTGGAAGGCCGCCGCCCAGACCAGGCGGAGCTGGCGAAACCACCGAATTCACGGTAGTGAAATGAGCGCTGCTCGAACCACTCCCAAACAGTTAGTGTCATGTACGGCCTTCAATTCAGGTCGGCACATCGGGTAAGCCCGGCGGGATGAATGCTGCTATTGCGATTGATTAATTTGTTATCTCTTTGAGATACTTTTTGCGCTTCGTTGACCAGCCGCAGCAGGCAGTACACGCTAGTCGCGGATTATTAAAGTCATGTAACGGCATGTTTCATTCGCGTGAGCAGGTCGCTGCCTGTCACGTCCGGCCGTCTGACCAGGCAGTGACGCGACAGGGCTAGCAGATCCCCACACCAGGGTACGCCCGGCAGGGGCCGGGCCTGGAGATCCTGCCGGGGCTGCGCCGGCTGGTCTGTCGGCAGCGCCCAGTATGTTCGCGACATGGCACATTATGCGGTGACGCTGGTCCACGGCCCGGGCTGGGACGCCTCGCGCCCGATCCGGGACCAGGACGCATGGGACGAGCACGCGGCGTTCATGGACGGGCTCGTCGATGACGGCTTCGTCATCCTCGGCGGCCCGATCGGTCAGGGCGAGCGGACCCTGCACGCGGTGGAGGCCGCGGACGAACACGAGATCAAGGCGCGCCTCAGCGAGGATCCCTGGGCATCGATGGGACTGCTCCAGATCGGCACGATGGAGCCCTGGGCGCTCTGGCTCGACAGCAGGGACCGCACTCAGGCGCCCTGAGCGCGCTGGTCCGGCACGCCGCCGCTCGATCGGCGGTGCATCCGTTGCCGGGCCGAGCCTGGTTTCGACATCTCGGTCAACGACAAAGCCGACAGGCCGTAGCAGGCGAGCGCCGCCAGCGAGGACGTTCCCGCGGAAACGCCTCGCCTCATCATCCGGCCCAATAGCGTCCGGATGATGAGAACCAGCAGCCCGTCGCGCTACCGGGTGGCGGCCGAGAGGGCCGCGCGCACGGCGGCCTCGCCGGCTGGCGCGCCGGCCGGGTCGCTGTACGACCCGTACGGAGTGCCGTAGGCCGGCGCGCCGGGCTCCTGGCGCCAGCTTTCCGCGAGCGGGCCGGCGTCCACGGCGCCAAAGCCGATGGAGCCCAGGAACTCGCTCACCTCGGTCTTCGCGCGGGCGTCGTCGCCGGCGATCGGCAGGAAGGTCCGGTCGGCCGCGCCGGCGGGACGGCTGAGCGAGAGCAGGTGCCGGTAGTAGATGTTGTTGAATGCCTTGACCACGTGCGCGGCTGCCAGCTGCCGCTGGATCAGCCCGCTGCTGGTCAGCTGCCTGCTGTCCAGCTCCGCGATCCGCCCGTCCCGCTGCGGGTAGTAGTTGCACGTATCGATGACGGGCTTGCCGGCCAGCGGCGCCACCGGAATGCTCCGATACGCCCGCAGCGGGATCGAGACCACCACGATGTCTCCCCCGGCCGCCGCCTCGTCACCGGTCGCCGCCTGCGCGAGCGGGCCCAGCTCGGCGGCGAGCTTCTTGAGCGTTTCCGGTCCGCGCGAGTTGCTCAGGATGACCCGATGCCCGGCAGCCACGCTGAGCCGAGCCACCGTGCCGCCGATGCGACCGCTGCCGATGAATCCCACTGTCGTCATGGACGCGGCAACCCGCGGCCGGCGCCGGTGATTCCGGGCAAGAACGCGCTCAGGCCGGCACGAACCGGTGGCGCATCGCGCCGATTCCCTCGATCTCGCTGACGAGCTCGTCTCCGGGCAGGTCTTCGCGGTGAATGGCGGCACCTACCTGTCTCCGCTGTAGCTAGGCTTGTCCTCGCGGGAGGGGAGGCCATGGGCGTCGGGGCGGTCACGTCGCGGAAAGCGGCCGGGCAGCCGGGCCGGCTGCGGTCCTTTGACCCCGTCCGCATCGCCGACCTGGAGTTCCGGGCCTGGGTCGGCTACTACCTGCGCCAGTGGCCTCAGGTGCTGCTGGCTTCGGTCGGGCTGGTCCGGGCCGGCTTCGGGATGAATTGGTACCGGACTCTGCGCGGCGCCTGGCTGGTGCTACACGCCAACCAGCTCTGGGCGCCGAATCCCGGCAACGATCCGGACGGCGCGCGGGCGTGCATGCGCCGGTTCTACGCCCTGGTACGGCGCAGCTACGGCGCACCCGCCAGCCCGGCCCGGGCCGCGGAGCTCGAGGTCAACTGGTGGCGCGTGCACCGGCAGGTGCAGTACGCCGCGGCACCCAGGCAGCCCGGCGACGAGCTCGTGGAGTCGGTAACCCGGCTGTACAGCTACCTCTACGGTGAGCCGGAGGCCGAGGTCAGGCCGGCGGCACTGCACCGGGCCCGGGCGATGGACCTGTCCGATCAGTGGGTGAAGGAGGGCTGCGCGCCCGACAGCCCGCTCCTCGCCCTGGAGCGCGCGGCACTGGTGCGCAGCTACGCCGCGCTGCTGGCCGCCGTGCACCACTGAGCCGGCGCCTACCGGGGCGCGTCGCCCAGGCGGTACTCGCGGGTGGCCTCGTCCAGCTGGCGCTTCAGGTCCTCATCGAGCCGGAACCCGGCCGCCGCCAGGCTGTCGCCGAGCTGCTCGGGGCGGCTGGCTCCGATGATGGGCGCCGTGACCGCCTTGTTCGCCAGCACCCAGGCAACCGACAGGGTCACGAGGCTCACCCCGGCCTTCTCCGCCAGCTGACGGAGCCCCTCCACGGTGTCGAACTCGCGATCGTGCCAGTAGCGGTCCTGGTAGGCCTCTGCGGCGCTGCCGAGGGTGAACCGGGTGCCCTCAGGAGGCGGGGCGGTGCGGGAGTGCTTGCCTGACAGCAGTCCGCCGGCGATCGGGTTGTAGGGGATGACGCCGACGCCCTCCTCGGCGCAGAACGGCAGCATCTCCCGCTCGATCTGGCGGAAGAGCAGGTTATAGCGGGGCTGGACGGAGTCGAAGCGGGCCAGCCGGAGCGTCTCGCTCCGGCCGATGGCGCGCACCAGCTGGTAGGTCAGGAAGTTCGAGCAGCCGGTATAGCGGACCTTCCCCTGGTGGACCAGATCATCGAGGGCGCCCAGCGTCTCGTCGATCGGCGTCGCCTGGTCGTACCCGTGGAGCTGGTACAGGTCGATGTAGTCGGTCTGCAGGCGCCGCAGGGAGGCGTCGACGGCGGCGAGGATGTGCTTGCGGGAGTTGCCGCCGTCGAACGGCGCCGGCCCGGTCGGGGCGAAGCACTTGGTGGCGACGATGAAGCGGTCCCGCTTCCCGCGCAGCCAGCGGCCGAGGATCTCCTCGGTGACCCCCCGGGTGCCGAGGTCCCCGCCCAGCGGATAGGCGTCCGAGGTGTCGATGAAGTCGATGCCGCCCTCGGCCGCCCGGTCGAGAATCGCGACGGAGGTCGGCTCGTCACACTGCAGTCCGAAGGTCATCGTCCCCAGGCACAGCCTCGAGACCTGCAGGCCGGTGCGGCCCAGCCGGGTGTGTTCCATGGGTCGCACGTTACCCGTCGGCCGCGATGATCTGCTCGGCGCCTTCAGGTGCGCAGGTCAGCGCCGAGGTGATCGGCCAGGCCCGCCAGGGTCTGGTCGAAGGCGGCGAGCCTGGCCTCGGGGATGCCCCGGGTGGCCTGGGCGATGACCTCGTGGCCGGCCGCGGCGAGTTCGGGTTCCGGGGCGCGGGCGCGAGGGGTGACGTCGTACCAGATGCGGCGGCCGTCGCCGGGATCGGGTGCTTCGCGGACGAGGCCGTCGCGCCGGCCCAGATGTTACCCCGCGGTTCCGATCGGCCGGTAGACGTGGATGACGGTCCCGTCAGGAAAACTCTTGGCCTCGGCGAGTTCCACTCGTAGCGGCTTGGCCAGATCCTTGAACAGCGGCAGCCCGTTTCCCAGGGCGACGGGAAGGATGACCAGGCGGTACTCGTCGACCAGGCCGAGCCTGGAGAGCGCCTGAACGAACGCGGCGCCGCCATGGGCCATGATCTCGCCGCCGGATTCGCTCGTGAGGGCGGCTATCTCACCGGCGAGGTCGCCGCGGGCAATCCGGGAGCCGGCCCATTCGGCGGCTGGCAACGTCTTGGAGAAGACGACCTTGGGAAGGTCGTTCATGAACGCCGCATAGTCGCCGGTCGCGTTCGGCCAGTGCCCGGCCATCTGCTCGTAAGTGACGCGTCCCATGATGTGGGTTCCGGCCTGGCGCAGGGATGCGACCTTCCATGCGCGTACGTCCGGATGCTCGGCCGGAAGCCCCCAATCGCCTTCGCCGCCCGGCCCGGCGACGTATCCGTCGAGCGTGACACCCATCTGCAAGACCACTCGCCTCATCAGCACTCCTTTGGGCGTTTCCGTTGTTTCTCATCTGCAGACGCGGCCTGACGGAGGCATACGCATCCGTGACAGTTGCCGGGCCCGCGTTACCCCGGTCAGCCGCCAAGCCTCGTCGGCGGCCAGCCCCCCGTCCAATACACGCGGCCATAACCTGATGGCATGGATGTGGATACCCGGCTGCTGCGCTACTTCGCCGCCGTCGCTGCCGAGGGAAACCTCACCCGCGCGGCGGAGCGGCTGTTTGTGTCCCAGCCGGCGCTGACCAAGCAGATCAAGCAGCTGGAGAGCCAGCTGGGCGTGCCGCTGTTCACCCGGTCCCGGGCAGGGATGACCCTTACCGCGGCAGGCCAGGTGCTGGCTGACAGAACCCCCGCCGTGCTGGCCAGCTGGGACCGGGCGCTGCGCGAAACCAAGGCCGCCGCCAGCCGCGCGGCCCGGGTGCTGCGGGTGGGATTCATGTCCAGCGCCGCCAACGAGGCCACCCAGCAGATCATCGCGGCGTTCACCCGCCGCCGACCGGGCTGGCGGGTGGACATGCAGCAGGCCGCCTGGGCGGACCCCACCGCCGGGCTCGCCAGCGGCGACGCCGACGTTGCCCTGCTGCGGCTGCCGTTCCCCGGCCAGGACGACGTGCGGATCGAGGTACTGCTCACCGAGCCCCGCTGGGTCGCGCTCCCGGCCACCCACCCGCTCGCGGCCCGTGATGAGATCTCCTCCCACGAGCTGTGGGACGAGCCGTTCGTCGCCGCCCCCGAGGAAACCGGCTGGTGGCGCGATTACTGGCTGGCCACCGACGAACGCCAGGGCCACCCGGCCCGTATCGGAGTCGTCACCGACCAGCCCGACGCCTTGCTGACCGCGATCGCCAACGGCTACGGAATCGCCCTGACCCCCGAATCCGCCGCCCGCTACTACGCACGCCCCGGCGTCACCTACCGGCCCGTCACCGGCGTCAGCCCTAGCCAGGTCGGCGTCGCCTGGGCGCCCGCGAACGACACCAACCCCGTCGTCCAGGACTTCGTCCGCTGCTGCCTGGACAACAAGCCGCCCCAGCACCTCAACAACCAACCCGACCAGCAGGAGCAGCCAAAGCCCAGCGCGGGCCAGGATTGACGCCCCTGGGTGGACAGCGATGCGCGGATCAACCCCCTCGGCCAGCCACCGGCGGCCGGCCGCAGTGGTCAGGGGCGGAGTGAGCCGAGCGCGTCGTCGAGGGCGGTGAGCAGCAGGTCGGCGTGCTCGCGGCCGAAGACCAGCGGGGGCCGGATCTTGAGCACGTTCCCGGCCGGGCCGGTCGCGCCGAGCAGTACCCCCCGCTCGCGCATCGCCTCGGTGACCGCACGGGCGCGGGCGGCCGCGGGAGCACGGGTCTGCGGGTCAGCGACGAGCTCGACGCCGAGCAGCAGGCCCTCGCCCCGGATGTCCCCGATGACGGGGTGGAGCCGGCCAGCTTCACCAGGCCCTCGCGCAGGTAGGAGCCGGTGCCGGCGGCGTTGGCGACCAGGCCTTCGGCCTCGATGACGTCGAGGACGGCGAGCGCGGCCGCGCAGGCGACGGGGTTGCCGCCGAACGTGCTGAACAGCTCAGTCTGCTCGGGAACCGCCGCCAGCACCTCGGACCTGACCACCACCGCGGCGACCGGGAAGCCGTTGCCCATCGGCTTGCCCATCACCACCATGTCGGGCTCGATCCCGGCGGCCCGGAAGCTCCACAGGCCGGTCCCGCACCGGCCGTGACCGGCCTGCACCTCGTCGGCGACCAGCAGGCCGCCGGCGGCCCGCACGCGGCGGGCGGCTTCGCGCAGGTAAGCGGGGGGCGGCGACAGGATGCCGTCGGCGGTGAACGCCGGGTCGGCGAACATCGCCGCCAGCCCCAGGCCCCGGCCGCCCAGGGCCTGCACCGCATCGTTGACGCGGGCGGCGTACCGCTCGGCCCACCCGTCGTGTTCGCGCCGGTAGGCGCCGCGGTAACCGTCGGGCGCGGGGACCGTGGCCACGTGCCCGGGCCGCTCCCCCGGCGCCCATTCCTCCGGGGACAACGCGTGGGTGGCCTCGGTCAGCCCGTGGTAGGCGCCGGCGGTCACGACGGCTCCCGCCCGCCCGGTCGCGGCCCGGGCGATCCGCCAGGCCAGGTCGTTGGCTTCGCTGCCGGAATTCACCACCAGCACAGCGTCCGGTCCGTGCGGCAGGGTGGCCGTCAGCCGTTCGGCCAATTCGACGATCGCCTCGTGCTGGTAGCGGCTGTGCGTCGCCAGCAGCCGCTGCTGCGCGGTGATCGCCCGGACGACCCGGGGATGGCTGTGGCCGGCCACCGGCACGTTGTTGTAGCAGTCGAGGTACCGCCGGCCGTCGGCGCCGAACAGCCAGACACCCTCGCCGCGGACCAGGTGCAGCGGCGGGTCGTAGAACAGCGGGGACCGGGGCAGCGCGCGCCGCCTGCGCTCGAGCAGCGCGCCGGTGGCGGCCCGGCGGTAGGGAAGCCCGCGGCAAGCGTCGCGGAACCGGCGGGTGACGTCGTCCGCGCCCGCGGCCTCGATGCTGTCGAGGAAGGCGCGGGCGCCCGGCTCCGCGCTGGCGATGTAGGCCATGTTGGCCGGGTGCAGCCCGCGCCGCCACGCGGTGAGAGTCACCTCGGTGGCGAGCCTGGCCGCCACCAGGTCGGCGAGCAGCTCCGCCTCCTCGTCCTCCAGCGCCGTCACCGAGACGTAGCCGCCGATCATCGCGTCCGCAGCATCCATGGCGTCGTCGCGACCGTGCAGCACGTCGGCGATCGCGACCGCCAGGTCGCAGACCAGCGGCGCGTGCGTCATGTCACCGAAATCGACAATTCCAATATCCCGAACGGCTCCGCCGAAAAGCACGTTGTCCAGGCTCAGGTCGCCGTGGATGACCTGGGCGCGCAGCCCGGGCAGCGCCGGGGCGACCCTGGCCTCGAACCGGTCCAGGACCCGCCGCACCTGAGCTCGGCGGGCATCGTCGGGCAGGTGGGCGAGCAGCGGGCGGAGCCTGAGCGCGTGCGTGATGTCCCACTGGATCTCGTAGTCGGCCGCGGGGTGGAAGAAGCCGCGCAGCGCCCGGCCCAGGCGGGCGGCGGTCTGGCCGAAGGACCAGATCGCGTCGGTGCTGAGCTCGGTGGCCTGGAGCGTGCGGCCGGGCAGGAACGTGAACAGCCGCGCCGGGTAGGTCCGGCCGCCGGGCCCGGCGACCTCGACCCAGGGCTCCCCCGCGGCGGCGGGCAGGGCGCGCATCACCGGCAGGCCGGGATCGACCTGCTCGATGTGGCGGAGCGCCGCGGTCTGCATCTCGATGACGGGCCGGTCATCCGCCGGGTTGGAGATCTTGAACAGGAGGCGCCGGCCTGTTGTGGTGTCGACCCGGAAGTTCTGGTCCCGCTCGCCGGCCAGCGGCGTGAGCGTGCCGTCCACGCCGAAGCCGTCCCTGAGGATCTGCAGGGCTGCCGCCGGGTCGAAGGCGGGCGGCGCGGTGACCAGCGGGTCTTCGCGGGGGACTTCGCGCGGGTCTTCGCGCGGGTCTTCGCGGGGGGCTTCGCGCTGCACCATAGGCCCGCAGGTTATCTTGCGGCGCCGGCCGCGTGGCGCCTGGCCCTTTCGGCCAGCCTGACTACATTCGTGTACATGTTCGAGTCGGCGGGCGTCCTGGACGGTCTCAACGAGCAACAGCGCGAGGCGGCGACCCATCCGGGCGGGCCGCTGCTGATCCTGGCCGGAGCCGGGACCGGGAAGACGCGGACGCTGGTGGCCCGGGCGGCCTGGCTGCGCGAGCAGGGCACGCCGGCCAGCCGCATCCTGCTGCTGACGTTCACCCGGCGCGCCGCCGACGACATGCTGGCCCGGGCCGCGCCGCGCACGCCGTCGGCTGCCGAGCGGATCACCGGGGGCACCTTCCACGCGATCGCGCACCGGATCATCCGCGAGCACGCGGAGTCGTTCTCGCTGTCGCCCGAGTTCACCGTCATCGACCCGTCCGACGTGACGGATCTCATGGACGCGCGGCGGGCCGAGCACGGACTGGTGGGCACCGAGCGGCGCGCGCCGCGGGCCGGAGTCTGCGCCGACATCTACACCCGGTGCGTGAACACGCAGCGGCCGGTGGGCGACGTCGTGCGCAGCCAGTTCCCGTGGTGCGTCGAGTACGCCGGGCAGCTGGCCGAGCTGTTCCGCGGCTACGTCGCGCACAAGCGCCGGCACGGCCTGGTCGACTTCGACGACCTGCTGCTGCTGTGGCGGGCCGCGCTGGCCGATCCCGGCACCGGGCCGGTGCTGCGCGGCATGTTCGACGCGGTGCTGGTCGACGAGTACCAGGACGTCAACGCGGTGCAGGCGGACATCGCCCGGCTGCTGCAGCCCGACGGCGGCTGCCTGACCTGCGTCGGCGACGACGCCCAGGCGGTGTACGGGTTCCGCGGCGCCGACCCGGCGCACCTGCAGCGGCTGGCGGCCGACTTCCCTTCGCTCACTGTCGTCCGGCTGGCCCGCAACTACCGGTCGAAGCGGGCGGTGCTGGCGCTGGCCAACGCGGTCCGGCCCCAGTCGCCCGGGCTCGAGCTCTCGCTCACCAGCGAGCGCGGGACCGGGGCGGCCCCGCTGCTGGTGCGCTGCCACGACGAGGCGACGCAGGCGCGGGAGATCTGCGCGCGGGTGCTGGCGGCGCACGAGGCCGGGGCGGAGCTGCGGGATCAGGCGGTGCTGGTGCGCGCGGGACACCACAGCGACGTGCTGGAGGTGGAGCTGTCGGTCCGCCGCATCCCGTTCATCAAGTACGGCGGCCTGCGGTTCACCGAGGCGGCGCACGTCAAGGACTTCCTTTCGGCCGCGCGGGTGGTCGCCAACCCGGCCGACGACATCGCCTGGTTCCGGGTGCTGCGGCTGCACGAGGGCGTCGGGCCGGCGGCGGCCCGGCGGTTCATCGACGTGCTGCGCCCGGCGGAGCCCGGGCCGTTCGACCGGTGGAAGGAGGCGGTCGACGCCGCGCCGCGGCGTTCCCGGGACGGGCTGGCGGCGACCGTCGGGGCGCTGGCGGCGGTGGCCGCGCTGGACCGGAGCGGGGAACGGGCCGCCGCGATCCTCGCCGCGCTGCAGGCCCCGCTGCGGGAGCGTTATCCCGACGCAGGCATCCGGATCGCGGATCTGGAACGGCTCGCCGACGCGGCCGCCAGCCGGCCGTCGCTGCACGACGCGCTCACCGATCTCGCGCTCGACCCGCCGGTGTCCGCCTCCGACCTGGCCGGGCCGCCCCGGCTGGACGAGGATTTCCTGATCATCTCCACGGTGCACTCGGCGAAGGGACTGGAATGGCCGGTGGTGCACCTGCCGCACCTGGTGGACGGGTTCGTGCCCAGCGACATGGCGCTGACGTCCGCAGACGGGCTCGCCGAGGAGCGGCGGCTGTTCTACGTGGCCGTCACCCGGGCCCGCGACCAGCTGTTCCTGTACGCCCCGCTGCGCATGCACCATCACCGGCTCGCCGGTGACGACCGGCACGGCTACGGGCTGCTGACCCGGTTCCTCGACGCCGGCGCCCTGGCGGCCTGCGAATCGTGTGACGCCGCGCCGCCCGAGCCGGTGCTGCCCCGCACCGGCCAGCTGGCCGCGCGGGTGGACGCGGCCCTCGATTCGCTGTGGGCGGACTGACGCAGGCCGGCACGGCGGGCCGCTGGCGCGGCCGGGCAGGGCCCGCCGCGGGGCTGGTCAGCGGGCGGCAGCCATGGCAGGTATCCCCCACGCGGACGGACCGGTAGCCGGATTACCCAGCGGCCCTTTCTTTCCTAGCGTGATCTTCAGGGGCGCGCACGCGTGTGCCCGGACGGAGGATCGATGCTCGGGACCGCGAGTCTCAGGAAGTGGTCTGCCGGCCCTACGCTGCGCCGGCTCGGCCTGGTCCTGGTCGCCTTCGGCCTCGGCGCGCTGGTGGTGGCCGGCAGCCTGGGGGCCGTCCGGTACGTGTTAACGTTCTGGCTCTACCGCGGCTTCCCGCCGCCCAGCATGCCGCACAGCGTCGTGGTCGCCGGCCCGGCCGGTGCCACCAGGCAGGTGCCGGTGGTCGCCCCGACGGTGGAGAGCATCACGGTGCGGAGCCCCGCGCTCGGCGGGTACGCCGACCAGGTGTACGTGGTGCTACCGCCGGGCTACGCGAGTCATCCGGGCCAGCGCTACCCCGTCCTGTACCTGCTGCACGGATTCCCGGGGCAGCCCGTGACGTACCTGGATGTCGGCCAGGTCAACACCGTGGAGGCGACGCTCGTCGCGGCCGGCCAGATGAACCCGATGATCATTGTCCTGCCCACCGGTTCGCGCTCTCTGCTGGCCGACGAGGAGTGGGCCAACGGGATCAGCAGCGGAAACGCCTGGGAGACCTTTGTCGCGCACGATCTCGTGAACGCGATCGATACGCGTTACCGGACGATAACGGGCGGGCGTGGGCGCGCTATCGGCGGGCTGTCCGAAGGCGGCTACGGAGCCCTGAACATCGGGCTGCACCATCCCGGCGAGTTCGGGGTACTGGAAAGCTGGTCGGGCTACATGCTGGCGGACCATCTGCCTGCCGTCTTCGGCACCAGCGCGAGCGTGCTGGCTTACAACAGCCCGGCGGAGTGGATAACCACCGTGGCACCGCAGGTGCGGGCCGCGCACACCTACATGTGGTTCTACAGCGGCAGCAATGACTCGCTGGCGGCGCAGAACGTCGCGTTCGCCGCGAAGCTGTCCGCGCTGGGCCTGCCGCATCATTTCTTCCTGGCGCCGGGCAAGCACAACTGGGGGCTGTGGCGCCCCTTCGTGCCGCAGGCGCTCATCACAGCATCGGAGCAGCTGAGCCATGGGTAAGCGCCTGCGCGGAGCAGCGGCCATCGTCCTGCGGCCGGTCGTTGTCATCGTGGCGATCATGCTGGTCACCACCGTCGCCACGGGGGGGCTGTACTGGCTGCGCGCGAGCGTCGCGCACTGGCCCGGCCCGTCCGTGGCCGACGCGCTGCCGCTGGATGAGCTGCCCGGGCACGCGGGCGTCCCGGTGGTGGTCTACCTCGCGGTCTTCGCGGTCGCCGCCGCGGCGCTCGGGCTGGTGACGCGGGCGCTGCGGCTGGGCCGCCTCGCCGCGGGACTGAGCCTGGCCGCGGGGACCGGGGTGTGGCTGCTCGCGGTCGATACGTTCTGCCTCTACGTGGTGCGCCAGGTGCCGATGAGCGAGGCGCTGCGGGCAGCGGCCAGGTTGCAGCCGGTCTATGTGGCTGCCGCGCTGGCCGGGGCGGCCGGGGCCCTGCTCGGCCGGGGCGGGCGTCCCGGCGGTCCGACGCCGCGGCTGCTCGGCTGGCTGGTGGCCACCGGCGGGCTGATCGACCTGGTGTCGTCACTGGTTCCGCGCAGGTGGCTCACCCTCGGGCCGCTGACTCCGCACATCTTCACGCCGACCGCGCACGTCCTCCTGGTCCCGGCGGGTGTGCTGCTGATGATCACTTCCCGGGGACTGAGCAGGGGCAACCGGCGCGCCTGGCGATTGGCAACCGGACTGCTCGGCTTGTCCGTGGTGCTGCAACTGCTGCGCGGCCCCGACTACGCGGCGGCGATAGGGACCGGGCTGCTGGCCACCGCCCTGATCGCCCGGCGGGACGACTACTCGCATCGCGGCGATCCGTCGGCCAGGCCATCGGCGTTGCTGCGGCTGCTCGGGGCCCTGCTCTTCGCGGTGATCTACGGGGTGGCTGCGCTGTGGGTGAACCGGACGACCGCCGGGCTGCCCTTCAGTGCGTCCGCCGCCGTGCTGGACACGGTCCGGGCGATGGGCGGCCAGTTGCCGGCTGACATCGACCTCATGCCGGGCAATTTCGCCTCCTGGTTCCCGGTCTCGGTCGCCTCGATCGTCGCGATCGGGGCCATCTGGGCGGCCGCCGTATGGATACGTCCATGGCGGCAGCGATTGTTCCCGGACACGGGGCTACGCGAGCAGGCGACGACCATCGTGCGCCGGTGGGGCGGCGACACACTGGCGCCGTTTGCCCTGCGCTTCGACAAGGAACTGTTCATCACCGGGCAGACGCTCATCGCCTACCGGGTCATCCGCGGCGTCGCCCTGGTCAGCGGTGACCCGGTCGGTCCGCCAGAGGAGGCGGGACCGGCGCTCGAGAGTTTCCTGTCCTACGCGCAGGAGCGCGGATGGCGCACCGCGGTCATGGGCGCGTCGGACCGGCTGCTGCAGACCTACCGGGACCAGGGGCTGCACCCGCTGTATCACGGCGACGAGGCGATCATCGACACCGGGCGCTTCTCCCTGGACGGCCGGCACATGCGGGCCACCAGGCAAGCCGTGCACCGGCTGGAGCGCAAGGGATTCCGCGCCGAGATCGTCATGGCGGGGCAGGTGTCGCCGGCGCTGCGGGCGGAACTGGCCGCCGTCGAGGACGCCTGGCTGCGCGGCCGGCCGCGGACGGGCTTCACGATGGAACTCGACAGCCTGTTCCGGCTGTGCTGTGACGACGCCGTGTTCGTGATCGGCCGCGACGAGCTCGGCCAGATCACCGGGTTCCTGCACCTCGCGGTGGCCTCGGCCAGCCAGTCGCTGTCCCTGTCCACGATGCCGCGGCGGCCGGACGCCCCGAACGGCTTCACCGCCTGGCTGATCGTGGAAGCGGCGTCGTGGGCGCGCGGCCAGGGGTTCACGCACGTCTCGCTGAATTTCTCGCCGTTCGCCGGGCTGCTGGCCGCCAAGGCCGGGCTGCCGCGCATGAAGCGGCTGCAGCGCCGGGCGCTGCTGCGGCTGAAGGGAATCCTGGCCCTCCAGCTGGACAACCTGCTCCGGTTCAACGCCCAGTTCGACCCCGTCTGGCAGCGGCGTTACGTGGTCGTGCAGGCCTGGACGCATCTGCCGCTGGTCGCCGTGGCGGCCATGGCGGCGGAAGGCTACCTGCCCCACGCCACGCTGGTCCGCGGCCGCGGATGGACGCCGGTCACCGGCCGCGCGCGAGAGCCGGCCGCGGTCGCGGCCCGTGCGGCGGAACCCGGCGCGGTCGCGGCCCGTGCGGCGGACGCCGGCGGGGAACCGATGCCTGCGGGGCCCAGGCACCCCTGCTGGCGATGACCGTCACGACCGGCCTCGCGCTGGCGCTGCTGTCGACGGCAGCGATCAGCTGTGGCTTCTACCTGCAGCACGCCGGGTCCGCCGCCTTGCCGGTGCTGACGTTGCGGCACCCGCTCCGGTCGCTGTCGGCGCTGTTCACGAACTGGCAGTGGCTGACGGGCTTCGTCATGGGCCTGGGCGGGTGGGCGCTGTATATCGCCGCGCTGCGCTTCGCGCCGCTCTCGCTCGTGCAGGCCACTTCGGCCGGCGGCGTGGGCCTGCTCGCCCTGCTCGTCCGGTTCGGCGGGGGCCGCCTGTCCCGCCCCGAACGCGTGGCCGTGATCGCATCCGTCGGCGGCCTTCTTCTGCTCGGCCTATCGCTCCCGGCAGGCGCCGGCCACGGCCACGCGGCACCCGTCAGCTGGGCGGTACCGCTCGGCTGGGTACTGGCGTCCGTCGTCCTCGCGGGGATCGCGGCCTTTCCCGCCGCCGCCGCGCTCCGCCCCGGTGCCGGGCTGGCGGTAGCGGCCGGCCTGCTGTACGCGGCCGGCGACGTCGCGACCAAGGCGGCCGTCGGCGGCACCAGGCCGGTGCTGCTCTTCGCCGCACTGCTGCCCGCCTGTCACGGCCTGGCCTTCACGGCCCTGCAGCTCGCCTTCCAGCGCGGGACGGTCCTGGCCACGGCGGGGGTGTCCACCTTGCTCACCAATGCCGTGCCGATACTCGCCGGCCTCACAGTCTTCGCCGAGAGAATGCCCGCAGGCGTTGCCGGCGTGTCGCGCGGGCTGGGCTTCGCCGCCGCGGTGCTCGGAGCCGGCCTGCTGGCCGCCACCGGACGCGCGGGCGCACCAGGTCCGGCCGACGAGGTGGCTGCCGCGAGGTCCGCGGTCCGCAGCTGACAGCAGCACCTGACAGCAGCACCTGCGTGAAGGACCCGGAGGGCAACCTCATCGAGCTCATCCAGCCACCCGTGACCTGACTCCGCCGGCTCGACGGCCACGTATCCTCACCGTCATGCCGACGTTGGCCGTTGTGGGCGCGGGACCGAAGGGGATCGCGATCGCGGCCAAGGCGCGCGCCGTCGCGGCGGCCGGCCTGTGCGCGCCGCGGGTCGTGCTCATCGACCGGGATCCGGTGGCCGGGAACTGGACCGGGCGGCAGGGGTACACCAACGGATTGCTGCCGCTCGGGACACCGCCGGAAAAGGATGTCGGCTACCCGTACCCCCACAGCTGGGGGCCGGCCTCGGCCGCCGTGACCGCGGCGATGGCCGAGTACAGCTGGCAGCGGCACCTGATCGGGCACGGCACCTACGCCGATTGGGTCGATCGCGGCCGGCTGCGGCCGACGCACCGGCAGTGGAGCGCCTACCTGCGCGACGTCGCCGAGCGGGCGGCAGTCGAGATCGTCACCGGCGAGGTCACCGGCCTGGAGGCCACCGGGGAGGCTGACGGGAAGGCCGGCCGGGAGGCCGCGGGCAAGTCCGACAGGGAGGCCGCGGGCAAGGCCGGCCGGGAGGCCGGGGGCAAGTCCGACGGGGAAGCCGCCGGCAAGTCCATCAGGGAGGCCGCGGGCAAGTCCATCAGGGAGGCCGCGGGCAAGTCCATCAGGGAGGCCGCGGGCAAGTCCATCAGGGAGGCCGCGGGCAAGGCCGGCCGGGAGGCCGCGGGCAAGTCCGGCGGCGAGACCGGCGGGGTGCGGTGGCGGCTGGCGCTCGGGCCGGGCCGGGAGCTCCTGGCTGACGGCGTCGTTTTCACGGGCGCGGGCCCGCCGATCCGCGTCGCCGGGCAGCCGCGCGAGCACCCGCGGGTGTTCGACGGGCGCAGCTACTGGCTGGCCGAGCCGATGCTGGATGAGCAGGTCGCTCGCAGCGTCTGCGTGATCGGCAGCGGCGAGACCGCCGCCTCGGTGGTGGTCAGCCTGCTGACGAAGGCTCATAAGCGCTCGACGGTCAACGTGCTGACCAGCCGCGGGGTGCTGTACTCGCGCGGCGAGAGCTACGATGAGAACCGCTTCTACTCCGATCCGGGCGACTGGCCCCGGCTAGCCGAGACACACCGGCGCGAATTTCTCGAGCGCACCGACCGCGGCGTGTTCTCGCCGCAGGCCGAGGCGATCCTCAACGCTTCGCGCGGCTTCCGCACGCTCGCCGGGCGCGCGGTGCGGATCGATGCCGGCGCGAGCCAGGTGGTCGTCACGATCGAGTATGGCAGCGCGCGCGAGCGCGTCGCCTACGACCTGGTGGTCGTCGCGATCGGGTTCGATGCCCGCTGGTTCGAGGGCCTGCTCGGCGCCGAGGCGCGCCGCCGGCTCGGCAGCGCGCTCGGGGAGACGCCCGGGGGGACGCCGGGCGCAGCGGCGATCGAACGCCGGATCGGGCTGGATTTGTCCGTCGAGGGCCTCAGCCCGCCGCTGCACCTGCCGCTGCTCGCCGGGCTCGCGCAGGGACCGGGCTTCCCTAACCTGAGCTGCCTCGGCCTGCTGAGTGACCGAATTTTGCGCCGTTATGTCGTGCTGGGCGAGCCGCCGGCGCGGCGGCCGAGAGGAGGGAGCTTGTCTGAGACACCGGGCGAGGGCTGGGAGAGCGACGACTGCGTCCGCCGCACGGTCGTGCTGTCCGTCGAACTGGCCGAGCGCCTGGCCGCCGAAGCCGAGCGGCGCAGCCTGTCGGTCAGCGACCTGCTGGCCGAGTACGCGGCCGAGGGCCTGCGGCGCGACGGCACGGCCGGGCTGACCGAGGCCGGGCCGACGGCTGACCGAGGCCGGGCCGACGGCTGACCGAGGCCGGGCCGCCGGCTGACCGAGGCCGGGCCGACGGCTGACCGAGGCCGGGCCGCCGGCTGACCGAGGCCGGGCCGCCGGCTGAGCCGGCGGAGCCAGCGGCTGACGGAGGCCGAGCCAGCGGCTGACCCGTGGACTCACGAGCTAGACCCAGCCGAAGGATGGGTCACAGGCACTTTCCATGCGGTACGGCGAAGTACCGTCCCGTTTTGTCCTGGTCTACGGTCACGGAACGCATGGAATGTGGGGGATCGACGCCACTTTGCAAACGCTATGACCACGTAATCGTGACAAATCGGGCGTGATTTTGATCGTACCGTGTGCAAAGTCAAATGATCATGAAAGTAGCGGTACTACTCAGACCGCGGACGGACGATGTGGCGAGTCCCGGGGTCCGGGTCGGGGTGCAAGGCACTAGCGGCGGGTGTCCGGGGTCACGAGGTCGTGGTCGAACGCGAAGACGATGGCGGCGGCGCGGTCGCGCAGGCGCAGCTTGG
Organism: uncultured Actinomycetes bacterium; assembly: GCA_963697445.1. Classification (GTDB taxonomy): domain Bacteria; phylum Actinomycetota; class Actinomycetes; order Streptosporangiales; family Streptosporangiaceae; genus PALSA-505. Next base: position 92,001 of record CAVOOC010000037.1, read on the forward strand.
TGAACACGTGGTTGATGTGCGTCTTGACCGTTCCCTCGCCGACAAACAGCTCGGCGGCGATCTCGGCGTTGGTCTTGCCCTGCCCGATGAGCGCCAGCACCTCGCGCTCGCGGCTGCTCAGGCCGCCGAGGCCGGCGTGCACCTGCGCCGGCACGCGGCGCGGCGGTGCGGTAGACGCTCAGCACCCGGCCGGTGACCGCCGGATCGAGCCAGGCACCGCCGCCGGCCACCACGCGCACCGCCCGTTGCAGGTCCTCGGCGGTCACGCCCTTGAGGGTGAAGCCGGACGCGCCGGCCCGCAGCATGCCGGCCAGCACCTCGTCGTCGTCGAACGTGGTCAGGGCCAGCACCGGCGGGCTGCCGTCGCGGCTGCGCAGCTCGCGGGTCGCCTGCACGCCGTCGACCACGGGCATGCGCACGTCCATGAGGACCACGTCCGGCGTCAGCGACTCGACCGCGGCGGTCACCTCGCTGCCGTCGGCGCACTCGCCGACGATGTCGAAGCCGAACTGGGTCCGCAGGATGCCGCGCAGCCCGGTCCGCACCAGCTCCTGGTCGTCGACCAGCAGCACCCGGATCACGTCACGCCCTCCCGCCGCAGGCTGGCGGTGAGCGGGAGCGCCGCCGCCACCAGCCAGCCCCGGCCGCCCGGCCCGGCCTCGCAGCTCCCGCCCAGCGATTCCGCCCGCTCCCGCATGCTGACCAGGCCGAGCCCGGTTCCGGTGCCCGGCGGGGCCGCCGTGTCCACGGCCAGCCGGACCGTATCCGCGCCCACGGCCAGCCGCACCGAGACCGGCGAGCCGGCCGCGTGCTTGATCGCGTTCGTCAGCGCCTCCTGCAGGATGCGGTAGACGGCCAGGCCCGTGGTGGCGTGCAGCCGGCCGGTGTCACCGTCGGCGGTAAACGTGATGTCGGCGCCGGCGGACCGGAACCGCTCCACCAGCGAGGGCAGGCCGTCGGCGCCGGGCAGCGGCGTGGTGCGGCCGCCGTCTCCGCTGCTGTGCAGCGTCCCCACCGCCAGCCGCACCTCGTCCAGGCTCTCCCGGCTCAGCCGCTCGGCCTCGGCCAGCGCCCGCGCCGCGTCGGCCGGGTCGTGCTCGACGGCCAGCCGCGCGCTGGAGATGTGCAGTAGCGACACGGTCAGGGTGTGCGCGATGACGTCGTGCAGGTCGCGGCCGATGCGGTTGCGTTCCTCCGCCCTCGCCCGCTCCGCCAGTCCGGCCTGGGCCTCCCGCAACTGGGAGACCAGGTCGATCTGCTGGCGGATGAGCAGGCCGGCGAGGACGGCCAGGGTGGTGCCCGCCATCCACGCGCCCCAGCCCGGGTCGTGTTCGGGCCAGGCCCATTCGGCCGCGAAGAGGACCAGCGCGCCGGCCCAGAACATCAGGGCGTCGCGCCGCGTTCCGGCCAGCGCGCACCACGAGCCGATCAGGCACACCGTGAACCAGCCGACGTTGCTCGACATGTGGTTGCCGAGGACGGCGACGCTGCCGGTGGCGACTGCGGCGTACAGCAGCAGCGGCCGCCGCTGCCAGGCGAGCATGGCGCCGGCGCGGCGGCGACCGCGGCTGCCAGTGCCGCCGCAGGCGCGTTCGGGTGCATCGGCACGAGCCCGATCACGACGAGCCCGGCGAACACGGCGAGCCCGGCCCAGCGCATCCATCCCGCCGGGAACCCGGCGGGAGGGGGCGTGCCTGCACTGCCGATCATGTCTCGGATCGTACGGCCGGCCTGTCGCGGCCGGCCAATCCGAAGGGCCTGGCGGGTGAGCGGGACGGGCTCGGTCACAGCGCGGCTCGGCGGGCGGCGACCGCGGTGGCCACCACGGCCAGGCCGGCCAGCGCCGCCAGCGACCCGGTGGCCGTCCCCAGTCCCAGCCACGGCTCGCGCACCGCGTTGGTCAGCAGGGTCAGCGGCAGCGGGCCGGCCACCGTCTTCACGACGGAGCCCATCACGTTCGGCGGCGGACCGCCGGCGCCGAGCAGGAACGACGGGAAGAAGATCAGCAGGCCGACCGCCTGGGCGGACCGGGCCGACGGCAGCACCGAGCCGAGCAGCACGCCGATGCTCACGAAGGCCACCGCGCCCAGCGGCAGCGCCGCCGCCACCCGCCATCCGTCGTGGATCGCGGGTATCCCGTACACCGGCGCGGCGACGGCCAGCAGCAGCGCGCAGGCCACCGCGGTGGTCAGCAGCCCGACGATGAGCTGGGCGATCGCGAATGACCAGCGGGGGAGCCGGCCGCGGCGAAACGCCGCAGCACACCGCGCTCCCGGTAGGACGCCAGGTGCACCGGCAGCATCACCAGCCCCACCGCGGCGATCACCACAGTGAGGTAGGAGGCTACGTACCAGTGCGAGGGGTTGGTGTTGTCGAAGCCCGGGTTCGGCGCGGTGCCGAAGGCGCCCCCGATGATCAGCATGGTCACGATCGGGAAGGCGAACACGAACGTGAGTACCAGCGGGTCGCGTGTCATCAGCCTCAGCTCGGCCCGGACGAGCCGTCCCATGCTGCTCATCGCCGTCCTCCGATCAGCTCGTCGCGTACCGCGGGGTCATGGCTGCCGGCGGGTCCGGCTGGCCCGGCCCGCCCGGCGGGCTCGTACTCGAGCAGGCTCAGCATGGCGTCGTCGAGGTCGGGCACGTGGACGCCCAGGTCCGCTGGCACCGTTCCGTGCCGCACCAGGGCGGCGCCGACGTGCGCGATGATGCGCCGGTCGCCGTCCACGGTGATCCGGGCTCCCGTCCGCCGGATGTCCCGCACGCCGTCGAGCCGGCCGATCTCCGCCAGCAGCGCGGCCGGCGGGTCCGGCCAGCTGAAGGAGATGGTTGCTTTCTGGGCGTGACGGGCCACCAGCTCGGCGGGCGTGCCGGAGTCGAGGACACGGCCGCCGCGCATCACGACGATCCGGCCGCAGAGCGCCTCGGCCTCGGTCATCTCGTGGGTGACCAGCAGCACCGTGGTGCCGCCCTCGTGCAGCTGGCGCACCGCGGCCCACACGCCCCGGCGGGCGGCCGGGTCCAGGCCCTGGGTCAGCTCGTCGAGGATCACCAGGCGCGGGCGGTTGAGCAGGGCGAGCACGAGGAACAGCCGCTGCCGCTCCCCTCCGCTCAGCGAGGAGAACGCCGAACGCCGGCGCTCGGCCAGCCCGAACTGCTCGAGCAGCTCGCCGCCGTCGCGGGCGCGCGGGGTGGCGAACAGGTCGAGCGCCTCGCCCACCCGCAGCCGGTCCGGCAGCGCCGAATCCTGCAGCTGGCTGCCGATCAGCGGCCGCAGCTGCGCGGCCTGGGTGACGGGGTCGTAGCCGAGCACGCTCAGCGCTCCGGCGTCCGGGCGGCGCAGTCCCTGGATGCACTCGACGGTTGTCGTCTTCCCGGCTCCGTTGGCGCCGGCCAGGCCGACGATCTCACCGGGGCGGACGTCGAGGTCCAGCTGGTTGACCACGACCCTGGACCCGTACGTTTTGCGTAGACCTCGGACGGTCACTGCATCGAATTCAGCCATGCCCCGAGTCTGCCGGCGCGGTCTGCGGCGCACATCAGCCCGGAGTTAGAAGTTCCGCCTCTGCCCGTGGGTGGAGAAAACCCCTTGCACGCCCCCGCCAGGGCGGCGGGTGACCCTCACCGCCACGGCTCGATGACCGGCTTGATGGTTCCCTCCCGGGTCACCGACCGCAGCGCGCGCTCGGCTTCGGCGAGCGGGAAGCGGTCGGTGACCAGGGCATCGACGTCGACCGCGCCCGACGCCGCGAGCGCGATCGCGGTGGGCCAGGTGTTGGCGTACCGGAACGTCCCGGTCACGGTGATCTCCCATCGCTGCAGGAAGGCGAACGGAAGGACCAGCTCGTCCGGGCCCATCCCGACCAGGACCGCTCGCCCGGCCGGGCGCAGCGCCCGGATGCCCGCGGTGATCGCCGGGGGCGCTCCGGAGCAGTCGATGAAGGCGTCAAAGTCGTGGCCGGCGCCGGGGACTTCCGCGGCGGGCAGCACGGCCGTGGCTCCGTGGCGCGCCGCGGCGGCGAGGCGGTGCGGTGCGATGTCGCTGACGACGATCGTGGTCGCGCCGCGGGCACGGGCGATCTGGGCGGTCACCAGGCCGATCGGGCCGGCGCCGGCGATGAGGACCGAGCCGCCGACGGTGACAGCCGCCTTGCTGGTCGCCCAGATCCCGACCGACAGCGGCTCGAGCAGGGCGGCGGCGTCGTCGCTCACCCGTTCTGGCAGGTCAAAGGCCAGGTCGTCGCGGACCAGCACGTACTCGCCGAGCGCGCCGTCCACGGGCGGGGTGGCGAAGAACCGCATGTCGGCGCACAGGTTGTACCGGCCGGCCGTGCACTCGGCGCAGCGCCCGCAGGCGGCGCCGGGCTCGATCGCGACCCTGGCACCCAGCCTGCCGGGATCCACTCCGGCTCCGGCCGCGACGATGCGGCCGGATACCTCGTGCCCAAGCACGAGCGGGGCGCGCACGACGAAATCGCCGATCCGGCCGTGCTCGAAGTAGTGCACGTCCGATCCGCATACGCCCACGCTGCGGACCGCGACGAGGACATGCCCGGGAGACGGCCGGGGCACCGGCCTTTCCTGCAGCTCCAGCTCGCCTGGGCCGGTCAGCACCGAGACGCGCATGGTGGCAGGGATCCCGGCGAGGCTGGCCGCGGTCATGCCTGTTTCCGGGACATCGCGCCAGGCGCGGCCGCCGGGCCTTGCGCGGCCGCCGGGCCTTGCGCGGCCGCCGGGCCTTGCGCGGCCGCGCCGCGGTAGCCGAGCCAGCGCCCGGTCTCCGCCCTTGTCATAAGGCCGAGCCTAGGTCGAACTCGGACCCGAGGCCGCCCGGAGGCGGCCATCGCCGGCACGTAAGTTGTGCAGCGTGCGGATAACCGGGGCGCCTCACGGAAGGAACCGACGTGACGATGGATCTGGAAGCGCGTGTCCGCAGGCTCGAAGACCGAGTCCTCATCAGCGAGACGGTCATCAAGTACGCCATGGGCATCGACCGGCGCGACTGGACGATGTTCGCCGAGTGCTTTACCGACCCGGTGCACGCCGACTTCGCCTTCAGGCCGGCAGCCGACTATGCCCGGGACGATCTCGTCCGGTCCCTCAGCCAGGTCCTCGACGGCTTCACGGTCACCCAGCACATCAGCCCGAACCACGTGATCGAGTTCGACGAGACCGACCCCGACCGCGCCGTGTGCTACTCGTATATGTACGCGCAGCACCTGCTGGAGGGCTCGCCGAACGGCGAGTTCTACCTGCTCCGCGGGTCCTACGACAATCATATGCGGAGGACGCCCGATGGCTGGCGGATCGAGAAGCTCGTCCAGCACGCCACCTGGGAGGACGGCAATACGACCGCGCTCGCCGAGGCCAGGGCCCGCAACCAGGCGGGGTCACCCGAGCCCGAGCCCGAGCCCGAGCCCTAGCCCCAGCCCGAGCCCTAGCCCTAGCCCGAGCCCTAGCCCCAGCCCGAGCCCCAGCCCTAGCCCTAGCCCGAGCCCTAGCCCTGCGGTGATGCTCGCTGGTCCGTGGACCATGCGCGCGGCGGCAGCTACCCGGCGTCGACGTCATCAGGCGCCGCGAAGCCATCGGAACGGGCAGCGACCCGGGCTGACGTCAGCGCCTGGCGGCGGTCAGCCGGTACCGGAGACGGTGCGGCAGCTGGGCCACGACGGCCGCGGCGTGCGCGTCCGGGCCGATGAGATAGCGCGGCCGCGGGTTGGCCGCGGTCAGCGCCTTCACGATCACCGCGGCCGCGCGGGGCGGCGGCAGGCCGCGCTTGGCCGAACGGGCAGCGCCCTTGCGGGCCACGGCGATCTGCGCCGAATACCGCTCCGCCGCCTCCGGCGTGATCTGCTCCATCAGCTCATTCCCCGCCGAAGCGCCGCGGTCCCAGATGGGGGTGGCGATCGCCCCGGGTTCAATGAGGATGACCCGGATCCCCGACGGCGCCAGCTCCGCGCGCAGCGTGTCGGCGAGCCCGACCATCCCGAACTTCGAGGCGTGATAAGCGCCCAGCATGGGCGCGGCGATCCGGCCGCCGATCGAGCCGATCATCACGATCCGCGCGTCCATGTCCTGCTCCCGCGCCTTGCGCAGGGCAGGCAGCATGGCCTGGGTGACCGCGAGCTGGCCGATCAGGTTGACCTCGAGCTGGCGCCGGAACACCTCGATCGGGATGTGCTCCAGCGGCGCGGGCAGCGCCACCCCGGCATTGTTGACGAGGCCGTGCAGCGGCCCGGCTGCGGTCACCTGCTCGCCGGCCGCCCGGACCGAGTCCGCGTCGGTCACGTCCAGGCGCAGCACCCGCACGTCCGGATGATCGCGGCGGAGTTCCTCGGAGTCCTTGTCGGTCCGGACCGAGGCCCACACCCGGGCGCCGGTACGTGCGAGCTCCGCGACGCAGGCCCGGCCGATCCCGGTGGAGGCACCGGTCACCACATACGATCTTGAACTCATGCGCCTAAGTATCGTACGGGTCCCGCCGGTCCCGACGACCGGTCCGGACATGGCCGGGAAACGGCCATCGGGCGAGGCAGGCGGTTACCTGTCGTCGCCGAGAACCGGCTCGGGCAGCGTCCCGGCGTTGTGCTCGAGCAGCCGCCAGCGTCCCCTGCGCCGCTCGATCACCGACCACGAGCAGTTCGCCAGCGGGCCGAGGATCCCGAACGACTCCAGGGGCAGGCCGAGTATCTCGCTCATCCCGAGCCGGATGGCCGCCCCGTGGCTCACCACCACGGCCAGCGCGCCCGGCGTCATGCCGTCGGCGATCCGCTGCAGGGCGGCGTTCGCCCGGTGCGCGACCACGGCCGAGGTCTCGCCGCCGGGCGGGGACCAGGACGTGTGCTCCGCCGGGTACTGGGCCCGGATCTCAGAGTCGGTGAGCCCTTCCCAGCGGCCGCCCGAGCGTTCCCGTAGAATCCTTGTCGATGCCCACCTCGAGTCCGGTGAGCCGGGCCAGCGGCGCGGCCGTCATGGCCGCGCGCTGCAGGTCAGAGGAGACGATCAGGCTGGGGCGAAGCGCGGCGAGCAGCCGGGCCGCCCGGTCCGCCTGCGCCTCCCCGGTCGGGTCCAGCGGGATGTCGCTCTGGCCCTGGAACCGCCGCTCGGCATTCCACACGGTCTGGCCGTGCCGCCACAGCACCAGCCGGACGGGCGCGGCCTGCGGCCCCGGCTGCGCCGGTCCTGCCTGCACTGAACCCGGCTGCGCTGAACCCGGCTGCGCCGGGGGTGCCGGGGCGCTCAGCGGGGTTCCCCGCCGCCGGGCCCCGCGGCCCCGCCACGGGAGGTGGCGGCGGGCTCGGGCAGCGGGAGCGACGGGCAATCCTTCCACAGCCGTTCGAGCGCGTAGAAGCTGCGCTCCTCGGAATTCTGCACGTGGATGACGACGTCGATGTAGTCGAGGAGCACCCAGCGGCCCTCGCGCTCGCCTTCCCGGCGGGCAGGCTTGGCCCCGGCCAGCCGCAGCCTGGCCTCGATCTCATCGACGATCGCCCGGACCTGGCGGTCGTTGGCCGCCGAACAGAGCAGGAACGCATCGGTGATGACGAGCTGCTCACTCACGTCGTAAGCGATGATGCCGCTGGCGAGCTTGTCCGCCGCGGCGGCCGCGGCGATCTCAATGAGCTCCACGGCCCTTTCGGTTGCTGTCACGTGTGCTGCTCGTCCTCCGTATGTTGGCCGACGTCTGCTGGCTGAGGGTTCTAGGCTCTCACGTCCGCAGCGGTTTGCGGCGGACCAGGGCAGCCTGTCCCATCGACGTTACCCGCCCGATCAAACCGGCGCCGCGGTGCCTCGTCAACGGCCTGCTGCCGGGTTCGGCCCGTTCGATCTTGACCCCGACGCTAACATCGGCAACGCCGGGGCGACGCCGACAGCCGGAACGGAGTCACATCATGAGCCTGCATCGCATGTTCGATGCGTCCAACCCGCCGCAGCGAGCCTACCCGGGCTGCCAGGCCGTCGCCGGCTACATCGGCGGCAACACTCCCCATGTCTGGACCGTGGATGAATGGCTCCGCTTCGCTGGCCTGGTGCAGTTCCCCATCTGGGTCGGCTACGCCGAGAATGATCCGGTCGGCCATGGCCGGGAATGCGCGGCCGCGATGCACGCCAGGGGCTGGCGCCCGGGCGCCACGAGCCGGCGTGCCGTCATCCTGGACGAGGAAACGCAGGTGGACGCGGCCTGGGTGAACGCGTTCTCCAATGAGATCTGGAACGGCGGCTACCAGACGTTCATGTACGGGTCGCTGGCCACCATCCTGGGCGACCCGCCGAAGGAGGGCTACCTGGTGGCCGACTGGACCGGCGTGCCGCACATCCCGCCGTACGCGAACGTGGTCGGCTGCCAGTACGAGGCGAACGTGCCGTGGGACGGGACGCTGGTGGACGTGTCGGTGATCACGGATACGATGCTCGCGCACGGCGGCGGGGGGCCCCGGAAATGACGTATCCGCGAGCGGGACGGTAACCGCCGGTCAGCGATCTGATCGCGCGTACAGGTGCCGTTTGGCGATGTACTGCACGATGCCGTCGGGCACCAGGTACCAGATCGGCTCGCCCTTGGCCACCCGGGCCCGGCACGCGGTGGACGAGATGGTGAGCGCGGGGATCTCGATCAGGCTCACCTTCCCGTCCGGCAGCCCGTCCCCGGTCAGCCGGTGTCCCGGGCGGGTACAGCCGACGAAATGCGCGAGGCTGAACAGCTCGTCCACGTTCCGCCAGGACATGATCCTGGCCAGCGCGTCGGCACCGGTGATGAAGAACAGCTGGTCGGCCGTGTCGCGCGCGGCACGCAGGTCGCGCAGCGTGTCTATGGTGTAGGTGGGGCCCGGCCGGTCGATGTCCACCCGGCTGACCGTGAACTGCGGGTTCGAGGCGGTCGCGATCACCGTCATCAGGTACCGGTCCTCGGCGGCCGAGGCGCCTTCCTTGTCCTCGGGCTGCCCGGTCGGCACGAACACCACCTCGTCCAGCGAGAACGCGTGCGCGACCTCGCTCGCCGCGACGAGGTGGCCATGGTGGATCGGGTCGAACGTGCCGCCCATCACGCCGATCCGCGCACCCCCTTTGTTCATGGACAGAGGGTAGCCGGTCGGCCCGGGCACCCGGTTGACCAGGCAGCCAGTCCGCTTCGGACCACGCCGGGCACGGCCTGCGCCCCGGGCCCGGAGATGGTGGGGTTAGGCCGCGGCATGGGTGGGGCTAGGCCGCCCGAAGGACTCGCTCAGCTGGTCTAGCATGCCTTATATGACCTCTGTGCCGGACCGTTCCCGGGTACGCCTGCCCGGTATCAGCTCCCGTGCCTACGAGCACCCCGCGGACCGTTCGGCCCTCGTCGCGCTCCGTAAGCTCACCGGCTTCGACGTGCTGCTCCGCCGTCTGGCCAGCCTGTTCAGCGACCGCAGCCTGCGGCTGATGTTCCTGGCCAGCGGCGTCAAGGTGTCCGACCGCCAGTTCCCGCAGCTGAACGAGATGCTGCGCGACGGGGCCTACATCCTGGACCTGCCGACCGTGCCCGAGCTGTTCGTCATCCAGGGCCCCGTGGTCAACGCCATGGCACTGGGCTCGGACAAGCCGTTCATCGTGCTCACCACCGGCATGGTCAACCTGTACGACCCCGAGGAGCTGCGTTTCACGATCGGTCACGAGCTCGGGCACGTGCTGTCCGGGCACGCAGTGTACCGGACCATGCTGTTCAACCTGATCAACCTGGTCCAGCGGATCTCCTGGATGCCCATCGCCTCGGTGGGACTGCGGGCGATCATCTGGGGCCTGGAGGAGTGGTACCGCAAGTCGGAGCTGTCCTGTGACCGTGCCGGGCTGCTGGCAGGGCAGGACGTGGACGCGGCGCGCCGGGCACTGATGAAGATGGCCGGCGGCTCGCACATGTCCGAGATGAACCCGGACGCCTTTCACGAGCAGGCGCACGAGTACGACGCGGTGCCCGACGTGCGGGACGGCCTGCTCAAGGTGCTGCAGCTGCAGGGAACCACGCACCCGTTCGCGGTGGTGCGGTTCGCCGAGCTCGACCGCTGGGCTGCCAGCGGTGAGTACGCGCGCATCCTGAGCGGCGATTACCCCCGGCGGGAGGATGACCGGACCGCCAAGATCGGCGAGGAGGTCAGGTCCGCCGCGCGTGCCTACCAGGACTCGTGGAGCCGTTCCGAGGACCCGTTCATCGGCCTGGTGAAGGGCGTCGCGGACACCGCGGCCGGCGCGGGCGAGCGGATATTCAGCGGGATCTTCGGTGGCCGCCGTAATGGCGGAGACGACGAGTCCTGAGCTTTCTTTCCTTCCGAACGGTTGGCAGGCCGGCCCCCGTCAGCACGCTGTACCCGGCCCGCTCTGGCGTGACCAGGTGCCCGTAATCGTCGCTGCGTACCCGTAGTTACCACGCTCAGTCCCGTACCTGCCGCTCCCGCACCCGCTGTCGGCGTGCGCACTGTCCGCGCTTGACGACGCGCTGACCTGGGCAAACCCTGCCGCTGGGGGTCGCGTCAGCGCGCCGGGGAGTACAGGAAATCAGCGCCAGCCAACGGTCAGCGGCCGCTGCGGCCGGTCAGGGATGCTGAGGATGATCAGCGCGGAAGGACTCTGCCCGGGGAGACAAAGCCGATGCACCAGCCGATGGTTGACGTTGCCGCTTGGACCCTGTTCACCCCGCCGGAGCCCAGTCCGGGATCCCACATCATCGTGCTCGCCTACCCGCAGTCCGGCGCGGACCGGCTCTGGTCCCTGCTGGCCGGCCACCCGGCGCTCGCCTGCACCGCGGGAACGGATCTGATCCCGCTCTGCGATCAGGCCGCGCGGACGTGGCGGACCGCGGAAGCGGCCGGCAGTACCTTGTCCACGCTGGCTGCCGCGTCCGTCCGGGCCATGGCCGGCAGCCTGATCACGGTCATCAAGTCGCGGGCGGGCAGGGAGCGGTGGTGCGAGATCAGCAGCGCGCCCGCGCAGTCGGTCCGGACGTTCCTGCAGCTGTACCCCGATACAAGGGTCATCTGCCTGCACCGCAACTGCGCCGACTTCATCTCCTCGGCTACGCACGGCAGTGCGCGCGGACCCGGCGGCCCGGCCTTCGGCTCGTTCGCGGCCGCTCATCCCGGCAACCCGGTCGCCGCGGCGGCCGCCTTCTGGCATGACCGCACCGAGCATCTCCTCGCCCTGGAGGGGGACAAAGCCGGCCAGTGCCACCGGGTCCGGCATGAGGACCTGGCCTCGTCCCCGGCGGAGGAGGATCGGGTGCTCGGCTTCCTCGGCCTGCGCCTGCCGGCCCCCGGGCTCAGGCCAGGCCGACGGCACCAGGCTCAGGCCGGCCTGCGGAGGCCGGCTGCACGCCGGCGGGTGGCCGCGCAGCGATCCGGCCGGACATCCCGCGGGGGCAGCATGCCGCGATCGCGAGGCGGATCCCGCCGCCGCTGCTCGAGAAGGTCAACCGGCTGCACGCGGAACTCGGCTATGCCGCCGTCGGTCACGTTCCCGCCGGGCGATCCCCCAGCACATGACACCGGCGCCCGGACGCCGCGCCGACCTCTCCAGGCCGCCCGCTCCGGGCTGGCCGCTCCGGGCCGCCTCTCCGGGCTGGCCGCTCCGGGCTGACCCGTGTCAGGCGGCGGAGCCAGGCCTGGTCGCGTCGACGGCGGCCCGGCCGCGCGACCGCCAGGCCAGCACGGACCAGCGGGAAAGGCCCGACAGAACGGAGCCGATGCATCCTGCCGAGCCAAGGGAAAGGATCGAGCCCGCCGAGCCGATCGACAAGATCGAGCCCGCAGACCCGATCGAGAGGATGGATCCCGCAGACCCGATCGACAGGATCGAGCCCGCAGACCCGATCGACAGGATCGAGCCCGCAGACCCGATCGACTGGATCGAGCCGCCCGACCTGATGCTCAGGACCGAGCGGGCCGAGCCGACTGGGCGAGATGAGCTAACCGAACGCAGCGACCGCATCGGTACATTCTCGCAGCCTGAGCGGGCCGGTGGCAGTGCCGCGCGGATGCTACTCCGGCCGCCCCACGCCGCGAACGGGTCGGCTACTCAGCTGCTGGCCGAGCAGGACCTGCTGCGCGTCAATGACCACTGACCGGCCGCGATACTGAGGGCATGCCTGTGATGCTGCACCACATCGTCGTGGACACTCACGATCTGCCGGGGCTGGCCCGGTTCTGGACGCAGGCGCTGGGCTGGACGGTCCTGTCTGAGCGCCCCCGCGAGATCGTGATTGGACCGGATGATCATGCACCGGTCGGCATGTGCTTCATGCCGGTCACCGACGTGAAGACGGTGAAGAACCGTCTTCACATCGACCTCACCACCGCCGCCGAAGACCGGGACCAGGAGATCGAGCGCCTGCTCGCGCTCGGTGCGCGTCGGGTCAACATCGGACAGACCGGCGCCGAGTCGTGGACGGTCCTGGCCGATCCCGAAGGCAACGAGTTCTGCGTGATACGCCCGAAGACAACGCTCACCAGCTGACCGGTCACAAGCTGACCGGTCACAAGCTGACCGGTCACCCGTGACGGCGATCTGGCGGGCCTTGGTGCTGACGACTTTGAGCTTGACCCTGACACCGTGTGAGGCTGTCGAGTTGGAGGCGTCATGTTCACCATCGGAGACTTCGCCAGGCACGGCCAGGTGTCGGTCCGCATGCTGCGCCACTACGACGCGATCGGGCTGCTCCGCCCGGCCAGGGTCAACCAACGGCGCCATCGACGGGCGGTGGCACGCGGACGAGTGGGGCGTGGCCTTCGAGGTCTTCTTCGTGAGCGAGGAGCAGTGGGAGGCGTTCCGCAGCCTGCCGGTCGTCCGCGCGGCGCTGGACGCCGTGCCGGATCCGGTCAACGGTCTGCTGATCTACCGTGGCCGGGGCGGGGGAGCAGGCAGCAGGCAGCCTCGCAGGCCGAGGCCGTCTCCCGCGGCGGGCACCGTCGCGCTGCCCGAGCCCGAGGCCGACCCCTTCCTGGACCTGACGGACGCCTCGGCACCCGATCCGATGTTCGCCGGGAACGGCTGCAGGCTCACCGCCTGACCTGGTTACACCTTGGCGAGCGTCCAGTGCCGCCGGCGTCCCGGGTAACGTACAGCTGGCCGTAGTCGGCGGACATGTCGGCCGGCCCGTACACTATCCAGGCCTCAGTGCTGGTGACGTACGTGATGTCGTTCCAGCCGGCCCCGCCGTCACCGGAGCCGATCACCATGGTCCAGCGCTTGGCGTGGCTGTCGTTGACGTACATGAACGAGCCGTCGGACCACGATGCCACCGCCAGGTTGCCCGACGGCGACGCCGCCAGCTGGGCCTGGATCCCGTAGACGCCCATCGTGCCCGCGAACGTGTCGGTCTTGCCGGTGTTCACCGACCGGTAGACGGACTTGACCGCCTCGCTGAAACCGGGGTTCCCGTCGCACAGGAAGGAGACGCCGGTCGGCGACGTGGGGACCGCCTGAACGAGAAAGATGTCCTTGGTGGCGTCGCACGGCGAGGTCCGGGCGGAGAAGTGGCGGCCGTCGCTGCTGGCGTAGAGCTTGCCCTTGGCCAGGGTGGACACGCTCCCGTCCACGACGTAGACGGTCCGGCCGTAGACGGCGACATCGGCCGTGACGTTGATGGGCAGGTCCAGCGGGATGCTGGTCCAGGTGCCGCGGGGCGATGCGCTGGTCCGCCAGAGGCTGAGCGGCTGGTGCCCGCACAGGCCGGCCCCCACGCGCACGGTGAGACCACGGCGTAGGTTCCGGCTGGGCTGGCGGCCAGGCTGAGAACCTGCTTCCCGTTGCCGGGGATCCGCTGCGCTGCCCAGGTGCGGCCGCCGTCGGTGGTCCGCAGCAGTTGCGGCCCGAACGCCCAGCCCACCCTCGGGGTGGCGAACCGGATGTCGGTAATGCCCGGGTGTGCCGACGTGGCGAGCAGCGCCTTAACCGTGCCGAGCAGGCTCCAGGTCTTGCCCGCGTCGCTGGTGCCGATGACATCGGAGCAGGTCTTCGTGCCGCACGGTGCGGCACCGAGAACCCGCCCCAGGGACGGCGACAGCCACGTGATCGAGTTGGCCTTGAACCCGGCCGGGACCGCGGTGGCGGCGGCCCGGCTCCCGGATGCGGCCACGGCGATAGCTGGGATCAGGGCAACGGCGCAGGTCACGGCGGTGACAGCGACGGCGCGCCGCACGGCGCGGACGGTCAGGTTCACGGGACTCCCCTCGGCGACCGCCCGTTAAGACGCCAACGCGGCCCGGCCGGTTGGGGCGAGTTTGCGGGGATTACTGATGGCGAAGCGAAAAGGCTGTGATGGCACTACTAGCGTTCGTGATCATGAAGCGCGGTCGGGCGGGCCGGCTACATCAGCAGCACGAGGTCGTCGCGGTGCACGATCTCGCGCTGGTACTCCGCGCCGAGCTCGGCGGCCAGCGACCGGGTGGTGCGGCCCATCAGCCCGGGGATCTCCGCCGCGTCATAGTTGACCAGGCCGCGGGCCACCACGCCGCCGTTCTCGTCGCACAGGTCAACCGGGTCTCCGGCCTCGAAGTCACCCTCGACGCCGACGACCCCGGCCGGCAGCAGCGACGCCCGCCTGCCCACCACCGCGCGGACGGCGCCGCTGTCCAGCCGCAGCCGTCCCCGGCCGACGGCGGCGTGGGCAAGCCAGAGCTGCCGGGCGGCCGGGCGGCGGTGACCGGGCACGAAGTAGGTGCCGACCGGCTCGCCGGCCAAGGCTGCGGCCGCCTGATCCGCGGCCGCAACCACGGCGGGGATCCCGGCGCTGGCGGCGAGGAGCGCGGACTCGACCTTGGTGACCATGCCGCCGGTGCCGACCACCCGGCTGGGACCGCCAGGACCGCCGGCACCCGCCGGAACTCCGGCACCCTTTGCGATGACACCGCGACCGGCGGCCTCGCGAGGACCGTCGCCACCTCCGCCGCGGGGCCCGGCGGCGCCGGCGGGGCGGCCGAGCATCACCCCGGCCAGGTCGCGCGGGTCGCGTACTTCGGTGATCTTGCGGGCGCCGTCGAGCCGCGGGTCGCCGTCGTACAGGCCATCCACGTCGGACAGGAGCACGAGCGCGTCCGCGCGGACCACGTGGGCGACGAGCGCGGCCAGCCGGTCGTTGTCGCCGAACCGGATCTCGTCGGTGGCCACCGTGTCGTTCTCGTTGACCACGGGCAGCACGCCGAGGCCGAGCAGCCGGTCCAGGGTGCGCTGGGCGTTCCGGTAGTGCGCGCGCCGCATCAGGTCGTCGGCGGTCAGCAGCACCTGCCCGGTGCGCACGCCGTGCAGCCCGAACGCGGCCGTGTACCTGGCGATGAGGATTCCCTGGCCCACGCTCGCGGCCGCCTGCTGGGTGGCCAGGTCACGCGGCCGCCGGGTCAGGCCGAGCGGCGCCAGCCCGGCGGCGATCGCGCCGGATGAGACGAGCACGAGCTGGGTGCCGTCCCCTGCCCTGGCCGCGAGCGCGTCGGCCAGGGCGGTGACCCGGCGCTCGTCGATGCCGCCGGCCGGGGTGGTGAGCGAGGAGGAGCCCACCTTGACGACGAGGCGGCGGGCCGCCGCGACATCCCGGCGGGCGCCGGTCACGGTGAGAGGCGGCGGTCGGTGCCGCGCGGGCCGAACCGGCCGCTGCCGCGGCCCGCGGCCTCGCCGCGGGCGATGGACCCGGCCGGCAGCTCCGGATCCCAGTCGAACACGACCGCGTCGTCGTAGTCGCCGATCAGCACCTCGGCGCCCGGCTGGGCTCCGAGCTCGGCAAGCGACTCCTCGACGCCGAGCCGGGCCAGCCGGTCGGCGAGGTATCCGACTGCCTCGTCATTGCCGAAATCGGTCTGCAGCACCCACCGGCGCGGCCGCTCGCCGCGGATCAGGAAGCTGTTGTCGCCGGTCCGCACGACCTCGAAGCCCGCCTCGTCGGCCGCCACGGGGCGCAGCACCTTGCGGGTTGGCTCGGCCTCGGGCTCGGCCGCCCGCGCGGCCTCGACCAGGCCGGCCATGGCGAAGGCCAGCTCACGCAGTCCCTCCCGGGTGGCCGCCGAGGTCTGGCAGACGGTCAGCCCGCGGGCGGTGAGCGCGGCGCCGGCCCGGGCAGCGAGTTCCCTGGCAGCCGGGACATCGATCTTGTTCAGCGCCACGATCCGCGGCCGGTCGGCCAGCGAGGCGCCGGTCGCCGCCTCATAGGCGGACAGCTCCGCCTCGATGACCTCCAGGTCGGTCACCGGGTCGCGTCCCGGCTCCTCGGTGGCGCAGTCGAGCACGTGCACGAGCGCCGCGCACCGCTCCACGTGCCGGAGGAAGTCCAGCCCGAGCCCCCGGCCTTCGCTGGCGCCCGGGATCAGGCCGGGAACGTCGGCCGCCACGAACTGGGTTTCCCCTGCCTCGATCACGCCGAGATGCGGGATCAGGGTGGTGAACGGGTAGTTGGCGATCTTGGGCCGGGCGGCCGACATGGCGGCGATGAGGGACGACTTCCCGGCGTTGGGAAACCCGATGAGGCCGATGTCGGCAACCGTCTTGAGCTCGAGCAGGAGCTCCAGCCGCTCCCCCGGCTCGCCCTTGAGCGCGAAGCCGGGCGCCTTGCGCCGGGCGGATGCGAGGGCCGCATTGCCGAGCCCGCCGCGGCCGCCGCGGGCAGCCACGAACCGGGTCCCCGGGCCGACCAGGTCGGCGAGAACTTCGCCGCCCGCCGTCTTGACCACGGTGCCATCGGGCACCTGCAGAACCAGGTCGGGGCAGGCCGCGCCGTTGCGGTTGGATCCGGCTCCTTGCTTACCGTTGCCGGCCCGGCGCAGCGGCCTGCGGTGGAAGTCGAGCAGGGTGGTCGCCCCCCGGCTCACTTCCAGGGTCACGTCGCCGCCGCGGCCACCGTTTCCGCCGTCAGGACCGCCGAGCGGCTTGAACTTCTCCCGGTGGATGGAGGCGCAGCCGTTGCCGCCGTCACCGGCTTCGGCGCGCAGGGTGGCCTGGTCGGCGAACTCGGCCATGGCGGCACCCCTGCTCCTTTCCTACTGGCCAGGGGTGGGCGGGATCCCACGTGCCTGGTTAGGCCTGCTCTGTCGCGTCGAGGACGTTCACGCACCGGCGCCCGCGCCGACGGCCGAACTCGACGGTGCCGGTCACCAGCGCGAACAGGGTGTCGTCATCCCCGCGTCCGACACCGGTCCCGGGGTGGAAGTGGGTGCCGCGCTGCCGGACGATGATCTCTCCTGCGTTCACCCGCTGACCGCCGTACCGCTTGACGCCGAGCCGCTGGGCCTGGGAGTCGCGGCCGTTCCTGCTGGACGACGCGCCCTTCTTGTGTGCCATCTCAGGTCTCCTTCGCGGTCTGCGCCTTGTCCGTAGCGGGCTTCGATTCCTTGGCCGCCGCGGGCGCCTTGGCCCTGGTCGCCGCCTTCGCGGCCGGGCTGCCGCCCTTAGTGATGCCGGTGATCTTCACCTGGGTGTACTTCTGGCGGTGACCCAGCCGGCGCCGGTAGCCGGTCTTGTTCTTGTAGCGGATCATGTTGATCTTTGGTCCGCTGGCCGCGCCGACGATCTCGGCGGCGACCTGGTAGCCGCCGAGCTCCTCCGCGTCGGTCACCACGTTGTCGCCGTCTACGACGAGCAGGACGGGAAGGGTGAGGGCGGAGCCCACGTCACCGGTCAGGCGGTCCACCGTGAGGACGTCATCTACTGACGCCTTCTCCTGCCTGCCGCCGCAGCGCACGATCGCGTACACCGAAACTCTCTTTCCGTTGTGGGCCGGCCCATCGCGATTCCCGCGTCAGCCGGCTGGTATCGCTACGAACGGGCTCGCCTGCTCAAGCACCCCGGCCCCGCGAGGGTTGTCCCTGCGTGCCGCACCGGCGCCCTGAGCGCGCTGACAACAAAGGCTATCAGACGGCCGAGGTTCGCATCGACGAGCGCGTGCCTTCGGCTTCCCTTCTCAGACTCCCGCGGCGTCGGCAGCGGACTGCGCGCTCCCGGCCGGCTGCGCCTGGTTCCCGTTCGGGTGATCGGCCGGCGTAGCGTCCGGGAGCTCTGCCGCGGGCTTGCGCCTGCGCCTGCGGCTGCCCCGGCAGGCCGGTCCTCGTCAGCGTTCCCGCCGTTCGCGGCGGCCGGGCTGTCGGCCGCGGGCTTCTCGTCACCGCGCCTGCGGTGCGGTGCTGCCGCCAGCTCGGTCGGCTCGAGTGACACGTGCAGGCCGCGCCCGTTGCAGCACTCGCAGGTCACCGAGAACGCCTCGAGCAGCCCGGAACCGACCCGCTTGCGGGTCATCTGCACCAGGCCCAGGGACGTGACCTCGGCGACCTGGTGCTTGGTCCGGTCCCTCGCCAGGCACTCGAGCAGCCGCCTGAGCACCGAGATCCCGGTTACTCTCCAGCACCATGTCGATGAAGTCGATGACGATGATGCCGCCGATGTCACGCAGCCGCAGCTGCCTGACGATCTCCTCGGCCGCCTCCAGGTTGTTGCGGGTGACCGTCTCCTCGAGGTTGCCCCCCTGGCCGGTGAACTTTCCCGTGTTGACGTCGATGACCGTCATCGCCTCGGTCCGGTCGATGACGAGGGAGCCGCCGCTCGGCAGGTACACCTTGCGGTCGAGTGCCTTGGCGAGCTGCTCGTCGATCCGGTGGCTGGCGAACACGTCCTGCTCGCCCTGCCAGCGGCTGAGCCGGTCGATCAGGTGCGGCGCGACGTAGCGCACGTACTCGTCAACCATGTCCCAGCCGTCGTCGCCGGCCACGACAAGGCTGCTGAAGTCCTCGTTGAAGATGTCCCTGACCACTCGGATCGTCAGGTCGGGCTCGCTGTAGAGCAGGTCGGGCGGGTTTGCGGTCTTCGACTTTTGCTCGATGTTCTCCCACTGCGCCGCGAGCCTCGCCACGTCCTGCGCGAGCTCCTCGTCCGTCGCGCCTTCGGCCGCGGTCCGGACGATGACGCCGGTCCCGTCCGGCATGACCTTCTTGAGGATCTGCTTGAGCCGGGTGCGCTCGGTATCGGGCAGCTTGCGGCTGATCCCGGTCATGGACGCGCCGGGAACGTACACCAGGTACCGGCCGGGCAGGCTGACCTGGCTGGTCAGCCGGGCGCCCTTGTGCCCGATCGGGTCCTTGGTGACCTGAACGAGTACCGACTGGCCCGACTTGAGCGCCGACTCGATCCGCCTGGTCTGGCCCTCAAGCCCGCTGGCGTCGAAATTGACCTCGCCGGCGTAGAGCACGGCATTGCGGCCCTTGCCGATGTCAACGAACGCCGCCTCCATCGACGGCAGCACGTTCTGCACCTTGCCCAGGTAGACGTTGCCGACGAAGGACTGGTGGCTGGCCTTGTCCACGTAGTGCTCGACGAGCACGTCGTCCTCGAGGACCGCGATCTGGGTGCGGTCTCCGCGCTGCCTGACCACCATGGCCCGGTCAACCGCTTCCCGCCTGGCGAGGAACTCCGACTCGGTGATGATCGGCGGCCTGCGCCTGCCGGAGTCACGCCCCTCGCGCCGGCGCTGCTTCTTGGCCTCGAGCCGGGTCAACCCCTTGAGGCCCTGCACCTCGTCCTTCACCTTGGTGCGGCCGGACGGCGCGGACCTGGGCTCCCGCACGTGCACAACGGTGTCCGGCGGGTCGTCGGGGGCCGGCTGGTCGCCGTCCTGAGCGCCGCCGCGCCTGCGCCTGCGCCGGCGCCGCCGGGCCGGCCCGTCGGCGTCGGAGTCCGCGTCGTCGTCACCGTCCGCGTCGGCGTCCTCGCCGCCTGCCGCGGCCTCCGCAGTGCCGTCGGCAGCGGCGCGCGCGTCCCCGCCGTCATCGGCTTCGGCGTCGGCTTCGTCGTCACCGCCGTCGTCGGCGCGGCCCTTGGACCGGCCGCGCCCTCCCCTGCGCCTGCGGCGGCGGGCGCCGTCCTCGCCGGACGCCTCACTGCCCGCGCCGGGCTCGTCGCCGTCGTCCGCGCCGTCCTCGGGCTCGTCGCCGTGGACCTGGCGGTCGGTCCGGCCCGGTTCTGCCCTGCGGCCCGAGCCGCTGGCCGGCTTCGTGCCCGCCGCGGCCTGACCGCCGCCGGCCGGGGCCGCGGTGGCCTCCGGCGGCTGGAAAATCAGCTGGGGCGCCAGGAAGGCTGGCTGGGTGACCGCGATCGGCTGCTCCGGCGCGCTGAATCCCGCCGGGTGCACGCTCTCGCCCGCCCTGCGCTGGGCGTTCTCCGGCGTCGGCGGCCCGACGCCGAACGACGGCGGCACGGCCGCGGTCCCGGACGGCCGCTCGGCGGGGATGCCGGACGGCCGTGTCACCGAGCTGCCGAACGGCTGCTCCGCCGCGGTCCCGGATGTCAACGCTGCCGGAGGCCCGGCCGGCCGCACAGCGGCGCCGCCGGATGACGGTGCAGCGGTACCGGACGACGGCGCAGCGGTACCGGACGACGGCGCAGCCGTTGCCCGGGACGACCGCTCCGCCGCCGGTGTGGGGGATTCAGCCGCGCTGCCCGGCGGGGGCTGCGTCGCCGGGGGTGAGCCGGGCGAGGGGGTGATCACGCGCGGCGGCACGCTGACGGACGGCGGTCCTGCCGGGCGGGTGGCCCGGCTGGTGGAACGCCGGTTCCTGGTGGTCTTCGCGCCGGACTTGTCGTCCGGTCCGGGACCGTCCGGCCCTGTGTCCGCCGGGCCCGTGCTGGCCGGCCCCGTGCTGGCCGGCCCTGTGCTGGCCGGCCCTGTGCTGCGCCGGCCCTGTGCTGGCCGGCCCTGTGCTGGCCGGCCCTGTGGTTGTGACCGGCGCCGCGGCGGCTACCGGTCCGGCAGCTTCGGTGTTTCCTTGCTCACCTGGTCTGCTCTCTGCATCGTTCAGCTCGGTCTCGAGCATTCGGGCAATCTCCCGTCAGGTTCCCGGGCGCGCGGACCGCGAACGGATCCGTCGCGCCACGCGGGAACTCATCGTGCGCGCTCTCCGGGGCGACGCCGGCCAACTGGCGGCTGTCGCGCCCAGGCGCGGCGCTTGCTGTTGTTCTCATTCCTCGCGTCCCCGGTCCGTCGCCACCGCGGGGATGTCTGCCCCCGGGCTGGCTGTGACGGCCGCCCCTTCGAGCGGCCCTTGGGCCAGCCGGGTAACCAGCGGCGGCGCCGTTGGCGCGAGTCCGGCCACGCCGCTGCTTCGTGCAACACTGTGCAGCGCGGCCAGAATGTCGTCGGGTCGGACGGCGGGCGTCGTATGCCGAACAACCATTCGAAGTATCCCATACCCGTCCGGCTGTGCCGCGACGGCACGCCGGTCAAGTTCCATACTGATCACGGCGGCACGGGCGTCCATGCACCGTAGGCCCTTCTTCGTGCGCCGCTCGACCTCCACCCGGCTGGCGGCGAGAAACGCACCGATCGCTGCTTGCGCCACGGCTGGCGGGACGCCGGGAAGGGTCACCTGCCACTGCGACGCCTCCAGGTGCGCCAGAGGCAGCTCACTGCCCCGCTCCGCGACACTCATCACATCTATCCCGTCCGGGAGGGCGGCGTCCAGCCTCGCCCGCACATCCTCGGGTGCGCACGGGCTGGTGAACGCCAGCTCCAGGTACTCGGCCTCGCTAGCCACACAGGTCGCTGCCGCCCCCGCGTAGGAAATCTTCGGGTGCGGCGTGAAGCCGGCCGAGTAGGCGATCGGCAACCCTGCCTTTCGCACCCCTCGTTCTACGGCACGCGCGATGTCCCGGTGACTAGCGAAACGCATACGGCCACGCTTAGCGTACCTGACTTGCAGGTGCTGTACAGCGTCGGCCACCGGCTGGCCGGTCACGCTGAGGCGGGTCACGCTAGCCCTCACCCGGTCGGGAGGTGGCGCCGGCACCAGGACCGACGGGCACCAGCGGCAGCTGGCGGCTGCCTGGCTGGCCCATCGGGCTGGTCTGGATCTCGGTGCCCATCGCCGGGCAGACGCCGCACTCGTAGCACGGCGTCCAGCGGCAGTCGTCAACCTCGGCCGCGCCGCCGGCCGCCACCGAGTCCTGCCAGTCCTGCCAGAGCCAGTCGCGGTCGAGCCCGGCGTCCAGGTGATCCCAGGGCAGGATCTCCTCGTAACCGCGCTCCCGGGTCGTGTACCAGTCCAGGTCCACCGGCTGGCCCGCCAGCGCGGTGGCCGCCGCGCGGGCCCACCGCTCGAACGAGAAGTACTCGCTCCAGCCGTCGAACCGGGCCCCGTCCGCCCAGGCGGCCCGGATGACCGAGGCCACCCGGCGGTCGCCGCGGGACAGCAGCCCCTCGACGATGGCCGGCTCGCCGTCGTGGTACCGGAAGCCGATCGCGCGGCCGTAGCCCGGGTCGGCGCGCAGCGCGCCGCCCAGGGCGCGCAGCCGGGCGTCAACCGTCGCCGCGTCGCACTGCGCGGCCCACTGGAACGGGGTGTGCGGCTTGGGCACGAAGCCGCCGATCGACACGGTCGCGCGGATGTCGCGCCGCCCGGTGGCCTCCCGGCCGGTCTTGATCACCCGCCGGGCCAGGCCGGCGATGGCCAGCACGTCCTCGTCGGTCTCGGTCGGCAGCCCGCACATGAAGTACAGCTTGACCTGCCGCCAGCCGCTGGAGTACGCCGTGGTGACGGTGCGGATCAGGTCCTCCTCGGTGACCATCTTGTTGATCACCTTGCGGATCCGGTCCGATCCGCCCTCCGGGGCGAACGTCAGCCCCGACCGGCGGCCGCCGCGGGCCAGCTCGTCGGCCAGCGTCACGTTGAACGAGTCCACCCTGGTCGACGGCAGCGACAGCCCGGTCTGCGTGCCCTCGTGCCGGTCGGCGAGCTCGCGGGCGATCTCGTGAATCTCGCTGTGATCGGAACTGGACAGCGACAGCAGGCCCACCTCGCTGAATCCGCTCGCCGCCAGCCCGGTCTCCACCATGCCGGTGATGGTGTCCTTGCTGCGCTCGCGCACCGGGCGGGTGATCATGCCGGCCTGGCAGAACCGGCAGCCCCGGGTGCAGCCGCGGAAGATCTCCACGCTGAACCGCTCGTGCACGGTCTCCGCCACCGGGACCAGCGGCTTGGCCGGGTAGGCCCAGTCATCCAGGTCCATCAGCGTGTGCTTGGCCACCGACCCGGGGACGCCGGGACGGGTCGGCCGGACGCTGCCGATCCGGCCGTCGGCGAGGTATGTCACGTCGTAGAACCGGGGCACGTACACCCCGCCGTCGGTGGCCAGCCGCAGCAGCAGGCCGTCCCT
Organism: uncultured Actinomycetes bacterium; assembly: GCA_963697445.1. Lineage (GTDB taxonomy): Bacteria > Actinomycetota > Actinomycetes > Streptosporangiales > Streptosporangiaceae > PALSA-505. The sequence continues at coordinate 115,136 of CAVOOC010000037.1, forward strand.
GCCGCCCGGCCGCCCGGCCGCCTTCCAGTCCGCGACCAGGTCGCTGATCGTCAGCACGGCCTGCTCGCCGTCGCCGAGCACCGCGCCGTCCAGGAACTCCGCGATCGGCTCGGGGTTGAAGGCCGCGTGCCCGCCGGCCAGCACCAGCGGGTGCCCGTCGCGCCGGTCCGCCGCGGTCAGCGGGATGCCGGCCAGGTCCAGCGCGGTCAGCAGGTTCGTGTACCCGAGCTCGGTGGCGAAGCTGACGCCCAGCAGGTCGAAAGCACCCACCGGCCGGTGGCTGTCCACGGTGAACTGGGGGATGGCGGCCTCGCGCATCAGCGCCTCGAGGTCAGGCCAGACGCTGTAGGTGCGCTCGGCGAGCACGTCGTCGCGGCCGTTGAGCACCTCGTACAAGATCTGCAGGCCCTGGTTGGGCAGGCCCACCTCGTAGGCATCCGGGTACATCAACGCCCACCGCACCCGCGCTGATTCCCAGTCCTTGACCACGGAGTTCAGCTCGCCGCCGATGTACTGAACCGGCTTGGCCACCCGCGGGAGCAGCGGCTCCAGCCGTGCGTAGACCGATTCCACAGACATGCCAACAGGTTATCGGGGGCGGGGGGTGACGGCGACGGGCGCGCGGGGCCGGGGGCGGCCGCTACTTGACCAGCGGCGGCACTCGCGCGGCGAAAGCCGCGGACAGGCCCGTGCGCTTGCGGTGCACGGACTGCAGGATGCCGATGGCGATCATGTCGGCGAACGCGGCCGAGCCGCCGTAGGAGATGAACGGCAGCGGCAGCCCGGTGATCGGCATGAGCCCGATCGTCATGCCGACGTTCACGAACGCCTGGAAGGCGAACCAGACAGCGATCCCGGCGGCGACCAGCGTGCCGAACTGGTCGTCCGCGCGGGCCGCGATCCGCAGCGCGCGCGCGATCACCACGCCGAGCAGGACCACGATCGCGATGCAGCCTGCGAAGCCCAGTTCCTCGCCCGCCACGGTGAAAATGAAGTCGGTCGACTGGGAGGGGACGAAGTTGCCGGCGATCAGCGAGCCGTGGAACAGCCCGTGGCCGGTGAGCCCGCCGGACCCGACCGCGATCTTGGCCTGCTGCGCGTTGTACCCGGCGCCGGACAGGTCGGCCGACGGGTTGGTGAAGGAGGTGAACCGCTGCAGCTGGTAGGACTTCAGCACGTGCAGCTTGATGGCGAGCGCGCCGAACCCGGCGCCGGCCACCGCCAGGGCGACCAGCCAGCGCAGCCGGAGCCCGGACAGCGCGACCATGCCGATGAGCGTCGCCAGCAGCACCAGGGCCACGCCGAGCGCAGGCTCCTTGACCACGAGACCCGCCAGCGGCGCGGCGCACACGATGGCGAGCGCGACCTCGCGCAGCCGCGGGCGTCTCCCGCCGTCACCGAGCCGGCTGAGCACCAGCGCGCAGATCAGCACCAGGCCGAGCTTGGCGAATTCGGACGGCTCCACCTGGAACCCGCCGGGCAGGTTGATCCACGCCTTCGCGCCGTTCACCGAGCTCCCCAGCGGGCTCAGCACGGCCAGCAGGGCCAGCAGCGTGAGCCCGTAGGCGACCGGGGCGTAGGCCCGGATCTGCCGGACGTCCAGCATGCTCACGGCCGCCATCAGGATCAGCCCGATGCCGAACCAGACCACGTCCTTGTACAGGTAGGTGCGCGGGCTGAGGCCGGCCTGCAGCTGCCCCGGCGCCGTGGCCGACCAGACCAGCAGCGTGCCGAGCACGCACAGCGCCAGCACCACCGCGATCAGTATCCAGTCCAGGTGACGCAGGAAAGACTGCCTCCCGAACGCGCGCGCGGCCAGTGACCGGCGCGAGCCCTGGACGCCGACGCGCAGGCCGCCGTACCCCCTGGCGCCCGGCCCGAGCCGGTACCCCTCGCGCAAGGTCATCGGCTAACCCCCGTAGCCAGAGATGGCCGGTGCGAGCCGGTACCCCTCGCACAGCTTGTCCGGGCTCATCGGCTCCTCCCGTAGCCCGCCGGGGCCTTGATCACGCCGGACGAGGAGATGGCGGGCAGCGCGGCCGGCGCCTGTCCGTTCGGAAATGCCGCTTTATGACCCTCGAGCCCGTAGATCGCGTCCCATATCTGGCGGACGGTAGGCGCGGAGGCCTGGGCGCCGTACCCGGCGTGCGGGATCATGACGACGACGACGTACTGGGGATGGTCACACGGGGCGAACGAGGCGAACACGGAGTTGGCCTGCGTCCCGGTGACGTCGGCGGTGCCGGTCTTGCCGGCCACGCACACCTTGCTCAGCGGGAACCCGGCGAAGGCGGGCGCGGCGGTGCCCTGCGTGATCACGCCGGCCAGCGCGCTGCGCATGTAGGCCAGCGTGTTTCTCGACACCGGCAGACGGCGGATCAGCGGCGGGTTGATCTTCTGGACCACCTGGCCGGACGGGCTGATCAGCGCCTCGCCGATCCGCGGGCTGTACAGCTTCCCGCCGTTGGCCAGGGCCATGTAGGCGTCGGCGAGCTGCAGCGGCGTGACGGATATGTAGCCCTGCCCGATGGCCGCGATCGCCGCCTGCCCGGGGTCCCACACGTAGCCGCTCTGGCAGTCCTGGTACTCGATCTGCTGGATGTACGAGCCGTACTGCCTCCCGTTCTTGCACCAGAAGTTCTTGTACTGCTTCCAGTAGTAGTACAGCCACTGCCTGGTCGGCACGTTGCCGGCGCTCTCGGCCGGCAGGTCGATCCCGGTCGGCTGGCCGAACCCCCAGGCGAGCTCCATCTTCTGCATCTTCTGCAGCGGCGCGTGCGCGCTGGCGACGTAGTTGGCCTTCGTGTTGTCGTGCAGCCACATGTCGTAGGCGAGCTGGTAGAACACCGTGTCGCAGGACACCACGAGCGCCTGGTGGAAGGACATCGCGCCGAGGCTCGGGTTGCCGTCGTTGGCGAACGTGCTGCTGCCGATCTTCACCGTGGCCGGGCAGTTGTACAGGCCGTTCAGGCTGTAGCCGTTCGCGACCGCGGCGGCGACCGAGGTGATCTTGAAGGTCGAGCCCGGCGGGTACTGGCCCTGGGTGACGCGGTTGAGGATCGGCTCGCCGCGCCCGGCGCCGAAGAGGCTGTTGAACTCGGCGTTCGAGATGCCGCCGGTCCAGACGCTGGGGTTGTAGGAGGGGTAGCTGGCCATTGCCACCACCCGCCCGCTGGTGGTCATCACCACGGCGGCGCCGGTGGTCGCGCCGGTGTTGCCCGCGTTGTAGGCCTTGTGGATCGCCGCCGCCAGGATGTTCTGCACGTCGGCCTGCAGCGGCGAGCTGATGCTGGTCACCAGGGTGTCGCCCGCCTTGGCGGGGGTCTGGCTGGCGGTACCGGTGACCACCCCCTGGGCGTTGACCGTGACCCGCTGGATGCCCGGCGTGCCGCGCAGCGCCGCGTCGTACTGCTGCTCGAGCCCGGCCTGGCCGACGAGGTCAACGCCGGAGAAGCCGGTCACGGTCAGGTGCCGCTGCTGGACCTCCTGCGGGGTGATGGGCTGCAGGTAGCCGATCACCTGCGACGGGTTGGCGCCGTTCGGCGCGGGATAGTTGACGACCGGCTGGATCTGCGCGGAGACGTCAGGGAACTGCTGGTGGTTCTCCATGATCTGGAGCGCCACCTTGGCGGAGACGTTCTGGTCCACCGGGACCGGCTGGTAGGGCGAGCCCGCCCAGCACGGCGCCGGGACGCTCGCGGTGCACAGCCTGACCTTCTCGGCCAGCAGCTTGCGCCCCATGTGCAGCAGCTTCGCCAGCCTGGCCAGCACGGCGGGCTCGTCGCTGCGCTGGCCGAGCCGCGCGATGTTGACCGAGACCACCAGCGCGCTGCGGTTGTCCACCAGCGGCTGGCCGGTGTCGTCCAGGATCTGGCCGCGGACCGAGGGGACGACCACCTGCTGGGTCAGGTCCTGGGCGGCCAGGGCGGCGTAGGTGCCATTGTTCATCACCTGCACGTACCACAGCCGCGCGCCCAGCGAGATGAGCATCGCGCCGACGACCAGGTGCACCACCCACAGGCGGCGCCGCGACGCCGGGATCACCGGTGCCCTCCGCTCCGCTTGTGCCCGATCCGCCGCCAGGCCGACGAGCGCCCGCCGCGCACCCGCCCCAGCGCGCCCCGTCCCTGCGACCTGCCGCGGAAGGTAGCCTTGCGCAGCGTGCGGAGCCTGCGCGGGCCGCCGCCGAACGCGCCCCGCTGCGGCGAGCCGGCGCCGAGCGAGCCGCGGGCGGACGAGCCGCCGCCGAACGCGCCGCGGCGCGGCAACCCGGCGCTCAGCGTGCGGCGGCGCGGCGCGGCGGCGCTGAACGTGCCGCGGCGCGGCGAGGCCGCGCTGCCCGCGCCCTTGCGCGGCGCGGCGGCGCTGAACGAGCCCCGGCGGGGACCGCTGCCCGCGCCGCCGGCACCGCGGTAGCCCCAGGCGGGCCGGCGGATGAACCTGGCCCACGCGGCGCCGGCGGCGCTGCCGCCCCCGCGGCGGCTGCGCCGGGTGAAGAGCCGGCGGCCGCCGGCCGGGCCGAGCAGGCCACGGCCGCCGTTCGCGAGCTCGCTGAAGAACCCGCCGCCGAGCAGCCGGCTGCCGAGCACCGCGTCGCCCCGACGGCCCGCGCCGAAGCGCAGCCGGGGTGCGCCGGTACCGGTCCCGGTCCTGGCCGGCACGGCGGCGGTGCGCTGGCCGCCCAGGTGCAGCCGGACCGTGGCCGGCTGCCTGCGGGTGAGCTCGGCGCTGGCAGCCAGCCACCCGCCGCCGATCCACCCGTCCCTGGGCCTGGCCGCGGCGGGACGCAGCCGCAAGCCGCGGCCGCCCTGCCGCAGCGGCGTCCGCAGCACCGGGGCCTGCCCGGCGACCGCCTCGCCGGCGGCATCGGCGGCTCCGGTCATCCTGGCGGAGAGCCGGTTGGCCAACGCCACGCCGTACAGCACGAACGGGCTGAGCAGCACGTCGTAGAGCACCGACAGCGGCAGCACGTGGCGCACCGCGGACCCGGTGACATCGGGGCTGCCGAGGATCACGCCGGCCGCCGCGTAGAGCCCGGTGCCGCCTGCCGCGCCGAGCGCCGAGGCGGCCAGCGGCAGCAGCACCGAGCTGTCCAGCTCGGCCGAGACCAGCCCGCAGCAGTAGCCGACCAGGCAGAACACCAGCGCGTACAGGCCGATCAGGTGGTCGGACGGCGGGGCGATGTCCAGCGCCAGGCCGGCGCAGAAGCCGATGATCATGCCGGGCATCGGGCCGCTGCTCAGGGCGAGCGCCACGACGACGAGCAGCACCAGGTCGGGCGACACGCCGCCGGGCAGCGGCAGCCGGTTGACGACGGTCAGCTGCAGCACCAGCGCGCCGAGAACGAGCACGACCGACAGCAGGGCGCGGCGCACGTCAGGGCCCCGCGCTTCGCGGCGCCGGGGTACCAGGGCTGGCGGACGCGCCCGCTGCGCCGAACACCGTCCTGGTCACCGGAGGCGCGGGGCTGGAGCGGGGACGCGGGGGGAGCACCGAGTCCCTGGGGTTGACCCGCGGCGGGGCCACCACGACGCCGACGACGCCGAGCGCGGTGAAATCCACGAACGGGCGGATCAGCGCGCTCCTGGTCAGCGAGTTGACCGACGGCTCCACGCGGATGACCGTCCCGATCGGGACGCCGGGCACGTACGGGCTGCCGCCGACCGAGCCGAAGGTGACGAGCTGCTGGCCGGCCTGCAGGACCGCGCTGGCGTTGAACAGCTGCAGCTGCAGCGTGTCCGGACCGGACAGCCCCTTGCCCATGCCGGTCACGGAGCCGACCTCGCCGCTGCCGGCCATCCGCACGCCCACGGTGGAGGACCCGTCGGTGGCGAGCAGGACGGTGGACGTGCTCGAGCTCACGCTGACCACGCGGCCGACCAGGCCGTCGCCGTTCAGCACGGTCTGGTTGGGCTTGATCCCGGCGGCACTGCCCGCATCGATCGTGACGGTGTCCTCGTATCCGGTGGCCGCCGCGATCACGCTCGCCGCCACGATCCGGTAGCCGCCCCGGCCGGCCAGCTGCAGCAGCCGGCTGAGCTGCGCGGACTCGGCCCGGCTCAGCTGCGCCTGGCTGAGCTCCGCGCGGAGCTGGGCATTCTGCCGCTGCAGGGCGGAAATCTTCGCACCGGACGAGGAGCCGTTCACGAGGTTGGCGGCCGGCCGGGTCACAGCTGAGGCGGCGCGTTCCACCGGGCCGAACACCGCGTTGCCGAGGCTGCTCAGCCCGCGCAGCGGCCCGCCGCCGCCCCGGTAGGAAATGGTGATCATCGCGAGCGCGCCGACCAGGAGCACGCCCAGGACCAGGCGCGTCCGCCGGGTGTCGTGCACGTGAACTCCTCGCTGCGGTGAACCTCTTCGGCGCGGCCAGCAGGCGCGGGTCAGCGCCGGGATTCAGGCACCAGCACCTGGCGCAGGGTATCGAAGTCCTCGACGCACTTGCCGGTGCCCAGGACGACGGAATCCAGCGGGTTGTCGGCCAGATGAACGGGCATCCCGGTTTCCTCCCGGATCCGCTCGTCAAGACCGCGCAGCAGCGCCCCGCCGCCGGTCAGCGCGATGCCCCGGTCCATCACGTCGCCGGCCAGCTCGGGCGGGCACTTGTCCAGCGTGGTCTTGACCGCATCGACGATCAGGTTGACCGGCTCCTCGATCGCCCTGCGGACCTCTTCCGCGGAGATCACGATCGTCTTGGGCAGGCCGCTGACCAGGTCCCGGCCGCGGATCTCGGCGTGCGGCTCCTCCGTCATCGGGTAGGCGGAGCCGATGGCCATCTTGATCTCTTCGGAGGTCCGCTCGCCGAGCATGAGCGAGTACTCCTTCTTGCCGAACGTGATGATCGCCTGGTCCATCTCGTCGCCGCCGATCCTGATCGACTGCGAGGTGACGATGCCGCCCAGCGAGATCACCGCGACCTCGGTGGTACCGCCGCCGATGTCCACCACCATGTTCCCGGTCGGCTCGTTGACCGGCAGGCCGGCGCCGATGGCTGCGGCCATCGGCTCCTCGATGATGTAGACGCGCCGGGCTCCCGCCTGGTGGCCGGCCTCCTTGACCGCGCTCTGCTCCACCCCGGTGATGCCGCTCGGCACGGCGACCACGACCCTCGGCTTGGCCATGTGCCTGCGCCGGTGCACCTTCTGGATGAAGTAACGGAGCATCCGCTCGGTGACGTCGAAGTCGGCGATGACGCCGTCCTTCAGCGGCCGGATCGCGACGATGTTGCCGGGCGTCCGGCCGATCATCCGTTTGGCTTCCACCCCCACCGCCACGATCTGGCCGTTGTTCGTGTTGAGCGCGACCACCGAGGGTTCGTTCAGAACGATCCCGCGTCCGCGTACGTACACCAGGGTGTTCGCGGTGCCGAGATCGACCGCCATGTCGCGGCCGAGGAACGCGAGAGCGTTACTCATAAGGAACAGAACCTTCCAGGACGATCCTGTGGGTTGTCTGTGCTCAGATGCCGCGGCCGATGACCCTCCGGGCCAGTCGCGGCCATGTGCCGTTCATGACCAGCGCAGTACCGGCTAAACCAGCGCTGGCCGGCTAAGCGAGCTCCGGGAAGAAGATCTTGATTTCCCGCGCGGCCGATTCCGGCGAGTCCGAGCCGTGCACGACGTTCTCAGTAACCTGCAACGCATGATCCCCCCGGATCGTGCCCGGGGCGGCGGCGATCGGATTGGTTGCCCCGGCCAGCGAGCGGAACGCCTCGATTACCCGCGGACCCTCCGCTACCAGAGCCACCAGCGGCCCCGAAGTGATGAACTCGATGAGCGAGCCGAAGAACGGCTTGCCCTCGTGCTCGGCGTAGTGCAGCTGGGCGGTCCCCTCGTCCAGGGTACGCAGATCCATGGCGACAATCCGCAGCCCCCGGCTTTCCAGCCTGGATATCACGTTGCCGATGAGCCCGCGGCGCACGCCGTCCGGTTTTATCAGGATTAGGGTGCGGTCAGACAATGATGCTCCTCATGATCAGCAGCAGCGGGCGCTCGAAGGGCAGGGCGGGAAAATGATCGAGCGCGTGCAAAGCTTACCCGCGCACCGGCACCTCTCCCTTACGGCGGCGCGCCGTGCCGATGAACAAAGCTCCGGCCGCGGCGGCTGCCGCTGCGGCCGCGGCCGCGAGCTCCCAGGTGCCCGCGGCCCTGGTCAGCGCGTCGGCCACCGCCGGTGCGCGGGCCGCGGCCGGAGCGCGGACCGCAGCCGAGGCAACGGGACCCACCAGCCGGATCTGGATCGCGCCAGCGGCCATGTAGCCGGTCAGCGCCCCGGCCAGGGCGAGGGACAGGCCGGCCATGGCGCCGGCCGGCGTGGCCTCGGCGATGCTGGCGCTGAGCGCCATGGCAAGGCCGCCGGCCAGCAGGGCGTAGGCGGCGGCGAGTTCGGCCTGGCTGCCGTTCGGCCCTGCCACCCGGGCAACCAGCAGGCCAGCGGCGGCGCAGGTCAGCCCGGCCACGACGCAGCGCAGCGCCTTCCTGCCGCCGTGAGCGCTCAGGCTGCCGTTGGCGCTCTTGGCGGCCTTGTGCCTGGCGGCGTGGGCCCCGGCGCGGCGCGGCTCTCCGTCGCCGCGCCCCGTGGCCAGCGGGCCGGCCGGGCCAGCGGCGCCTGGGGTGGCCGCGGCGCCTGGAGTGGCCGCGGCGCTGGTGCGCAGCAGCCACGCTAGCCCCGTGCCGAGGATGCAGGCGGCGGCCGCAGCGGTCAGCGGGAGCTCCAGCGCACGCAGTGCCGGATGTGGCCCGGCGGCAAGCAGCCGGAGCGCGCCGATCACGCCGGCGGTGGGCGCGAGCACGAATCCCGCGCAGGCAGCGATCAGCGGGAAGCAGAGCCTGCCGCGGGCGCCGCGTTGTCCCCCGGTCACCACGTCTGCCGACGTCACCATCGCGAGGCAGGCGAGCACGAAGACGGCGACGGCTGAGGCCGCCATCACGGTACTAGCCAGCTGGCTCGAGACACCCACGGCCAGGACGCTCAGCCCGGCCGCTGGCGCGGCGAGCAGGGCGAGCTGCGATCGCTCGGCCGGCGTCACAGCGGCCCGGGCAGGCGGGCCGCTGCCGCCGGTCAGCGCGACGTACCCGGCGGTCACGGCGAGAGCGACGGCCGTGAGCCAGGGAAAGGGCTGCAGCGCGGCCCGCCAGTCGCCGCCGGCGAGCCGGTCGCGCAGCAGCGGCACAGAGCCGAGCAGGCCGATCACCAGGATCACCGTCCACCAGCGGGACAGCACCCGGCGCCACCGGGGCGAGCGCTCCCAGGCGAGCGCCAGCGCGGCGGGCAGCGCGATGCCCGCACCCAGGCCGTGCAGGCCCCGGTCCACGGCGATCAACAGCACCGAGCGGGCGGAGTTACCCAGCAGGTCGGCGGCCCCGAGCAGGATGAGCCCGGTGACCAGGGTCGGCCAGGCACGGTGCCGCCTGGCCAGGACTGCCGCCACCGGCGCCACGCAGGCCATCACGGGAAGCGCGAGCCCGGCGGCGCGGAGCAGGCCAGCGGCGCCGTTCGGGCCAGCGATACGAGCCATGGTGGCGGCGGACATGCTGGCAGCGACGAGGTTCGGGAGCTGCAGCAGGGCGAGCGGGACGACGCTGGCCACGATGAGAACTGCCGCGACACCGGCCAGCGGGCCGCCACGTACCTGGGCGGGGTCGGCTGAGCGTTCCGGTCCGGCGGTCCGCGTGCCGGGAGCCGTGCGCGGAGCCGCCGCCGGGGCCGACGGGGCCGCAGATGCGGGCGCGGCGGACAGCGGCGCCGGCTGAGCGGGCGGCGACGCAGAGGCGGCGGGAGCGGACGAACGGCCCGCGGGCAGGGGTGCCGGCTGCCGGGGCGCGGACCCAGACTGCCCCGGCGCCGACGACGGGGCCGCGGACGCGGGCGGCGACTGAGTTGCCGCCGCCGACTTGTTCGCGGGCACCGGCTGAGCGGGCACCGGCTGTCTGGCCGAGCGCGCGGGCGACGGCTGAGCAGCCGCTGACGACCCGTTCGCGGGCACGGACTGACCCCGTACTGACGGGCGGCCGCCGCTCGCGGGCGCCGGCTGAGCGGGCGCTGACGACCCCTCCACAGGCACGGACTGGTCCCGTACTGACGGGCGGCCGCCGCGCGCGGTCGACGGCTGAGCAGCCGCTGACGACCCGTTCGCGGGCGCGGACTGACCTGGCCCCGATGACCCGGCCGCGAGCGACTGGGCGGCGGCCGACGACCCGTTCACGGTCACGGGGGTGGGCAGGGGCGCCCCGTTTGCGGACGGGGCGGGCGGGGCTGGCAGCATCGGCTGCCCGGGTGCCGGTGGCCGGGCGACGGCCGCGGGCTGTCCGGGCGGTGGTTGCCGGGAGACGCGGGACGATTGGCCTCGTGATCGCGGCCGGGAGGCGGGCGCAACCCATCGCCCGATCCTCAGCGGCTGGGACTCGAACGCCGGCTGCCGGGGCGCTGGCGCCGATTGCTGAGGCGGGGGGCCCGGCGGGCCGGGCACGTCTGCGGGGGCAGGTGGTTGATCCGCGGATTGCTGCCCCCCGGAGGGCGTCAAACCGCGCATCGACCGCCTTGGGGCAGACCGGGGACGGGGTGCCGCGGGAGGTGCGGATGCCGATCGCTGCTGTGGTGGCCGTCGGGAGGCAGGCTCTGGCTGCCTGTCCGCGGGAACCTGCTGATCAGCACCCGTAGCGCCGGTATCAGCAGAAGTGTCCGGAGTGCCCAGAGCATCACGAAGAGTACCCGTTTGATCACGGACAGTACCTGCGTTCACCTGTGCGCCAGCTTTGGCCTGGGGGCGGCCGATCACGAGGCGTTCTCCTCTGATTACTCAGGGCAATAGAGGGAGACTATCGCGGCGTCGCGCGCTCCGCACTACGCCCGAGACATATAGCTATGGTCCAGAGAATGCCGAAGATCACCCCGAGCGCATACATCGCCGGAACGACCGCGCCCGACGCGATCATCAGCAGCTGCAGGATGCTACCCGTGACCAGCGCGATCCGTAGGCCACGCAGGCCGGTGGAACGCAGCGATACCGCCACGGCGGCCAGGACGGCGGCTCCGGCAAGAGCGCCCCCGGCCGACCCGGCAGAGCGCGCGGACACGTGCCCGACCGTGATGGCGACGGGGATGGCCAGGCCGATCACGATCGCCTCGAAGATGAGGACGGTGGCGCACAGCCGCCTCATTCCGGGTCCGCCTCCCCGAGCTCGCGCTCCCCGAGCTCGCGCTCCCCGGGCTCGAGCTCCCCGGGCTCGAGCTCCCCGGGCTCTGACTCCCCGGCCTCTGACTCGCCGGCCTCCGGCAACCAGCGCTGCCTGCCCGGCGGCCGTCCCGGGTCACCTGCAGGCCCTCCCCCGGCGAGCAGCGCCCGTGCGTCACCTGCGGTGATGACCGAGCCGACGATGAGCACCCCGTTCGCGCCCGGCACCAGGCGGCCCGAACTCCCGTCGTCGGCACTCATCTCGTCGGCGAGCGTCACCGCAACGTCGATCGCCTCGTCCAGGCGCGGCGCCGGGTGCACCCGGTCGGGGCCGAGGACAGCCTCGGCCAGTTCCGCGAGCTTGGCCACTTCCATCGACCGCGGCGAGGAGTTCCGGGTGACGACCAGGTCGGAGAGGACGGGCTCGAGCTGGTCGAGCATCGCGGGCACGTCCTTGTCCGCGCTCACCGCGAGCACGCCCACCAGCGTGCTGAAGGTGAACGCCTCGGTCACCGCCTCCATCGTCGCTGCCATGCCCGCCGGGTTGTGGGCCGCGTCCACGATGATCACGGGGCTGCGCCGGACGACTTCGAGGCGGCCGGGGGAAGTCACCGAGGCGAATGCCTCCCGGACCCACGTTTCCTCGAGCGGGACCGGGACGCCGTGGCTGCCCGCGACCTCATCGTCGCCCGCCCCGGCGAAGGCCTCCACCGCGGCGAGTGCAACCGAGGCGTTACCCGCCTGGTGCGCCCCGAACAGCGGCAGGAAGATCTCGTGATAGTCACCGCGAAGCCCGCGCAGCTCCAGCCGCTGCCCGCCAACGGCCAGGTCACGGTCGAGCACGCCGAACTCGATCCCTTCCCTGGCCACCGTCGCGCCGACCTCGGCGGCCCGCCGCAGCAGGACTTCGGCGGCGGCGACCGGCTGCTGGGCCAGGACGGCGACGGCACCCGGCTTGATGATGCCGCCCTTGTCCCCGGCGATCTCCTCGACCGTGCTGCCGAGGTACCTGGTGTGGTCGAGGGAGACCGGGGTGACGACGGCGACCGTCCCGTCCGCGATGTTGGTGGAGTCCCAGGTACCGCCCATGCCGACCTCGACTATCGCCACGTCCACCGGGGCGTCAGCGAACGCGGCGAACGCCATGCCGGTCAGCACCTCGAAGAACGACATCGGCACCTCGTGCCGTCCGTCCACCATCGCCACGTACGGCGCGAGTTCCTCGTACAGCTCCACGAAGCGCTGCTCGTCGATCGGCTGCCCGTCCAGGCTGATCCGCTCGCGTATCGAGGTCAGGTGCGGGCTGGTGAACATGCCCGTGCGCAGGCCGCGGGCACGGAGCAGCGCGTCGATCATCCGCGCGGTCAACGTCTTGCCGTTCGTGCCGGTGATGTGGATGACGGGGCAGGCGCGCTGCGGGTCGCCCAGCAGGCCGGCCAGGTCGGCGATCCGGTCCAGGGTCGGGTCGATGGAATGCTCGGGCCTGCGCGCCGCGATGTCCCGCTCGACCTCCGCCAGGCTGGTATGAAAGTCGTCGCCCGCCGGAAAGCCAGTCACCCTGAAAGCCTACCGGCGTGTCCCGGCCACCCCGCCGGGGCACGGGCCGACCCGGCCGCTATCGGGATGAATGTGGAGTTGCCTACCACCCAGGGTAGGCACTTTCACATCCATCAGGCGGAATGCTGGGCGCAAAGACGGACGAACAGGACAGAAGCAGCTAAATCAGCCTGGCGATCGCGACGATCGGTCCGACCGTGATCCCTCAGGCCGGGGGAAGGGCGGCGAGGCGGTCCCGGAGGGTTGCCGCCTCGGCCTCGGCGGCGGCCAGGCGCTGGCGGGTCTTCTCGATCACCTCGGCCGGGGCCTTGGCGGTGAAGCCGGCGTTGCCGAGCTTGCGCGCGGTCCGGTCCACCTCTTCGGCGGTGGCGGCGAGATCCTTTTCCAGGCGGCGGCGCTCGGCGGCCACGTCAATGGCGCCGGATGTGTCGAGTTCGATCACCACGCCTTCGGCCTGCACGGACCCGGTGGCGTGGTGCGCGGCTTCCGGCGGGGCGAGCCGCAGCAGCGCACGGATGCTCGCCTCGTGCGCGGCCAGCGGCGTGTGCTCGATGCCGGCCAGCCTGGCCGCGACCCGCTGCCCCGGGCGCAGGCCCTGGTCGGAGCGGAACCTGCGCACCTGGGTGACCAGCCTGATCAGGGAAGCGATCTCCGCCTCGGCAGCCGGGTCGGAGAACGCGGCCGGGCCGGAGAATGCGGGCTGATCAGCGCCGGCGCCGTGGGGCCGCTGGCCGGGCCAGGCGGCCACCATGACCGAGTCCTCGCCGGTCAGCGCCGTCCACAGCTCGTCGGTGACGAACGGCATCAGCGGGTGCAGCAGCCGGAGCAGCCGGTCCAGCACGTAGCCGAGCACGGCACGAGTCCGGTCCGCCGCGGCCTGATCAGGGCCGGCCAGGGTCACCTTGGCGAGCTCCAGGTACCAGTCGCAGTACTCGTCCCAGGCGAAGTGATACAGCGCGTCGCTGAGCTTGCCGAACTCGAACTCCTCGAACTGCGCGTCCGCCTGCGAGGTGACGGACGCGAGCCGGGACAGGATCCAGCGGTCCGGCACCGACAAAGACGCCGGGTCCGGCGGCTCGTCCGGGACGTGCGCCCCGTTCATCAGGGAGAACCTGGCCGCGTTCCACAGCTTGTTGCAGAAGTTCCGCGCGCCGGCCGCCCACTCCTCGCTGACCGCCACGTCGCCGCCCGGGTTGGCGCCGCGGGCCAGGGTGAACCGCACCGCGTCCGCGCCGAACCGGTCGATCCAGTCCAGCGGGTCAACCGTGTTGCCGCGGGACTTGGACATCTTCCTGCCGCGGGCGTCGCGCACCAGGCCGTGCAGCGCGACCGTGCGGAACGGGACCGCATCGGCCGGGTCCCGGTCCCTCATCGCGTACAGGCCGAGCATCATCATCCGGGCCACCCAGAAGAACAGGATGTCGTACCCGGTGACCAGCACGCTCGTCGGGTAGAACGCGCGCAGGTCCGGCGTGTCATCGGGCCAGCCCAGGGTGGAGAACGGCCACAGGCCCGACGAGAACCAGGTATCGAGCACGTCGGGGTCCTGCCGCCATTCCGGTCCCGACGGCGGTTCCTCTCCGGGCGCCGGGCAGACTGCGCAGCCGTTCGGGCCGTAAAAAACTGGAATCCTGTGCCCCCACCAGAGCTGGCGGCTGATGCACCAGTCGTGCATGTCATCGACCCAGTCGAAATACCTGGCCGCCATCTCCGGCGGGTGCAGCCGGACCCGGCCGTCGCGGACCGCGTCGCCGGCCGCCTTGGCCAGCGGGCCGACCTTGACGAACCACTGCAGCGACAGCCGCGGCTCCACCGTGGTGCCGCAGCGGCCGCAGTGCCCGACCGCGTGCAGGTACGGCCGGACCTCGGCCACCACCCGGCCGTCCTCGCGGAGCGCCGCCACGACGGCGGGGCGCGCCTCGAACCGGTCCAGGCCCTCGAACGGGCCGGGTGCCGTGATCACGCCGCGCTCGTCCATGATCGTGAGGGCCGGCAGGTCGTGACGGCGGCCGATCTCGAAGTCGTTCGGGTCGTGGGCGGGGGTCACCTTCACCGCGCCGGTGCCGAACTCCGGGTCCACGTGCGGGTCGGCCACGATCGGGATGCGCCTGCCGGTGAGCGGCAGCTCCACCTCGCGGCCGACCATCGACGAGTACCGGGGGTCGTCGGGATGCACGGCCACTGCGGTGTCGCCGAGCATCGTCTCGGCCCGGGTGGTCGCGACCACGATCGCGTCGTCGCCGTCGCCGTACCTGATCGAGACGAGCTCGCCCTCCTCGTCGGCGTGCTCCACCTCGATGTCGGACAGCGCGGTGAGGCAGCGCGGGCACCAGTTGATGATCCGCTCGGCGCGGTAGATGAGGCCGTCGTCGAACAGCCGCTTGAACATCGTGTGCACGGCGCGGGACAGGCCCTCGTCCATGGTGAACCGCTCGCGGGTCCAGTCCACGCTGTCGCCCAGGCGGCGCATCTGGCCGAGGATCGCGCCGCCGGAGGATGCCTTCCACTGCCAGACCCGCTCGACGAACTTCTCCCGGCCGAGGTCGTGCCTGCTCAGGCCCTCCTTGGCGAGCTCGCGCTCGACCACGTTCTGGGTCGCGATGCCGGCGTGGTCCATGCCCGGCAGCCACAGCGTGTTGTACCCCTGCATCCGGCGGCGGCGGATCAGCGCGTCGATGATCGTGTGGTCGAGGGCGTGACCGACGTGCAGCGAGCCGGTGACGTTCGGCGGCGGGATCACGATCGTGAAGGGCGGCCGGCCGGAGTCCGGGTCGGGGGTGAAATAACCCGCGTCCACCCAGCCCTGGTACCTGCGCTCCTCTACCTCGCCGGGCGAGTACTGCGGGGCGAGTTCGGTGGTGCCGGCGGTTGAGGCACCGGTGGTCGAGGCACCGTCGGGCGCTGTCGGGCGATGTGCGGTCACGTCAGGTGAGTTTACGGACTCCCAGCGAGTACGCGGGGCGGTTGCGGCAGCTACGCGGACTTCTCGCGCGGCGTGCGCCGCGACACGTCCCGCGGCACGAGGGTGGGGTTGACGTGCTCGAGCACCGCCTCACGGGTGATCACGACGCGCTCGACGTCCTTGCGACTCGGCACCTCGTACATCACCGACATCAGGACTTCCTCGAGGATCGCCCGCAAGCCCCGCGCGCCGGTGCCGCGCAGGTTCGCCTGGTCGGCGACGGCCTCGAGCGCGTCGTCGGTGAACTCGAGGTCCACGTTGTCCAGCTCGAACAGCCGCCGGTACTGCCTGACCAGCGCGTTGCGCGGCTCGGTCAGGATGCGGATCAGCGCCTCGCGGTTGAGGTTGTGCACGCTGGTGATCACCGGGAGGCGGCCGACGAACTCCGGGATCATCCCGAACTTGAGCAGGTCCTCCGGCATGATCTCGGCGAACGCGTCCGCGGTGGACTGCTCGCTGCGCACCCGGATCACGGCGCTGAACCCGATCCCGTTCTTGCCGACCCGCTGCTCGATGATCTTCTCGAGCCCGGCGAACGCCCCGCCGCAGATGAACAGCACGTTCGTGGTGTCGATCTGGATGAATTCCTGGTGCGGGTGCTTACGGCCGCCCTGCGGCGGCACGCTCGCGGTGGTGCCTTCCAGGATCTTCAGCAGCGCCTGCTGGACCCCCTCGCCCGATACGTCCCGGGTGATGGAGGGGTTCTCGCTCTTGCGGGCTATCTTGTCGATCTCGTCGATGTAGATGATGCCCGTCTCGGCCTTCTTGACGTCGTAGTCGGCCGCCTGGATGAGCTTGAGCAGGATGTTCTCGACATCCTCGCCGACGTACCCCGCCTCGGTGAGCGCGGTCGCGTCGGCGATGGCGAACGGGACGTTGAGCAGCCGGGCCAGGGTCTGCGCCAGCAGCGTCTTGCCCGAGCCGGTGGGGCCGAGCAGCAGGATGTTGGACTTGGCGAGCTCGACGCCTTCCTCACCCGGCCGGTCGCCGCCGGACTGGACCCGCTTGTAGTGGTTGTACACCGCGACGGAGAGCGCCTTCTTGGCCTTGTCCTGGCCGATCACGTAGGCGTCGAGGAACTCGTAGATCTCGCGGGGCTTGGGCAGGCTGTCCCATTTGAGCTCGGACGGCTCGGCGAGCTCTTCCTCGATGATCTCGTTGCAGAGATCGATGCACTCGTCGCAGATGTACACCCCGGGCCCGGCGATGAGCTTCTTGACCTGCTTCTGGCTCTTCCCGCAGAACGAGCACTTCAGCAGATCGCCGCCGTCGCCGATGCGTGCCACCCAATCACTCCTTTAAACGGGGACGAGCCGAAACCTCCCGGTTAAGACGACCCTACCTCTGCGCGGCGCTTGAGGGTCATCAGAACATCATCCACGATTCCGTACTCTTTCGCCTCGTGCGGGTCGAAGAACCTGTCCCGCTCGATGTCACGGCGGACCTGGTCCGGCTCCTTGCCGGTGTGCTTGGCGATGACCTTCTCCATCGCGCTGCGCATCCGGAGGATCTCCCTGGCCTGGATCTCCAGGTCGCTGGACTGCCCATAGCCGCTCTCCAGGGCAGGCTGGTGCAGCAGGATCCGCGCGTTCGGCAGCGCCGCCCGCTTGCCCTTGGTGCCGGACGCGAGCAGGACCGCGGCCGCGGAGGCGGCCTGGCCGATGCAGAACGTCTGGATCTCGGGCTGGATGAACTGCATCGTGTCGTAGATCGCCATCATCGACGTCATCGAGCCGCCGGGCGAGTTGATGTAGATCAGGATGTCCCGGTCCGGGTCGATGGCCTCGAGGGTGAGCAGCTGGGCCATCACGTCGTTGGCCGAGGCGTCGTCGATCTGCACGCCGAGGAAGATGATCCGCTCCTCGAAGAGCTTGTTGTACGGGTTCATCTCCTTGACCCCGTATGAGGTCCGCTCGACGAACGACGGCAGGATGTACCTGGACTGCGGGCTGTCGGCGAGCCGGCGGGTCGCGGCCTCGTAGGCCCGGGCCGGCTGGATGTGCGGGGTGGTCATGAGACCGGTCCTTCCGAGGGGACTTCGGTGGCGCTGCGGATCACGTGGTTGACGAAGCCGTAGTCCTTGGCCTCCTCGGCGGTGAACCAGCGGTCACGGTCGGAGTCGGTCTCGATCTGCTCGACCGACTGACCCGTGTGCATGGCGGTCCGCTCGGCCAGCGTGTGCTTGATGTAGAGCATCTGCTCGGCCTGGATGGCGATGTCGGAGGAGGTGCCGCCGATGCCGCCGGACGGCTGGTGCATGAGCACCTGCGCGTGCGGCAGGGCGTAGCGCTTGCCCCTGGTGCCGGCGCAGAGCAGGAACTGCCCCATCGACGCGGCCATGCCCATCGCGTACGTGGCGATGTCATTCGGCACGTACTGCATCATGTCGTAGATCGCCAGGCCCGCGTAGACCGAGCCGCCCGGCGAGTTGATGTACATGCTGATGTCACGCCTGGGGTCCTCGGCGGCGAGCAGCACGAGCTCGGCGCAGATCCGGTTGGCGAGGTCCTCGTTGACCTGCTGGCCGAGGAAGATCACCCGGTGCCGCAGCAGCCGCTGGAACACCGGCTCGCCGAACGGAAGTGCTGGGGCCTCGGTGACCCGGCCTTCGGCAGTCCGGGCCTCGGCAGTCCGGGCCTCGGCAATCCGGGGCACCACGAGCCTGGAAGTCGCTGCCGTCTCGATGTCTGCTCCCCGTCCGCCCGTGCCCTGCGGCACCGGGCGGGGTTCCGACGCGTCACTCACTTGGTCACCTGTTCCGCTTTGTTCAGCTTTGTTCCGCTGCAATCGGTGTCGTTGACAGTGACGATAACGCGCTGCCCTTGCCGCTTCGTCCTGCGTTCCGCGCTGTTCGCTGTCGGCGCAGGCCGGGAGCGCTGCTCGCGCCCCCGGGCTCGCGCCGGAACCGCCGGGCTACTCAGCCGCCTTCGCCGCAGCCCCGGTTTCCTGGCCCTGGTCCTGGCCCTGGTCCTGGTCCCGGTCTTCGTCCTGATCGTGGCCGGGGTCTTCGCCGGCGCCAGCGGCGGCGGCGCCAGCGGCTTCGCCCGCTTCGTCCGCCGCGTCCTCGCTGGCCGGCGGCGTCAGGTCGAGCTCATTGCCTGCCTCGTCGGTGACCTTGGCCCGCTGCGCGATGATGTCGAGCGCCTTGCCGCGCAGCACCTCCGAGGCCACCGAGCCCAGCTGGCCGTTGTCGGCGAGCTGCTTGGCCAGCCGGTCGGGCTCGACGCGCATCCGCTGCGCCTGCTCGGCCACGAAGACGCTCATCTCGCGGGCGTTGACGCCGAGCTTCTCCTGCAGAGCCAGCTGGTCGAGAATGAACCCGGTTTTCACGCCCTGCTGCGCGTCGCGCTCCAGGTCGGCCTCGAACTCGTCGGCTGACCGGCCGAGTGTCTGCAGGTAGTCATCGAGGCTGGAGCCGAGCTGCTGCAGCTGCTCGATCATCGAGTCCCGGCGGCGCTCGGCCTCTGCCTGGACGACCTTCTCCGGCAGCGGGATGTCGATCCTGCCCAGCAGTGCGTCGAGCGCACGTTCCCTCGCCTGGCCGACCTGCTGCATCCGCCGCGCGCCCTCCAGCTGGGCCCGGGTCCCGGCGCGCAGCTCGCCCAGCGTGTCGAACTCGCTCGCGGCCTGCGCGAACTCGTCGTCAAGCTCGGGCAGGTCCTTCACCTTGACGCTGTGCACCGTGACGGTCACCTCGGCCTGCTCGCCGCTGTGGTCCCCGCCGGGAAGCTCGGCGGTGAACGCCTTCGACTCCCCGGCCGTCGCGCCTTCCAGCGCCTCATCGAGGCCGTCCAGCAGGGTGCCGGTGCCGACCTCGTAGGACAGCCCGCTGGCCTGGGCGTCCTCGACGCTGTGACCGTTGACGGAAGCGGACAGGTCGATGGAGACGAAGTCCCCGGTCTGCGCGGGCCGGTCCACGCCCTTGAGCGACGCGAACCTCTCGCGCAGGCCGCTGAGGTACTCCTCGACGTCATCGGGGGTCACCTCGGCATTGTCCACGGTGACCGGCATCCCCTCGAGGTCGGGCACCTCGAACCTGGGCCGGACGTCCACTTCCGCGGTGAACGACAGCTCCTTGCCGTCATCGAGATTGGTGATCTCGAGCTCGGGCTGGCCCAGGGCGAGCACGTCGCCCTCTTCAAGCGCCTTGCCGTACAGCTCGGGCAGCGCGTCGTTGATCGCCTGCTCGAGCACGACGCTGCGGCCGAGCCGCTGGTCGATGATCCGCGGCGGCACCCGGCCGGGCCGGAAGCCGGGTATCCGCACCTGCCTGGCGACCTCGCGATACGCCTTGTCGAGATTTGGCTTGAGTTCCTCGAACGGAACCTCGATGGAGAGCTTGACCCGGGTGGGGCCTAGCTCCTCGACGTCGGTCTTCACGTCGGCGTCACTCCCTGCTCCCCGCCCTGGCAGCCGACTTGCTGGCCATCCGGGGGCATGACTGGTCACTCACGGCTACGGCGGCCAAGTCTAGTGGCCCGCGGGAGGAGTCCGTTGAGCGAACGGCGTCCAGCCGGCTGCCGCGGCCGAATCAGCCTGGCCCAGAGGCTTGTCAGTGCCGTGCCACAGACTTCGGCTATGGACCTAGGAGGAATGACCGCGCTGGTGACAGGCGGCGCGGACGGGATAGGCGCAGGGATTACCGAACGGCTGGCGAGGGAGGGCATGCGCGTAGTCATCGCGGATCTCGACGAGGAGGCCGGCGACGCGCTGGCCGCCCGGGTCGGCGGATCGTTCGTCCGGGCAGACGTCGCGACCAGCGCGGGTGTCCGCGCGGCCGTTGACGCTGCCTGCCGGCTGCCCGGCCGCATGGGCGTGCTGGTCAACAACGCCGGGGGAATCGAGGACCCGTGCTTGCCCGCGGCAGACCCGGCAAAATGGGAGGGCACGTTGCCGTCGGGATCGCCCGCGCCCGCCCGCAGGCGCGGCGGCCTGCGGGCGAGTGAGCAGCCGGTCAGCTATGCAGCGCACCGCGCAGGAACTGGCTGGCCTGGGCGATGGCCGCGGTGGCTGCGTGGGTCCCGCGCAGCGCGTTGAGCATCACGAAGTCGTGGATGATGCCCTGGTAGCGGACGGCGGTGACCGGCACGCCGGCCTGCCGCAGCTTGTTCGCGTACGCCTCCCCCTCGTCCCTGAGCACGTCCGCCTCGCCGGTGATCACTAGCGCCGGCGGGAGCCCGGCAAGCTGCCCGGTGGTGGAGCGGAGCGGCGACGCGGTGATCTGCGCCCGGTCCTCCTCGCTGGTCGTGTACTGATCCCAGAACCACTGCATCGCGTCCCGGCGCAGGAAGTAACCCTCGGCGAACTGGCGGTAGGAGCCGGTGTCGAAGCTGGCGTCGGTGACGGGATAGAACAGCACCTGAGCGAGAAGGTGCACGTCGCCTCGGTCCTTGGCCTGCAGGGTCAGCGCGGCGGCCATGTTGCCGCCGACGGAGTCACCGGCCACGGCCAGGCGGCTGCCGTCGAGGCCGTGGTCGGCGCCGTGCTGGACCACCCACTGCGCGGCGGCGTAATTCTGCTCGATCGCCACCGGGTACCGGGCCTCCGGGGAGCGGGCGTAGTCAGGAAAGACGACGGCCGCGCCGGTGCTGACGGCGAGTTCGCGGACGAGCCGGTCATGGGTGTGCGCATCGCCGAAGACCCAGCCGGCGCCGTGGATGTACAGGATCACCGGCAGCGGGCCGGGGAGCCCGGGCGGGGTGACGATGCGCACGCGCACATCCGCGGGCGGCGCCGGCACGGTGACCCATTCCTCATCCACGTCGGGCTTCGCGAGGTCTCCTGACTGCACCTCGTCAACAGCCTTGCGGCCATCGGCCGGGGCGAGCTCGAACAGGTAGGGCGGGTTGGCCGTGGCCGCGGCGAACTCGGCTGCGGCGGGCTCCAGTACCGGTGCGGGGTACCTGGGCTGCTCGGACATGATGACGGTCCTCTCTGTGCTGCTCGGCGGATTTGTGCTGCTCGGCGGAACCTGTGCCAGGAACACTAGCTCACAACTACAACGTGCACAATTTAATCTGACACGTTGAAGGTGTGAGATAGTTAACAGGGTAAAATGGGAATGGCTGCGAGGAGGTAGCCACGTGGACGACGCGAGGGGTAGTCAGGTGGGCGAGCAGTGGTCGCGGGCACTGGAAGACCAGCTGTGCTTCGCGTTGTACGCGGCCTCCCGCGCGGTCACCGCGCTGTACCGGCCGTTGCTGGATGCGCTCGGCCTCACCTATCCGCAGTACCTGGTGCTGCTGGTGCTCTGGGAGCGGGGCTCGGTGTCGGTGAAGGAACTGGGCACGGCCCTGCAGCTCGACTACGGCACGCTGACGCCGCTGCTGAAGCGGCTGGAAGCACACGGCCTGCTGCGCCGCCAACGCCGGGCCGACGACGAGCGGTCGGTACTGATCACGCTGACAGATCAGGGCGCGGAGCTGCGTGACCGGGCGGCAGCGGTCCCGAGGCTCATCGGCAACGCCATGGGCCTGGAAACGGCCGAGTTCAACCAGCTGTACGCGTCACTGCGGCGGCTGACCGCCAACGTCACCAAGGCCGCCAGCGCCGCCCACGGCCCGCCCGCTGAGCTGACTGGCCGGGCCCGCCGATCGCCCGAGGACAACGTGCGCGGCTAGGCACTCAACCCGCGGACACCGCCCCTGATCCGGATGATCAGAGGGGGTGACCTGGGGTGATCTGGTCGGGCTGGCCGGATTCGAACCGGCGGCCTCCTGCACCCAAAGCAGGCGCGCTAGCCAAGCTGCGCTACAGCCCGCCGACAAAGCGATGGTAGCGGACCGGGCCGCGTTGTCCCGAAGCCAAATGCCCGCGCCGCCCGCGGGGGCGGCGCGTGACGGCCTACTCCCCGTCGGGCCGCCGCATGCGCTTGATCTCCGAACGCTGCTTCTTGGCCGCAAGCCGGCGCTCTCGTGCCGCGCGGCTGGGCCGCGTCGCCCGGCGCGGGGCCGGCGGCGGCGCGGTGGCCTCGGTCAGGATGACGGCGAGCCTGCTCGCCGCCGCCTGCCGGTTCCGCAGCTGGGAGCGGTGCTCGGAGGCGGTGATCGTGAGCACGCCGCCGGCCAGCCTTCCGGCCAGCGCTTGCAGCGCTCGTTCCTTGAGCACCGGCGGCAGCGCGGAGGTAGCGGCCAGGTCGAAGGAGAGCTCCACCCGGCTGTCGGCCGTGTTGACCGACTGCCCGCCAGGACCCGGTGACCTGGAAAAGCGCCAGGAGAGCTCCGCCGCCGGGATCACGAATCCGCGGACGCTGACGGGATAGGTCACACAAACAAGGATCGGGTGCCGGCCGGCAGCGCCCCGCCACGGGGGGTCCGATGTGCTCATTGCGCAGGCTGGCCGGGTGGCTCCCACGACCCACCGGACCGAGTCGGAATCCCGCGCGAAGACGGGGACGGGTGACGGAAGGCTGGGGGCTACCCAGACCGAGACGTCCGGGAACGCCTGTTGCGAGAATCGCCGGTACGATACGCGTGCGAGCCGGCAGATGCAGAGGCACCGTCGCTGCAGCCGCGCGGGCGTAGCTCAATGGTAGAGCTCCAGCCTTCCAAGCTGGTCATGAGGGTTCGATTCCCTTCGCCCGCTCCACCCCGAAACCCCAGGTCAGCGCCATGACCGGCAGCGCCTTCCGAGACCGGACACGGCCATCCGCACGTTTCGTGCCACACACGTGCCACACGGGTGGCCCCGAGGTTCATTCAGAGGCCTTCGCTGGCCGACCCTGGCCGGTGCTTCTGACCTCGCGGACGAAGCCACCGAGCGCCTTAGCGATGGCCTGGTCACGGTCTCTCGTCGCGTGCTGGTAGATCAGCGCCGCCCGCGTGCTGGAGTGCCCAAGGCGGGCCATAAGTTCCTTGAGACTGGCGCCTGTCGTTGCAGCCAGCGTCCCCCCGACGTGCCGCAGATCATGGAAATGCGGACCCGGCACTCCTGCTGTGGCCGTGGCCGCATTCCAGATCGGCCGGAAATTGGACCAGCGCGGCGGCGCCCTTTGGCCCGACGAAGACAAGCCCCTGCGGACCTGGCAGCGCGAAGCGCTCAAGATGCCAGTGCAGCTCGGGCACCGGCTCGTCAGGGAACGAGATAATCCGCAGACCGGCGCGTGACTTCGGCCTTTCAGGCCGCAGGCTGCCTCTGTCGGGTTCAGCGATGGTCTCCACGATCCGGATTTCGCAGGCGTCGAGGTCGATGTTCTCGCGCCGCAGCCCGACCAGCTCGTCCCACCGCATCGCGCGAAGGTAGCGAGAAGCGCCAGGGCGCGGTAGCGGACGGGCAGAGCGTCGGCAACCGCGAAGACCACCGGGAGAGAGATAATCTCCCGCTCGGGTGATTCCTCCTTGCCCGCGCCTTCGATGCGGCACGGATTACGCCGTACGAGCCTGTCATCAGCGGCAGTCGTGAAGATCGCGTGCAGCAGGCGGTATGCCTTGGCCACAGTGACCGGCCCGAACGGCCGCGCGGCCAGCGGGCCAGCGTCCAGCTGCTCTTTACGCCAGCGGCGCACGGCAGCCTCATCGATATCACCCAGGCGGACACTGCCGAAAGACGGAAGCAGGTGATTGCGCAGCAACCCCCGGTAAAGCTCCTCGCTACGAACCTTCAGGACGCGATCACTGATCCACTGCTCCGCGTACTTCCCGAATGACACGCGCGCTGAATCGGGGATGGATCAGGACCTAAGTTACGCATCACAAGCCTGTCCCGTGCGTTGCTTACATGTCGGTGGCGCGCGTCCATGTCGGGATTTACAGGGCGCTGTTGTCCGCGCGTAGGTCGCTCGTGACCTGCGATGCCTGCCTGTGACGCTAGGCGCTGAAAGATCGTCCTGCTCTGGTGGTAGGTAACTTGGTTCAGGTGAAGGTGAGCGTCGCAGGGCCTTGCACGCTCGTCAGCCCGGGCGCTCGGCTGCACGCGGTCAGGCTGAGTGCGGGCAGGATCTTCACCCGCTCGGCGGTGGCCCCCGCGTCATACCCCGACGTCACCGTCCCCGTCGCCTCAACGACGGTCGATCCATCCACCAAGTGAGTTACGACGGTCGTGGTGAAATCCACGTGGCTGGTCTTTGCGCCCGGCCCAGCGCCGAAGGTGTAGCTGATCTTATCGTCGGCCAGGCTGAGTGAGGTGGTGCAGCTCGCTTGCTCGGTCGTCTTCAGCGATCCCTGGCCAGAGGTAAGCCCTTGCGACGAAATGCAGAGGCGGTAGTCCTCGGTGACCGTCGTGCGCGTCGTCTGGGTGAAGTTCCTGAGGCCTGGCTTGAAGGTACTCGTTGCCTGGCCGGTGCAGGTGAGCAGGGCGGACGCGGCATGGGCTGCGACGGCTGACGTGACCGGGGCGACCACCATTAAGAGGGCCGATAGGAGCACCGTGACCTTGCGCATTTCTCTGCCTTTCTCAACGGATGGGTTGGGGGGTGGAGTCGCCGCCTGCGGAGCCACCAACACCCCCGGTGGGAACCGACACCGTGACCGGAACATACTCCGGTAGCAACGGCTATGCCAGCTCCTCAGGTACCGCAACCCTGACCGTGACGCCGTGACGAAGGCTCTTCCTGACTGATGGGGGCGGCCCAGTATCGGGACCATCGTCGCTGAAGCACAACACCTACAGGGGTAGCTATTCAGCAAGTGTCCCCGGCGCTTTGGGTGAGGACGTAGAGGCCGTAGTGCGCCGTTCGCGGTGAGGATGGCTGGCAGGGCAGCCCGGCAGGGTTCCCCTTGTCGTGTGCGACGCCACCGTGATCAGGTTCGGGTAGGAGGCGGCCTCCCGTCTTCTCTTGGCCGAGGTGCCGGGAGGGCCGCCTGGGTGCTTGGAGGCACCAGTGGTCACTGGGCCGCGGGGCGGCTCGGTTGGGGACACCCCCGTGCGGGGTCTGCGGGGTCACGCATGTGCTGCTGCCGGTGAGCTGTCTGGCCGGTGCGGGGTCGGCTGCGACGCTGCAGGTGTGCCGGAGCGGCTGCCCGTATACCCAGATCGCGCCCGCGGTCGCTGCTGCTAAGAGCGGCGACACGATAAGGGTCGGGCCTGGCACCTACCGTGGCGGTATCACGATTGACGTCAGCGTGCGGCTTGCCGGGGCGGGACCGGGGTCTACGATCATCCGCGGCGGCGGGCATGTGCTGACGATCGGCGCCTTCGGCGCATCGAGCGAGCCGGTCGTGTCGATCTCCGGTGTCACGATTACCGGCGGCCTGGCCCGCTCCAGCCCGGAATCCAAGCCGTTGACAGGGCGGAATGGCGTGGTGGCGGCGGGCGGTGGCGTCGAGATCCCGCCGAGGGCCATACCGACGAGCAGTACCGCTACCGGCGGCGCGACGGTGACGATCTCGGACAGCGTGATCACCGGTAACCGCGCCGACCCGGTGCGGGCCGTTCCTTCGGGTATCACGTGTCCGGGCGGTTTCCCGGCCGGTCAGTGCCCGTTCGCGCAGGCGGCAGGCGGCGGCATCGACAGCTGGGGATACCTGACGCTGGTGCACACGGCTGTCGTCGGCAACCGCGTCGGCCCGGGGACAGGGCTGTCGGCCGTGCCGAGCGATTCGGATGGAGCAGGGATCTACAGCGCGCAGGGCAGCGTGGCGATGACCAAGACGCTCGTGGCGGGCAATCATGCCACCGCAGCCATTCCGAATGGCCGCTTCGCCGAAGGCGCCGGGGTCTTTGTTGGCTTTGCCTTCTTCGCGGTGAGCGATTCGCTCACGGTCAGGGACAGCATTGTTACCCGCAACAGCGTGAGCCTCACCAGCAACCTGCCCAAGTTCGCCGCCGGGAAGCTCATCGGCCTGGGCGCGAACTCCGGCGGCATGCGTGTCGGGAACGACGTCCCGACCACGGTCGACGAAACCGCTATCACGGGTAACTCGGTGACGACTAAGGATCTCCGCGGCGAGGCGGGCGGAATCGACGCGGCCATGAACGTGGGCGACAGCCCGCTCACCATGCGCAACAGCATCATCTCCGGCAACAAGCTGTTCTGCACGGTGGCGACCACGGCTGACGGCGGGCCCGCTGGCAACGCGCTTGAGCTTGACGGCGGCGGACTCATCAGCAATACGCTCATCACCGGTAACGCCACGACGATCGTGAGCCCGGGCGGCGTCGCGGGGAACGCCGGTGCCGGCCTGGTGGTGCTCAACTTCAACAACGACGCCCGGCTGGTCACCGTCCGCGGCGGCGTCATCAGCGGTAACACCGCCATAGCCAAGACCTCGACGGGGTCAGCGACCAGCCAGGGCGCGGGAGTCTTTAACGACAGCCTCCTTGACCTTTACGGGGTCGCGGTCATCGGCAATACGGGCCGGGCGATTGGGCCTACGGGTGTGGCGCAGGGTGCAGGGATATGGAACGGCACCGACATTTCCGGCCCGCCGGTTCAGCTCACGCTGGATAACACGGTAGTGATCCGCAACTTGCTGACCGGCAGCCCTGGCATCACGCTGCAGGGCGGCGGGTTGTTCACAGAGCTTCCGGTCACGCTGCGCCACTCCCTGATCGCGCTGAACCGGCCCGACCAGTGCTTCGGCTGCGCAGGGTCGGCCTTGGCGCCGCGAAGCTCCAAGATCACTAGTCAACAAGGCCGGTACCTGGAGGCCAGCCCTTACCTGCGCCCAAGCGGATAGCCCAGAGCTCGCAACAGCGCAGCGAGGTGCGCACGGCGACAGGCCATGGTGATATGACGACTTCTGCCGGGGTCAGCACCGGTCAAAACCGGGTATCTCCGGACGTCGCAATCCGAAGGTCAGCGTCTATGACCGGGCGGTGCGGTACACCTTCCAAGCTGGTCATGAGGGTTCGATTCCCTTCGACCGCTCCACCCCGAAGACCCAGGTCAAAGCCGGTGCCGTGCAGAAGCCGAGCCGCGATCAAGACGCCGCCCCCTCTTGCGTGCCCGCTGCGTGCAGCTCAGCCAGACCCGCGTCATCCCGCTCCTTGACCGCAAATTAGGTCCGTTTGATTGTCGCGAACCAGGCCGGTGCGCCGTGGTCGTGGTATCTCGTCTGAACCCGGTCCGGTTCGATGGCGGCGACATTCCATCCATTGCTGGGGTTGAACGCCGCTCTCAGCTCTTCCTGGGTGATGGGGTGCGGGCCAGTATCGGGACCATCGTCACTGAAGCACAATACATACAGGGTTCCATCGTGCTCGGTCACCGACCCTAGACTCGCCACGTATCCTGATCGCTCGTCGCCGTCGAAGGTGTGGAACAGTCCGCAGTCCAGCACCGTCTCAAACCTGCGCCCCAGACGCTCCAGCTGGAACGCGTCAGCCGCAGCGAACTCAACCTCGATCCCACGGTCGCCGGCCTTCGCCCGGGCGATCGCCAGTGCCGTCTCAGCCACGTCAACGCCCAGCACCGGCAATCCTAGCGAGGCGATATGAAGAGCGTTCTCGCCGGTCCCGCAGCCCGCATCGAGCACCGCTCCGGCGAATCCGCCCTCGGATGCC
This sequence comes from uncultured Actinomycetes bacterium, assembly GCA_963697445.1. Classification (GTDB taxonomy): domain Bacteria; phylum Actinomycetota; class Actinomycetes; order Streptosporangiales; family Streptosporangiaceae; genus PALSA-505. The sequence goes on from CAVOOC010000037.1 coordinate 143,266, forward strand.
AAACGCACTATTGCTGGCTGCGGCTGGCCGATATCCCAAGGCGCGGGCCCGTCGTGGTACGACGCATCCCAGGGCAGTCCCGTCAGCCGTTCGTGACTGGTTGGGTGCCGACCACTGAACGGATCGTCATCGACGGTGCCTGATCGCTCCGGCAACTTCATCCCCTTCCTGCAATCTTGCCACCTTATCGTGACACGCCAATCCACATGTCTTGACTATTCCTCGGGCGTGCCCAGCAGCCAACGATCACCCTTGATGACCGCCCAGAAGGATCTGGCAGTCGGCGACCAAGCTGCCTTCGAAGCTGTGGCAGATTGCTCTATCGTTCCTAACCCGAGGGTGGGATTCGTTAGCTTTCCGGCGCAAAGGCAAGAGCGAATACGTCGATGAGCGCGGTGCCGCATCCTGAGCAGGCGTCCGCCGGGGTCGGGGTCGCCTGGCCACACGATGGACAGAAGATCAACCGCGGGTGCGCGCTCGCGGCCGCCCACATGCCGACGAAGTGGCTGTACAGGATCCGTTCGCGGTACAGCGCCTTGACCGCTGCCGTGTGCTCCGCCGAGTGAATGAACGCCTTCGCGTCCTGCTCGGTCTTCCAGAAGGCGACCAGATAGACGTTCGGCCCCTCCACGCAGCTGAACCGGCGTATGAAGCCTGGCGCTGTACTCAGCGCCCGGATCACCGGCAGGTTGACCTGCCAGAACCGTCTGGTCGCGTCCTCATCGACACTGGTGAAATGGAGAAGCAGGAGTGCCCCTGCTGCCTCCGGCCCGAATCGTCCTTCGGGGCCGGTCTGACCGGTCACTGTGCCCGGGGTGAACCGCACGCCCGGGATGGCCTCAAGGGCTTCCATCGTCTCGGTGGTCGGCGGGATGAACCTCGGCCCGCTCGGGTTACCGTCACTCATCATGTCCTGATCGTCTCGCCGACGGCGCCGGTAGGAAAGCGGACCGACGATCGCCGGGCTGGGGTCCCGGGGCCGAGCTGCCTCAGCTAGGAGGACACGGCCGGGGCGGGAAAGTCGCGGGTGTGATGGGCATCTGAGGCGTTTGTAAGTCTCGCCACCTGGCCGTTGGCGAGGAGGCGCCGGTAGCTGTCCTGCCAGTCCGGCAGCTCTGCGCTAGCTTGCTCCCAGTCCGCGAAAGTCGCCTCATCGCACCAGTCATCCAGCCGGCCCATCATGCCCAGATGCGGTTCGCTCCCCACGAAGGCATGCATCAAGCCGCGCTCTTGCCAGGCTGTCCGGGTCCAGTAGGTGTTGTTCGCATCGGCAAGCACAT
>CAVOOC010000038.1:0-102647 GCA_963697445.1 uncultured Actinomycetes bacterium
CGGCACGGGCGAGCACTAGCTCGCGCGGGCGCGGCGGATGCCCGCCCGTTCCCGCCCCGGTATGCTGATCATTCCGGCAAGGATGAAAAAGTCTCGTCCGTGGGACGAATCTGGAAGAGCAGCGGGAAGCTCGCCGACGGGCGCGAGATCATCTACTTTGACGAGTCGCCCGGGCTGGGCCGCGCGGACGTGCCGGACCGCCGCAAGCTGCCCCCGCTGACCGCCGGGGGGGACGCGCCCGGGCCCGGGCTGCGCCGGGATCCGCTGACCGGCGAGTGGGTGGTGATCGCCGCGCAGCGCCAGGACCGGACGTTCCTGCCCGCCGGCGCGTGCCCGCTCGATCCGTCGGCGCCCGGGCGGCCGACCGAGATCCCGGCACCGGACTACGACGTCGTGGTGTTCGAGAACCGGTTCCCTTCGCTCCGCGGCGCGGGTCACGCTGAGGGCGGGGCTGGCGGGGCGACGTCGCTGGCGGCGGGACTGGCCGAGGAGCGCCCCGGCTTCGGCCGGTGCGAGGTGGTGTGCTTCACGGCCGATCACGGCTCCTCCTCCGCCCGGCTGCCGGCCGGCCGGGTGCGGACGGTGCTGGAGGCGTGGACGGACCGCAGCGCGGTGCTCGGCGTGATTCCCGGTATCCAGCAGGTGTACTGCTTCGAGAACCGGGGCGAGGAGATCGGGGTCACCCTGCACCACCCGCACGGCCAGATCTACGCCTTCCCCTTCGTCACCCCGCGGATGCGGCGGATGCTGGACACGGCGGCCGCGTACACGGCCCGCACCGGCGGCAACCTGCATGACGATCTCGTTGCCGCCGAGGCAGCGGACGGCAGCAGGGTCGTGGCCCGCAACGAGCAGTGGATCGCGTTCGTCCCGGCCGCCGCGCGGTGGCCGTACGAGGTGCTGATCTTCCCGGCCCGGCGGGTCCCCCGGCTCCCCGCGCTGGACGACCCGGCGAGGCACGGGTTCTGCGAGCTGTACCTGGATGTGCTGCGCCGCCTCGACGCGCTGTTCGGCGCGCCGCTGCCGTACGTCGCCGCCTGGCACCAGGCGCCGGTCGCGGAGGGCCAGGGTCACGAGGAGTTCGGAATGCACCTTCAGGTACTGTCGGTCCGGCGTGCCCCGGGAAAACTCAAGTACCTCGCGGGCAGCGAATCGGGCGCGGGAGTGTGGATCAACGACGTCGTGCCGGAGACGGCGGCGCGGAGGCTTCGGGAGGCTGAATGAGGCTGCTGGTCACGGGGGGCGCCGGTTACATAGGAAGCGTGGTCGCCGCCCAGCTGATCGAGGCTGGGCACGAGGTGGTCGTGCTCGACGACTGTTCCACCGGGCACGCCGACGCGGTGCCATCCGGCGCCGCCTTCGTGCGCGGCACGATCCGGGACGATGCCGCCGGGGTGCTCGCCAGCGGCATCGACGCGGTCCTGCACTTCGCCGCGAAGTCCCTGGTCGGCGAGTCGGTGCAGCAGCCGGGGCTGTACTGGTCGCACAACCTGGGGGGCACGCTCGCGCTGCTCGAGGCGATGAGCGGCGCAGGGGTGGGCAGCATCGTGTTCTCGTCCACCGCATCCGTCTACGGCGAGCCGGAGCGCAGCCCGGTCGAGGAGACCGACGCGACGAGGCCGACCAGCCCGTATGGCGAATCCAAGCTCGCGGTCAACGAGACGCTGCGCGAGTACGCGAGGCTGCGCGGCCTGGGAGCGGTGAGCCTGCGCTACTTCAACGTTGCCGGGGCCTACCGCGGCGCCGACGGCCGGTGGCTGGCCGAGCGGCACACCACTGAGACGCACCTGATCCCCACCGTGCTGGCCATCGCCAGGGCGGGCGGCGGCGCCGAGCTCAAGCTCTTCGGCGATGACTACCCGACGCCCGACGGGACCTGCGTCCGGGACTACATTCACGTGGCCGACCTGGCCCGCGCGCACCTGCTCGCCCTCGATGCGTGCACGGCCGGCGAACACCTGGTGTACAACCTCGGCAACGGCACCGGGTCCTCGAACCGCGAGGTGATCACCACCTGCCGGGAGGTGACCGGCGCGGACATCCCCGCCGTCGCCGCGCCCCGCAGGGCCGGCGACCCGGCCGTGCTCGTCGCCTCCTCGACCCGGATCCAGCGCGACCTCGGCTGGACGGCGGAACAGGACCTGAAGTCCATGGTCGCCGACGCCTGGGCGGCGGTCTGCGCCGACGCGCCCTAGCCCGTGCGCGCGGCGCAGTGCTAGTCGTGCGCGCAGCGCAGTGCTAGCCGTGCGCGCAGCGCAGTGCTAGCCGTGCGCGCGGCGCAGTGCTAGCCGTGCGCGCGGCGCAGTGCTAGCCGTGCGCGCGGCGCAGTGCTAGCCGTGCGCGCGGCGCAGTGCGCGGCGGCGGCCCGCTGGTTCGGGGACTGCTACCGGGCCGAGCCGGCCGGCGTGTGGCATGCCCCGGGCCGGGTCAACCTGATCGGCGAGCACACCGACTACAACGACGGTTTCGTGCTGCCGTTCGCGCTGGCGCAGGGGGTGCGGGCGGCGGCGGACCGCCGCGGCGACGGCGTGCTGGAGCTGCGCTCGCGGCAGGCCCCTGACGATCTGGTCATCACCGACCTCGCGTCGCTGGCGCCGGGCAGCGTGCCGGGCTGGGCGGGCTACGTCGCTGGGGTGGCCTGGTCGCTGCTCGAGGCCGGGCATGCCGTCGGCGGTGCCCGGATAGCCATCGACTCCGACCTGCCTGCGGGAGCGGGCCTGTCGTCTTCGGCCGCGCTCGAGTGCGCCGCCGCGATGGCACTGACCGGGCTGTACGGCATCACCGTCGCGGCGCCCGAGCTGGCCGCGCTAGCCCAGCGCGCGGAGAACGACTTCGCCGGCGTGCCCTGCGGCATCATGGACCAGTCCGCATCGCTGCAGTGCACCCGCGGCCACGCGCTGCTGCTGGACTGCCGGTCGCTCGAGACCGACCAGGTGCCTCTCGGTGTGGCCGCGGCCGGGCTGGTACTGCTCGTCCTCGACACCAGGGCGCGGCACGAGCACGCCGGCGGCTCGTATGCCGGCCGGCGCCGCGCCTGCGAACGGGCCGCTGCGCTGCTCGGCGTGCCCGCGCTGCGCGACGTAACCGGCCCCGGGGCGCTGGACCGGCTAGATGACCCGGTGCTGCGGCGCCGGGCCCGGCACGTGATCACCGACAATCAGCGGGTCCAAACGGTTGCCGCCCTGCTCCGCTCGGGCGCGGCGGCCGGTGTCGGCGAGCTGCTGCTTGCGTCGCACCGCTCGCTGCGCGACGACTTCGAGGTCTCCTGGCCGGAGGCGGACGCGGCGGTCGAGGCGGCGGTCGAGGCCGGCGCGCTGGGCGCCCGGATGATGGGCGGCGGGTTCGGCGGATCGGTGATCGTCCTGGCGCCAGCCGCGCGCTCTTCCACTGTCGTCGCGGCAGTGGCCGCCGAGTACGGGCGGAGGGGCTGGCCGGAGCCCATCGTGGTGCCCGCGTCCGCCGAGGACGGCGCGCACCTGATGGCCTGACGGGGCGGGTGCTGGACCATCGGGAATGGGCCGAGATGCTCGGTGACATCTGGCCGGACGGGTTGCACTGCTCTAGGGAACTGATCGATTATCGCGGCCGGAGGGTAACCGCGTACATTGCGGTCGTGGGAGGTGCCAGTGATGACAGAGCCCGGAGACGAGATAGCAGCGATCTCGGCAGACCGCGGCCTCCTGCGCGCGTCGCACGCCGACCGAGAGCAGGTGATCGACACGCTCAAGGCCGCGTTCGTGCAGGGCAGGCTGACCAAGGACGAGTTCGACGCGCGGGTGGGCCAGGCGTTCGCGTCGCGCTCCTACGCGGAGCTGGCCGCGGTCACGAACGATATCCCCGCCGGGCCGATCGGAGCCCAGCCGCCGCCGAAGCCCGCCCGGGCGCAGGCCCAGTCGCCGGAGAACACGCGCATCAAAGCGAGCGCAGGCGCGATGGCTGGGGCAACCGTGCTTTTGGCAGGCGGGTGGATGGGGGCGTGGTTGGCCCATGTCGGTAATCCGGAAATAATCGTGCTGCTCATCTCGCTCACCGTCGTCGTTTTCGGGGCCTGGTTGGTGACCGGGTCAGTGGTGCTGCTCGAGTCACGGCAGCAGAAGCGCTCCGGCAGGCAGCTACCGCCGCGATCCACCCCCAGCGCGGGCGATCGAGCATCCCGGCGCCCAGGATCCGCCGTCTCGGCCGAACAGCTGCCACCGAGTGACCGCGGTCAGCAGCACACCGCCGAAGCCGGCACCGGACGTGCGATCCGTGTGCGACATCAGCGCTTCGCCCGGATTGGCCTATGCCTCTTGGAACGCTAGGCCACGTGTCATGCCCGCCACCGAACACGAGCCTCCAGATCGTCGATCACTGCCGCGATCAACTCGGTCAGCTCGCCACGGCTCGCACCTGATGGGCTGACACGTTTCCGCGGAAACGCGACTCGGGTTAGCGGGCGACGGCGATGAGCTCGGGGCTGGCCGGGCTGACGGGTGACCAGTCCCAGTCCCCGTACCAGGTGACCTCGGTCAGGCCAGCCTCGGCGAGGAACGCGGCGACCTGGTCCTGGCCCATGAAGCGGATGGTCTCCGGGACGGTCACGGCGTCTTCACCCGGGAAACGGAAAGACGTCTCGAAGGTGACGAGCTCGCCGTCCACCGACCTGATGTCGTAGTGCACGTCCGCGGTCACCCCGGCGGCTTCGACGTGCCGCCGGGTCTGGCGGGGGTTCCAGTCCGCCCACTCCCGGACCGCGGGATTCCTGGTCTCGAAGGCGACCCGGCCGCCTGGGGCCAGGCACCGGCGGACCGCCGCCAGCACCGCCCGGACGTCGGGATCAGCTAGGAAGAGCTGGAAGACGTGACCGGTCATGACGAGGAGGTCGAAGATGGCGCCGGCAGGCAGGCGGGCGGCGTCTACCTGGACCCACCGCACCAGCGCGCCGTCCGGCCGGCGACGCGCCACGGCCAGCATCGCCGCCGCGGGATCCGCCCCGGTCACGTCGTGACCGCGCGCGGCCAGCTCACAGGCCAGCAGTCCCGTGCCGCACCCCACGTCCAGGACACGTAGCGGTGTGTCGCCGGCCAGGCCGAGGTAGAAGTCCGCGGACGCGCCCGGCGGGTTCAGCGCGTCGTACACCGCGGCCAGCCGGGGATCGGCGTAGGACGCGCACAGCACCGCGCCATCATAGGCGCCCCGGTCCGGGGCCAGGCCGGGCGGATGAGCGCCGTGCGCGGGCACACTGGGGTGGTGCGCATGACCATCCGGGTGCGGCCCGGCTCAGCCCGCACCAGCGTGGGCGGCGAGCACGGCGGCACACTGGTCGTGCGCGTCAGCGCGCGTGCCGTGGACGGTCAGGCCACAGCCGCCGCCCTGGCCGCGGTGGCCGAGGCGTTCGGCGTCGTCCGGCGCGCGGTCACCCTGGTCGCGGGGGCGACGAGCAGGACAAAGATCATCGACGTGGCGGGGGGCGATCCTGCTGTGCTCGACCGGCTGCTGGGACGCTGACGGCGGAGGGCTGGCCCGCACTCCGCGACGACTTGCCGCAGGTGGCAGGCGCGGGCGTTTCCGCGCGGAAACGCCAAAAATCATCATTCGAGTCGATATCGTCCGGATCATGAGACGAATGCGGCGGCTTGTTCGCGCCCGGCCAGGACCTGGGAGCCGCGGCCGTCCGGGCACGGAACGAGGGCGTCACGGGCGGCTGGCGCCCCCAGGCGCAGGCGTTTCCGCGGAAACGCCCGGGCTGGCAGGATGTCGGTATGTCGCTGACTGACGAGGCACGCGCTCTCGCGGCGGAGATGTCCGGGCTGCGCCATGCCCTGCACCGGGAGCCCGAGATCGGCCTGGACCTGCCGCGCACGCAGGCGAAAGTGCTGGCGGCGCTCGACGGGCTGCCCGTCGAGATCACCCTGGGCCAGGCGCTGAGCTCGGTGACCGCCGTGCTCCGCGGCGCGCGGCCGGGCCCGACGGTGCTGCTGCGCGGCGACATGGACGCTCTGCCGGTGACGGAGCGCACCGGGCTGCCGTACGCGTCGGAGATCGACGGGACGATGCACGCCTGCGGGCACGACCTGCACACCGCCATGCTCGCCGGGGCCGCGCGGCTGCTGTGCGCCCGCCGCGGCGATATCGCCGGGAACGTCATCTTCATGTTCCAGCCGGGCGAGGAGGGCTGCTACGGCGCCAAGCACATGATCGAGGAAGGCGTGCTCACGGCGGCCGGCGAGCCCACGGCAGCGGCGTACGCCCTGCACGTGCTGTCGGCGAACCTGCCGGGCGGTGTCATCGCCACCCGGGCAGGCGCGGTGCTGGCCGCCGCCGACGTGCTCGGCGTCACCGTGCAGGGCCGCGGCGGGCACGCCGCGTCGCCGCACAACGCCGCCGACCCCATCCCGGCTGCGTGCGAGATGGTCGCCGCGCTGCAGACGCTCGTCACCCGCCGGTTCGACGTCTTCGACCCGGTCGTCATCACGGTGGGCAGCTTCCACGCCGGGACCACCAACAACGTCATCCCGGACGAGGCCCGGTTCTTCGCCACGATCCGCACGTTCTCCGCCGCTGCCCGCGCCCGGGTCAAGGAGGCCTCGGTCCGGCTGGTCCGGAATATCGCCGCCGCGCACGGCCTGACGGCGACGGCGGACTACGAAGACGGCTACCCGGTCACGGTCAACGACCAGGCCGAGGCGGCGTTCGCCGAGCACGCGGCCGCCGCGCTGTTCGGGCCCGGACGGTTCACGCCGCAGCCGCACCCGATGGGCGGCGCGGAGGACTTCTCCTACGTGCTGGAGCGGGTGCCTGGCGCGTTCCTGTTCGTCGGGGCCTGTCCGCCCGGCCAGGTGCCCGACACCGCGCCGTTCAATCACTCGGCCGAGGCGGTGTTCGACGACGCGGTGCTCAGTGAGGGAACGGCGCTGTACGCGGAGCTTGCCCTGCGCAGGCTGGCCGCGGGCGCGGCAGCCTAGGGCGTCACTGGCACCTCGGCGTGACACGCCTCGTAGGGGTGCTCGTCGGCCGCGGGTCCCTCGATGGCCAGCAGGAGGTCGCGGAGGTCCGCGCACATCCGCTCGATAGCTTCCGGGCCGGCCCGGCCCAGCAGCCGTTCCTCGGTGGTGGTCTTGATGGCGGTGATCTCGTCCGCGCGCCGCCGGCCGGCCTCGGTGAGGGTGACCAGGACCTGGCGGCGGTCGCCCGGGTCGATGTCGCGCCGGACCCACCCGCTGCCCTCGAGCCGCGTCACCCGGTTGGTGATCGCGCCGGCGGTCACCTGGGACCCGCGGAGCAGCGCGCCGGCGCTGAGGCACCGCCCGGGCGCGCGCCGCAGCGACAGCAGCATCTCCAGCTCCCAGACCTCGATGCCCTTGGCAGCCAGCTCCCGGCGCAGCTCCCGCTCGACGTGGTTGGCCAGCCTGAGCAGCCGGATGCTCAGCTTCTTGGTGGCGGCATCGGCCCCGGCGCCCTCCTGCTCCAGCAGGTCAACGAGTACGTCGGCGCGGTCCCGCACGACTTCGGCGGTCACATCCTGACTATAACTCTTCAACGTTGAACGAATTGACAAGCTCGCACCTCCGTCTGTAGTTTAACCTTAAAGAATTGAACGTTAAAGATATGGCCGGGCAGCGCGGCGGTGACGCCGAACGTGCTGCGGCGGCCAGAGGTCGCGGCGGCAACTGCAGGAGGTACGGGAAACAGTGAGCGACTACGGGCACGAGCTCGCCTTCGGCGTGTTCCTGACGCCGTCCAGCGAGCGGCCGCAGGCGGTCGTGGACCTCGCCCGGCTGGCCGACCAGGCCGGGCTCGACCTGGTCACCTTCCAGGACCACCCCTACCAGCCCGCCTTCCTGGACACCTGGACCCTGCTGTCCTACGTGGCGGCGCAGACGCGCAACGTGCGGCTGTCCGGCAACGTGATCAACCTCCCGCTACGGAACCCGGCCGTTCTCGCGCGCAGCGTGGCCAGCCTGGACCTGCTCAGCGGCGGCCGGGCTGAGCTCGGCATCGGCGCCGGCGGGTTTGCCCAGGCAATCGAGGCGATGGGCGGGCGGCGGCTCACCCCCGGCCAGGGGGTCGACGCGCTGGCCGAAGGGATCGGCGTCATCCGGCAGATCTGGGACGTGAACGCCCGGGGCGGCGTCCGCGCCGACGGCACGTACTACCAGAATCTCCGGGGCCAAGCGCGGTCCCGCGCCAGCGCACCCGATCAGCATCTGGGTGGGCGCCTACAAGCCCAGAATGCTCCGGCTGACCGGCCGCCTGGCCGACGGATGGCTGCCGTCGCTCGGCTACATCGAGCCCGGCCAGCTCGCCGAGGCCAATGCGATCATCGACGAGGCCGCGGCGGAGGCGGGCAGGGAGCCTGGCGCGGTACGCCGGCTGCTCAACATCGGCGGTACGTTCGAGCCGTCCGCGGCGGGACTGCTGCGCGGGCCGGCGGCCCACTGGGCCGAGCAGCTGGCCGATCTCGCGCTGACCGCCGGGATCAGCACCTTCATCCTGGGCGGCGACGACCCGCAGGCCATCTCGACGTTCGCGGCTGAGGTGGCACCGGCGGTGCGGGAGCTGGTCGTGGCCGAGCGAGCCCGCTCCGCTGCCCCGTCCGGCGCGGGGGGAACCGGCCAGCGGGCGGCCACCATGCCGGGCGCCGAGGGAACCGGCCAGCGGGCGGTCACGCTCGCCGGTGCGGAACCGGACCGCGGCGAGCAGCAGCCGGGCCAGTCCGGCCGGCCGGACGTTTCCGCGGAAGCGTCCGCAGGCCTGGGCGTCATGCCGACCCCGGACGACGGCACCCGGCTGAGCAGCAAGCCACTGTGGGACGAGGCGGCCCGGCCAACCCGGCCAGCGCCGCCGCCGGCCGCTCCCCCTTACACCCCGGCCGGACGCAGGGTCAGCGCGGAACTGGTCGCGGTGCATGACATGCTCCGCCAGGAGCTGGCGAGCGTCCGCGACCTCATCCTGCAGGTGCAGAAGGGCGCCATGGACGCCGGGCTGGCGCGGTCGGAAATCAACCAGATGACGATGCGGCAGAACAACTGGACGCTGGGCGCCTACTGCGAGAGCTACTGCCGGGTCGTCACCCAGCACCACGCGATCGAGGACGCCGCGCTCTACCCGCACCTGCGGGCCAGGGACCGGGACCTCGGCCCGGTGCTGGACCGGCTGCAGGCCGAGCACCGCGTGATCCATCAGGTGCTGGACTCCGTGGACCATGCCCTGGTCGCCTACGTCGCCAGCCCCGGCGACCTGACCGAGCTCCAGGAGGCCGCGGACCAGCTCAGCGACACGCTGCTGTCCCACCTCGCCTACGAGGAGCGTGAGCTCATCGACCCGCTCGCCCGCTACGGCTACGGCTTCTAAGGCAGGGCTCAGAGGCTGGCGACGTCCGCCTGCTTGGCCCGGACCGCGTCGGCGGCCTCGCGCAGGGACGCGAGCTCGGACTCGGTCAGGTCCCGCTCGACCACCCGGCGGACGCCGGTGGCGCCGATCTCCGCCTCGACGCCGAGGTAGACGCCGGAGATGCCGTACTGGCCGTCGACCCAGGTGCAGACCGGCAGGACCGCGCCGGAGTCCTCGGCCACCGCCCGGGCCATCCTGGCCGCGGCCGCCGACGGGGCGTAGTACGCCGACCCGGTCTTCAGCAGCTTGACGATCTCGGCGCCGCCGTCCCTGGTCCGCTGCACGAGCGCCTCGATGTCGGCGGCGGGCAGCAGGTCGGTCAGCGGCTTGCCGTCCACCGTGCAGGCCGACGGCACCGGCACCATGGTGTCGCCGTGGGATCCGAGTGTCAGGGTCGCGACCGAGCCGACTGGCACCCGGAGCCGTTCGGAAACGAAATAGCTGAACCTGGCCGTGTCCAGCATCCCCGCCTGCCCCATGACCTGGTGGGAGGGGAACCCGGTGACGTTGGCGGCGAGCGCCGTCATCTCGTCCAGCGGGTTGGAGACGACGATGAGGACGGCGTCGGGCGCGTGCTTGACGACGTTCTCGGCCACGCTGCGGACGATCTTCGCGTTGACCCCGATCAGGTCCATCCGGCTCATCCCGGGCTTGCGCGGCAGCCCGGCGGTGACGATGACGATCCGCGAGCCGGCGATCACCTCGTAGCCCTCGCCCGCCTGCCCGGTGGTCTGCCCGGTGACCTTGGTCTCGAATCCCTCCACCGGCCGCGACTGGTTCATGTCCAGCGCGAGCCCCTCCGGCTTCCCCTCGACGATGTCGGTGAGCACGACCTCGTCGAAGATGTCGTACTCGGCGAGCCGCTGGGCGGTGGTCGAGCCGTAGAAGCCGGCCCCGACGACGGTTACCTTGCCTGTGCGGGCCATGTCCGTGTTCTCCCTGGTCTGTGGTGAGGTGATGGGTGGCCGGGGCGGCCTAGTCGTCCATCTCGGCGCGGAGGTTCTCGTCCAGCGCGTTGAGGAATTCCTGGGTGGTCAGGTACGGCGTGTCGCCGCCGACGAGCAGGGCGAGGTCCTTGGTCATCTTGCCCTCCTCCACCGTCTGGACGCACACCCGCTCGAGCGCATCGGCGAAGGCGGTCACCTCGGGGGTGCCGTCCAGCTTGCCGCGGTGCGCCAGGCCGCGGGTCCAGGCGAAGATCGAGGCGATCGGGTTCGTCGAGGTGGGCTTGCCCTGCTGGTACTGGCGGTAGTGCCTGGTTACCGTGCCGTGCGCGGCCTCCGCCTCGACGACGCGGCCGTCCGGCGTCATCAGCACGCTGCTCATCAGCCCGAGCGAGCCGAACCCCTGGGCGACGACGTCGGATTCCACATCACCGTCGTAGTTCTTCAGCGCCCAGACGATGCCGCCCTCCCACTTGAGCACCTGCGCGACCATGTCGTCGATGAGCCGGTGCTCGTAGGTGATGCCGGCCGCCTCGAACTCGGCCTTGAACTCGGCCTCGAAGATCTCGGCGAACAGGTCCTTGAACCGGCCGTCGTAGGCCTTGAGGATGGTGTTCTTCGTGGACAGGTACAGCGGGTAGCGGCGGTCGAGCGCGTACCGCATCGTCGCCCGGGCGAAGTCACGGATTGAGTCGTCGTAGTTGTACATGCCCATCGCGATGCCGCCGCCGGTGAACTTGGCCACCTCGAGCTCGATCGGCCGGCCGCCCTCGTCGGGCGTGTACGTGATCGTCACCGTGCCGGGGCCCGGGACCACGAAGTCGGTGGCGCGGTACTGGTCGCCGTGCGCGTGACGGCCGATCACGATCGGCTTGGTCCAGCTCGGCACCAGCCGCGGAATGCTGGATATCACGATCGGCTCGCGGAACACGACGCCGCCGAGGATGTTGCGGATCGTGCCGTTCGGCGAGCGCCACATCTTCTTCAGGCCGAATTCCTCGACCCGGGCCTCGTCCGGGGTGATGGTGGCGCACTTGACGCCCACGCCGGTGGCCTTGATGGCGTTGGCCGCATCCACCGTCACCTGGTCGTCGGTGGCATCCCTGTTCTCGATCGACAGGTCGTAGTAGTCAAGCTCGATATCCAGGTAGGGCAGGATCAGCTGGTCTTTGATGTACTGCCAGATGATCCGCGTCATCTCGTCGCCGTCTAGCTCGACGACGGGATTGGCTACCTTGATCTTGGACATGCCGCCGGTTTCCCTTCCCACTCTGGTCAGCCCGCACCAGTACCGGGCGTGCCGTCTGCAAGGCTACCGGTGCGGCGCAGGGCACTTCGCGGCCGGTGAGGCCGCGCAGTTGTGGCGTTTCACACAGGCGGCGGCAGCACCAGCACGACCGCCATGATGCCCGCGCCGAGACTCGCCAGGGCCAGGACGTCAACCACGCGGCGGCGCGCGAGCAGCAGCCCGGCCCGCCGCTCGGGGAGGATCAGCCGCAGCACGGCGGCGGCGAGCACCGCGGACGCCACCGCGAGCATGCCCGTCGCGACGTGCCGGGGACCGAGCCACGTCCAGGCCAGTCCCGCCACGGTGGCGGCGAACACGATCGCGTAGGGCAGGTTGACCCACCGCGGGACGCTGGCCCGCACGGCCGCCAGTGACGTCGCAGGTGTCGCGGGGGCGTGCGCCGCTTCGTCGGTGCCGGGCCGGGTGCCGGTGCCGGGCCGGGTGCCGGTGCCGGCCGTGGCCACGGCGGCGGCCTCCGCGCGCTCACCCCGCTGCATCAGCCCGGCTTCCTCCACGCAATGATCTTATCGCCGCGCCCGGGCGCGGATGCCATCTAGGCGCAAACAGTCCGGCGTGGCGGCCTGGCCGGCAGCCGCCAATCCCTCGGGCGGATCGGGGTACGACAGGCCGCGCGGAGGGTAACTGAAACGTGAGACATGCGTAACTGGACGTAAGCCAGGAGGAGCGACGTGGAGAGGCCCTACCTTCGGATCGAGGACACCGGGGAGGTCGTCCAGCTGCGCGCGGACGTGACCACCGTGGGCCGCGGCAGCTCCGTGGACATCCGGTTGCGCGATCCCAGCGTCTCCAAGCTGCACGCCGAGATCGTCTGCAGGGGCAACTACGCCTACGTGGCCGATCTCGGATTATCGCGGAACGGCACCAGGGTCAACGGCCGTCCTGCCGCCCGCCGCGTGCTCGAGGACGGCGACGTGCTGAGCTTCGGCTCCGCGCGCTGCCGGATCGGCGGGCTCGTGCACGAGAACCTCGCCGCAGAGGTCGAGCTGCGCAGGCAGGCAGCGCCCGAGCTGACCCGCCGTGAGACCGACGTCCTCACCTCGCTGTGCCGCCCGGCCCTGTCGGACGAGGCGTTCGTGGCGCCGGCAACGGCGCGCGAGATCGCATCCGACCTGGTCGTGACCGAAGCCGCGGTCAAGCAGCACCTGCTGCGGCTGTATCAGAAGTTCCGCATCGCCGAGGGCCCGAACCGGCGGACCAGGCTGGCCAACGAGGTAGTCGCGCTGGGACTGGTCCGGCCGCTGCCGGCGCCGGGCCGCGGCGACCCGGCGGCGAGCACGCCGCCGTCCTCCGGCGTTCCGGCCCAGGGCAGCGGACCGTCGTCCGGCGTTCCGGGACAGGGCGGCCCGGCACAGGGCGGCCCGGCACAGGGCGGCCCGGGGTCCTCCGGCGTTGCGGCACCGGGCGGCCCGGCTCCCTCGGGCGTCCCGGCCCAGGGCGGCGGGGCCCAGGGCGGCGGGGCCCAGGGCGGCGGGGCCCCTGCGGGGGCACAGGCCCCGGGCGCGCCTGCTGCGAGTCCGCCGACGCGCGCTGCGCCGCGCGCGGGTGCGTCCCGTGCGCCACCGCGCCCCGGTTCGCCGCTGGTGAGAGGTGCAGCGCAGACTGGTACCCCGGCCCCGCTGGGCACCCAGGCGCCTCCGCGGGAGCGCCCCGGCAGGCCGCCGCGGGCGAACCCTCCCCCGCGCGACGGTGCGCTCCCCCAGGACAGTGCGCTCCCCCAGGACGGGGCTGCCGCCCGGGGCGGCGCGGTGCCGCGGGACGGGGCTGCCCCCCGGCACGGTGCGGCTACGGAGCGGCTACCCGACCGGCAGGCAAGCTAGGGGTCCCCGGGCCTAGCGGACTGCGGGGCCGAGCCGGGTTGCTAGTACCGCCTCACGCTATGTTCGGCCGGACGATGTGTCGCGCGCGCCGGGCGGAGGCTTCCTCCGGGGCGCCTGCGCTTCGCTGACACGTGATGCCTCCTGTCCCGTTTTCGCCCCGCCCAGGGTGGGCAGGGGCGTGATCGTTTTCCAAGATCGAAGTGACATCGCCTACCACCTGATGTAGGTAGCTCCACATCGATCACCGGAGTTGATCTTCGCAACGCGGGGACAGACCGCCGAGAGCCGGCCGTCGCCCGGTGCGAAGAGGATAAAGCGCTCACGAGAGTTCATACCGGACCGCCAGGAGGGGCGAAGCCGGGTCCAGGCCCCGCCGTGCCCCGTGGCTGCGCCGCGCCTCGGGATGCGCCACGCCTCGGGGATGCGTAACAGATCATGGCGAACGCTACTCAACACGGCATTAGTCGTTGGCAAGCGAATTTCCCCGAACTGGCGGCCGCTGCCGGGGACCTACAGGTGGTGCAGGCGGAACGCCACCCGGTCGGCCAGGTGGGTCAGGCCGTGCCAGCCCATGCCGGGCGACAGCGGCCACACGTCGTGCGGCTGGGTGACCGCGGCGCTCGCCATCCCGACGGCGAGCACCGCGAACAGGATCACGGCGAGCGCGGCGGGCAGGCGCCGGCGG
This sequence comes from uncultured Actinomycetes bacterium, assembly GCA_963697445.1. Taxonomy (GTDB): domain Bacteria; phylum Actinomycetota; class Actinomycetes; order Streptosporangiales; family Streptosporangiaceae; genus PALSA-505. The sequence continues at coordinate 14,128 of CAVOOC010000038.1, forward strand.
GCAACCGCGCCGAAGATCCGGCCGAGCTGCCTGCGCGGCTTCCCCGAGCCCAGGCCGAACGCGTAGAACGCGACGAACGCCCCGGCCCCGTACGCGCCCGCCGTCTGGTAGGGGTTCCCGTGCGCCGCGATGATCGTCACGGCCGCCGCGGCCGCGCCGCAGGCCAGCGCCAGCGGGGCGAGCAGCAGGGAGCTGACCAGCGCGCGGAACAGCGCCCACGGAGCGGTCACCAGCATGACCGGCACGTCGCTGACCCTGGCGCCCCGTTCCGAGCGCCGCGTGGTGAGGCCGCCGTGCACGCGGTCGGCTGCGCGCAGCAAAACGATCATCGCGGTGGCCACGATCGTGCCCGCGACCGGGAGCAGCACGCTGCCTGCCACGGCGATAGCCATCGTGAGCAGGGACAGCAGCCGCCTGACGCCGGGCGGAGCCTGGGTGCTTGCTGACCGGCCCGCCCCTGCCAGCGGCTGCGCGGCGGGGCCGGTCCGCTGCGGCGTCGGCCGCGCCGACGGAAGGGCGGCACCGGCGGCACCGGCGGCACCGGCGGCATCGGCGGCTGGATACCGCACCGGGGGCAGCACGTCGGCGAAGTTGTCGCGGCCCGCCGTAGCCGGCAGCTGCCGGGTTAGGGGCCGGAGCCCGGTCCTGGCCGGCCGCGGGACGAGCACGGGCTGGCCGTCCATCATGGTTCCCGGAGCGGCCGCCGTGGCCGAGCCGCTGGCCGCGCCCGCCAGTCCCGCCCCCGCCAGTCCAGCTCCCGCCAGCCCGGCTGCGCCCGCCAGTCCCGCTGCCCCTGCCAGGCCCGCTTCCGCCGCTCCGGCCGCCGCCGCCAGGCCTGCTCCCGCCAGGCCCGCTCCCGCCAGGCCCGCTCCCGCCGCTCCGGCCGCCCCCGCCAGCCCGCTGGCCAGCAGGTCCGGGCCGGACAGGTCGATGGCGGCGCACTGGGCGCTGAGCTGCATCGCCGTCGGCCGGCTGAACGGGTCGCGGCCGAGCGCGGCGGTCACCGCCGGCATTAGCTTCGCCGGGACGCCGCCCAGGTCCGGCTGCCCGGCGACGATCCGGTAGAAGATCGTCTCGTACGAGCCGGTGCCGAACGGCGCGCGGCCGGTAGCCGCGAACGCGACCGTGCTGGCCCAGGAATGCACGTCGGCCGGCGGCCCGAACGGCTGGCCCTCCACGACCTCGGGCGCCAGGTACCCCGGGGTGCCCATGAACATGCCCGCCTGGGTGATCCTGGTCGAGTCCGGGGTGTGCGCGATGCCGAAGTCGATGAGCACCGGGACGCCGCCCGCCATCACCACGTTTCCCGGCTTGAGATCCCGGTGCACCACGCCGGCGGCGTGCACGGCGGCCAGGCCCTCGGCCAGGCCCCAGGCGACCCGCTCGAGCGCCCGGCCGCGCAGCGGCCCGTCGCGGGCGACCAGCTGGTCCAGGGAGGGGCCCGCCACGTACCGAGTGACCACGTAAGGCACGTCGCCGGTCACGTCGGCGTCGATGACCTCGGCGACGAACCGGCTGCGCACCCGGCCCATCGTCTCGAACTCGCGGCCCAGCCGCCGGCGGGCGTCTGGGTCGTCCGCCACCCCCGGGCGCAGCACCTTGACCGCCACCGGCCGGCCCTCAGAGTCGCGGGCAAGGTGAACGACGCCCATGCCGCCCTCGCCGATCTTCTCGAGCAGGCGGTAGGGACCAAGCTGGTACGTCATCGGGCTCTGAGCGACCATTGCATCGCCACCCTAGGGGAAGGCTGCCTCGGTGAACGCTTTCCACGGAAGGCCGCCCTATGCGGGAAGGCCCATTGAACGTGACGATCGCGGGCGCTGGCAAGTTTCCGCGCGGGCGGAAGGGTCCGGCCGCCGCGCGGCCGGCCGTCAGCTGCCCGCACTCAGCCGCCCGCACTCAGCTCCCGGCCACCAGGCGGCGCAGCACTTGCGCGGCCTGGGCGTTCTGCTCGGCGTAGGCGACCAGCGCCTTCGCCAGCTCGGCGGCCCACTCGGTCACCTGCACCGGCCGCCGGGACAGCACCACGCCGCGCACCTCCCGGCAGATCTCCGCGACCGGCCTGCCGCGCTGCAAGCCCAGCGACAGCACCTGGTCGCCCAGCCTGACTGTGATCTTCGCCACCTCGCCGGGACGGCCGCGCATCCGGTCCGACACGCTCCGGTCCCGCTCGACGGTGACCACCCCCGGCGGCAGCGCGTCGCCGAGCGAGTCGGTGAGCACCCGGGCGTAGATGGCCACGTCCGCGCTGTCGGACCGCAGCGCGGCGGCCACCAGGTCGAACGAGAGGGCGTCGCCAGGCTCGGTCATGATGGCTCCGTCCGTCAGATCCCCGGGCGCATCAACGGCCGGAGAAAGTGGCCTTCCCAGGACCATTCTCGATGAAGCTGCGCATGCCGGCGCGCTGGTCCTCGGTGGCGAAGAGCCCGGCGAAGTGCAGCCGCTCGATTTCCAGCCCGGCGTCGAGGCCTACCTCGAGGCCGTCGTCGATGGCCTGCTTGGCGGCACGCAGGGCCAGGGCAGGGCCGGCCGCGAACTGGCCGGCCAGCTCGCACGCCGCCTCGTACACGCCGGAGTCCGGCACCACCCGGTCGGCCAGGCCCATCGCGAGCGCCTCGGCCGCGGCCACGAACCGGCCGGTGTAGACGATGTCCTTCGCCCTGGCCGGCCCCACCAGGCGGGGCAGCCGCTGCGTCCCGCCCGCGCCCGGGATGACGCCCAGCAGGATCTCCGGCTGGCCCACCTTCGCCCCCTCGCCAAGGACGCGGAAGTCGGCGCAGAGCGCCAGCTCGAGGCCGCCGCCGAGGGCGTACCCGGTGATCGCCGCCACGACCGGCTTGGGAATCTTCGCCACCGCGGTGAGGGAAGCCTGCAGCCGGCCGGAATGCGCGGCGATCTGCGCGTAGCCCGCCTCGGCCATCTCCTTGATGTCCGCGCCGGCGGCGAACACCCGGGCGCCGCCGTAGATGACCACGGCCCGGATGCCGTCGTCCGCCGACACCTGGGCCGCCGCCTCGGCCAGCTCGTTCACCACCTGGGTGCTGAGCGCGTTCATCGGGGGACGGTCCAGCCGGATGGTGCCCACCGCCCGCTCGGTCTGTACCTGGACGAATTCACTCACGACGGACCTCCAGCGCTGCCGACCGGAAAAGGAAAGCCGGAAAAGGAGAGTCTGTCACCGCAGGTCACCGTTGGTCATGCCGACCGGCGCCTCGGGCACGGCGACGAGGCCGAGCTCGGCCCGGCTGGCCAGCAGCGGATGGCTGGGCAGCACCCGCACCGTGTAGCCGAACGGGCCCGCCCGGAACAGCTCCGCCTCGCCGGAGTACCTGACCGCGCCGGCCGGACCGGCCGTGCCAGCCGGACCAGCCGTGCCAGCCGGACCCGTGCCCGGCGGGTCCGGGGCGAGCATGCTGTAGGCGGGGTCGATGATCTCGTCGTCGTCCCCGGCGCGGCCGCAGACCAGCTCGACCGCGACGTCGGCCGGGGTGAGCTCGCCGAGGACGATGCTCGCCCGGACGGTCAGCCGGGAGCCGAGCCTCGGGGCCTCCACCTCGGCCTCCACGTGCTCGATCCGCACGCCCGGCCACGCCTTCACCACCCGCTGCCGCCAGGCGGCCAGCTCCCTGGCGCCCTCGAACGGCGCCCGCTGGCCGGCTGCCAGCGCCCGGCCGCTCACCGCGGCCGGGACGTACAGCTCGGTGACGTACTCGCGGACCATCCGCGACGCCGTCAGCCGCGGGCCGAGCGTGCTCAGCGTGTGCCGGACCATCTCCAGCCAGCGCCGGGGCAGCCCGGTGGAGTCCCTGTCGTAGAACAGCGGCGCTACCGACTGGCCGAGCAGGTCATACATGGCGGCCGACTCCAGGTCGTCGCGCCGCGCCTCGTCGGCCAGGCCGTCCGCCGACGGGATGTCCCAGCCGCTGGCCCCGTCCGAGCACTCGTCCCACCAGCCGTCCCGGACCGAGAGGTTGAGGCCGCCGTTCAGCGCCGCCTTCATGCCGGACGTGCCGCAGGCCTCCAGCGGCCGCAGCGGGTTGTTCAGCCACACGTCGCAGCCCTGCACCAGCGCGCGGCCGAGCGCCATGTCGTAATCGGGCAGGAACACGATCCGGTGCCGGACCGCGGGGTCGTCGGTGAACTCGACCATCTGCTGGATCAGCCGCTTGCCGCCGTCGTCGGCCGGATGCGCCTTGCCGGCGATCACGATCTGCACCGGGCGGAGGGGATCCAGCAGCAGCGCCTTCAGCCGCTCCGGATCGCGCAGCATCAGCGTCAGCCGCTTATAGGACGGCACCCGGCGGGCGAAGCCGACCGTGAGCACGCCGGAGTCCAGCGCGTCGTCGATCCAGGTCAGCTCCGCGTCCGACTTGCCGCGCTGGCGCCAGGAGGCACGCAGCCGGTGCCGGATCTCGCCGGTGAGACGCGCGCGCAGCTCGGTCCTGGTCTGCCAGATGCGCGCCGCGCGCGCCGCGGCGATCCGGTCCCAGGCCGGCCAGTCGCGGTCGGCCGCGGGGCTGTCCGGCCCGCCGCCGGCCAGCGCGATGACCTCGCTGGCCACCCACGTCGGCGCGTGCACGCCGTTGGTCACCGACCCGATCGGCACCTCGGCGGGGTCGAACCCCGGCCACAGCCCGGCGAACATCTGCCTGCTCACCGCGCCGTGCAGGCGGCTCACCCCGTTGACCCGCTGGGACAGCCGCATGCCCATGACCGCCATGTTGAACACGCCGGGATCGCCGCCGGGGTAGGTCTCCGCGCCCAGGGCGAGCACCCGGTCACACGGCAGCGCGGGATCCTCGGCCTCGTCGCAGAACTGCCGCTCCACCAGCTCCCGCGGGAACCTGTCGATGCCGGCCGGCACCGGGGTGTGGGTGGTGAACACCGTGCCCGCGCGGCACGCCTCCACCGCCTCGTCGAAGGACAGGCCCTGGCCGGCGTACTCGCGGATCCGCTCCAGGCCGAGGAAGCCCGCGTGCCCCTCGTTGGTGTGGAATACCTCGGGTTCCGGGTGGCCGGTGCGAGAGCAGAAAGCCCTGACCGCCCGAACGCCTCCGATGCCGAGCAGCAGCTCCTGCCGGAGCCGGTGCTCGCTGGCGCCGCCATAGAGCCGGTCGGTGACCTCGCGCAGCTCGGGCTCGTTGTCCTCCACGTAGGAGTCGAGCAGCAGCAGCGGGACGCGGCCCACCTGGGCCAGCCAGAATCTGCGCGGCCAGCTGGCGGCCGCCGGCCAGCGCGACGCTGACGTGGACGGGCGCGTCATCGGAGCTGCGCAGCAGGGTCAGCGGCAGCCCGTTCGGGTCCATCGGCGGATACCGCTCCGCCTGCCAGCCTTCGGGGGACAGCGACTGGGTGAAGTACCCGTGCCGGTACAGCAGGCCCACGCCGATCAGCGGGACGCCGAGGTCACTGGCCGTCTTCAGGTGATCCCCGGCCAGGATGCCCAGGCCCCCCGAGTACTGCGGCAGCGCCGCGGTGATGCCGTACTCGGGCGAGAAGTACGCGATCGCGGCCGGGCCGCCTTCCTCGCGCAGCTGGTACCAGCGCGGGCCGGACAGGTACTCGTGCAGGTCATCGGATGCCTCCCGCAGCCTGCCGGTGAAGCCAGCGTCGGCGGCGAGTTCGTCGAGCCGCTCCGGCGACACGTCGCCGAGCATGGCGACCGGGTCCTGCCCGCTCCGGTCCCACCGGGCCGGGTCGATCGAGGCCAGCAGCTGCCTGCTGCCCGGGTGCCAGGACCAGCGCAGGTTGAAGATCAGCTCAAGCAGCGGCGCGAGCGGCTCGGGCAGCGCGGTGCGGACGGTGAATCGTCGGATCGCTCTCAAGGGGGATGCTCCTGAACGCTGTGACGTGCGTACCACGGGGTTCTCGGCCAGCGCGCTGCCGTCGCGGGCGGCAAGAAGCGAGCATAGACCGGCGGCACGGCTCGCTACGCCATGCCGCCGGTTTCCGCGCTAACGGGGTTGTCAGGCGTCGGCGCGCCGCCCGCGGCGGGTGAGCGCGTCGATGGTCACGGCCGCGAGCAGGACCAGCGCCGTCCACATCAGCTGGGTGGACGCGTTCAGGCCGAGCAGCTGCAGGCCGTTGGCGATGACGCCGACGACGAGGCCGCCGAGCAGCGCATTCATCATCTTCCCCCGGCCGCCGAACAGGCTCGTGCCGCCGATGACCGCTGCGGCCACCGCGTCCAGCACGTACTGGCCGCCGTTGTAGCCGCTGGAGATCGAGCCGAGGTAGGAGGCGTAGATGATCCCGGTGATGCCGGCGGCCAGGCCGGTGAGCGCGAACGAGATCACCTTGATCCGGTTGACGTTGATGCCGGCCCGCCTGGCCGCCTCGGCGTTGCCGCCGATCGCGTACACGTAGCGGCCGAACCGGGTGCGGCCGAGCAGGATGGTGAAGGCCACCAGGATGCCCAGCACGACCAGCACGACCCACGGGAGCCCGGCCACGGTGGTGAGGATGCCCCGGTTGGTGTTGGCCACCAGGACCACCACCACGCCGGCGATCGCCATCACGGCGATCTTCAGCAGGGTGACGCTGACCGGCGGGGCGACCAGGCCGCTGACCCGGCGGCGCCGGTCCCGCAGGAACTGGAGCGCGCCGGCCAGCGCGACGATCGCGATCATCACGATCCAGCTGACGGCGGGGGTGAGGTAGCCGGACTCGATGTCGAGGACCACCCCGTTGCTCAGCCTGATCACGCCGCCGTTGCCGATCGACCCGGTAGCGCTGATCAGGAACAGCAGCGCGCCGGACAGGCCGAGGAAGCTGGCCAGCGTGACCACGAACGAGGGCAATCGCAGCTGGGTGATGACGATGCCCTGCAAGGCCCCGAACGCACTGGTGGCCGCCAGCGCGGCCAGCACCGCCACCCACCAGGGATAGTTCAGCGCCAGCAGCCACAGCGCGATGACCGCGCCGCAGGCGGCGGTGTACCCCGCTGCCAGATCGATCTCGCCCAGCAGGAGGACGAACACCTCGGCCATGCCGAGGGTGATGAGGAACGCGGCCTGGGTCATCAGGTTGACCAGGTTGCCCGCGGACAGGAACAGCGAGTTCTTGACCTGGAAGATCAGCACGATCACGATCAGGCCGAGGATGACCGGCAGCGCGCCGCTCTCCCCGCTGCGGATCCGCTTGAACAGGATCCGCGCGTACTCGCCAATCGAGTTGGCGAGCAGCTCCGGCGACGCGGAGGTCTCGACCGCGACCTCATCCGGGGCGGGCGCCTGCTCGGTGGTCACTGCGCCCTGCTCGGGCTCTGGAGTCGTGGAAGCCACCGGTCAGCCCTCCCGGACGTTGTCGAGGCGGCCGGCCGAACTGTCCCCGTTAAGAGTCCGATGCGACGCGCCCGTGGTCATCAGGTCGACCGCCGACGCGGTGTCGTAGTCCGAGACTGGGCCCGCTGAGACCAGCCTGCCCAGGTAGAGCACGGCGAGCCGGTCGGCGACCTCGAACACGTCGGTCAGGTTATGCGAGACCACGAGCACGCCGATCCCGCGCCTGGCCAGGCTCGTGATGAGTTCGAGCACCAGCTCGGTCTGGGTGACCCCCAGTGCCGCCGTTGGCTCGTCCATGATCACCAGCTTGGCATCGAGGATGACCGCCTTGGCCACGGCCACAGCCTGCCGCTGCCCGCCGGACAGCGAGCCGACCAGCTGGCGAATGTTGCGGACCGTGGTGACCCGCAGCTCGCTCAGCGTCTTCTTGGCCGTTTGCTCCATCGCCACTTCGTCCAGCAGCCAGCGCCGCGTCTCCTCGTGGCCCAGCAGCATGTTCTGCACGATGTCCAGGTTGTCGCACAAAGCGGAGATCCTGGTAGACCGTGGCGATGCCGGCCTCGGTGGCATCTCTCGGGCTGCGGAAGTGCACCCGCTGGCCCTGCCAGATGATCTCCCCGGCGGACGGCTCCCGAGATCCCGGAGATGGTCTTGATCAGTGTCAACTTGCCTGCGCCGTTGTCACCAATGAGCGCGGTGACCTGCCCGGCCGAGATGTCGAGATCGACCCCGCTGAGCGCCTGCACCGGCCCGAAGTTCTTCGTGATGCCGCGCAGCTGCAGCAACGGCGTGTCCGTGGCGGCCGTCGCCGCCCTGTCTCCGGCCTGAGCGGGAGCCCGGCCCGCTTCCGCGGGCCGGGCTCCCTCCGCTGGGTTACCGGTCACTGTCGGTGTCCCGGCTCAGTCATCCGACCCCAGTCCTCCCTCAGTGGATTCCCGCGGCCGTGCAGGCCGCGGCGTACTTGCCGGCGCACAGCGTGGCGGCGGGCACGAACTTGTCCGCGATGACGGTGGTCTCCATGTTGGTGGGGGTCACCCACTGCGGGGTTTCCAGCACCGAGGCGACAGAGGTATGCGACGTCGAGTCGGCGGTCGTGCCGTTCAGCAGGCTGGCCGGCGGTGTCACCTTTGCCCGCACGTACATGGCCAGCGCCGCCGCCGCCTGGGCCTCCAGGTAGATCGGCTTGTAGACGGTGCCGCACTGGTAGCCGGTCAGGATGTTCTGCAGTCCGATCAGCGTGGCGTCCTGGCCCGTGATCGGGAAGGTCTTCGCCTTGACGCCCTGGCTCTGCAGGTAGTGGATGATCGGCGCGGCGTTCTCGTCGTTCGGGATCACCGCGGAGTTGATGTTCTTGTGCGCGGTGAACGACTGCTGGAACTCGCTCAGCGCGGTCGGCGGGTCCCACGTTCCCGCGGGGTTGGCCACGTCCTTGTACGTGCCCGCGGTGAACAGCGGGTTGAGCACGCCGAGGTAGCCCTGCGCGAACAGCGTCGCGTTGTTGTCGGTCGGCGCGCCCTTCATGACGATGACCTGCGGGCTCTTGACGCCCCAGGCGGTGACGCAGCTGGTGAAGCCCTGGCCGATCTTGGTGCCGACGAGGACGTTGTTGAAGCTGACGTAGTACTTGCGGGTGCCGCCGAGGGTGAGCCGGTCGTAGTCGATCACGGCGACGCCGTGCGCCTTGGCGTAAGACTCGATCCGCGCGCCGACGCCGGAGTCGAGCGGGTCCACGACCAGGACGCTCGCGCCCTTGGTGATGGCCGTCTGGGCGTCACTGAACTGGGTCGCGGCGCTGCCGAGCGCGTTCTGCACGCTGTACTGCGACGCCGACAGGCCCGCCTTGGACAGGGCCTCCTTCAGGTAGGGCGCGTCGAACTCGACGTAGCGGGTCGAGGTGACGGTGTCCGGCAGGATCACGGCGACGTTTCCCTTGCCGCGTGACACCAGCGGCTTGAGCTTCGCCATCGCCGAGAAGTTGTTGGTGAACGAGCTGAAGCTGAGCTGCGGAACCGACCCGGCGCCACTCCCGGTGGAGCTGCTGCTGGACGGCGAGCCGCTGCTGCCGCAGGCCGCAACCAGGAGCGCGGCGCTTCCGGCCAGTGCCGTCAGCCCGACTCTCTTCGAGACTGAAAACAAGGAAAACCACCTCGTTCATGAGCGGGACGTTTCGGACATGTAGTAGATCAAGTCCGCATGGCGGTCACCGCAGGCCGGAATCTAACGGAGCAAACAGTAAGCCGCCCCGGGTGAACAGCGGCGTTAACATCACGGTAACCCCATAAAAAAGAAGTTAACAAAGCCACCGGGCGGGTAAACAGCCGACCCGCCCGTACTGATGGTCACGGGTAGATTACTGTTCGCTCATTCCGCGGCGATCCGGTACCCCGCCCGGGGCTGGGTGATGATCAGCGGCGGGCCGCCGGCGGTCTCCAGCTTCGCCCGGAGCAGGCGGACGTAGACCCGCACGTACTCGGTCTCGGTCTCGTACCCGCGGCCCCACACCAGCCGCAGCAGGTGGGCGTGGGTGAGCAGCTTGCCGCGGTTGATCGCCAGCTCGCGCAGCAGGGCGAACTCGGTCGGGGTGAGGTGCACGGGCACGCCGCCCCGGCGCACCTGCTGGCTGGCGAGGTTCACTTCCACGTCACCGATCGTGATGACCGACGGGACGGTCTCGGGCGCGGCGTCGGGCGGGCGGGTGCGGCGGAGCGTGGCGGTGATCCGGGCCAGCAGCTCCTCGATGCTGAACGGCTTGGTCATGTAGTCGTCCGCGCCCATGTTCAGCGCCGTCACCTTGTCCCGCTCGCCGCCGCGCGCGGACACCACGATGATGGCCACCGACGACCGCTCGCGGATCAGCAGGCACAGCTCGAAACCGTCGATCTCGGGCAGCATCAGGTCGAGCAGGACGATGTCCGGATCCTCGGTCTCCAGCAGCGCGAGGGCCCGCATCCCGTCCGTGGACACGACCGTGTCGAAGCCGCGGACGGCCAGGTTGGACCGGATCAGGTCCACGATGTTGGGGTCGTCTTCGACCACCAGCGCCCGCGTCTTGGTCGCCTGGTCAAACACCTGGCTGCGCTCCCCTCCCCGCGGCTAGCACGCCGCGGACCGGCGCCGGGACGGCCGCCGCTGGGCCTGACGGCTTCTCCACCGGCAGGTGGATGCGGAAACAGGTTCCCCGAGCGGCCGGCTCCAGCTCGATCCGGCCGCCGTGGGCGGCCACGATCCCACCGGCGATCGACAGGCCCAGCCCGGCGCCGGGACGGCGGGTCCGGCCTGGCCTGCTGGACTGGCCCGCCGCGTGCATGAGCTCGTCCGGCATCCCGTCACCATCGTCGGCGACGGTCACTGTCACCGTCCCCGGCGCGCTGATCGCCGCGCTGACCTCGACCCTGGTCCCCGGCGGGTTATGCACCAGCGCGTTGCTCAGCAGGTTCACGAACACCTGCTCGAGACGATCATGGTCGGCCCACACGACCGGCAGGCCGGCCTGGCAGCCCACCTCGATCAGCGGGGCGCTGGCCGGCGGCAGGCAGGCGATGGCGGCGTCGATGACCAGCGGCAGGTCGCACCAGTCGCCCTGCAGCCGCAGGATCCCGGACTCGATCGCGGAGAAGTCCAGCAGGTCGTCAACCAGGCGGCCGAGCCGGGACGACTCGGCCGCGATGCGGGCGAGGAACCGCTGCTGCGACTCGCCGTCCCAGGTCACGTCCGGCTGCAGCAGGCTGGAGGCGTAGCCCTTGATCGCCGTGAGCGGCGTGCGAAGCTCATGGCTCAGCCGGCCGAGGAAGCCGCGCTGCAGCTCCTGCGACCGCCGCAGCGTGACGGCCTCCTGGTGCGCGAGCCCGGCCTCTTCACGCTCCAGGGCCAGCTGGAGGGAATACGCGGCGTCCTCGAGCAGCGGGCGGACGTCGGGCGAGGACGGGGCGGTGTTCCAGCGGGCCACCAGCACGGTCCGGCCGCCGGGCGCGGCGAAGGTCACCGTGAGCAGCCGCCCGCCGTCGGCGCCCTGGCCGACCACCGCCGCGCCGTCACTCCCGGTCAGGGCCAGCGCGGATCCGGCCGCGCTGACGGCGGCCGGTCCCGGGCCCGCGCTGGCCCGGCCGCCGGACGAATCCGCGAACGCGCGGCACAGCGGCGGGGCGTCCGGCTGGCCGACGATCAGCGACACCTCGTCCGCCTCGAGGCCGTGGCGGAGCGACTGCAGCGCGATGCCGAGTCCGTCGGCCACCGGGATGGGGCCGGCCAGCGTCTCCAGCATCTCCCTGATGGTCTCCAGCGACCGGTTGCGGGCGGTCACCTGGTCGAGCAGCCGGTCCCGGTCGATCGCGCTGGCCGCGTAGCCGGCGTAGAGCGTGGCCAGCTCGAGGTCGTCCCGCCGCGGCTTGCCGGTCATCGCCCGGAACACGGTGATGACGCCGAGCAGGCCGCCGGGCCCCAGCACCGGCACCGACCATGAGCTCGCGACCTTCGCCGACCTGGCCAGGCCGATGAAGGACGCCCAGGCGGACCCGGCCTGCACGTTCTCCTCGACGACCGGGAGCTCGGTCTGCGCGGCCAGCCCCACCGGGCCGCCCGCCGGGCCGTAGGGGAGCCGGGACCAGGCCGCCAGCAGCGGCGGCGCGAGCCCCAGCGACGCCGCGCAGACGAGCGAGTCGTCCTCCAGCAGGTGGATGCACAGCCGCTCGCTGCCGAGGGCGGCGCCGAGGGCCGAGAGGATCAGCGACAGGCTGGACGACGGATCCGAGGTCACCAGCCGTCCGGTGAGCCCGTGCAGCCGGGTGAGCTGCCTGCGCGCCGAGGAGTCCAGCTCCTGGCCGCTGACCAGCGCCACCACGTCGTCGGGATGCACCTCGCTGGTGGCGACCTCGGCGACGAGCCGGCCTTGCCGCAGGATCACGATGCGGTCGGCCAGCCGGAACATCTGGCCGATGTCATGGCAGGCGAGCAGGATCGTCGTGCCCTGCTCCCGCAGCCGCAGGATCAGCTCCTCGACCAGGGCCGACTCCTGCACGCCCAGCGAGGAGGTCGGCTCGTCCAACAGCAGCAGCCGCGAGTCGGCGGCCATCGCCCTGGCCACCGCCACCAGCTGGCGCTGGCCGCCGGACAGCGACCGGACGGAGCGCGTGGTGTCCCGCAGCGGGATGCCCAGCCGCTCGAACAGGCGCGCCGCGTCGGTGTGCATGCGGGTGTCGGACAGCAGGTGGCGGCGCCGCTCGCTGCCGAGCAGCACGTTGGCGGCGATGTCGAGGTTGTCGCACAGCGCCAGGTCCTGCCACACGACGCGGATGCTCCTGCGCCTGGCGGCCAGCGGATCCGGCGGCACCGGCCGGCCCTCGAGCATGATCGTGCCCGAGGTCGGGGCGACCTCTCCGGCGATGGCCCGGACGAGCGTGCTCTTGCCGGCCCCGTTCTCGCCCGCCAGGGCCACCAGCTCACCGGCCCGGACGCCGAAACCGACGCCGTCCAGCGCCGTCAGCGGGCCGAACCGCACCACGAGATCCGAGACCGTCAGCTGCTGCGGCGCTGGCACGGGGGGATTCCGGGCGACGACGGTCATGGGCACATTGTCGCCGATCACGGCGCCCCGGCGGTCACGGCAGGGCTGCGTTGTTAAGCGGCAGCCGCCCTGGGTAGCCTCACCGTCGTGATAGGACGCGTGCCCATCCTGGACATCCAGCCCGCCGTGGACGGCGGCAAGCGGCCTGCCAAGGCCGTCGTGGGCGAGTCTTTCCAAGTCAGCGCCACCGTCTTCGGCGAGGGGCACGACTTGCTCGGCGCCGCCGTGGTGCTGCGGAACCCGGACGGGAGCCGCTCCGCGCCGGTCATGATGCGGGAACTGGTGCCGGGCACCGACCGGCTCGGCGCCGAGGTCACCGTCACCGCCGAGGGGCTGTCGCACTTTTACGTGCTGGCCTGGCGGGACCCGATCGCGCAGTGGCGGCACGACGCGGAGATCAAGATCCCGCGGAACCAGGACGTGGAGCTCGTGCTCGCCGACGGCGCGCTGCTGTTTGCCCGGGCGGCGCGTGCGCTGCGCGCCCCGGGGCAGTCCCGCGCGGACATCGCCCCGCTCGCCGCGCTGGCCGAGCGGCTGACCGACACGGCCCTCCCGCCCTGGGACCGGCTGGCTGCCGTCTCCGATCCCGGGATCGAGCGGATCCTGGCCGCCAGCCCGCTGCGCGACCGCCGGACCAGATCCCGGCGGCTGCCCGTCATCGCGCACCGGAAGCGGGCGCTGTACGGGGCGTGGTACGAGTTCTTCCCCCGCTCGGAGGGCGCGCAGATCGACCCGCTCGGGGAGCGGGATCCCGTGTCCGGCACGCTGCGCACCGCCGCCAAGGGGCTGGAGCGCATCGCGGACATGGGCTTCGACGTCGTCTACCTGCCGCCGGTCCATCCGATCGGGACCTCGCACCGCAAGGGCCGCAACAACACGCTGCACGCCGAGCCGTGGGACCCTGGCTCGCCCTGGGCCATCGGATCCCCGGCAGGAGGCCACGACGCGATCCATCCCGACCTGGGTACCTTCGACGACTTCGACGCGTTCGTGGCCAGGGCCAGCGAACTCGGCCTCGAGGTGGCGCTGGATCTGGCCCTGCAGGCCTCGCCGGACCACCCGTGGGTGACCGAGCACCCGGAATGGTTCACCACCCGGTCGGACGGGTCCATCGCGTACGCGGAGAACCCGCCCAAGAAGTACCAGGACATCTACCCGATCAACTTCGACAACGACCTGGACGGCCTGTACGCCGAGACGCTGCGCATCGTGCGGCTCTGGATGGCGCACGGGGTGCGGATCTTCCGCGTCAACAACCCGCACACGAAGGCGCTGCCGTTCTGGGAGCGGCTGCTGGCCGAGGTGGCCGGGACCGACCCCGACGTACTGTTCCTGGCCGAGGCGTTCACCAGGCCCGCCATGATGAACACCCTCGCCATGATCGGGTTCCACCAGTCGTACACGTACTTCACCTGGCGGAACACCAAGGCCGAGCTGACCGAGTACCTGACCGAGCTGGCCGGGCCGTCCGCGGCCGTCCTGCGGCCGAACTTCTTCGCCAATACGCCCGACATCCTGAACGAGTACCTGCAGCACGGCGGGCCGCCCGCGTTCCGGGTGCGCGCCGTGCTCGCCGCCATGCTGGCGCCCAGCTACGGGATCTACTCCGGCTTCGAGCTGGCCGAGAACGTGCCGGTGCGGCCGGGCAGCGAGGAGTACCTGGACTCGGAGAAGTACCAGTACCGGCCCAGGGACTGGGCCGCGGCGGAGCGGGAGCCCAACGGCATCGCGCCGCTGATCAGGAGGCTGAACGAGATCCGGCGGTCGCATGTCGCGCTGCACTGGCTGCGTAACCTACGCTTTCATTACACCGACCAGCCGGAGCTGCTCGCCTTCTCGAAGCGGGCCGGGACAGACACCGTGCTCGTCGTGGTAAACCTTGATCCCCATCAGCCACATGAGGCCACGGTCTGGCTGGACATTGGCGCCCTCGGCCTGGAGGCCGGCAGCGAGTTCACGGTGACGGACGAGCTGACCGGAGAGTCCTTCCGGTGGGGGCAGGCCAACTACGTCCGGCTCGATCCGGCCGTCTCGCCAGCGCACATTTTCGCTATCACGCCAGGCACGCCTGACGGGTAGCGCACGGACCACAACGCGGGAGTCGTCATCGTGACACAGCCTGAGCCGGCCGCCTCGGGCCTTTCGGCCGCTGCGCCCCTGCCCGACTTCGCGACCATGCAGGGCGAGCCGGTGCCCGACTCGTTCTCGTTCGCGGCGCCGCGGGATCCGCGCTGGTACAAGCACGCGGTCTTCTATGAGGTGGCGGTGCGCAGTTTCGCCGACTCTACCGGCAGCGGCACCGGCGACCTGCGCGGCCTGACGTCCAAGCTGGACTACCTGCAGTGGCTCGGCATCGACTGCATCTGGCTGCTGCCCATCTACGAGTCCCCGCTGCGCGACGGCGGCTACGACATCGCCGACTTCATGAAGGTGCTGCCGGAGTTCGGGAACCTCGGCGACTTCGTCGAGCTGGTCGAGGAGGCGCACAAGCGGGGCATCCGGGTGATCGCCGACCTGGTGATGAACCACACCAGCGACGAGCACCCGTGGTTCCAGGCCTCCCGCAGCGACCCGGACGGCCCCTACGGCGACTTCTACGTGTGGGCGGACAGCGACGAGGCTTACTCCGACGCGCGGATCATCTTCGTGGACACCGAGAAGTCGAACTGGACCTACGACGAGGTCCGCGGCAAGTACTACTGGCACCGGTTCTTCTCCCACCAGCCCGACCTGAACTACGAGAACCCCAAGGTCGCCGACGCGATGCTGGAGGTGCTGAGGTTCTGGCTCGACCTCGGCATCGACGGGTTCCGGCTGGACGCGGTGCCCTACCTGTACGAGCGCGAGGGCACCAACTGCGAGAACCTCAAGGAAACGCACGAGTACCTCAAGCGGGTGCGGGCCGAGGTGGACCGACTCTACCCGGACCGGGTGCTGCTGGCCGAGGCCAACCAGTGGCCGACCGACGTGGTCGAGTACTTCGGCGACCCGAGCAGCGGCGGCGACGAGTGCCACATGGCCTTCCACTTCCCGCTGATGCCGCGCATCTTCATGGCGGTGCGGCGCGAGCAGCGCTACCCCATCTCTGAGATCATGGCGCAGACGCCGGCCATCCCGGACGGCTGTCAGTGGGGCATCTTCCTGCGCAATCACGACGAGCTGACGCTGGAGATGGTCACCGACGAAGAGCGGGACTACATGTGGGCGGAGTACGCCAAGGACCCCCGGATGAAGGCCAACATCGGCATCCGGCGCAGGCTCGCCCCGCTGCTCGACAACGACCGCAACCAGCTCGAGCTGTTCACCGCGCTGCTGCTGTCGCTGCCCGGCTCGCCTGTCCTGTACTACGGTGACGAGATCGCCATGGGTGACAACATCTGGCTGGGTGACAGGGACGGGGTGCGCACCCCGATGCAGTGGACGCCGGACCGCAACGGCGGCTTCTCCCGCGCTGACCCGGCCCGGCTGTACCTGCCGCAGATCATGGACCCGATCTATGGGTACCAGGCGCTGAACGTCGAGCAGCAGCAGCAGCACGGGGCGTCGTTCCTGCACTGGACCAGGCGCATGATCGAGATCCGCAAGCGGCACCCGGTGTTCGGCCTCGGCGGCTATGAGGAGCTGTCCTCGTCCAACCCGAGCGTGCTCGCCTTCGTCCGCGAGGACGGCGACCCGGACTCCGACGGCAGGGACCGGATCCTGTGCGTCAACAACCTGTCCAGGTTCCCGCAGCCGGTCGAGCTCGACCTGCGCAGGTTCCAGGGGGTCACGCCGGTCGAAACCATGGGCGGGGTCTCGTTCCCGCCCATCGGCGAGCTCAACTACCTGCTCACCCTCCCCGGGCACGGGTTCTACTGGTTCCAGCTGCCGCCGCCCAGGGAAGAACAGGAGCACTGACGTGGCCACCACCGGCAGCAAGCAGACCACGGACCTTGAGCTCGCGCTGGAGCGGGCACTGACGCAGTGGCTGCCGACGCAGCGGTGGTTCGCCGGCAAGGGCCGCCCGGTCACCGGGCTCGAGATAACCGCGGACACGGAGCTGGCGCCTGGCGGCGGCGAGGAGCCCGCGCTGCGGCACCTGCTCGTCAACGTGACGCAGGGCAGCTCCGCCGACTCCTACCAGCTGCTCGCCGGCCTGCGGCCCAGCCTGCCCGGCCGGCTGGAGCACGTCAGGATCGGCGAGATCCCGGACGGCCGGGTCGCCTACGACGCGCTGTATGACCAGGAGCTGGCCGGCCTGCTGCTGCGTGCCATCGCCAGGCAGCAGGTCATCGGGCCGGTGCGGTTCGCCCGGGTGCCCGGCAGGCCGGGCGCCGACGACCCGCTGGACTCGGGCGACCTGCACAGCCTGGTGCTCACCGGCGAGCAGAGCAACACCAGCCTGGTCTACGGCGAGGAGGCGATACTCAAGGTGTTCCGCCGGGTCGCCCCGGGCCCCAATCCCGACCTCGAGGTGTCCGCGGCGCTCGGCAGGCTGGGCGCGAAGCACATAGCCGAGCCGTTCGGCTGGATCGAGACCAGCGACGGCGCCGAGGTCACCATCCTGGCGATCCTGTCCCGGTACCTGCGGGCGGCCAGCGACGGCTGGTCGCTGGCCGCGACCAGCGTGCGCGACCTGTACGCCCAGCCGGGCACCAGCGCGGCCGAGGCCGGCGGCGACTTCGCCGGCGAGGCGCACCGGCTCGGCGCCGCCACCGCCGAGGTGCACCGGGACCTGGTCACCGCGTTCGGCAGCGAGGACTTCCCGGCCGGCGCGGCCGGCGGCCTGGCCGCGCCGATGCGGCACCGGCTGGAGGTGGCCCTCACCGCCGTCCCGGCGCTGCGGGAGTACGCGCCCATGCTGACCCGGGCCTACGCCGAGCTGGCGGCCCTGGACGAGCCGCTGCGGGTGCAGCGGATCCACGGTGACTACCACCTGGGCCAGGTGATGCGCACGCAGACCGGCTGGGTGGTGCTCGACTTCGAGGGCGAGCCCGCGGTCCCGCTGGCCACCCGGCGGGCCATGTCCTCGCCGCTGCGCGACGTCGCCGGCATGCTCCGGTCGTTCGACTACGCCGCCCGGCACCAGCTGCTCGGCAACCCCGAGCGGGCCACGCTGGAGCTGCTCGCGCGGGACTGGGTGCGGCGCAGCCGGGAGGCTTTCTGCGCTGGCTACGCCGAGGCCGGCGGCACCGACCCGGGCAGGTCCGAGGTGCTGCTGCGCGCGTTCGAGCTGGACAAGGCCGTGTACGAGGTCATGTACGAGGCACGGAACCGGCCGTCCTGGCTGCCCATCCCGCTCGACTCGCTCGCCGCCCTGCCGGTTATCGCGGCGGGCAGCACGGCAAGGGAAAAATCATGACAAGCAGCGTGAATTCCGTGCCCCAGGTCGCCGCCGGCGAGCTCGACCGGCTGCTGGCCGGCACCCATCACGACCCGCACAGCCTGCTCGGCGCGCACCCGGGTGCGGACGGCATCGCCGTGCGCGCGCTGCGGCCGATGGCGGCCACGGTCAGCGTGCTGCTGCCGGACGGCCGCAGGTTCGGCATGGAGCACGTGGGCGGCGGGGTGTTCGCCACCGTGCTGCCTGCCGACGCAGCCGGGCGGCCCGGCGAGGTACCCGACTACCGGCTGGCCGTCACCTACCCCGGCGGCGGCCCGGAGACCATCGCCGACGACCCGTACCGGCACCAGCCCACGCTCGGCGAGGTCAACCTGCACCTGATCGGCGAGGGCAGGCACGAAGAGCTGTGGCGGGTCCTCGGCGCGCACCCGAGACAGTTCGGCGGCAGCGGAGAGCCCGGGCGGCAGCCGTTCGGGGAAATTTTCGCGTCGACGGCGGGCACCTCGTTCGCGGTCTGGGCACCCAACGCCCGCGGGGTGCGGGTGATCGGTGACTTCAACCACTGGGACGGGCGCAGTCACCCGATGCGGTCGCTCGGCGGCTCCGGGGTCTGGGAGCTGTTCGCGCCCGGCGTCGGCGAGGGGGCGCGGTACAAGTACGAGATTCTGCGGCCCGGACGGCACCTGGCGGGCCAAGGCCGACCCGATGGCCTTCCTGGCCGAGCCGCCGCCGGCCACCGCGTCGGTGGTCACGCAGGCGCGGCACGAGTGGGGCGACGAGGAGTGGATGACGGCGCGGCGGGACCGCAACCCGCAGTCCGCGCCGATGAGCGCGTACGAGGTGCACATCGGGTCGTGGCGGCCCGGGCTGTCCTACCGCGAGCTCGCCGACCAGCTGACCGGGTACGTCACCGATCTCGGGTTCAGCCACGTGGAGTTCCTGCCGGTGGCCGAGCACCCGTTCGGCGGCTCGTGGGGCTACCAGGTGACCTCCTACTACGCGCCGTCGTCCCGGTTCGGCTCGCCGGATGACTTCCGTTACCTGGTGGACCGGCTGCACCAGGCGGGCATCGGCGTGATCGTGGACTGGGTGCCCGCGCACTTCCCGCGCGACGATTGGGCGCTGGCCAGGTTCGACGGCACCCCGCTGTACGAGCACCCCGACCCGCGCCGCGGGGCGCACCCGGACTGGGGCACGCTGATCTTCGACTACGGCCGGAACGAGGTGCGCAACTTCCTGGTCGCGAACGCCGTCTACTGGCTGGAGGAGTTCCACATCGACGGGCTGCGAGTGGACGCGGTCGCGTCCATGCTGTACCTGGACTACTCGCGCCAGCCGGGCGAGTGGGCGCCGAACGTGCGCGGCGGCAACGAGAACCTGGAGGCCGTCGCGTTCCTGCAGGAGGTCAACGCCACCGCCTACCGGCGGGAACCCGGCATCACCATGGTCGCCGAGGAGTCCACCGCGTGGCCGGGGGTGACCCGGCCGGTGCACCTGGGCGGGCTCGGCTTCGGGATGAAGTGGAACATGGGCTGGATGCACGACACGCTGGCCTATATGTCGCGGGACCCGGTGTTCCGGCACTACCACCACAACGAGCTGACGTTCTCGCTGATCTACGCGTTCAGCGAGAACTTCGTGCTGCCGCTGTCGCACGACGAGGTGGTGCACGGCAAGGGGTCGCTGCTCGGCAAGATGCCCGGCGACGACTGGCGCAAGTTCGCCGGGCTGCGGGCGCTGCTGGCGTACATGTGGGCGCACCCGGGCAAGCAGCTGCTGTTCATGGGGTCGGAGTTCGGCCAGGGCGCGGAATGGTCGGCCGAGCGCGGCCTGGACTGGTGGGTGCTGGACGACGAGATGCACGCCGGGGTGCAGCAGCTGGTGCGGGACATGAACGGCGTCTACAGCGGCAGCCCGGCGCTGTGGCAGCTGGACAACTCGCCGGATGGGTTCGGCTGGATCGACGCCAACGACGCGGCGGGCAACACGCTGTCGTTCCTGCGGCTGTCGGGGAGCGGGGACGTGCTCGCCTGCGTGGCGAACTTCTCCGGCGAGCCGCACGGCGACTACCGTCTCGGCCTGCCGTTCGCCGGACGGTGGCGCGAGGTGCTCAACACCGACGCCGCCGACTACGGCGGCAGCGGGGTGGGCAACCTCGGCGGGGTCGAGGCCACCGACGAGCCGTGGCACGGCCGGCCCGCCTCGGCCACCATCACCGTGCCGCCGCTCGGCGTCCTCTGGCTCGTCCCCGAGACGCCGCTCTCGGACGGTTAAGGGACATAATCACGCCCCCTGAGATACCGGTCAGCGCAGGTAGGAGGCGCCGTTCAGGTCGAGGACGGCGCCGCTGGCCCATTCGGCGTCGGCTGACGCCAGGTACAGCACGGCTGCGGCTATCTCCTCGGGCCTGGCCACCCGGTCGAACGGGCTCTGTCCCCTGATCACGTCGCCGCGCGGCGCCGCAAGCTCCTCCGTGGTCATGTCCGTCTGCACGTACCCGGGCGCCACCGAGGTCACCGCGATGCCGTGCGGCGCGAGATACCGGGCCATCGACTGGCCGAACGCGTTCAGGCCGGCCTTGCTCGCCCCGTACGCCGGGTGCCGGGGCTCGCCGCGGTAGGCGCCCCGGGAGGTCACGTTGATGATCCGGCCGCCGCCCCGGGGGATCATGTGCCGGACCGCGCACCAGGTGGCGTTCACGGCCCCGAGCAGGTTCACGCCGAGTGTCTGCTGCCAGGCGGCCTGCCACTCCTCGTACGAGGTCTCGTCGATCAGGTGCTGCTCGTAGATGCCTGCGTTGTTCACCAGCACATCGAGCCCGCCGAGCTGGCCGGCCGCGTCGTCCACCATCCGGCGGACCGCGGCCGGGTCGGTCAGGTCGGCCTGGACGGCCGCGTGGCCGCTGCCCGGCAGGCCGGCCTGGACGGCTTCAGCTGCCGCCGGCGCCGCGTTGTAGTGGATGGCCACCCGGTCACCCTGGGCGGCGAATGCCTGGGCTATGGCGCGCCCGATGCCCCGGGAGGCGCCGGTCACCAAGATCGCTCGTCCGGTCACCGGCCAACTCTAAGATATGTCGCGCCGTGGTGGTTCCCGGGCAGGGGCGCGACGCGGCCCGCGGGCGTCAGGTCACCTCGACGATTCTCGCCTGCAGCAGGCGGCCGTCGTCGATCCGCAGCACGCCGAGCGTGCCGTGCGGCTGGCGCCTGCGGTCGGTGGGCGATCCGGGGTTGAACACCCGCACGCCCTCGCCCGACTGATCGAGCGGGATGTGCGAGTGGCCGAACACCACCAGGTCAGCGCCGGGGAACCTGCGCCGCATCCGGTTTACCCGGCCCGCCGTCTGACCGCTGTCGTGCAGCATGGCGACCCGCACGCCGTCCAGGTCGAGCTCCGCGACCTCGGCGGCGCCCCACGCCGCCACGTCCGGGCCGTCGTTGTTCCCGCGGACCACGTGCACCGGCGCATACCCGGCAAGCTCGTCGAGGACGGCGGCGGTGCACACGTCGCCCGCGTGCAGGATGACGTCGGCCCGGCGCAGCTGCGCGGCAACGCGCGGCGGGCACGACTTCCACCTCCGCGGCGCGTGCGTGTCGGCGAGCACTACCACCCTCATCCCGGCAGACTACGATCTCGCCATGCCCCCGCACCCCGACCACGGCCCGGCGGCAACGCCGGGGCGGCGGCCGTCGCGGCTGCTGGAGCGCTGGTACGCGCCGTTCACCCTGATCCACGGCGGCGCGGTGGGCCTCGCGCCGATACTGCTGCCGCTGGCCGCGATCAGGCAGGGCCCGGGCCATGTCGGGCTGGTCATGGGGGCACTGAACCTCGGGGCGTTCGCCGCGCCGGTCGCCGCCGGGCTGGCGGCCCGGATGGTGCTGCTCGCGATCCTGGCGGTACTCGCCGCGGCCGGCTCGGTCCCCGCGGCCGTGCCGCTGGCCGCGTTCGGCGGCATCCTGTTCGCCTGGTCGTTCCTGAGCGTGGCGTCGCCCGGGCTCACCGGTGAGCTCGTCCCCCAGGCCGAGGGCGAGGCGCAGGGCGTGCTCAACGCGTCCAGCGGGCTCGCCGGGTTCGCCGGCGCGGTCATCGGCGGCCAGGTCGCCAGCCACGCGGGATACCCGGCGGCGCTCGGCCTCGGCGCCGCGGCCACCGCCGTGGGCCTGCTGATCTTCGCCGTCAAGCTGCTGCGGCCGCGGTCCCGCCCGGCCGCGGCAGCCCCGGCCCCGTCGTGATTCGGCATACTTGGGGCACGGGACCGGGATGCGATGGACAGGTGGCTAGGGACGCGGACGCGCGAACTCGCTTCGGCGGCTTGCTACGCCGCTGGCGGCTCGCGGCTGGGCTGACGCAGGAAGAGCTCGCGGACAGGTCCGGGCTGAGCGTGCGGACGATCCGCGACCTTGAGCGCGGCACGACCGGCCGGCCGTTCCGGAACTCGGTCGGCCGGCTGGCCGAGGCCCTGGGACTGGCCGGTGCGGAGCGCGATGAGTTCGCCCGTGCGGCCCGGCCGGGCTTCGCCAGCGCCGGCCCGGCGCCGGCGTCGCCCATCCCCCGGCAGCTGCCCGCCGCTGCCGCGGATTTCACCGGCCGGGCCGCGGAGCTGAAGATCCTGGACGGCCTGCTGGATGGCGACAGCCGCTCGCCAGGGACGGTGGTGGTCTCGGCGATCGGCGGCACCGCCGGGGTGGGCAAGACCGCGCTGGCCGTGCACTGGGCGCACCAGGCCGCGGCCCGGTTCCCGGACGGGCAGCTGTACGTCAACCTGCGCGGCTACGACCCGGACCAGCCGGTGCAGCCCGCCGACGCGCTCGCCGGGTTCCTGCGCGCGCTCGGCGTGCCCGGCCAGGACATCCCGCCCGACGCCGACGAGCGCGCCGCCCGCTACCGCAGCCTGCTGGCCGGCCGCCGGATGCTGGTGCTGCTCGACAACGCCGGGTCGGCCGAGCAGGTCCGGCCGCTGCTGCCCGGGTCACCGGCCTGCGCGGTGGTCGTGACGAGCCGCGACTCGCTGTCGGGACTGGTCGCGCGGGACGGCGCGCGGCGGCTGGACCTGGACCTGCTGCCGCCGGCCGACGCGGACATCCTGCTGACCGCGCTGATCGGCGACCGGGCCGCCGCCGACCCGGCCACCACGGCGGCACTGGCCGAGCAGTGCTCGCGGCTGCCGCTGGCGCTGCGGGTGGCCGCCGAGCTCGCCGTCGCCCGGCCGACGGTTCCGCTGGCTGGCCTGGCCGCCGAGCTCGCCGACGAGCAGCGGCGGCTGGACCTGCTCGACGCCGGCGGTGACCCGCGCACCGCGGTGCGCGCGGTGTTCTCCTGGTCCTGCCGGCACCTGGACGCGGCCGCCGCCCGCATGTTCCGGCTGGCAGGCCTGCATCCCGGGCCCGATCTCGATGTCTACGCCACCGCCGCGCTCACCGACACGACCGTGGAGAAGGCAGACGAAGTCCTTGACCAGCTGACCCGCGCGCACCTGATCCAGCCCACCCAGCCCGGCCGGCGCGGCCTGCATGACCTGCTGCGCGCCTATGCCCGCGAGCTCGCCGCCGACCAGGACGGCGAGGGCGAGTCCCGGGCGGCGCTGACCCGGCTGTTCGACCACTACCTGCACGCCGCGGGCGCCGCGATGGACACCCTGTATCCCGCGGAACGCCACCGCCGGCCCCCGCTCCCCGGGGCGGCTTCCCACCCCCTGCCGCCGGTGACCGACGCTGCCCCGGCGCGCACGTGGCTGGACACCGAACGGGCCAACCTGGTCACCGTCGCCGCGTACACCGCCGCCCACGGCTGGCCCGGCCACGCCACCGGGCTGGCCGTCACCCTGTACCGCTATCTCGACAGCGGCGGCTACTTCCCCGAGGCCATCAGCATCCACAGCCACGCCCGGCACGCCGCCCGGCAGGCCGGCGACCGCGCCGCCGAAGCCGAAGCGCTGACCGGCCTCGGCAATGCCGACCGCCGGCAGGGGCGCTACGAGCAGGCCACCAGCCACCTGCAGCAGGCCCTTGCGCTGTACAGCGACGTCGGCGACCGGACCGGTCAGGCCCGCGCCCTGCATAACCTCGGCCTGGTCAACCTGCGCCGGGGGCGCCCCCAGCAGGCCATGAGCCACCAGCAGCAAGCCCTTGGCTTGTACCGCGACACGGGCGACCGGACCGGTGAGGCCCGTGCCCTGAAGGGCCTCGGCACCATCGACCAGCTGCAGGGCCGCTACCAGCAGGCCACCGGTCACTTCCGGCAGGCACTGGCCCTGTGCCACGAGACCGGCGACCGCACCAGTGAGGGCGAGGCCGTGGGCAACCTCGCCGAGCTCGCCCTGCGACAGAGCCGTTACCGGCAGGCCGCCGGCTACTACTTGCAGGCGCTGGCCATTTTCCGCGAGACAGGCAACCCGGAGGGGGAAGCCAGCGCCCTGGCCGGCCTCGGCGACACCGACCTGCGGCAAGGCCGCTACCAGGAGGCCATCGGCCACCAGCAGCAGGCCCTGGCCCGGTTCCGCGAGACCGGAGATCAGTCCAGCGAAGCCCAGGTGCTGAACGGCCTCGGCGAGGTCTTCTTCGCCACCGGCCAGCCCGATCACAGCAGCGCCTGGCACACCACCGCGCTCGGCCTGGCCAGCCAGATCGGAGACAAGTACGAGCAGGCCCGCGCCCACGCCGGCCTCGGCCGTGCCCACCACGCCGCCGGCAACGCCGGCCAGGCCCGTGGCCACTGGCAGCAAGCCCTCGCCCTCTACACCGAGCTCGGCGCCCCCGAAGCCGACCAGGTCCGCGCCCAGCTCGCCGGCCGGGTGCCGCCGCGGCAGTCAGAGCAGGCTGAGCAGCCAGCCGGGCCCGGTCACTGACGCTCCCGCTGCCTCGCACCGGCGGCGCAGTTCCCGGTCCGCGGTGACCACCAGCCGGCGGCCGGGCAGGTCCCGCGCCTGCGCGACGATCGCGTCGTCGCCGGACCGGGGGGCCAGTATCACCCGCACGTGATCCGCAGGCTCGAACACCCCCGCGCGCGCGGCTCCTTCGACGACCAGCACGAAGTCAGGGAACCAGCGGTCCAGCGGCGGCAGGCCCAGCGAGTCCGGCAGGCCGGCCACTCCCCGTCCGGCCAGGACGGCCAGCTGGCCGTGCAGCCGCGCCGCCGCGGCGGCGCGGTCCCGCCACCAGCCGTCGGCCCGCGAGCCCATCACGTTCGCCACGTCCACGATGATCGTGACCGGGACGAGGGCCGCGGACAGGACGGGCCAGTGCTCGGCGAAACCGGGATGCAGCGGCAGCGACGCCACCTCGCCGGCGTTCACCCACCGGGCGTCGGTGATCTCGGGGCTGGCGGCGTGCACCGGGTACAGGGCGGCGGCCGCGGCGACGTACGTCTGGTACGACCAGCCGCCGTGATCGTCGAGCAGCATGCCCTGGACCTTCAGCCCGGCGGGCGGCAGGTCGCACTCCTCCGCCGCCTCCCGCAGCGCCGCCGCGACCGGGGCCTCGTCGCTGTCCCTGGCTCCGCCCGGCGGCCCCCAGGTGCCGCCGTGCTGGCCCCACCAGTTGCGCCGGACGAGCAGCACGCACGCGCCCCCTGGCCCGCTGCCGTAGCCGAGCAGGCCGACCGCGCCGAACCGCCCCCAGTGCAGATGGCCCTGGCCGCAGCGGGCCCAGCCATCTCCATCCCCCTCGGCCACACCGGCGACGATAGCGGACGCGCCGGCCCGCCTAAGCTGTGGAGATGATCAGAACCTTCAGCCGGCGGTGGACGGCGCCGCTGATCCTGGAGCTCGACCTGACCGAAGGCGTGGTCGACGAGCCGCCGGGCGACCCGCTGTCCGCGCTGGTGACCATGCACCGGCCGCGGCTGGCCGAGGTGCTCGACGGGCTGCGCCGGGCCCGCACCGACGACCGGGTCCGCGCGCTCGTCGCCAAGGTCGGCGGGCGCCGGATCGGGCTGGCCGCCCTGCAGGAGCTGCGCGACGCGGTCATCGAGTTCGGCAAGGCCGGCAAGCTCACGGTGGCCTGGGCGGAGACGTTCGGCGACTTCTCGGCCGGCAACATGCCCTACTACCTGGCCACCGCGTTCGGCCAGATCTACCTGCAGCCCTCCGGCGACCTCGGCCTCACCGGCGTCGCGGTGCAGCAGGTGTTCCTGGGCGCGGCCATGGAGAAGCTCGGCGTGGACTACGAGGTCGGCAAGCGGCGCGAGTACAAGTCCGCGGCCGACATGATGACCGAGCGCGGCTTCACCGGCCCGGCCAGGGAGGCCACCGAGCGGCTGACCGCCTCGATCGCGGGTCAGCTCACCACGGCGATAGCGGAGCGGCGGGGCCTGTCGGAGCAGCAGGCCAGGGCGCTGATCGACCGCGGCCCGTTCCTTGCCGACGAGGCGCTCGAGCTGCGGCTCGTGGACGCGCTCGGCTACCGGGACGAGGTGTACGCCGCGGTCCGCAGGAAGGCAGGGCAGGACGCGCTGGTGCAGTACATCGGGCGCTACCGGCGCGCGCAGGCGCTGGCCCGGCGGGTGCGCACGGTGCCCAGCCCGCGGGAGCCGTTCGTCGCGCTCATCCACGCGTCCGGGCCGATCAGGCGCGGCCGGAGCGGGCGCGGCCCGCTGTCGGCGGCGATGGGCTCCGACACCGTAACGGCCGCGCTGCGGGCGGCGGCCAGGGACGAGCGGGCCAGGGCAATCCTGATGCGGGTCAACAGCCCAGGCGGCTCCGCCGTGGCCTCGGACGCCATCTGGCGCGAGGTCGCCCGCGCTCGTGGCGGCGGCACGCCGGTCGTCGTGTCGATGGGCGACGTGGCCGCGTCGGGGGGGTACTTCATCTCGGTGGCGGCCGACGTCATCGTCGCCCAGCCGGGCACGATCACCGGCTCCATCGGCGTGATCATGGCCAAGCCCGTGCTGCGCGAGCTGATGGACCGCGCCGGGATCAGCATGGACGCGGTGGCCGAGGGGGAGCACGCGACGATGTTCGCCCCGAGCCGCCCGTTCAGCGCGGACGAGTGGGACCGGATCAACATCTGGCTGGACCGGATCTACGCGGACTTCACCGGCAAGGTCGCCGCCGGGCGCAGGCTGTCCCCCGCTCAGGTGGAGGAGGTGGCCCGCGGCCGGGTCTGGACCGGCGCGGACGCCCTGGAGAACGGCCTCGTGGACGAGCTCGGCGGGCTGGATGCCGCGGCGGCGCACGCCCGCAGCCGGGCTGGGCTGCCCGCGGACGCGCCGCTGCGGCCGTACCCGCGGCTCGGCCCGCTCGACCGGGTGCGCAGCCCGGCCTCGGGCGACGTCGCCGCGATCGCAGCCCGGGCAGGCTTGCCGCCGTACGGACCGCTGCTGCTGCCGGGAAGCTGGAAATTCGATTGACCGAACGGGCAGGTGCCAGCCTCCAGCAGCTCACCGAGGCTTTCACGTCGTATGCCTCCGGCGTCACCCTCGTCACGATCTGCGACGGCCGCGACGACATCGGGACCACGGTCAGCGCGTTCTGCCCGCTGTCGCTGGACCCGCCGTTCGTGCTGGTGGCGCTCATGGCGGAGTCCTACCCGGCCGAGGTGCTGGCCCGCCCGAAGGGGCCTGCCGGGTTCGCCGTCACCCTGCTGGCCGCGGAGCAGCGGGTGCTGGCCGGCCGGTTCGCCGCGGCCGGGCGGCCGGGGGCACGGCTGCTGCTCGACGACGTGGAGCACCTTCGCGGCGGCCATTCCGGCGCGCTGATCCCGGCGCACGGCCTGGCCGCCTTTGACTGCGAGAGCGCAGGCCAGATCCCGGCCGGAGATCACGTGATGATGATTGGCCACGTTTTGGACATCCCCTATGCGTCTGATTCCCTGGATCCGCTCATCAGATTCCGCGGCAGGTATCCGAGGCTGAGGCAGTGACCAGGGAATACCGGCGGATGCGGCGGGAATGCGGGCGCTCGCCCCAATAAGTTGCCCTTTCTCCGGCCTTCTTCGGATAATCTCACCTGAGATTGCAGGTGCTCCTCTGGTCACTCGCCGCGTTTGGTGCGTCACTCACGGCGTGCAAGACTAGGGCCTGAGGCACCCGACGGAGGCACGGATGACGGAGGCGGAGGCACCCCCTGGCGTGGATATCTCCACGGCGAGTCCGGCGCGCCTGTACGACTACTACCTCGGCGGCAGCACCAACTTCGCGGTGGACCAGGCCGCCGGCGACCGGCTGCGTGCGGCGCTGCCCGACCTCTACGACGCGGCCTGGGCCAACCGGGGGTTCCATCAGCGCTCGGCCCGCTGGATGGCCAGCGAGCACGGCATCAGCCAGTTCATCGACATCGGATCCGGCCTGCCGACCCAGGGCAACACGCACGAGGCCGTCGGCCAGGTCGTCCCGGACCCGCGCGTGGTGTACGTGGACAACGACCCGATGGTGCGCGCCATGTCCGGTGGCCTGCTGGAAGACGACGGGCACACCCGGCTGATCGTCGCGGACATGCGGGATCCCGGCGAGGTGCTCGGTCACCCGGACCTGCGGGCGCTCATCGACTTCAGCCAGCCGGTCGGGCTGCTGATGACCGCGGTCGTGCACTTCGTGGCCGACGGGTCCGATCCGTGGGGGCTGGTGAAGCGGTACACCGGCGCGCTAGCGCCGGGCAGCTACCTGGCGCTTTCGCACGCGACGGCCGACAAGCTGCCGCCGCGCTCGGTGCAGGCGATGTACGACACCTACGAGCACGCCAGCAGCCGGATCTACTTGCGCACCAGGGACGAGGTCGAGCGGTTCTTCGAGGGGCTCGACTTCGTCGCGCCGTACGCGGACGCGGGGCCGGGCATCACGTACGTGGGCATGTGGGGGGCGGACGACCCCGAGCTGGCGGACACCGAGGGATCCCGGGTGCTCTACAGCGGCGTGGCGAAACGGTCATGACCGGCAAGCCGACGGTGGAACAGCTCGGCATCGACGTCGGGGCGCAGGCCTGGCAGCGCTCGGGCGGCGAGGCCGGCTCCATCGAGATCGCCTTCGTCGGCATGGGGGAGCCGGGCGCCGACGAGTGGGTGCTCATGCGGGTGGCCGGCGACCCGGCCGAGCGGGTGCTCGTCTACGACAGGAACGAGTGGGAGTGCTTCCTGGACGGGGTGAAGAGCGGCGAGTTCGATAACGCCGCCGAGTAAGACAACGCCGCCGAGTAACCGGACAATTTACCCAAACGCCCAGTTGAATCCGTAAAAGTTACATCTTGTGCGCCCGAATGACGCGGCGGGTTACCACTGAGCGAACAACAGCAAACTTTGTGATTCACAACTTAGGCAGCGCTATACTCAAACGCAGGCCCTGTCAAGGAGGTGCCCCGATGAGTGACAACGGCTACGGCGCCACCCTGGCGAAGCGCCGCCTGTCACACCGCCTTGCCGTGCTGCGCAAGAAGAGCGGGCATACGGCCAATCACGTCTGCGACATGCTCAACTGGGGCCGGGGCAAGGTCGGGCGGTTCGAGGCCAACCAGTGGAAGCGCCCGGAGATGAGCGACATCCGCGACCTGCTCCGCATCTACGGGGCCGGGGAAGCGGAGCAGGACGAGATCACCGATCTCGCCGTACGGGCACGCATCAGGCCATGGTGGCGCGACTACCCGCAGATCTTCGAGAACGAATTTGCCGGGTTCGAGAACGACGCCACGCAGATCCGCGCGTTCATGCCGCTGGTCCTGCCCGCGCTGCTGCAGACGACGGACTACATGGAATCCTTCATGCGGGGCTCGGCGCGGCCGCCCGCCTGGCGGGCCAAGGCGCTGGAGACCCGGCTGCGGCGGCAGGAGATCCTGGACCGCACCGACGGCACCGCCCCCCGGTTCGCGGCGGTGATCACCGAGGCGTCGCTGATGTACCGGTGGGGGCCCAGGCAGGATCGCCTGGACCAGATCGAGCACCTGATCGAGATGAGCCGCCGCCCCAACGTCGAGCTGCGCATCCAGCGCTTCGCGGACGGGCCGCCTACCGGCATGCATTCCATGGTAGATATTTTCGATTTCCCAGGCGAGCCCAGCACGGTCTTCCTGGAGACAGATTTCGCGATCGAGGAGGTGGCAAGCACGGAACAGGCAAAGAGCTATATCGAAACCTACGGACGGGCCAGCGCTGCATCGCTGGAACCGGGCGATACCACCCTCTACCTCAACCAACTCACAGAACACCTGGAGTAGAACCATGACCGACCTGTCTCAGGCAATCTGGCGCAAGGCTAGCCGGAGCGCCCCCAACAACGGCGGCTGCGTGGAGATCGCGGCCAACATCCCGGACGTGATCGCAGTCCGCGACAGCAAGCGCCCCGAAGGAGGGGCCCACGTCGTCGAGCGCGCGGTGTTCACCGAGTTCCTCGCGGACCTGAAGGCGGGCCGCTACGACGTCTGAAAGCGCTTAGCAGAAGAACCCCCCGGGCTGCATCTCCGGGGGGTTCTTCTCTGTGCTACGCCTGTCTCAAGGCCTGCGGTTTCTGCCGCATATGTCACTTTACACACTGATACGTCTACCGGCCATGATTGCCGCCCGCTACCTCGTGGTTACATCCGTGTCACCTGCGCGCAGCGGCACCGATACCTTGAAAGCTCGTGGGATTTCAGCGGATGCCATTGCGCAGAAGGGTCACGACTCATAATCTGTGTTTCACAGATCAATGACTCGTGAAGGCTGAGCATCATGTTTGCGTTGCCCGTCGCTGCCCGGCCGGCGCCGAACTGATGGCGGCGATCCTGGCGGAGGCCGCCTCGATGAGCGACCCCGCAGACGCGAGGGCCAGCGGCTGTCAGGCCTGGCCGCTGCCTCTCGACGGCACCTGCGCAGGCGTGGCCCGCCGACTGTTCCGGGCGTCCGTGGCCGACATCGGCCTGCCGGCGGACGTGGTGCACGACGGCGTCACGATGGTCAGCGAACTCGCCGCCAACACCCTGCACGCGCAGGCCAACGTCGAGTTCGACGGCAGCAGGCAGCGGCCCATCACCGGGTCCCCCGAGATGTGGACCTACGTCCGCGGCTGCCCCACCGGATACGAGCTGGTCTGCAAGATCTTCGACTCGCAGCGGGGATGGAAAGGCCGGCGCCCCGCCGGATCCCTCCCGGGTATCGCTGGAATCGATCAACGGCCGCGGCCTGCGAGTCGTGTCCGAGCTGTCGGACGGCCGCTGGGGGCATCACCCGACCCGCGCCCGGCTGGGCCGGTGGAAGGTCCAGGGCAAAGCCGTCTGGTTCGCGATCCCGGTGCCCGCGGCACGCGGCGCTGGCCGCCTCGCCGACCACCCGGTCAGCTCCTGCGAGGCCGCCAAGGAACTCGAGGCGCTGATCGTCGACCGCGGGATCGGCCGCAGGCTGGTGCGCACCGATGAGTCCGTGGCGGACATCGCCGTGCTGTCCGTCCGCTGCGACCTCACCGTGTGGTTCCGCAACGGCACGATCTCGTGGACGACCGGCGACGGGTACCTGCGGCGGACCTTCGCCGACCTGGTCGAGGTGTCAGAACAGATCGTCCGGGCGCACGAGGAGCTGGATCATCCGGCCGGCAGGCCTGACACGGACGAGCCGGGCGAGGACCAGGCCTGCGCCTGACGGGCAGCGGGTCCGCGGGCGGGCTGAAGCGGTAGCCGTTCGGGATAATTGTCTTTCTTAGCCGGTTCGGGCGGTCAGCTAGGCGATCCCGCGGCCAGCTCCCCCGCGCGCCACACGGCGGCGGCCAGCGGAACGCCCGGCCGGTACGCGAGGTACGCGTGGGACGGGGCGTCCAGCATCAGCACGTCGGCGCGGGCGCCCGCGCCCAGGTGCCCCACGTCCGTCCGGCGCAGCGCGCGCGCCCCGCCGGCGGTGGCCGCCCAGACCGCCTCCCGGGTCGTCATCCGCATCTCCCGCACGGCGAGCGCGACGCACAGCGCCATGCTGGAGGTGAAGCACGATCCGGGGTTGCAGTCGGTGGCGAGCGCCACCGTGACGCCAGCGCCGAGCAGCCGCCGGGCGTCCGGGTACGGCTGCCGGGTGGAGAACTCGACGCCGGGCAGCAGCGTGGCGACCGTCCGCCCGGAGGCGAGCGCGTCCACGTCGGCGTCGGTCAGGTGGGTGCAGTGATCCGCTGACGCGGCTCCTGCCTGCACCGCCACCTGTACCCCGGGACCCGGGCCGAGCTGGTTGGCGTGCACCCGCGGCATCAGCCCGGCGGCGCGCCCGGCGTCGAGGACGGCGGCGGCCTCGTCCGCGCCGAACGCGCCCCGGTCGCAGAACACGTCCACCCACCGCGCGTGCGGGGCGCAGGCGTCCAGCATCCGGCCGCAGACCAGGTTGACGTAGCCGCCGGGGTCACCGTCGAACTCGGGCGGGACGATGTGCGCGCCCAGGTAGGTGACCTCCGGGGTGACCTCGGCCGCGAGCCGGACGCTGCGCGCCTCGTCGGCGACGGTGAGGCCGTACCCGGACTTGCACTCGAATGTGGTCGTGCCCTGCCGGAGCATCTCGGCGACGAGGCGGCGCAGGCCTGCGCGGAGTTCGGGATCGGCGGCTCGCCTGGTCGCCGCGACGGTCCAGGCGATGCCGCCCGCCTGGTACGGCGCGCCGGCCATCCGGGCGGCGAATTCGGCGCCGCGCTCGCCGGCGAACACCAGGTGAGCGTGCGAGTCCACGAATCCGGGCAGCACCGCCCGGCCGCGCGCGTCCACGATGTCGTCGGCGGCGGGGGCCCGCGACGCGGCCCCGGTCCAGGCCACGAGGCCGTCCTCCATGACCAGCGCCGCGTCGCTGCGGGTCGCGAAGGGCCGGCCCCGTCGTCCGGCTGGTCCGGGGCGTTCGTGACGAGCTCGCCGATGTGGGTGATCAGCGTGCTCATGCCGGTGCCGCCTTCATGCTCGCCGTTGCGTGTGCACGGTCAGATCATTTCGGGTCGGCCATAGATCGCGCCACCCTGGGACGACTCGTCATCCCGCGGTTGGCTGGAGGCGGTGGAGGCGGGGGCCGCTGGGGACGCTTCCGCGGAAGCGCTATACGGAAATTGTCGCACCCGGTGGCTAACATCAAATACATGTTCGATCAACACAACACTCCCCAATCAAGCACTCAGGACGCCGCCGCGGGCTCCCCCGACGATGCCGCGCCGGGCACGCCGACTCCAGGCCCGGCTGGCACGGCGGCGTCCGCGCCGGACGGTGCGGCCGGCGGGCGGCCGCTGGCGGTGCTGGAGTCGGAGATCTGTGAGCTGGCCGGGCACCTGGCGGCGGCGACCTGCCGGTTCCTGGTGCTGCTGGCCGAGTTCGATGCCCGCCGTGGCTGGGCTTCGTGGGACATGCCGTCGTGTGCGGCGTGGCTGTCGTGGAAGTGCCAGCTGTCGGCCAGCGCCGCCCGCGAGCATGTCCGGGTCGCCCGCGCGCTCGGGTCGCTGCCGGTGATCCGGGGCGAGTTCGCCGCCGGGCAGCTGTCGTTCGCCAAGGTGCGGGCGCTGACCCGGATCGCCGACCCGGACTCGGATGGCGATCTGGCCGAGATGGCGGGGCCGATGACCGCCAACCAGCTGGACACGTTCGCCCGCGCGCACCGGACCGTGACCCGGAACATGGACGAGCAGGCCCGGCTGCGGCGGCGGCTTTCCTGGCGGTTCGACGACGACGGGTCGCTGTCGCTGTCGGTCCGGCTGCCGCCCGAGGACGGCGCGGCGGTGCTGACCGCGCTGCGCGCCGTCACCCAGGACACCGCCCCCGACCACGATGATCACGACGGCGGTCACGACAGCGCTTCCGCGGAAGCGCCCCCGGGCGGCACCGCCGCCGATGATCAGCGATCAGCCGCTTCCGCGGAAGCGCGGCCGGGCGGTGCGCCAGCTGGCGGGCAGCGGGCAGGCGCTTCCGCGGAAGCGCGGCCGACCTCGACCAGCCTGGCCGACGCCCTGGTGCAGATCGCCGAGGCCTACATCGCCGGCAAGACCCGCACCGCGCAGAACCCGGATGTCTACCAGGTCATCATCCACGCCACCCCCGACGCCCTCATCCCCGACGGCGCTCTCGACGGCACCACCCCCGTCCCAGCCACCACCGCCGCCCGGCCCGCCCCGGCCGCAGCGCCCTCCCCGTCGGCCGAGCCCACCGCAGTGCCCAGCAGCCCGGGCACCGTGCCCAGCGGCCCCCATACCCCGACCAGCGGCCCCGGCGGCCCGCCCGGCGAACCGGGTGGCCGCGGGCAGCCGACTGGCCGTCATGCCCCGGGCGGGCACGCCTCCCGGTGCCACGTTGAGGACGGGCCGGCGATCAGCAAGGCCGCGTTGCAGCGGATCGCCTGCGACGCGGTCTGGTCCTGGATCAGCCACCACGCCAACGGCGACGTGCTCAACGTCGGCCGCCGCCGCCGCGAACCCACCCCCGCCATCCGCCGCGCCCTCCGCGACCGCGACAACTGCCGCTGCCGGTTCCCCGGCTGCCACCGCCGCGCCACCCAGGCCCACCACATCCAGTGGTGGATCTACGACGGCGAAACCAGCCTCGACAACCTCATCAGCCTCTGCTCCCACCACCACCGGCTCATCCACCAGCACGGCTACCAG
The DNA here is from genome assembly GCA_963697445.1 of uncultured Actinomycetes bacterium. Lineage (GTDB taxonomy): Bacteria > Actinomycetota > Actinomycetes > Streptosporangiales > Streptosporangiaceae > PALSA-505. Next base: position 48,785 of record CAVOOC010000038.1, read on the forward strand.
ATCGGCACCCCCGCCCCCGGCGTGTTCACCTTCCACCGGCCCGACGGCAAACAGATCCCCGACAGCCCCCCGCTGCCTAAACCCAACGGGCAGCTGCACGACCAGCACGACGCCGAGATCACCCCGGACACCATCATCCCGCCCTGGTACGGCGAGCGCCTCGACCTCGACTACGCCATCGCCGTCCTGTTCGGCAACCAGAAAGTCCGCCAAGAACGCCGAGAACGCCAGGAGCGCCAAGAAGCGGCACTCGCCGCCTGAAGCCCGCCCGGGTTAGCTGGCTGTTGTGCGTCGCTCCTCATGGATACGCGGCGACACTCCTTCTGGAGGGGACGGAATCGAAATTCCCTTGGCGCCGGCGACAGCTCAGTGAACATCCCGGCTTCGTGGGTACCCGGCAAGCGGCTGCTATCAGGCAGGCCGGGTGTGTCATCGATCGTGAGTGCCCGCCGGGTATTTATTCCGTGCGATGTCCAGATACCTGCCGACTCGGAGTGACATAGAACTATGCCTGCTGTGTGGTGCACCGTGCACCTATCGCCCGGTTCTGGGCACCCCAATGGTCCCGGCAGGCTTCGTCACTGGTCGCATATCTACGGGCACGTGTGGAAGTGCCCGGCCGCCGCGTCCATCTGGTTCTTCTGGTCCCGATGTATCCGTGCTTGGATGGCAGTCAATGTAGTACCGCTCCCCGCACAAAGGAGGTGGCCCGTGATGAGGAAACTGGTGACGGCGGTGGTGGCCGCCGGGTGCGTCGGTGCGTCGTTCCTGGCTGCCGCGCCAAGCCAGGCCAGCCGGAACGCCGCCACGCCGCGCTGGATCCTGCACATCCAGCGCTATCCGGGCGGCATCTCCAACGGAGTGCGGGCCATGGTCTCCGCCGAGGTGATGGCGGCGCGGGCCGCCGCGCGCCGAGGCTCATACACTCAGCCCTTAGCGGGCTTCGGGCCCAACGTGCAGATGAACACCGACTCCAACCCGCCGCTGCCGCAGAACGAGACGTCGGTCGCGGTCAGCCTGGCCAACCCGAAGATCGCGGTCGCAGCAGCCAACGATTACGTCAGCGGCGGCAATATCGTCATGCGTACCACCGACGGCGGCGAGCACTGGGCATCGACCAGGGTGGTGCCGTTCTTCCGCGGGACCGGGGATACGTGCAGCGGCGGTGACCCGTCGGTCGCCTACAGCCAGCGTGACCACGTGTTCTACATGGGCCAGCTGTGCTTCTTCCGCAGCCTGCCGTTCTCCGAGGTGCAGGTCTACGTCTCCCGGGACAACGGGCACACCTGGACACCCGGCCTGGCGGCTGCCCGCGCGGCAACCAACTTCAACTACAAAACCGGGACGGTCAACACCTCGATCTTCAACGACAAGGACTACATCGCGGTCAACAACACTCCGTCGAGCCCGCATTACGGCCGTCTGTACGTCGGCTACACCAAGTTCCACGTCCTGGCCAGCGGGTTCTCCGACTACTGCCCGCTGCAACTGGCCTATACCGACACGTTCAACATGGCCAACCCGTCGCTGACCACGTTCCAGCACACCGCGATCCAGCCGGACAACCCGGGCGGCAACGGCACCGGCCGGTCGGCCAACCAGTACTTCACCCCCCAGGTCGAACCGAACGGCGCCCTCGACGTGGCGTTCATGCAGGAGAACTGCAACAACTCCGTAGACCCGCACATCTTGTTCCAGCGATCCACCGACGGCGGCCAGAGCTTCCTGCCGAATGCCGTCCAGGTGGACAAGCCAGGCCAGTACAGGGACTTCCTGGACGCGGCCAAGGACGACACCCTGCCGCCCACGCATTTCCGGGCGCCCAACACGCCGTCCCTGGCCTTTGACCCGCGCACGGGATCGCTGACATTCGTCTACCAGAACAACATCAACCGGGCGGTGTCCAAAGCCGACATCTCCTATCAGCAGTCCACCGACGGAGGAATGCACTGGTCCAGCGCGCGCTTCCTGTCGGTCACCACGTCCGGGAAACCGGCGCCCAACGACCAGTTCTTCCCATGGATCGCTGCTGCCCCGGACGGCCAGCTGTACGCGATCTGGTTCGACCGCCGGCTCGACCCGGCCAACGTCCGCATCAACACCTGGGAGGCACGGTCAGCCAACGGCGGCGCCACCTGGACCAGCCGCCGTATCAGCACCAGGTCCTGGAACCCCAACCTCGGATTCTTCAGTAGCGGAGCCTTCATCGGCGACTACAACGGCATCGCGGTGAGCAGCACCAACGTCTACCCGGTCTGGACCGACGGCCGGAACACCGCAATCGCCCGCACCGGAATCGGCGAAACCGACATCTTCACTGACGTCGAGCCCAGATAAACCGGCCAGCTCTGGGGTGCCCCAGCCGGGGGCACCCCAGATCAACCCCAACCAGAACCTGGAAACCCTCACCCAGTGGTGAGGTGGTGCATCAGCTCGCATTCCATTCGCGCGTGCCAGGGAACCTACGGGAAAGACCGGGCAGGCCGCGCTCGCGCCCGGCCCGGCCGCAGCGCACGTGTTGACAGGTGAGCGACTTATCCCCAAAATGGTCTAAAGTTCGGGCTTCTAAACCATAAGGTGGCCCGCGTGGCGAGCGGTGCAGTGGGGGGATACGCCGGGCGGACGGCGGCGCAGTGGGACGCGGTCAACGCCGCGGTCCGCGCCGAATCCGAGGCGGCGTTCGCCTTCCTGGAAGCCTTGATCGCCGCCCCGAGTACGGTCGGCGCGGAGCGGCGCGCGCAGGAGGTCGTCGCCGCGGAGCTGTACAGGCTCGGTTTCGGGGTGAGCTTCCTGCCGGTGCCGGCGGAGACGGCGGCCGAGGCGCCGGCCGGAGTGGCGCAGCTCTCCTACCAGGGCCGGCCCAATGTGGTCGGCCGCATCAACCCCGGCCAGAAACCGTCGCTGCTGCTCAACGGCCATGTCAACGTCGTGCCCGCCGAGGCGGCGGTGTGGCTGTCGGATCCCTTCACCCCGGTCCGTGCCGACGGATGGCTGACCGGGCGGGGCGCAGGCGACATGAAGGGCGGCTTCGCGATGGGGCTGCTCGCCGTCGCGGCGCTCCGCCGCGCGATGCCGGACGCGCTGGCCGGCGAGCTGACGTTCGTCAGCGTGATCGAGGAGGAGTGCACGGGCAACGGGACGCTCGCGGCGGCGAACGCCGGGGTGCTCGGGGATGCCGTCGTGCTGCTCGAGCCGACCGGCCTGGATTTGCTGCTGGGCGGGGTCGGCGTGCTGTGGGTGGAGATCGAGATTGAGGGCGTCCCCGCTCATGCCGAGGCTGCCGACCGGGCGGTGAACCCCATCGGCTGCGTTCCCGCGGTGCTGCGCGCGCTGGCCGCATTCGACGCAGAGCTCAACGACGCCGCGGACGACCCGGCTTTCGCCGCGGTCGCCCGACCCTACAACGTGAACGTGGGCGTGGTGACCGCCGGCGACTGGGCCTCCAGCGTGCCGGCCAGGGCGCGGATGCAGGTGCGGGCCGGGTTTCCGCGCGGCTGGCAGCCGGAGGAGGCGCTGGCCCGGATCCGGGATGCCGTGCTGCGGGAGGCGGCCCGCGACCCGTGGCTGGCGGTCCATCCGCCGGTCATCCGCCCGGCGGGGTTCCGCGCCGAGGGGTACGTGCTTGACGCCGGCCATCCGGTTGCCGACGCGATGGCCGCCGCGCACGCCAGCGTCCACGGCGTTGCGCCGCGACGGCTGGTCCTGGGCAGCACCACGGACGCCCGCTACTACCTGAATCAGTTCGGGCGCCCGGCGCTCGCCTACGGCCCGGTCGCCCGCAACATCCATGGTGTCGGCGAGGCGGTCGAGCTCGCCAGCATCGTGCGCGGCAGCCAGACGCTGACCCGGTTCATCGCCGGTTTCTTCGGCGCGGACGGGCAGCCATGACCGAGCCAGCCGAGCACCCGGCCGAAGGCCCGTTCGGGGGACTGCTGGCTCCGGTCCCGATGCGTACCGCAGGCGAGCGGATAGCGGAGCGGCTAGTCACCGCGATCGCGCTCGGCGAATTCGTTCCGGACCAGCGGCTGCCAACGGAACGGGAGCTTGCGTCCATGCTGGAGGTGAGCCGGACTACGGTGCGGGAGGCCCTGCAGCGGCTGGCGGCCTCCGGCTACGTGAAGACCAGGCGCGGCCGGGGCGGCGGGACCTTCGTGCAGGCCGGCCTCGGACCTGAGTCTGACGAGATGATCCGCAGGACGCTGCTTCCTGCCTGGGCCGAACTGGGTGAGCTGCTCGACTTCCGGCGGCTGATCGAGCAGCTGATCGCTCGCACCGCGGCCGAGCGCCGCGACGAGCAGGACATCGCGGCGATCCGCGACGCGGTCGGGCAGTACGCGGCGGCAACCGACCGGGAAGCCTCGCACCTCGCCGACCACGCGCTGCACCAGTCGATCGCGCGCGCCGCGCACAATCCGCGGCTCGTCGAGCTGAGCGCCCGGATCCGGCGGGAGGTCAGCTTCGGCTTCGACGCGGAGCCGTATTCGGCCGAGGTCCGCAGCCGGGCACTGCACCAGCATCCCCTGCTCGCCGGGGCGGTCATCGCAGGCGAGCCCGGCACCGCCGCGGACCTCGCGGCCGGCCACTTCTCGCTCACCGAGGACATGCTCCGGGAGCTGTACGCCCGCATCCGCATTCGGCACGGAAAGGCCTGAGATGCCCATCGCCAGGGTCAATGACATCGAGCTGAACTACAGGCTGGAAGGTGACGGCGAGGAAACCATCGTCCTCGTCAACGGGCTCGCCGACGATCTGGAGACCTGGGAGCTCCAGATGGGCGACTTCCTCGCGGCGGGGTACCGCGTCCTGCGGTTCGACAACCGGGGCGTCGGGGCGAGCTCGAAGCCGGCCGGGCCCTACTCGAGCCGGATGCTCGCCGACGACGCGAAGGCGCTGGCCGACTCGCTGGGCGTCACCGGCGTGCACCTGATGGGCGTGTCCATGGGCGGGATGATCGCCCAGGAGTACGCGATCGCCTACCCGGCCGGCCTGCGCTCGGTCACCCTCGGCTGCACGTATGCCGCGCCCGGCCCGTTCTGCTCCCGGATGTTCGCCATGTGGGCCGATCTCGCGCCGGTCATGGGCGTGCCGTTCGTCATGCGCGACGTCACGCTCTGGGCCTTCACCACCGGCTTCTTCGAGCAGCGGGAAGCCGAGCTCGCGGAATTCGAGACCGCGATGCGCTACCTGGACCAGCCGGTGCACGCCTACCTGGCTCAGCTGGCAGTCATCCAGGAACACGACACGACCGAGCGCCTCGACGAGATCACCGCGCCGACCCTCGTGCTGGCCGGCGAAGAAGACATCCTCATCCCGGTCGCGCTGTCGCGCCGGGTACACGCCGGCATCCCCGGCTCCGAATGGGCGACCACCAAGGGCGGTCACGCCTGCCTCTGGGAGCATCCGGCCGAATTCAACCAGGTATTCCTCGACTTCGTGCAACGGCACGGGAAGGGCTAGCCATGGCCAGCACCACTGAGAACCCCCGGGCGCTGCGCCGCGGGCAGCTCGGGCTTTTCGGCGTGATCATGCCGGGCGTCGCGCAGGTGGCGCCCGCCTTCAACCTGTTCTTCACCACCGGCGTGATGGTCGGGCTGGCCGGGGCCTCGGCACCGCTGATTTTCCTGATCAGCATGGTCGCGATGGTCGCGACCGCGAGCAGCCTGGCCCAGTTCGCCGGCATCTATCCCAGCGCCGGGTCGTTCATCACGTACATCACCCGCGCGATCGGCACGAAGGTGGCCGTCGCGATCGGGGTGATCACGATTCTCGGGTACATCATCGCTTTCGGCGGCATCTATATTTTCGTCGGCAGCTATATCGCGCAGAACGTCTTCAACAACCCGCACATCTGGGGGTTCACCCAGATCATCACGGTCGGATACGGGGTGCTCGTCGTCGCGCCGGTGATCGTGGGGCTGAGGTTCGGCGTCCGGGTGACCGTGGTGCTGTACGTGTTCGAGGTCGTGCTGCTGCTGGCGCTGAGCCTGACGATCCTGGCCAAGGGCGGGGCGACGGGGCTGTCGGCCGCGCCGTTCCGCTGGCCGCACGGCACCGATGTCCTGCTCGCGTTCAGCCTGGCGGTGCTCGCCTTCGGCGGGTTCGAGGCGGCCGCCCCGCTGGCCGAGGAGACCCGCGACCCGCGGCGCAACGTGCCGATCGCGGTGATCGGCGCCGTGCTGATCAGCGGGGCGATCTACGTGCTCGGCTCGTACGCGCTCGTCACCGCGTTCGGCGCCGGCCACACGGGCGCGCTCAGCCTCGACCCCAACCCGTTCCACACCGCGGCCAAGGTCTTCATCCCGTTCGTGGCCCCGCTGATCACGTGGGTGTTCCTGTCGAGCGTGACCAGCTCCTACGTGGCGGCGAACACCCAGACATCACGGGTGATCTTCGCGGGTGCCCGCGGCGGGCTGTGGACGCACGCGCTGGCCCGGGTCAGCCCGAGGTTCCGCACGCCGGCCATCGCCGCCGTCGCCTTCGTGGCACCCAGCGTCCTGATCGGCGTGGTGTCCACGGCGATCACCAGCCCGGGCGCCGCGTCCGGATTCCTCGGCACCTACGGAATCCTCGGCCTGATCATCATGTACCTCGCGGCCAACGTCGCGCTCGTGGTCGAGTGGGCGAAGTTCCGCCGCCGCGGCGTCCGCAAGAACCCCTGGCTCTGGGTGGTCGTGCCGGTGATCGGCGTCGCGGTGCTCGCGATCCCGATCTGGGGCGACCTGCGGCCGGGCCAGCCGGCCCCGTACAGCCTGCTGCCCTGGCTCACGCTGGCGCTGATCGCCGTCGGCGTCGCCTACGCGGCCGGGCTCGCGCTGTGGCGGCCGCGGGCGCTGGAGAAGGCCCCCGCGCTGCTGGAAGGCGAGGAGAGCGTCGGCACGGACCCAAGCGGAGACCGTGCCGCGGCGGAAACGTGAATGTAACAAGTAAACGCATCATGAAAGGGTGGAGAGCTACTCGCCCGGGAACGGCTCCGGCGCCGCGCCGGACGGGTACCTGCCGATCGAGGAGCACGGCATCGTCGGCGACCTGCGGACCGTGGCGCTGGTCGGCACGAACGGCAACATCGACTGGTACTGCCCCTCGCGGTTCGACGCACCCTCGCTGTTCGCGTCGCTGCTGGACGCGCGCAAGGGCGGCTACTTCTCGCTGTCGAGCCGCACCAGCGGGCGGGCGAAGCAGATGTACCTGCCCGACACCAACATCCTGGTGACCCGCTTCCTCGGCACCGAGGCCGTCGGCGAGGTGATCGACTTCATGGTGCCGACCACGAGCGGGGCAGGCAAGGCGCGCGACCTGCTCGTGCGGCAGGCGCGGGCGGTCCGCGGCCGGGCCTCGTTCGAGCTTGCCTGCCACCCGGGGTTCGACTACGGCCGCGCCCCGCATTCCGTCGAGCTGGTGACCGGGGTGGGCGCGGTGTTCACTTCCGCGCTCGGCTCCTGCGTGCTGCGCACCAGCGTGCCCCTGAAGATCGAGGAGTCCGGCGTCGCCGCGACGTTCACCCTCGAGGAGGGCGAGACCCTCGACATCGCGCTGGAGTGGCGCGGCGAGGTCCGGCCGCTGGTCCCGGGCGAGACCGACGAGCTGTTCACCATGACCTCAGACTTCTGGCAGGCATGGGTCAGCCAGTCCCGTTACCGCGGGCGGTGGCGGGAGACCGTGCAGCGCTCGGCCCTGGCGCTCAAGCTGCTGGTCTACCACCCGACCGGAGCCCTGGTCGCGGCGCCGACGACCTCGCTCCCCGAGGAACTAGGCGGCGGCCGGAACTGGGACTACCGCTACAGCTGGCTGCGCGATGCGGCGTTCACCGTGTACGCGCTCATGACGCTCGGCTTCCTGGAGGAGGCCGCGTCGTTCATGGACTGGGTCCAGCGCCGCTGCGAGTCCGCGACTCCCGAGCGCGACATCATGATCATGTACGCGGTCAACGGCAGTGAGGATCTCAGCGAGACGGTCCTGGACCACCTGGAGGGCTACCGCGGCTCGGGTCCGGTCCGCATCGGCAACAACGCGGTGCGGCAGCGCCAGCTCGATGTCTACGGCGAGCTGATGGACTCGGTCTACCTGTACAACCGCGAGGTACCGATCTCCTATGACCTGTGGACGGGCCTGTGCCAGCGGCTGGACTGGCTGGCCAAGCACTGGCAGGAGCCGGACGAGGGGATCTGGGAGATCCGCGGCCCGCGGCAGCGCTTCACCTACTCCGCGCTGATGACCTGGGTGGCCTATGACCGGGCCCGGCGCCTCGCCTTCGACCGCGGGCTGCCCGCTCCCCTGGAGCGATGGCGCAAGCTCGCCGCCGCCGCGCACCGGTTCGTGCAGGAGTCCTGCTGGGACCGCGACCTCCAGGCTTACGTCATGCACCCGGGCAGTCAGCTCCTCGACGCCTCGGTGCTGGTCATGCCGCTGGTGAAGTTCGCCGGGCCGACCGACCCGCGGTTCCTGTCCACGCTGGACCGGATCAGCGCCGAGCTCGCCTCCGACAGCCTGGTCTACCGGTACGCCAGCACCGGGCACGACGGCATCGTCGGCGGCGAGGGGACCTTTAACCTGTGCTCGTTCTGGTACGTTGAGGCACTGACCCGCGCGGGCCGCGTCAAAGAAGCCAGGATGGTCTTCGAGAAGATGCTCACCTACGCGAACCACGTCGGCCTCTACGCCGAGCAGATCGGCGCCTCGGGCGAGGCGCTGGGCAACTTCCCGCAGGCGTTCACGCACCTGGCCCTCATCAGCGCCGCCGTGAACCTCGACCGCGCGCTCGACCGCTAGTAACGGCATCAGTCGAGCACGGCGCGGATGGCGGCGGACAGCGCGGCCGGGACGTCGCCGACCAGCAGGTGCCGCCCGTCGCGGACCACGTCCCGCCCGCCGGCCACGACGTTGCGGACGTCCGCGGCGGTCGCCGCGAAGATGACGCTCTCCAGCGCGGTGGCGCCGCCCGCGCCGGCCAGCCGGGGGGTGTCCAGCGCGACGGTCACCAGGTCGGCGACCGCGCCGGGTACGATCTCGCCGGCCTGCGGCCAGCCGAGGCAGGCATGCCCGGCAGCGGTGGCCGCCGTGGCCAGCTCGGCGGCGCTGAACTGGCCGCGCTGCCCGGTGGCGAGCCGCTGGGTCAGCTCGATCCCGCGGGCTTCGGCGAAGAGGTCGATCACCGCGTGACTGTCGCTGCCGACCGACAGCGGGCTGCCCGCCGAGGCCAGCGCGCGGGCCTGCCCGATCCCGTCGGCCAGGTCCGCCTCCGTGGTCGGGCAGAAGCAGGCGCAGGTCCGGCTGCCGCCCAGCAGCCCGACGTCGCGCTCGGTCAGGTGGGTGGCGTGCACCATCGTGCTCCGCGGGCCGAGCGCTCCGGCGCCGCCGAGCACCTCGGCCGGCGTGGCGCCGTAGGCGGCCTGGCACGCCTCGTTCTCCGCCCGCTGCTCGGACAGGTGGGCGTGCAGCGGCGCGCCGTGGCGGTCCGCCCAGGCGACCACCGCGGGCATCTGCCCGCGCGGCACCGCGCGCACCGAATGGATCGCCGCCCCGGCCCGGGCACCCGGCCCGAGCGCGCCGCCGGGACCGGCGCCGAGAGCCTCCGCCCGCTGCGCCCACCGGTTCGCGTCGCCGTCGCCGAACCGCAGCTGCGGGCCGGACAGCGGCTCGGCCGCCCCGCCGGCCCCCGGGCCGCCGGGCCCCAGGCCGCCGGACAGGTAGCACGTGTCCAGCAGCGTGATCCGGAGGCCGGCCTCGGCGGCGGCCTGCAGCACGGCCCGGCCCATCGCGTTCGGGTCGGCGTACGGCACTCCCCCCGGCGCGTGATGCAGGTAGTGGAACTCCCCCACGCAGGTGACGCCGGCCAGGCTCATCTCGGCAAAGGCCGCCCGCGCCAGCGCCAGGTAACTGTCCGGCTGCAGCCGGGCCGCGACCTGGTACATCCGCTCCCGCCAGGTCCAGAACGTGCCCCGGCCCGCCTCCGTGATTCCGCGCAGCGCACGGTGAAACGCGTGCGAATGAGCGTTCGCCAGCCCGGGCAGGGTAAGACCCTTTAGCCGAACGGCTCCGCCCGGAGGCTCCCACGGAACGCCGGCCTGGACGCGCGTGAACGTTTCACCCGCCGCCTCGATGAGCACGTCACGCTGGACACCTCGCCCGGGCAGCCAGGCGAGCTCGGCGTGCCAGCGCCTGATGGCCGCCAGGCCGGTCACCGGCAGGCCAGGTCCTCGAGCACCGCGGCCAGCGCGGCGACGCCGGCCTCGCAGTCGTCGGGATCGGCGTGCTCGCCGGGCGCGTGCGAGATACCGGTCGGGTTGCGCACGAACAGCATCGCGGCCGGCACGCGGGCCGCCAGCACGCCCGCGTCGTGGCCGGCGCCGGTCGGCAGCTCCGGCGCGTCGATCCCGGCCTCGGTGAGCAGCCTCGCGATCCGGTCCCGCAGCACCGGGTCGAACGGCCGGCGGCGTGACCGACTCGGCGGTGACGGTCAGGGCGACGCTGTGCTCACGGGCGGCATCCCCGGCGGCCGACCGGATCCCGTTGACCGTCCGGTCCAGGCCGGCCTGGCCGGGGGCGCGGGCGTCCAGCCAGGCGCGGACCGACGAGCTGATCGCGTTCACTCCGCCGGGCTCGGCCACGACCTTGCCGAACGTCGCCAGCGTGCCCAGGCGGTCCGCGCGCTCCCGGGCGGCGATCACCGCCGCAGCGAACGGCAGCATCGGATCCCGCCGGTCGGTCAGCCTGGCCGTCCCGGCGTGATCGGCCTGGCCGCCGAAGTCGAAGCGCCAGCGGCCGTGCGGCCAGATGCCCTCCGCGATCCCGATGCGCGCGACCAGCGGCTCGGCCAGCGCGCGGCCCTGTTCGATGTGCAGCTCGACGAACGCGCCGATGCCGGCCAGCAGCCCAGGGTCCGGGCCGATCAGGTCCGGGTCGTGCCCGGCGGCGGCCATCGCGCCGGCCAGCGTGACCCCGTCGTCGTCGCGCAGCGCCCGCGCCGCACCGGGCGCCATCACCCCGGTGAGCAGCCGGCTGCCCAGGCAGGCGACGCCGAACCTGGCGCCCTCCTCCTCGCAGAACGCGGCCACCGCCACCGGCCGGAGCAGGAGGCAGCCGCGGGCGCGGAGCAGGTCGATGGCGGCGAACCCCGACGCCACGCCGAGCGCGCCGTCGAACGCCCCGCCGTCGGGCACCGAGTCCAGGTGGCTGCCGGTGACGATCGCGCCGGACCGCGGGTGACCGGCCGGGCGGCCGGGCGGATCCCACCAGGCCCACAGGTTGCCGTTGCCGTCGGTCACGACCGGGAGCTCGCGCTCGGCGGCGGCGGCGCGGAACCAGGCGCGGCAGGCCAGGTCTGCCTCGGTCCAGGAGTAGCGCCGGTAGCCGCCGGTCCGGTCGACCCGGCCGATCGGCAGCAGCGTCTCCCACAGCCGGGCGAAGCTCATGCGCCGGACGGGCCCATCGGGATCGCCACCCCGCGCTGGACCGCCACCTCGGCTGCCTGCTCGTAGCCCGCGTCCGCGTGCCGCATCACGCCCGTCCCCGGGTCGTTGGTCAGCACCCGCTCGAGCTTCCGCCCGGCCAGCACGGACCCGTCGGCGACGCACACCTGCCCGGCGTGGATCGACCTGCCGATGCCGACGCCGCCGCCGTGGTGCACGCTCACCCAGGAAGCGCCCGACGAAACGTTGACGAGCGCGTTGAGGATGGGCCAGTCCGCGATCGCGTCCGAGCCGTCGGCCATCGCCTCGGTCTCCCGGTAGGGGGAGGCGACGGAACCGCAGTCCAGGTGGTCGCGGCCGAGCACGATCGGCGCCGACACCTCGCCGCGCGCGACGAGGTCGTTGAAGGCCAGTCCCGCCCGGTCCCGCTCGCCGTAGCCCAGCCAGCAGATCCGGGCCGGCAGGCCCTGGAAGTGCACCTTCTCGCGGGCCAGCCGGATCCAGCGGGCGAGCGCCTCGTTACCGGGGAACAGGTCGAGTATCGCCTTGTCGGTGACCGCGATGTCCTTGGGGTCACCGGACAGGGCGGCCCAGCGGAACGGGCCCTTGCCCTCGCAGAACAGCGGCCGGATGTAGGCGGGCACGAAGCCGGGGAAGTCGAAGGCCCTTTGGTAGCCGACCAGCTGCGCCTCGCCGCGGATCGAGTTGCCGTAGTCGAACACCTCGGCGCCGGCGTCGAGGAAGCCGACCATGGCCTCGACCTGCGCGGCCATCGACTCCCGGGCGCGGCGGGTGAAGCCCTCGGGGTCCTCGGCGCGCAGCGCGGCCATGTCCTCGAACGCGACGCCGCGCGGCAGGTAGGTCAGCGGGTCATGGGCGGAGGTCTGGTCGGTGACGATGTCGATCGGGGCGCGCATGGCCAGCATGGCCGGGAACACGTCCGCCGCGTTGCCGAGCAGGCCGACCGACAGCGGGCGGCCGGCGTCGCGGGCCGCGATGGCGCGGCGCAGCGCGTCGTCGAGGCCGTCGGCGGCCTCGTCGAGGTAGCCGTGCTCGATCCGCCGGGTGATCCTGGACGGGTCGCAGTCCACGCAGATCGCGACGCCGCCGTTCATCGTCACCGCCAGTGGCTGGGCGCCGCCCATGCCGCCCAGGCCGCCGGTCAGCGTGATCGTGCCGGCCAGCGAGCCGCCGAACCGCTTCGCCGCCACCGCCGCGAACGTCTCGTAGGTGCCTTGCAGGATGCCCTGGGTGCCGATGTAGATCCAGGAGCCCGCCGTCATCTGGCCGTACATGGTCAGCCCGAGGCCTTCGAGCCGCCGGAACTCCTCCCAGGTGGCCCACTGCGGCACCAGCAGCGAGTTGGCGATCAGCACCCGCGGCGCCCACTCGTGCGTCCGCACCACCCCGACCGGCTTCCCCGACTGGACGAGCAGGGTCTCGTCGTCGTCCAGCCGGGTCAGCGACGCGACGATGGCGTCGTAGGCGTCCCAGCTGCGCGCGGCCCGGCCCGATCCGCCGTACACGATCAGCTGGTCGGGATGCTCGGCCACCTCGGGGTCGAGGTTGTTCATCAGCATCCGCATGGCCGCTTCCTGCGGCCACGCCTTGCAGGTCAGAGCCGTGCCGCGGGGGGCGCGCACGGGCCGGGGGCCGCTCACTTGTTCAGGTTCTGGATCTCGGCGACCTGCACCGTCCTGGTCCCCTGCACCGGGATCGGGGCGAACTGCACGTTGGCCCCGTGCACCACGATGGTGTAGAGCAGGCTGGCGGTGATCGTGTTGCCGGTGCTGGGCGCCCGGAAGACGACGCCGCAGTCCGGCGCCGTCCCCGGCCCGGAGTTCTGCGGCGGGTGGCCCACGGGGTACTTCGAGCCGCCCGGCGAGGGGCAGGGCGAGTACGCGGTCGCGCCCGCTTGCGCGCTGACGCTGAGCTGTCCCGCGGCGGCCGTCAGGGTGACCGACGCCCCGCCGGCGCCGGCCGCGGTCGCGGTGATGCTGAGGTGCGCCGGCATCGGATGGACACCACCGCCGGTGGCCCACACGTAGGCGGGCAGGGTCACGAAGTTGCGGCCCGCCGGGTTGACCACGACTGCGGGGGACGGGATCCGCATGTGGTCGTAGGCGTAGGCGGCCAGCGTGGCCGGCGGGATGGGCGGCGCCGGCGGCGCGGCGCCCGGCGCCACCCAGGCCAGCGGCGGCAGCGTGTTACCGCAGGCGGCGCCCGTCGCGGTCGTCAGCATGACCGGCGAGTACCACATCCCCGGTGAGTTCCGGTTCTTCTTGATCGCCGGGATGAAGTTCTGGTAGCCGGCCCACGGGTTCACGCCGCTAGGACCCACCTGCTGACCCTTGGACTGGAGGTAGAGCTGGTACATCTGCGGCCCGCTGACGAGCGGGTCCATCCAGCACGGCGGCGGCGGGACGGGGACCTGGGCGAAGCCCGTGGGGCCGTTGGTGTAGTCACCGCTGAGGATGATGAACTGGCTCGCCATGCCGACCCAGCAGGACTGCCCGGTGCAGCCCGCGCTGGGCGTGTCCGCGAGCGCGGGAGCGGCCGCGAGCGCGGCGGCGAGCAGGCCGGACGACACGGCGATCGCCAGGCTGACTAGCCGCGCGGCACGACGGTGACTCATGACATGCACTCCCTGGCTTGACCATGGGGGTAGTAGGTGACCAGAGTGCCGACGACCTGCCAGGCGCCCTGCTTGCTCCTCGCGAGCAGGTCACTCTCCAGGTAGTACTGGTGATCGGGCGGGTAGCCCTTGGGCACGACCCGCCCGGTGCGGATGTCCGTGTGCTGCAGGTGCGACTCGTCCACGCAGTAGGTCACCTGCTGCTCGCCGGGGTAGCCGGGAACCGCCGCCACCGTGGTGCCGAAGTACGTCGCCGTCCCGGCGTAGCCGCGATGCTCGGCGACCTGCTGCGCGATGTTGCCCGCCACGCTCAGCTGGACGTTCGTCTGGCCGACGTACGAGGCGTAACCCAGGCTCTTGCCTTTCGTGTAGATCGCGTAGTAGTAGGCGAGCACGAAGTTGCGGTCTGCGGTGACCACCGCGGCCTGCTGCGGGTCCGGCGGCAGCGGGTCGAACGCGAGGTTGAGCTGGCCGGGGAACGGGTCCAGGCCGGGCGGGGTGGCCTGCGGCTGCGGGCTCGCGGTCACGGCGGCCCCGGCGGGATGAAACCGGGCCGGCGCCTGCGAGCCGCAGGCGCCGGCCGTGAGCAGCGTGAAAGGGATGGCGAGCGCGAGTCCAGCGGTGCGCGGTCGCATCCTTCTCCCTTGGCATCCAAGTAACGAAGGTCGCACGCTATGTTACCTTCGCGTGGGTTCAGCCGAGGCCCATCTGGGACAGGAAGCCGGCCGCGACCTGCGCGTAGCTCGCGTGGTTCACGACCAGTGCCTTGTTCATCGCCACCAGCGCGGGCGTGGTCAGCTTCGCGGAGATCGCGTTGAGGACTCCGGTGATCTTCGAGTTGACGCCCGGCTTGTACACCAGCGGGATCACGTTCTGCGCGGCGAAGTTGTTCTTGGGATCGGCGAGCACCACGAGCTTGTCGGTGATGATCTGCGGCAGCGTGGTGAACACGTCCGCGGCCTGCACCGAGCCGTTCATCAGGTCGGTGAACGTGACCGTGCTGGACGTGTCGGTCGCCTTGAAGCTCTTGAAGACCAGCCCGTAGTTCTTCTTCAACCCCACGAGCCCGTCCGTGCGCGTCTTGAACTCCGGCGGGCCGCCGAAGACCATGGTCTTGGCGATGGGCGCCAGCTGCGGGATCGACGTCAGGTGATGCTGCTTGGCGAACGCCGCGGTGACCGTGACCGAGTCCGCGTCCTGTGCCGGGGACGGGTTGAGAATCTCCAGCGTCTTCGGCAGGGCGGCCGTCAGCGCCGCGTCAACCTGCGCGGTGGTCTTCGCGGTGCTGTTCGGGTTCACCGAGGTAGACAGCAGCGCCCCGTTGTACTCGGGCAGGATCGTGAGCGCGCCGCTCTTGATCTGCGGGTAGTAGACCTCGCGCGCGCCGATGTTGAGCTTGGTGGTGACCTTGATCCCCTTGGCCTGCAGCGCCTGCGCGTAGATCGTGGCGAGCAGTTCGTCCTCGGGGAAGTTGGCCGAGCCGACGACCACCGAGTTCTTGGACCCGCCCGATGACAGCGGGTTCGACGACTTGCCGCTGCTGCCGCACGCGGACAGGGCCAGCCCGGCCACGGCGGCCATCCCGAGGGCCATGCCTGTGTGCAGTGTTATGCGGTGCATGGGCGCACCTTCCTTCCCTGACATCCAGAAGTGATCACGACTGCCGTGTCTGCTTGCGCAGGCCGGCCGGGACGATGAGCCGGGCCAGGCCCGTAAAGGCGAACTGAACCACCAGGGCGAGCAGCACGACGAGCGCCGCGCCGCCCGCGACCATTCCGTAATTGTTGGTGGCCAGGCCGTCGATGATGTAGCGGCCGAGTCCGCCGAGGCTGATGTAGGCCGCGATGGTCGCGGTCGCGACCACCTGGATCGTGGCGGTCCGCAGGCCGAGCAGGATCAGCGGCAGCGCGACGGGCACCTCCACCTTGAACAGAACCTGCCGGGACGTCATCCCCATTCCGGCCGCCGCGTCCTTGAGATCCGCATCGACGCCGAGCACCCCCTCGTAGGCCGTCACCAGGATGGGCGTGACCGCCAGCGCGACCAGCGGGACCAGCCACGCCCAGGACGCCCCGTTGGTCAGCACGAACGCCAGGATCAGCAGCCCGAGCGTGGGCAGCGACCGCCAGACGTTGGCCAGGCCGACCACGGCGAACCCGCCGCGCCCCGTGTGGCCGATGAGCACCCCGATCGGCAGCGCGATCACCGCGGAGATCGCCATCGCGAGGGCGGTGTACTCCACGTGCTCGAGCAGCCTGGCCGGGACGCCATCCGAGCCGTGCCAGTGATTCGACGTGATCAGCCAGTGCCAGGCGAAATTGAAGAAGCTCATGCGGTAACAACTTTCGCGCGCACGCGTCCGCGCTGCCAGGGCGTCAGGAGCCTCCGGGCGAGCACGAGCACGAGGTCCGTGACGACCGCCAGGATAACGATGAGCACGACGCCGGTGACGATCTCGGTCGTGAAGTTGCGCTGGATGCCGTCGACGAACAGGTAGCCGAGGGCGCCGATGCCGATCAGCTGCCCGACGCTGACCAGGCTGATGCTCGACACCGCGGCGACCCGCAGGCCGGCGATGACGACCGGGGTGGCGATCGGCAGCTCGACCGTGGCCAGCCGCCGCCAGGTGCCGAAGCCCATCGCCACCGCGGCCTGCCGGACCGGCTCGGGAACCGAGCGGAGCCCGTCCACCACGCTCGGGAAGAGCACGGCCAGCGAGTAGACCGTGAGCGGGATCATCACCGTGGGATCGTTCAGCCCGGTGTAGGGGATCAGCACGACGAACAGCGCGAGCGCGGGCAGCGCGTACAGCACGCTGGTGATGCCGAGGACCGGCGGGTAGAACCAGCTCCAGCGGGCGCAGACGATCCCCAGCGGCACCGAGATGACCAGGCCGATGAGGACCGGGACCAGGGCGAGGTAGGCGTTCTGGCCGACCAGGTGCGCCAGCATGCTGGCGTTCTGCCATGCCCAGCTCATGAGGCCGGCACGCCCTCGACGGCGGCCGCGGCATCGGCGACGGGCGCCGCGTTGGCCCGCTGGATCGCCTCGCGCAGCCGGTCGTAGGAGGTCACGCCAGCCACGCGGCCGCCGGCGTCCACGCCGACGGCCCGGCCGGTGACCGACAGCACGGTCGCGTCCAGCGCGGCGCGCAGCGAATCGGAATCGACCCGGAACGTGTGCCCGAGGCCGGCGGACAGCGGCAGGCCGGCCAGTTTCGTGTCCCCCGGCGCGGACTCGAGCTCGGCGGTAGCCAGCCAGCCCTGCGGCAGCCGTTCGGAATCAATCACCAGGATCCATTGCTCGCCGGCGGTACGAGCCTTGGCCAGGGCTTCGGCGGCCGTGCTGTCCTGCGCGGCGATCGCGCTCGTGTCGAGCTCGAGGGTGCCCGCGGCGAGGAAGGACAGCCTGCGGATGCCGCGGTCGAAGCCGAGGAAGTCCTCGACGTAGCTGTCGACGGGCTCGGCCAGCAGCCGCTGCGGGGTATCCACCTGCGCCACCACGCCGTGCGGCCGGAAGATCGCGACCTGGTCGCCGACCTTGATCGCCTCCTCGATGTCGTGCGTGACGAAGACCACGGTCTTGCGCAGCTCCGCCTGCAGCCGTAGCAGCTCATCTTGCAGCGAGGCTCTGACAATCGGGTCAACCGCGCTGAACGGCTCGTCCATCAGCAGCACCGGCGGGTCGGCGGCGAGCGCGCGGGCCACGCCGACCCGCTGCTGCTGGCCGCCGGACAGCTGATGCGGGTACCTGCGGGCCATCTGCGGGTCCAGCCCCACCAGGTCCATCAGCTCGCGGGCGCGATCACGCGCCTTCGCCTTCGGCCAGCCGGTCAGCAGCGGCACGGTGGCGATGTTGTCCTGGATGTTGCGGTGCGGGAACAGGCCGGCCTGCTGGATGACGTAGCCGATGCCGCGGCGCAGCTGAGCCGGGTTGGACCGCTGGATGTCGTTGCCGTCCAGCAGGATCCGGCCGCTGGTCGGGTCGATCAGCCTGTTGATCATGCGAAGCGACGTGGTCTTGCCGCACCCGCTCGGACCCACCAGCACCATGGTCTGCCCGCCGGGAACCTCGAGGCTGAGGTCGTCCACAGCGACGGTGCCGTCCGGATACCGCTTCGTCACGTTCTCGAAGGTGATCACGGCACGGCCTTTCTCATCTTTCCCGACCGGTCATCTGGGATACTGAGCACCGGCGCGCGTCCCGTGTACTGCCCTGGTTATCCCCCGCGAAGCCTGATTTCATGATCTGCGTCAAGGACGTCCGCGTGATGCCCGCAGGCTGTCCTGCCTTCCGCCCAGGCGCTGTCAATGATCCATTCATGGTTGTGGACGAGGCGGAGGGTGTCAAGGCCGCTGCCGCCGGCCTATGCGAACTTGTTACTCGCCGAACTTCCTTGACGTCAGCTGCTCCGTTAGGCAAAACTAACCGTTAGTGGATCCTGACCGAGCAAGTGACGGCTGGAGCGCGCTGGCGGATGGCACCCGGCGCGCCATCGT
The DNA here is from genome assembly GCA_963697445.1 of uncultured Actinomycetes bacterium. GTDB lineage: Bacteria > Actinomycetota > Actinomycetes > Streptosporangiales > Streptosporangiaceae > PALSA-505. The sequence goes on from CAVOOC010000038.1 coordinate 67,324, forward strand.
CAGCCGCCTGGCAGACGGGCCGCAGGCGGTGGGACAACTGGCCGCGGAGCTGCCGGTTAGCCGGTCGGCGGTCTCCCAGCACCTCAAGGTCCTCAAGGACGCCGGCCTGGTCAGTGAGCGCGCGGTCGGCACCAGGCATCTCTACCGGCTCAATCCGACGGCAGTGGCCGCGTTGCGCGATCAGCTCGACACCTTCTGGCAGAGAGCTCTGGCCAGCTACGTGGATGTTGCCGAACAACCGACGGAGGAGAGTCCATGACCCGAACCGAGGCCCCCGTTGTCCGCAAGCAGGTGGTGGTCAACGCGCCGGCCGAGCAGGCCTTCACGGCGTTCACCGAGAGGTTCGGCGACTTCAAGCCGCCGGAGCACAACCTGCTCGCGGCCGCGATCGCCGAGACAGTCTTCGAGCCCCGTGTCGGCGGGCACATCTACGACCGCGCCGTCGACGGCAGCGAGTGCCGGTGGGCGCGGATCCTGGCCTACGAACCACCGGCCCGCGTGGTCTTCAGCTGGGACATCGGCCCCCAATGGCAGGTCGAGACCGACCCGGAGCTGACCAGCGAGGTCGAGGTCCGGTTCGTGGCCGAGGGACCGGACCGCACCCGCGTCGAACTGGAGCACCGCCACCTCGACCGGCACGGTCCCGGCTGGCAGTCGGTCAGCGACGGCGTCAACGGCGACCAGGGATGGCCGCTCTACCTGGCCCGGTACGCCGCCCTGCTCGAGGGCCGCTGACATGGCACCAACCATCGCCAGCACCGTGACCGCCAGCACTGTGGTGGACCGGCGCGTCGAGGCCCAACAGCCACAGCACCCCGCGTAGGACCAAGCCGAGGAGTCCGCCTCACCGCGCCTACTCGAGGCCGTCGCGGTCGGCCCACTCCAGCAGCGTGTCCAGCCGGTAGGGGTGATCGTCGATGCCGGCGTGCAGGTCGCCGAGCCTGGCGAACCTGGCGGGCACCGTGGCGATGGTGAACGCGCGCGGGTCTACGTCGTCGATCTCGTCCCAGCTGACCGGGGTGGACACGATCGCCTCCGGCACGCCGCGTACCGAGTAGGCGCTGGCGATCGTGTGGTCCCTGGTGTTCTGGTTGTAGTCGACGAACAGCTTGGCCGGATTCCGGTCCTTGCGCCACCAGGTGGTCGTCACCAGGTCCGGCGCGCGGCGCTCCACCTCCCTGGCGAACGCGTGCGCGGCCCGGCGCAGGTCGGCGAAGCCCCAGCGGGGCTCGATCCGGACGTAGACGTGCAGGCCGGCGCCGCCGGAGGTCTTGGGCCAGCCGGTCGCGCCGAGCTCGCCGAGGATCTCGCGGACGATGCCGGCCACCCGGCGCACCGTGCCGAACCCGCACCGGGGCATGGGATCCAGGTCGATGCGCCACTCGTCAGGGAGCTCGGTGTCGGCGCGGCGGGAGTTCCACGGGTGGAACTCCACGGTGGACATCTGGACCGCCCACACGACGCTGGCCAGTTCGGTGACGCACAGCTCGTCGGCGTGCCTGCCGTACCGCGGGAAGTGCACCCGGACCGTCTGCAGCCACGGCGGCGCGCCGCCCGGCACCCGCTTCTGGTGCACCTTCTCGCCGGTCACCCCGGCGGGGAACCGGTGCAGCATGCACGGCCGGTCGCGCAGCGCGCGGACGATCCCGTCGCCGACGGACAGGTAATACCGGGCCAGGTCCAGCTTGGTCTCGCCGCGGGCCGGGAAGTACACCCGGTCCGGGTTGGAGATGCGCACGGTCCGGTCACCGACCTCGAGCTCCGCCTGTTCGGTCATTGCCACATCCTTTACCAGGACTTTTACCTTTTCTTGACCCGTGCCGCTGACGAGAGTAAGAAGCTGTCGTGAGGAGGAACGTTCCCACGGGCGTTGTCAGCATCGCGCACGTCGAGCTGCGTCTCGCGGGCACCTTCGGCGTTGTCCGCGATGGTACGGAACTGACCGACCGCGAGATCGGCAGCCGCAAGTCCCGGACGCTGCTCAAGCTGCTTGCCGCGCAGCGGCCCGCGCTTGTCCCGGTGGACCAGGTCATCGACGTGCTGTGGGACGGGCAGCCGCCCGCTGCCGCGGAGCAGAACGTCGCATCGCTGGTCAGCAGGCTGCGCGGCGTGCTGGGCGGCGAGGCGATCGCGGGCGGCCGGCAGGGCTACCGGCTGGCCGGCGGGATCAGCGTGGACCTCGACGCGGCGGCGCGGTACTGCGACCAGGCCGAGCGCAAGCTGGCCGGCGCCGCGGCGGTCGCCCTCGGCGCCGCCGAGCGGGCGATCGGGCTGCTGTCGGCGGGCACGGCGCTGGCGGACGAGCCGTACGCGTCGTGGGCCGATCCGGCCCGCGAGCAGCTGCGCGAACTGCTCCGCCGCTGCCGCCTCGCCGCCGCGGAGGCCGCTCTGGCGACCGGCGACGCGCACCTGGCGGCGCGGCACGCGCAGGCGGCGATGGCGGCCGACCCGCTGGACGAGGCCGCGCACCGCTGGTACATGTCCGCGTCGGCGGCCGCGGGCGAGCAGGGGAGGGCGCTAGCGGCCTACGCGGCGCTGCGCGAGCGGCTCGCCGATGAACTGGGCGCCGACCCGGCGCCGCAGACCCGGCAGCTGCACCTCGCGATCCTGCGCGACGACCAGGCTGCTGACCGCGGTGCCGCCGTCCGGCCGGCTCCTGCCTTACTGGCGGATGGGGCGGGCCGGGCGGGGGCGGGCCGCCCGGCGGGGGCGGGCCGCCCGGGCTCGGGCCGCTCGGGCCGGGCGGGCTCGCCGCTGGCCGGCCGGGACGCCGAGGTGGCGGCGCTGCTCGCGGCGTGGGGCGCGGCGGCCGGCGGGGAGCCTGGCCTGGTCATGATCATCGGTGAGGCCGGGATCGGCAAGACCGCGCTCGCCGAGGCGCTCGCCGCCGAGGCTGCCGGTGACGGCGCGACGGTGCTGCGGGCCCGCTGCTACGAGACCGAGCGGTCGCTGTTCCTGCAGCCGGTCGTCGAGGCGATCCTGCCGGCCGTCACCCGTATGACCGCCAGCACGCTGCGCGAGCTGCTGGGCGAGCACGCGCCGGACGCCGCGGCGCTGCTGCCGGAGGCCGCCGCGCTGCTCGGCCCGCCGCCGGCCTGGCGGGGCAGCGTGGAGATGGAACGGCGGCGCGCGTTCGAGGCGGTGACCGCGTTCGTGACCGGGCTGGCCGCCGCGCACCCCGTCCTGCTCGTCGTCGACGACCTGCAGTATGCCGGCCAGTCCACCGTCGAGCTCATCGCCTACCTGCGCCGTCACGCCGCGGGCAGCCGGCTGCTGGCCGTGGTCACGGTCCGCGCCGAGCATGATCCGCAGATCGGCGCCGCGCTCGCCCCGCTGGCCACCAGGCTGGAGGTGGGTCCGCTCAGCGCTGCCGCGGTCGGCGAGCTGGCCCGCCGGGCCGGACAGGGCGAGCTCGCCGGCAGCATCCAGCAGCGCACCCGCGGCCACACGCTGTTCGTCGTCGAGGTGCTGCGGGCGCTGGCGGCCGGCGACGCCGGCGTGCCGGAGTCGCTGCGCAGCGCGGTGCTGGCCCGGGTCCGGCGGACCGGCTCTGCGGCCGAGGCGCTGCTGCGGGCCGCGGCGGTGCTCGGCACCGCGGTCGACCCGCTGACCCTGGCTGGCCTGCTCGACCTCGCGGCCGCCACGGCGCTCGAGCTGTGCGAGCTGGCGCTCGAGGCACGGCTGCTGATCGTCAGCGGGCGTGACTACGAATTCGCCAACGACCTCATCCAGGCGGTCGTCTACGACAGCACTCCCGAGCCGACCCGGCTCGCCTACCATCGCCGGGCGGCCGACCTGCTGACCGGGCAGCCGGAGTCGCTCGCCAGGCACGCGGCGGCGGCAGGCGACTGGCCGCGGGCGGCGCGGGCCTGGCTGCTCGCGGCCGATGACGCGATGCGGCGGTACGCGGCGAGCGACGCCATATCGCTGGCCACACAGGCGCTCGAGGCGGCAGGACGAGGCGGTGACGCGGAAGCCCGGGCCCGCGCCCTGGTCATGCGGGGGCGCGCGCGCGAGGTGGTCGGCGCTCACGACGCGGCGCTCGCCGACCTGACCGAGGGAGCCGCCGGCGCCCGCGCGGCGGGCGACCGCCGGCTGGAGATGCACGTGCTGCGGGAACTCGGCGGCGACGTCGCCGCGTCGCAGGGCCTGCCGGGCACGTACCAGCCCAACCTCGAGAGCGGCCTGCGGATCGCCGAGCAGCTCGGCGACCGGGCCAGCGAGGCCGATCTGCTGTCCAGGATGGCCATCCTGGCCGCGAACCGGCTGCAGCTCGGCGTGGCCCTCGACTACGCCTTGCGCGCGGTGGCGGCGGGACGGGCGGCCGCGGACGAGCAGGCCCTCGCGGCGGGGCTGGACGGCCTCAAGACCGCTTACCTCAACCTGGGCGACGCCGCGGGCCTGGCGAGGGTGCTGGCCGAGCTCGACCCGCTGCTGCGCCGCCTCGGCGACCTGTTCCGGCTGCAGTGGTCGGAATTCGAATCCGCGTTCCTGGCCATCGCCGCGGCCGACTGGGACCGCGCCGCCGCGGCCATCCACGTGGCCCTGGCGGTCAACCGCCGCGGCGGCTATCCGCACGCCGCCGCCTGGTACGTGGCGCACCTCGGCTGGCTGGCCCGGCTGCGCGGCCGGGACGTCGAGGCGGTGACGCTGGGCCGCCGGGGGCTGGCCATGACCGAGGAGCGCGAGCACACCTGGTGGGAGGCTTCGGCCTGCGCCATGCTGGGCGGCACCTTGATGCTCACCGGGGACCGGGCCGGGGCGACCGAGCTGCTGCGGCGGGGTCTCGCCGCCGCGCAGGCGTCGGGCCTGGAGGCGTACGTGCTGCGCTGCGCGGCACCGCTCGCCGCCGCCACGGGCTCGCCGGGCGTGCTCGGCGCGGCGGACCGGCTGCTGGAACGGGCCGGCATCCCGGCCGGCGGCGCGTGGGTATTCGGTTACGAGGCCTACCTGTCGATCGCCCAGGCCTGGCTGGACCAGGGCGACCCGGAGCGGGCCCGCTCCGTGCTGGCCCCGCTGCTCGCGGTCGCGGAGCGAGTGCCGTGGACGGCAACGCTCGCCGCCGGGCTCGTCATCGACGGTTGCGCCCTGGTCCGTCTGGGCGACCGCGAGCAAGCGTCGGCCGAGTTGCAGCGAGCCGAGCGGCTCGCCCGTGAGCACGGGCTGCCGCACGTGCAGCGCGACGCCCGGGCCGCGCTTAGATGAGCTCGGCCAGGCTCGCGGCCGCGCGGGCCGCGCCGTCGGTCTCCACCGGCCGGTAGCTGACCGGCCGCGCGATCTCGTCCGCCATCGCCCGGGCCAGCACGTCCGGCACGGTGTCGGCGTAGTCCAGGCACCGGCCTGCGCCATACCTGTCCAGCCGGTGCCGGACGTGGAAGTTCTGCTCGAAGTGATTGCGCAGCGGGACGTAGAGGAAGGGGCGCCCGCTGGCGGTGAGTTCCATCGTGGTGGTCAGCCCGCCCTGCACGACCGCGAGGTCGCACGCGGCGAGGTGCCGGTAGAGGTCGTGCACGTAGCCGCGTACCTCCAGGCCGTCGCGGTCCGCGCCGCCCGCGCCGCCCGCCTCGCCCAGCGACCGCGGGTCGATCCGCGGCCCGGTCACGACGATCATCCGCAGCTCTGGGATGAGCGCCTTCGCGGCCGGGTAGGCGGCCACCACCCGGCGCAGCAGGCCGGTGCCCACGCCGGACCCGCCGACCGTGACCACGCAGATCTTCTCGTCCGGCCGGTAGCCCAGCTCGGCCCGGACGGCGTCGCGGCCGGACGGGTCGGGGGGCGTGAAGCCGGACACGTAGCCGGAGAACTCGAAGTGCTGCCCGACCCAGTCCCTGATCAGCGGGAGGCCGCCGCCGAACCCGTCGGGGACCACGTCGCCGGGGTTGCCGACGAACACCGCGCGGTCGCGCAGCCGGGGGAAGCGATCGATCTGCTCGATCATCTCGGCGTTGTAGTCGGTGGTGAGCGCGCGTTCTGGCTCGGAGCCGTTCGGCATGGGAAGCCAGCCGACGAAATCGGTCATCCAGGCGTAGGCGGCCCGCTTGAGCTCGGGGTTCTCGTGCAGGAAGTAGTCGATGTCCCACGCCTCGTCGCCGATCCAGAGGTCGTACGGCTCGTCGCGCACCACGTCGGCGAACACCATGAAGTTGCTCACCAGGATCTCGTCCATGCTGCGGACCGCCTGGAACGCGTGCAGGTCGTGCTCTGCGGCCTCGCCCTCGAAGTGACCGGACTCGCTGGCCAGGAACGCCGACGCCGGGTGGATGTGCTCGGACCGCCGCTGCAGCAGCTCGGTCACCGGGTGCTGCGCGAGCCAGTGCACCTCCAGGCCGGGCCGCAGCTTGCGCAGCTCGTCGGCGATCGCCAGGTCCCGGCGGGCGTGGCCGAGGCCGATGGGCGAGGAGGTGTAGAGGACCCGCTTCGGCCGGTTCAGCGGCCGGGTCCAGGCCCGCCGCCGGGCGGCCGACGGCGGGCGGAACCGGTCGGCGAAGTCCTTGATCGCCTGGTTGACGACGACCGGCTCCCGCGCCTGCGGCAGGTGCCCCGCGCCCTCCAGCACCAGCAGGTCGCCGCCGGTGAGCTCGGCGACCCGCTGCCCGCGCTCGCACGGCTGGCAGCGGTCCTGGTGGCCGTGGATGACCAGGACGGGGCAGCTGACCCGGCGCAGGACGGCCTCGGTCTCCTCCCGGCTGGCGGACGCCACCGGCCCGTCGTCGTGTACCAGCATCGTCTCCGGGCCGATCTCCATCGCCCAGCCGACGCAGTCCTCGCGCTGCTTGGTCGAGTGCGGCTCGGACACCAGCTCGCCGAAGAAGAACTCGGCGTAGCCGCGCCAGTCGCGCAGCCAGTAGTGCCGGTTGCTCTTCGCCCAGCCCTCGTCGGTGTCGAGTACCTCGTCGAAGTCGTAGACGAGCCGGTGCGGGTGCGGCGGGGTGAGGAACGGCGCCCAGCTGGCGATCGCGACCACGCCGAGCACCCGGTCCGGGTGGGCGCCGGCCGTCAGCAGCGCCCGCCAGCTGCTGGTGCACTGCCCGACGAGGACCGCCTGGCCGATGCCGGCCGCGTCCATGACCGCGATCGTGTCGGCCACGAACTCGGTGTCGGCGTAGGCGGCTGCCGACTGGGGCCGGTCGGAGCGGCCGTTCCCGCGGGGGTCGATGGTGACCACCTTCGACGTCCGGGCGAGGTGGGGCACCTGGGCCTTCCAGGCCCGGGAGTGCACGATCGCATCGATCGGGGTGAACACGATCGCGGGCTCGCCCTCGCCGAAAACCTCGTAGCCGACCTTGACGCCGTCCCGTTCGACGTACCCGTCGGCGTCGGGATATCTCGCTCGCATGGCCCCTCCCCGGACTCCCATCGTCTCCCTGTCCGGCTTGTCTAGCAATGCCCGTTGCAACCCGGTTGCAATGCCAGTGCAACGATCGGGCGCAGCCTGGCCGGTGAGGTAACCGAAACGAGCAGTGGAGGGCTCACCATGGCCATCAATGAAGACAAGCTGAACGAGTTTCTCGGCCGATTCGTCACCGATCTCGGGGCGACGGTCGCGGCGGGCAACGTGGTGATCGGGCACCGGCTCGGCCTGTACAAGGCGCTGGCCGACTCGCCGGGTACGGCCGGGGACCTGGCGGCGCGGACCCGGACCGATCCCCGGTACATCGCCGAGTGGCTGCGGGGGCAGGCGGCGGGCGGCTACGTCGAGTACGACGCGGCCACCGACACCTACGCGATGACCGAGGAGCAGGCGTTCGCGCTGGCCAACCCGGACGGCGGCGTCTACGCGCCCGGCGCGTTCGTGCTGGCGTTGGGCGCGCTGCGGGACGAGCCGCGGATCACCGAGGCGTTCCGCAACGGCACCGGCGTCGGCTGGCACGAGCACGACGAGGACGTGTTCATCGGCTGCGAGCAGTTCTTCCGGCCCGGCTACATCGCCAACCTCGTCCCGTCGTGGATCCCGGCGCTGGACGGCGTGACGGACAAGCTGGCGGCCGGCGCCAGCGTCGCCGACATCGGCTGCGGGCTCGGCGCGTCCACGATCCTGCTCGCGCAGGAGTACCCGAACTCCCGGTTCAACGGCTCGGACTACCACGAGGGGTCGATCGAGCTGGCGCGCAAGCGCGCCGCCGACGCCGGGGTGGCCGACCGGGTGAAGTTCGAGGTCGCGTCCTCGTCGTCGTTCTCCGGGACCGGGTACGACCTCGCCGCCACGTTCGACTGCCTGCACGACATGGGCGACCCGCTGGCCGCGGCCAGGCACGTGCGGCAGGCACTCAATCCGGACGGCACCTGGCTGGTCGTCGAGCCGTACGCGGCCGACGAGGCGGCCGGCAACATGAACCCGGTCGGCCGGGTGTACTACAACTTCTCGACGCTGCTCTGCGTGCCGAACGCGCTGTCCCAGCCCGGCGGCTACTCGCTCGGCGCGCAGGCCGGCGAGGCGGCGATCCGGCAGGTGGCCACCGACGCCGGGTTCACCAGGTTCCGGCGCGCCGCCGAGACGCCGTTCAACCTGGTCTACGAGGTGCGCCCGTAGATCGTGCGGGTCACGCTGTCGCGATACGCTACAGCGTGACCACCGCACATAACTCCAGGTCCGAGACGCACGGGCCCGGCGGGCACCACCACAGGGACGTATCCGGCGGCTGGCTCCGCCCGGCCGTGTTCGGCGCCATGGACGGGCTGGTCACCAACGTGTCGCTGATCTCCGGCGTGGGCGGCGGCCGGGTCAGCTCGCACTTCATCATCCTCACCGGCCTGGCGGGCCTGGCGGCGGGCGCCTGCTCGATGGCGGCCGGGGAGTACGTGTCGGTCTCGTCCCAGAACGAGCTGGTCGGCTCCGAGGTGCACAAGGAGAAGCTGGAGCTGGAGAACAACCCGGACGCCGAGCAGCGCGAGCTGGCCGCGACGTTCCGCGCGCGCGGCGTGGACGCCGACCTGGCCAGGCAAGTCGCGGCGCAGATCTCGCGGAATCCGGATCAAGCGCTGAGCGTGCACGTCCAGGAGGAACTCGGGGTAGACCCGCACGAGCTCCCCTCCCCGCTGGTCGCGGCGGGGGCCTCGCTCGTGACGTTCTCGGCCGGCGCGCTCGTGCCCCTGCTGCCCTACCTGCTCGGCGCCAGCTCCCTCCGGCTGGCGCTCGGCCTCGCGGCGGTGGCCGCCATCCTCGGCGGCGGGATCGTGGCCAGGATGACCGGCCGGCCGTTCCTCCGCGGCGCCGCGCGCCAGCTGCTGCTGGGCGCCGCGGCCGCCGCGATCACCTACGGGATCGGGTACGCCGTCGGCGGCAGCGCCGGCACCGCGGGCTGAGTCTTACCAGACGTCGGGGCCGAACGACTCGTCCGCCCACCCGCCGGGAGCCGACAGCAGCCGCAGGTCGGACTCGACCATCATCGTGACCAGCTCGTCGAACTTGACCGTCGGCTCCCAGCCGAGCCGCTGCCGCGCCTTCGCCGCGTCGGCGCAGAGCTGGTCGACCTCGGCGGGCCGGATGAACGCGGCGTCGCACACCACGTGGTCCTGCCAGTTAAGCCCGGCCGCGCCGAAGGCCCGCTCGACCAGCTCGGTCACGGTGTGGGTGATGCCGGTGCCGACCACGTAGTCGTCCGGCTCGTCCTGGGCGAGCATCAGCTGCATGGCGCGCACGTAGTCCCCCGCGTACCCCCAGTCGCGGCTGGCCGACATGTTGCCGAGCCGCAGCTGGCGCTCCATGCCCAGCTTGATCCTGGCCGCGCCGAGGGTCACCTTGCGGCTGACGAACTCCGCGCCGCGGCGCGGCGACTCGTGGTTGAACAGGATCCCGGACACCGCGTACATGCCGTAGGACTCGCGGTAGTTCTGGGTGAGGAAATGCCCGTAGGCCTTGGCGACGCCGTACGGGCTGCGCGGGTGGAACGGCGTGCTCTCCGTCTGCGGCGACTCCCGCACCTGCCCGTACATCTCCGACGAGGACGCCTGGTAGAACCGGATCTGGCCGCGCCCGGGCGTCCGGGACGAGCTGATCCCGCTGCACACCCGGATCGCCTCGAGCACCCGGAGCACGCCGAGCCCGGTGACCTCCCCGGTGAGCTCCGCCTGCTGCCAGGACATCGGCACGTAGGAGATGGCGGCCAGGTTGTATACCTCGTCGGGCTGCACCCGCTCCACGGCGGAGATCAGGCTGCCCTGGTCCAGCAAGTCGCCGCGGACCAGCCGGGCGTCGGCCAGCAGCTCCCTGATCCGCGGCACCCGCGGGTTCGCCTGGCCGCGGACCAGCCCCCAGACCTCATGCCCCTGGGCGAGCAGGTGCTCGGCAAGGTAGGAGCCGTCCTGCCCGGTTATGCCGGTGATCAGCACGCGCCTGGTCAGCGGAACCTCCGCACTGCTCGGATTCGGGCCATGTCGCGGTAGCCTACCCAGCCAGCCTGCGAACCCGCCGGAAGCAACCCCTTACCCGGTGGTAATGTTCGCTGCCTGGGAGGTCACGCAGGCAGGCCTCGACCAGGTCAGCAGCTGGCTTTGCATGAGGGGGGACGACCTGCGTGACCACCGTGCCGTTGCGCGTCGCGATGCTCTCCTACCGCAGCAAGCCGCACTGCGGCGGCCAGGGCATCTACGTCCGGCACCTGAGCCGCGAGCTGGCCGCGCTCGGCCACAGCGTGGAGGTCTTCTCCGGCCAGCCCTACCCCGAGCTGGAGCACGGCCCCGTGCTGCGCGAGGTGCCCAGCCTGGATCTGTACCGCGACGAGGACCCGTTCCGCACGCCGCGGCTGCGCGAGTACCGGGACTGGATCGACGTGCTCGAGGTCGCGGCGATGAAGACCGGCGCGTTCCCCGAGCCGCTCACCTTCAGCCTGCGGGCGCTGCGCGCGCTGCGCCCGCGCCGCGGCGACTTCGACGTGGTGCACGACAACCAGGTGCTCGGCTACGGCCTGCTCGGCCTCGCCCGGCTCGGGCTGCCGCTGGTGACCAGCATCCACCACCCGGTCAGCGTGGACCGGCGGATCGAGCTGCAGGCGGCCCGCGGGCTTTCCCGGCTGTCCAAGCGCCGCTGGTACTCCTTCGTCCGGATGCAGGGACGCGTCGCCCGCCGGGTGTCGCAGGCGGGCCCGATCCTGACCGTGTCCGAGTCCTCCCGCCGGGACATCTGCCGCGACTTCGGCACCGACCCGGCCAGCGTGCGGGTCATCCCGCTCGGCGTGGACACCCGGCTGTTCCATCCCCGGCCCGCGCCGCGGGTGCCAGGGCTGATCGTGGCGGTGGCCAGCGCCGACTCGCCGATGAAGGGCGTGACCACGCTGCTGCGCGCGGTCCGGCTGCTGATCGACGGCCTGCCGGCCGGCCGCCCGGACATTCCCGAGCCCCGGCTGGTCGTGGTCAGCAAGCCCACCCCCGGCGGCCCGACCGACAAGCTGACCGGGGAGCTGGGGCTGGCCGGGCACGTGCAGTTCCGGCACGGCATGGGCAACGAGGATCTGGCCGAGCTGCTGGCCAGCGCGCAGATCGCGGTCGTCCCCTCGCTGTACGAGGGGTTCTCGCTGCCGGCCGTTGAGCACATGGCGTCGGGGACGCCGCTGGTGGCGACGCGCACCGGCGCACTGCCCGAAGTGACGGGCGACGCCGCCGTCCTCGTCTCCCCTGGCGACCCGGACGAGCTCGCCGCCGCGCTGCGCCGGCTGTGCGACAGCCCGGCCGAACGGGAGCGGCTGGGCGCCGCCGCGCTGCGCCGGGTGCAGGAGCGGTTCGCCTGGCCCGCGGTCGCCCGCGCCACGGTGGCGCAGTACGAGGCGGCGATCGGCGCGCCGAAGGGAGCCGGGCCCTGCTGACCGTGGACTTCGGCCGTCTCGCCGTGACCGGGGGTACCCGCGTGCTCGACCTCGGCTGCGGCGCGGGCCGGCACGCGTTCGAGGCGCTGCGGCGCGGCGCGCGCGTGACCGCGCTGGACTCCGGCGCCGCCGAGCTCGCCGAGGTGACCGCCATGTTCGCCGCGATGAGCGAGGCCGGCGAGGCGCCGCCGGGTGCGTTGGGGCAGGCGGTGCGCGGCGACGCCACCGCGATGCCGTTTCCTGACGGCGCGTTCGACCGGGTGATCGCGGCCGAGGTGCTCGAGCACATCCCCGGCGACCAGCAGGCGATGAACGAGATCGCCCGGGTGCTGGCGCCGGGCGGCATCGCCGCGGTGACCGTGCCGGCCTGGCTGCCGGAGCGGATCTGCTGGGCGCTCTCCGACGACTACCACAACGTCCCCGGCGGCCACGTCCGCATCTACACCAGGCCCGAGCTGGAGGCCAAGCTCGCCCGGGCCGGGCTCGCGGTCGGCCCGCATCACCACGCGCACGGGCTGCACTCCCCCTACTGGTGGCTGAAATGCGCCGTCGGCGTGCACGACGACGGCCACCCGCTGGCCCGCGCCTACCACCGGCTGCTCGTCTGGGACATCATGAAGCGGCCGGCCGCCACCAGGCTGACCGAGCGCGCGCTCAACCCGCTGATCGGCAAGAGCCTGGTGGTCTACGCGGTAAAGGCGATTCAGCCGAACGGCGCTGCTCCCGGCGTCACACCGGAGCGCGCGCGTGTCAGCGCGTGACGGCCTGGCGTGCAGGCTGCTGCCCGCGCGCATCCCGGAGGTTCCGGGCGTCCTGACCGCTGACCAGGTGCTGGCCACCGGCCGGAGCGTGGCGGCCGTGCAGCAGCCGTCGGGCGCGATCGGCTGGCCGGACGGTCACGTGGACGCATGGAACCACGTGGAGTGCGCGATGGCGCTGACCGCCTGCGGGCTCACCGGGCCCGCGCGGCGTGCCTACTCGTGGCTGGCCGCTGCCCAGCGGCCCGACGGCTCCTGGCCGAAGGCGACCACCGGCAACGTGGTCACCGACGCCGGCGCGGAGAGCAACCAGGCCGCCTACGCGGCGGTCGGCGTGTGGCACGAGCTGCAGGTCACCGCCGACGAGGAGTTCGCCCGGGTGATGTGGCCGGTGGTGCGCAAGGCGGTCGGGTTCGCGCTCGGGCTGCGCACCCCGCGCGGCGAGGTGGCATGGCAGCGGGACGCGCGCGGGATTCCCGCCAGCTTCGCCCTGCTGGCCGGCTGCTCGAGCATCCAGCAGAGCCTGCGCTGCGCGACCGCGCTGGCCGAGTTCCTGGGCGAGCCGCAGCCCGAATGGGAGCTCGCCGCCGACCAGCTCGCGCACGTGATCGCGGCGCACCCGGACGCGTTCGCGGACAAGAGCAGGTTCTCGATGGACTGGTACTACCCGGTGCTCGGCGGCGCGGTGCGCGGCGGCGCGGCCGCGGCCAGGCTGGCGGCGCGCTGGGGCGAGTTCGTCGAGCCCGGCCTGGGGGTGCGCTGCGTCAGCGACGAGCCCTGGGTCACCGGCGCGGAAACCTGCGAGCTGGTGATGGCCCTGGAGGCGCTCGGCGAGCGGGACACCGCGCTGGAGCTGTTCGGGGCGATCCAGCACCTCCGGGACGGCGACGGCGCGTACTGGACCGGCTGGCAGTTCGCCAACCATGACCATTTCCCGAACGAGCGGAGCAGCTGGACCGCGGCGGCTATCGTGCTGGCCGCGGACGCGCTGTCGGGCGCCACCGGCGGTGCGGCCCTGTTCCGTGACGCCGGCGCGGACGCGGCGGGGACAAAGCCGGCCCCGGACCCGGACGCCTGCGGTTGCACGGCCGCCCCGGCCCAGTTTCTGTGACACTGAAATCGTGACGAACATCACGGTCTCTGTGCCAGAAGACGTGTACCGCGAGGCACGGATCCGCGCCGGAACCTGCGCGCTGTTCGGAGGCAGCGCCCTGGTGACACCGAGGCTTCACGTTGCTGGCCAGCCCAGTGTCGGCCCGTCCATGTGAAGCGCCGGTATTGCCCTGGTGATACCGGGGCTTCACGTTGCTGGCCGGCCCGGGCCGGCGCGTGTATGTGAAGCACTGGTGCTGCCCCGGGCCCGCAGGCCAGCAAACCGCCGGCGCTCCCCATCGCCCGGGCCATCGCGCCGCTACGCCGTCGGAACCTGCGGATTGTTCCGACGGCGACTCCAAAGTACGGTTGATCATGGAAAGGCGGGGGCAGCGGGAGGGGGCTGGGTCCGGGGCCGGGTGGTTAGCCAGGGCCGGGGCCGGGGCCCTGGGGCTGGGTGGCTAGCCGATGCCTTCGCCTGAGCGCTCGAGGACCCGGAGGGAGCCCTCGTGGCGGACCTCGGTGAACGCGCCGGAGGACAGGGCGCGCCGGTAGATGCGGTACGGTGCCTGGCCGCCGTCGGCGGGGTCGGGGAACACGTCGTGGATGGCCAGCGCCCCGCCGCGGGCCAGGTGCGGCGCCCAGCCCTGGTAGTCGGCGGCCGCGGCCGCGTCGGTGTGGCCGCCGTCGATGAACAGCATGCCGAGCCCGGCGCCCCAGAGCCTGGCGACGTCGGCGGATCTGCCGACGATCGCGATGACGGTGTCCTCGAGCCCCGTTGCCGCCAGCGTGGACCGGAAGTGCGGCAGCGTGTCGAGCCGGCCCGTGCGCGGATCCACCAGCCCGGCGTCGTGATACTCCCAGCCGGGCTGGTTCTCCTCCGAGCCGCGGTGGTGGTCCACGGTGATCACGAGCTGCCCGGCCGCGCGGGCCGCGGCGGCCAGGTAGATGGTGGACTTGCCGCAGTAGGTGCCGACCTCGAGGACCGGCCCGACGCGGGCGTACCTGGCCGCGGTCTCGTGTAGCGCCAGGCCCTCGGGCGCAGGCATGAAGCCCCGTGCCGCCTCGGCCGCCTTGACCAGCTCCGCGTCCACGGCGCCTGTCCCTCCCGGATGCGATCCCGCCCGGATATGGTGGCGCCATCCGACGATGGAAGGCGGCCAGAGATGAGGGTACGCGTCGACTACGACCTGTGCGAGGCGAACGCCGTGTGCGCCGGCCTGGTCCCGGAGGTGTTCGAGGTAGACGACAAGGACGACCTGTACATCCTTGTCGACGAGGTGCCCGCCGGGCTGGCGGGTCAGGTCAGGCACGCCGTGCAGTCGTGCCCGAAGCTGGCGCTGTCACTGGAGGAGTAGCCCGGCGGCTAGCCGGCCGCGCCCGCCTGGGACACGCCGCCCTCCTCGGGGGTCCACGACGCCGACACGCTGCCCTGCTTGGCCAGCACCTTGCCGGCTTTGGTCAGCACCGCGAGCAGCGGGCCGTTCCTGTCCCCGCTGGCCGCCGTGACCTGCGACACGCCGGGGAGCTCAGCGGTCCACCGGCCCGACAGGACGCCCGCCCGGGCGAATACCTCGCCGCCGCGGGTCAGCACCGCGATCAGCGGGCCGTGCGTGCCGTCGCTGGCCGCCGCTACTTGCGCGACGCCGCCCAGCGTCGTGACCCAGGGCCCAGACAGGCTGCCCTGCTTGGCCAGCATCTCGCCGGCTTTGGTCAGCACCGCGATCAGCGGGCCGTGCTTAGCGTCGCTGGCCACCGCGATCTGCGCCACGCCGGCGTACTCCGAGGTCCACGGCCCGGTCAGGCTGCCTTGCTTGGCCAGCACCTGGCCGGCCTTGGTCAGCACCACGAGTAGCGGCCCGCGCTTGACGTCGGTGGCCACCGCAACCTGCGCCGCGCCGGAGTACACGCCGGTCCAGGGCCCCGACAGTCTGCCCTGCTTGGCCAGCACCTGACCAGTCCTGGTCAGCACCACGAGCAGCGGCCCGCGCCTGACGTCGGTGGCCACCGCGACCTGCGCCGCCCCGGTGTACTCCGAGGTCCACGGCCCGGTCAGGCTGCCCTGCTTGGCCAGCACCTGGCCGGCCTTGGTCAGCACCACGAGCAGCGGCCCGCGCCGGACGTCGGTGGCCACCGCGACCTGCGCCGCCCCGGTGTACTCCGAGGTCCACGGCCCGGTCAGGCTGCCCCGCTTGGCCAGCACCGCGCCGCGCCGGGTCAGCACCCCGATCACCGCCGGAGCAGCGGGCGGCAGCTGCCGGCGGACGTCAGGGCCAGCCGTCGTCTTGGCGGAGGAGGAGTAAATGCCGGCCGCCACGCCCGCCGATGCGGCCACGACGAGCGCCGCGATGGCGATCACCTTGCGCACGGTCACCGTCGCCTCCGTCCGGGTGCTCCTGACCGTACCGCTAGCCGGCGGCCGCGACCTGGGTCACGCTGGGCAGCTCGTTCGTCCATGGCCCGGTCAGGCTGCCTTCCTTAGCGAGCGCCTGGCCGCCGGTCGTGGCCAGCACGGTAATCAGCGGGCCGTTCGTGGCGTCGCTGCCCACCGCCAGCCCCGAGGCCCCGGTGTACTCGGTCGTCCAGCCGCCGGTCAGGCTGCCCTCCTTGGCCTGCACCACGCCGGCCGGGGTCAGCACCGCGATCAGCGCGCCGTTCGTGCCGTCGGTGGCCACCGCGAGCTGGGACGCCGCGGTGAGCTCGTTGGTCCAGCCGCCGATCAGGCTGCCTTGCTTGACCAGCACCTGGCCGGCCGTGGTCAGCACCGCGATCAGCGTGCCGTTCGTGCCGTCGCTGGCCACCGCGAACCGCTTCACCCCGGGGAGCAGGGTGGTCCATCCCCCGTTCAGGCTGCCCTGCTTGGCCATCAGCGTGCCCCCCGTGGTCAGCACCGCGATCAGCGGGCCGTTCGTGACGTCGCTGGCCACCGCGATCTGCGACACCCCGCTGGGGTAAACGGTGGTCCATCCCCCGTCCAGGCTGCCCTCCTTGGCCATCACCACGCCGGCCGTGGTCAGCACCGCGATCAGCGGGCCGTTCGTGGCATCGCTGGCCACCGCGACCTTGGACGCCGCCCCGGTGAGCTCGGTCGTCCAGCCGCCCACCAGGTTGCCCTGCTTGGCCAGCACCGCGCCGGTTTTCCTCAGCCGCACCGCGACCAGCGCGCCGTTCGTGGCGTCGCTGGCCACCGCCAGCTGGGCCACCCCGGCCTGCTCGTTGGTCCACCCCGCGGTCAGGCTGCCTTCCTTGACGAGCGCCTTTCCCGCGGTCAGCACCCCCGATCACCTCAGGAGCCGGCGTGGCCGCCGACGCGGTGCCGGCGCCGGCAGCCACGCAGCCCAGCGATAGCGCTAATGCCACCCCCGCGCCCTTGATCGCCTTGACTGCAGTGCGCATGCTCTCCCCCGTGGCGTGCCCGGTGGCCGGCTCGGCTGGGCCGACTCAGTAGGTAGACGCGCAGCCCGGGCGCGCGGATGACGGATATGCGAAAGCTATACCGTTCCGGTACGCAGCCTGGCGAGCCGGGCGAGGGCTTCGGTCAGGACCTCGGTGCGCTTGCAGAACGCGAACCGGACCTGGCTGGCGCCGGCCTGCCGGTCGTCGTAGAACACCACGTTCGGCACGGCGACCACGCCGGCGCGGTACGGCAGCTCGCGGCAGAACGCCAGCCCGTCGGTCTCGCCGAACGGGCGGATGTCGGTGGTGACGAAGTAGGTTCCGGCCGGCCGGTACACCTCGAAGCCGGCCGCGGCCAGCCCCGCGGACAGCAGGTCGCGCTTGCGGCGCAGATCGTCGCGCAGGCCGGTGAAGTACGCGTCGGGCAGCCGCAGTGCCTCGGCGACCGCGTACTGGAACGGGCCGCCGCTGACGTAGGTGAGGAACTGCTTGGCGGTCCTGACCGCGGTGACCAGCTCGGGGCTGGCCATCACCCAGCCGATCTTCCAGCCGGTGAAGGAGAACGTCTTGCCCGCGGAGCTGATCGTCACGGTCCGGTCGCGCATCCCCGGCAGCGAGGCGACCGGTATGTGCTCGCCGTCGAAGGCCAGGTGCTCGTAGACCTCGTCGGTGACCACCAGCAGGTCCCGGTCGCGGGCGAGCTCCGCGACAGCGGTCAGCTCGGCGCGGCTGAGCACGGCCCCGGTGGGGTTGTGCGGGGTGTTCAGCAGGATGAGCCTGGTACGCGGGGTGACCGCCGCCCGCAGCGCGCCGGTGTCCAGCCGGAAGTCCGGCGGCCGCAGCGTCACCGGCACCCGGACGCCGCCCGCCATCGCGATGTTCGCCGCGTAGGAGTCGTAGTACGGCTCCAGCGCGATGACCTCGTCGCCGGGCTCGACCAGCGCGAGCAGCGCCGCCGCGACCGCCTCGGTCGCGCCGGCCGTCACGAGCACCTCGCGGCCCGGGTCGTAGTCGAGGCCGTACCAGCGCTTGGCGTGCCACGCGATCGCGTGCCGCAGCTCGGGGATGCCCGGCCCCGGCGGGTACTGGTTGCCCCGGCCGGCCAGGATCGCGTCGGCCGCGAGCCGGGCGATCTCGCGCGGGCCGTCGGTGTCGGGGAAGCCCTGGCCGAGATTGACCGCCCCCGTCTCGGTGGCCAGCGCCGACATCTCGGCGAAGATCGTCGTCCCCATCCCGGCGAGCCTGCGGTTGAGCAGCGGTCGGTTCACCCGGCAATGACATCATGCCGACGCGCCGGGTTGAGAGCCTGGCTCTAGACTTCGGGCATGCGAGTCGCCGTCTGCCAGATCCCGGTCAGCGCCGATCCCGCGGTCAACCTTGACCGGGTGCGGAACGCCCTTTCCGACGCAGCCGATCAGCATGCCGACCTGGCCGTGTTCCCGGAGGGGACTCAGGCCCGGTTCGGCAGCGACCTGCGCGGCATCGCGGAGCCGCCGGAAGGCGCGTTCGGAACCGGGATCGCGGAGACGGCCGGCAAGCTCGGCATCGCGGTGGTCGCCGGCATTTTCGAGCCTGCCGCCGGCGGGCGGGTGCACAACACCACGGTCGCCTTCGACGCCACCGGGCGGCTGGTCGCCGCCTACCGCAAGATTCACGTGTTCGACTCGTTCGGGCAGCGCGAGTCCGACCTGGTCGCGGCCGGCGGCGAGCCCGTGGTCGCCGACCTGGCCGGGCTGCGGGTCGGCTTCCTGACCTGCTACGACGTGCGGTTCCCCGAGCACGCGCGGGCCCTGGCCGCCCGGGGCGCCGAGCTGATCGTGCTCCCATCGGCGTGGGCGGCGGGCCTGTTCAAGGAGGAGCACTGGGTCACGCTGGTGCGCGCCCGGGCGATCGAGAACACCGTCTGGGTGGCGGCGGCCGGCCAGGTACCCGATCCCGGCGAGCGGCCGACCCGAGCCCCGACCGGCGTCGGCCGCAGCATGGTCGTCGACCCGATGGGGGTGACCAGGCTCGACCTCGGCCCGTATCCCGGCATGGGCGTGGCCGAGATCGACACCGGGCTGACCGCCCGGGTGCGGGCCGAGGTGCCGTGCCTGCAGCACCGCAGGCCGGACGTGTTCGGCCGTTAGCCAGCGGCAGCGCTGGCCTGCCACAGCGTCGGCTGCTCGGTGAGCGGCGTGGCGACGTAGCCGGCCCCGGTCAGCTGCGACCCGGACGCGGTGATCGCGGTGATCGCCTGCGAGCCCCGGCCGCTGAGCCCGGCGCCGGCCGGCTCGCGGGCCCGCCACGAGATCCCGTCCCGCGACGACCAGACGACGACCCGCTGGTTACCCGGCTGGCCGGCGATGCCCACCGCCTCGAACCCCTTGCCCGCCGCGGTCAGCGCGGTGACGGCGGCGAACCCGCCGGGCGCGCTGAGCGGCGTCTCCTGCCAGATGCTCCCGCCGTCCAGGGAGTACGCGGCGAACGGCGCGGTCCCGCGCGCCGTGGTCTGCGTCCCGGTGGCGACGATCAGGCTGCCGTGCGCGGCGACGCTTTGCAGCAGGGCGGCGCTCGCGCCGGCCGGGGACCGCAGGAGGCTCTGCTGCCACCGCCTGCCGTCGGGCGAGGTCCAGACCGCGGGCGCGTGATGGGCCGAGCCCACCGCGACGAAGCCCGTCCCCGCGGCGGTCACCGCGATCATCTGCGGGCTGCCGGCTCCGGCCAGGTCCGTGGCTACCGCGCCCGTGCCCCTGATCCAGCCGGTCAGGCCCGCCGACCACCAGGCCACCGCCACGGTCTGCGGCGGGACGACCACGCTGGTCACCTGCTTGTGCCTGCGGGTGCCTGTGGTCTTGGTGATCGTCCGCGCGGGAAGGACCTGCTTGCCCACGATGACGTAACCGGAACGGCCGGCCGCTGCCTGGCTGACGCCGATCCCCGGCCGGCGAAGGCCGGCTCGCCGTCCGCCGCCTGCCAGCTGGTCCCGCTGGCCGATCCGACCACGACGGGGCGGCTGGGCGCTCCGGTGCCGACCGTGCCGACCGTGCCGACCGCGAGCCAGCCCGCCCTGCCGTGCACCACGCTGGCGAGGGTGCCGAGGCCCGGCCGGATGAGCGCGGCGGAGCTGACCCGCTTCCAGCGGCCGGAGCGTGCCGACCAGATGGCGGGGTATCCGCTGGCGGTGCCTGCCGCCACCTGGGTGCCGCCCGCCACCGCGATGCCGCTGACGCCTAGCGCCGGGCCGGTCGCTCCGGCGATGGCGGCGAAGCTGACGGTTCTCGCCCGCGACCCGGCCAGCACCAGGTACGGCCGCTGGCCGTCGGCCGAGCGCACGGTGGCTCCTGCCGCCACCACGGTCCCGCCTGCCGTCACCGTGACGCCGGCCAGCGACTGCGCGGAGCTGCCGAGGCTGGCGACCCTGCGCCACGACGTGCCGTTCGCGCTCACGTACGCAACCCTGGCGCCGCTGGCCAGCTGGCCGGCCACGACGGCACCCTGGTCGCTGCCGCCGACGGCGGTGACCTGGAGGTGATCCTGCTTCGCCGCGGTGATCGTGGCGGCCCGGCTCCAGGAGGTGCCGTCGGACGACACGTAGGCGACGGCATTGCTGCCGGTCTGCTTGCTGCCGCCGGCCCGGATCACCACGAACCCGGAGCCGGTGGCGGCCACGCCGTCGATCAGGCTGGCCGCGCCGCTGCCGAAGGGCAGGTGCGCGGGCGCCCAGCCCAGGCCGCCGTTGACGCTCAGCCAGATACCGTTCGACACCGAGGTCGCGGCGTGCTTTCCGCGGCCGTGCGTGCTGACGACCCCGCCCGCCGCGATCACGTGGCTGCCGCGGGCGGCCACCCGGGTGAGCGCGAGCACCCGCCCGCCGGGAGCGGCCAGGTTCAGGCTGCCGCCCGAGAGCCGCCGCCAGTTCAGCCCGTTCGCGGACGTCCAGGCCACCGGGCTGCTGTCGGCCTGGTGGCCGCCTGGCACGTTCGCCCCCACGGCCAGGAAGCCGGCGGACGTCCGCGCCACTGCCAGCACCCGGTCGCTGGCCTGCAGCGGGCCGATCCCCGCGCCGGGCGCCAGCGTCCAGGCCCTGCCGTCCGGGCTGGTCCAGGCCGCCCCGGTACCGAGCGCCAGCCAGCCGTCCCGGCCGCCTGGCGGCGCGCCGCCGGCCACCAGCAGGGGCACATCGGCCGGCGAGGGCGCCGCCCCGCCCGGCCCGCGGACCGGCGCCAGCCGCCAGCTGCGGCCGCCGTCGGCCGACACGAAGAACTGGGCCCGGGGGATCCACTGGCCGGTCTGCGACCCGACGGCGACGACCGTCGAGCCGGACGCGGCTATCCCGCTGACCGACTGGAAGATGCCACGGGCCTGCTGGCCGGGGTAGGGGGCGAAGTCCGCGCCCGCCAGCCGGGCAGGCGGGTACGGCCCGGGGGGCGGGCGGACGTGCCGCCGGTCCCGCCGAAGACGAGGAATCCGGCCACGACCGCCGCGATGATCAGGACAACGGCGATCGCGGCCAGCCACACTCCGCGGCGGACGTGCCAGCCACCGCCCGGCGGCGGGACAGACGCGTCGGGCGAGGGGGGCAGCGGCCTGACGGCAGCACCCGGGGGCACGGCAGCACCCGGGGGCACGGCAGTGCCCGGGGGCACGGCAGTGCCAGGAGGGACGACAGTGGCAGGAGGGACGGCAGAGTCAGGGGGGACGGCGGGGGACAGGGCACCCTGCGGGAGCAGGGCAGCGCCCGGGGGCTTGAGCGGGCTGCCGGGGAACCTGGTCAGCGACCTGGCCGCGAGCCGACCGCTGAGCCTGCCCTGGGCGGCGCCGCCGGACCGCGCGGCCTTGCCCGCCGCGCCGCGGCGCTTAGCGGGGGGTGCCGCCTGCACGCGCTCCCACTCGGCCTCGGCGGGTTCCCAGTCGGTGACCGGCCGCTGCCACTCGACCCCGGAGTCGCGCCAGACCCGCTGGGCGTTCTGCCAGACCGAGGGAGCGGTCAGGCCGCGGGGCTCGCGGCTGGCCGGCGCGGCGGCGGCGCCGGCCGGCGTGCCGAGCCCGGGGCCGCCCGGGTAGCCCCTCAGCGCTGGCGTGCCGGCGACCACCGGCGGTACGTCGGCGGCGGCCGGCGCGGCGGCGGGGCGGGCTGTCCCGTTCGTGCCTGCCGCGCCGGGCGCGGCCGGTGACGCGTACTGCGGGGCGTAGCCGGAGCCGGTACCGTCGTCCGGGTCGGCGTATCCGGGCTGCCCGTAGCTGTAGTCGCCGCCGTCGGGGTCACCGTAACCGGGCCCGTACCCGTAGCCGCCGGTGTAGCCGTAGTCACCGACAGGCTCGGCGCTGGGCCCTGGCTCACCGCCCCCGGGGTTGCCTGTCGTATTCACCGCTGCCCTCAGCCGATTGGAAGCCGCGTCCATTACCCGGGGAATTCCCCCGGCGCCCCGATCGTACCGGTGGAGATGAAGTCTACGAGGCGGCGGCGCGGCGCGGAATCGCATCCCCCACGGCAGTGCGCAGGCTTTCCATCTCGTCAGCGCTGACCCGCTCGAGGAAGCGCCGCATCGTGATGACCCTGTTGCCGCCGGAGCGCAGGACTTCGGCCATCAGCCGCGCGTCGTGCTCCTCCCGAGCCTCGGCGGGCCAGTAGCGCCAGGCCCGGCCGTCTTTCTCCCGGCGCAGCACGCCCTTGCGGTGCAGGATGTCCATCACGGTCATCACGGTCGTGTAGGCGACCGGCCGCGCATAGCTCATCCGCTCGCGCACCTCGCGGACGGCAAATGGACGGTCCGCCGCCCACATCACGTCCATGATCGCGCGCTCGAGATCCCCGAACTCCCGCACCGTTACCCACCTCCGTGCGGACATGCTAAGCACGCCAGGCCAGGCATAACTAGTGACCATTTACGGCGAAGGACAGCAAAGGTCCACCGCAGCGATGATTCCTCCCCCGGATTCGTCTGTTCTTATCCGGTCCGGGGCCGGGTCCGGGCCCGGACCGGCGGGCGGCACGGCGGCCGAACCGAGCACCGGGGCCGAGCCCGGCGGGTAGCCTGGAGGAGGTCAGAACTTGTTATTCGAGCGGAAGTAGGCGATCTCCGCAGTGTCTCCTGAGTCGCGGCGGGCGCCCGCGAATCTTCTCCGGTCAGCAGCCGATGAGCACGCCAACGGCACAGCCGGGCCGCCCGGTGACGCGGCCGGGGCCGGCGGGGACGAGCCCGCGCTGACCGCGGCCGCCGCGGACTTCGGCCCGAACGAGCTTCTCGTCGACGAGCTGTACCAGCGGTACCTCGCCGACCCGGCCTCGGTGGACCGGGCCTGGTGGAATTTCTTCGCCGACTACCACCCGACCGCGGGGGCCGACTACCGCCCGACCACGGAGCAGGCCACGGAGCAGGCCACGGCGCCCGCGCCGGCCGCCCAGGCCGCGCCCGAGGCTCCCGCCGCGCCGGCGGTGCCGGCCGCGCCTGGCCGCGCCGACTGCGGCGCCGCCTGCCCAGGCCGCCGGGCCGCGGCCCGCCGCGGACGCCGAGCAGGTCCGGCTCCGCGGCGCCGCCGCGCGGACGGCCGTCAACATGACGGCGAGCCTGGGCGTGCCCACGGCGACGAGCGTGCGCTCCGTGCCCGCCAAGCTGCTCATCGACAACCGCATCGTGATCAACAACCACCTGGGCCGCGGCCGCGGCGGCAAGATCTCGTTTACCCACCTGATCGGCTTCGCGGTGGTCAAGGCGCTCGGCATGATGCCCGAGATGAATGACTCCTTCGCCGAGGTGGACGGCAAGCCGGTGCTGGTCAAGCCGGCCCACGTCAACTTCGGCCTGGCCATCGACGTCCGCAAGGACGACGGGACCCGCCAGCTGCTGGTGCCGGGCATCAAGGCCGCCGAGACCATGGACTTCCGGCAGTTCTGGATCGCGTACGAGGATCTGATCCGCAAGGCGCGGACCGGCAAGCTCGAGGTCGACGACTTCGCCGGCGTGACCATCAGCCTGACCAACCCGGGTACCATCGGGACCGTCCACTCGGTACCCCGGCTCATGCCCGGCCAGGGATGCATCGTCGGCGTCGGCGCGATGGATTACCCGGCGGAGTTCCAGGGCGCGTCCGAGGAGACGGTGAACAGGCTGGCGATCAGCAAGTCGGTGACGCTCACCTCGACCTACGACCACCGGATCATCCAGGGGGCGCAGTCCGGCGAGTTCCTGCGGGCGATCCACGACCTGCTGCTCGGCGGCAACGGCTTCTACGACGAGGTCTTCCGCGCGCTGCGCGTCCCCTACGAGCCGGTCCGCTGGGTGCGCGACCTGCCGTCCGGGCACGAGGACGACATCAGCAGGCCGGCCCGGGTGCACGAGCTGATCCACGCCTACCGGGTGCGCGGTCACCTGATGGCGGACACCGACCCGCTGGAGTACAAGCAGCGCAAGCACCCCGACCTGGACATCAACCAGCACGGCCTCACCCTGTGGGATCTGGAGCGCGAGTTCGCGACCGGCGGCTTCGGCGGCAGGCCGCTGATGAAGCTGCGGGAGATCCTCGGCGTGCTGCGCGACTCGTACTGCCGCACGATCGGCATCGAGTACATGCACATCCAGGAGCCCGACGAGCGGGCCTGGATCCAGGCCCGGGTCGAGCGGCCGCACGACTCCGCCGGACCACGACGAGCAGATCCGCATCCTGAGCAGGCTGAACGTGGCCGAGGCGTTCGAGATGTTCCTGCAGACCAAGTTCGTCGGCCAGCGCAGGTTCTCGCTCGAGGGCGCCGAGTCGCTCATCCCGCTGCTGGACGCCGTGCTGACCGAGGCGGCCCTGCAGAGCATGGACGAGGCCGTGATCGGCATGGCCCACCGCGGCCGGCTGAACGTGCTGGCGAACATCGTCGGCAAGTCGTACGCGCAGATCTTCGGCGAGTTCGAGGGGAACCTGGACCCGCGCAGCATGCACGGTTCCGGTGACGTGAAGTACCACCTGGGCGCCGAAGGCGACTTCACCGCCGCCGGCGGCTACTCGATCCACACCTCGCTGGTCGCCAACCCCAGCCACCTGGAGGCGGTCGACCCGGTGCTCGAGGGCGTCGTGCGCGCCAAGCAGGACGTTCTGGACGTGGGCGAGGAAGGCTTCACCGTGCTGCCGGTGCTGATCCACGGCGACGCGGCGTTCGCCGGCCAGGGGGTCGTGGCGGAGACGCTCAACTTGTCGCAGCTGCGCGGCTACCGGACCGGCGGCACCATCCACATCGTGGTCAACAACCAGGTCGGCTTCACCACCGCGCCGGAGGCCTCCCGGTCGAGCGTGTACGCCACCGACGTCGCCCGCATGATCCAGGCCCCGATCTTCCACGTGAACGGGGACGACCCCGAGGCCGTGGTGCGGGTCGGCAGGGTCGCGTTCGCCTACCGGCGGAAGTTCAAGAAGGACGTCGTCATCGACATGATCTGCTACCGGCGGCGGGGGCACAACGAGGCGGACAACCCCTCGTTCACCCAGCCGCTGATGTACGACCTGATCGACGCCCGGCGGTCGGTCCGCAAGCTCTACACCGAGGCGCTGATCGGCCGCGGCGACATCACGATGGAAGAGGCCGAGCACGCGCTGCGCGACTACCAGCAGCAGCTCGAGCGGGTCTTCACCGAGACACGCGAGGCGACCACCAGGCCCGCCGAGCCCGGCGCCGTGGTGAAGCCGGAGCCGGAGGCGGAGGAGCCGGTCAACCACGCCGCGGCGCCGACAGCGATCAGCGAGGAGACCATCAAGCAGGTCATCGACACCCAGCTGAACCTGCCCGATGGCTTCACCCCGCACCCGCGGCTGCAGCCGCTGCTGCAGCGCCGCGCCACGATGGTCAGCGAGAACGCCATCGACTGGGCGACCGGGGAGCTGCTCGCGTTCGGCGCGCTGGTGATGGACGGCCACGGCGTGCGGCTGGTCGGGCAGGACACCCGGCGGGGCACGTTCGGCCAGCGGCACGCGGTGCTGGTGGACCGGGTCACCGGTGCGGAGCACACCCCGCTGCGGAAGTTCAACTCCGGCACCTCGAAGTTCTACGCCTACGACTCGCTGCTGTCGGAGTTCGCCGCGGTCGGCTTCGAGTACGGGTACTCGGTCATCCGCCAGGAGATGCTGGTCTGCTGGGAGGCGCAGTTCGGCGACTTCGTCAACGGCGCGCAGACGATCGTGGACGAGTTCATCAGCTCCGGCGAGCAGAAGTGGGGCCAGCGCAGCAGCCTGGTCCTGCTGCTGCCGCACGGGTACGAGGGGCAGGGCCCGGACCACTCCTCGGCCCGGATCGAGCGGTTCCTGAGCCTGTGCGCCCAGGACAACATGACCGTGGCCGATGCCGACCACGCCGGCCAACTACTTCCACCTGCTGCGCTGGCAGGCGCTGTCCGGGCGGCGCAAGCCGCTGATCGTCTTCACGCCCAAGTCCATGCTCAGGCTGAAGGCCGCGACGTCGGCGGTGACCGACTTCACCGCCGGATCCTTCCTCCCGGTGATCGGGGACGGCGAGGTGGCCGGCGACGCGGCGGGCGGCGTGCGCCGGGTGCTGGCATGCGCCGGCAAGGTGTACTACGACCTGGCCGAGCGGCGGCGCGCCCTGGCCGCGGGCACCGACGCCGTCCGCGGCCGGCACCGCGATCGTCCGGGTGGAGCGGCTGTACCCGCTGCCGCTGGCGGAACTGCAGGCCGAGCTGGCCAGGTACCCGGCCGCCGCGGAGATCGTCTGGGTGCAGGAGGAACCGGCCAACATGGGCGCGTGGCCGCGGATGGCGCTGAAGCTGCCCGAGCTGCTCGGGCGGCCGGTCCGCCGCATCTCGCTGCCGCCGAGCTCCGCGCCGGCCGGCGGCTCGGCCACCCTGCACGCCAGCGAGCACCGGGCGCTGATCGAGGCGGCGCTGGGCGCGGGCGGCGCAGCCCGCCCCGCAGGCCCCGGCGGGCGCCGCGTAACCTGTAGGCGGGCCTGGGCGGCCGTGTTCCCGCAGGCCCGCAGCGTGTGCGGCGCGGCGGGAGATGGGCACGGAAGGCTGATGTATTTCACCGATCGTGGCATTGAGAAGCTCGAGGAGCAGCGGGGAGACGACCAGGTCAGCCTCGCCTGGGTGGCAGAGCGGCTGAGGGAATTCGTGGATCTCAACCCCGAATCCGAGGCCGCCGTGGACCGGCTCGCCGGCTGGCTGGCCGCGGCCGCCGACGACGAGGACTAGCGGACGGCACGACCGTGGGAAATGTTGACTTCCAGCAAACGCGATATATCGTATATGTAAGGGGTTTCTGGCCGGTGGCCAGCCGCCCCCCGATGCATGCAACGGAAGGACTCGCGTGATGCCACGCTGGACCATCGACGCCCCCGCCACCCTGGACTTCGACGGTGTCGTCGCGCTCCGGGTGCGGATCGTCGCTGGCTCAGTCGCCGTGCTCGCCACCGCGGACCGGCCGCGGCTGGAGGTGGCCGAGGTATCCGGTCAGCCACTGCTCGTGACCCATGAGGCCGGCATCCTCACCGTCAGCTACGAGGATCTGAGCTGGGATGGCCTGCTGGGCTGGCTCAGGCCGCAGCGGCACTCGGCCAGCATCACGATCATGGTGCAGAGAGACTGC
This sequence comes from uncultured Actinomycetes bacterium, assembly GCA_963697445.1. Classification (GTDB taxonomy): domain Bacteria; phylum Actinomycetota; class Actinomycetes; order Streptosporangiales; family Streptosporangiaceae; genus PALSA-505. The sequence continues at coordinate 94,931 of CAVOOC010000038.1, forward strand.
CCGACGCAGGTCGGCGTGGTGAACGCGACAGCGGTCGTGTCCGGGGTGTCCGCGCGGACCTCACTCAAGAGCGTGTCCGGGGACCTGACCCTGGACGGGGTGACCGGGGCGGTGGAGGCCAGCACGGTCTCGGGCAGCCTGGAGGCGCAGGGGCTGGACGGGAACGTCGTCTTCCGCTCGGTGTCCGGGGACCTGACGCTGGCCGAGGGCCGGATCGGGCGGCTCGACGCGAAGACCGTCAGCGGCCGGGTGACGGCGGACATCGACCTGGCGCCGGCGGCCGAGATGCGGGTGGGCACGCTGTCCGGCGAGATCGCGATCCGGCTCCCGGCGCAGGCCAGCGCCCGGGTGAGCCTCCGCTCCGCGTCGGGCCAGGTGCACACCGACTTCGACAGCCTGGACTCCGGCGCCGGGCCCGGCGCGAAAAACGTGACGGGCATGATCGGCGGCGGATCGGGGAAGCTCGCCGTCGCCAGCATGTCGGGAGACGTCACGATCCTGCGGGGCAGCCAGCGTGCGGCGGCCGACGGCGCCGGCGCCGCGGCTCCCCCGGATGAGTCAGCCGCCATGGGATCGGGCGGCCAGGCGAAGGAAGGCGAGGCCCGATGAGTCCGGTGTTTCGCCATGGCCGGCTTCGGCTCTACCTCCTCAAGCTGCTCGACGAGGCGCCCAAGCACGGCTACGAGGTGATCCGGCTGCTCCAGGACCGCTTCATGGGCGTGTACGCCCCGTCGCCGGGAACCATCTACCCGAGGCTGGCCCGGCTGGAGGAAGAGGGGCTCGTCACCCACGACGAGATCGACGGGCGCAAGGTCTACAAGATCACCGAGAAGGGCCGCGCGGAGATCCGCGACCGGGTGGACGATCTCGCCGAGCTCGAGCAGGAGATCGCCGAATCCGTCCGCGATATCGCGCGAGAGGTGAAAGAGGACGTCAGGGAGACGGTCCGGAGCCTGCGCGAGGAGATTGCCCGCGCGGCCAGGGACGTGCACCGGGAGGACCGGCAGCAGGCGGAAGAGGAGATGCAGCGGGCGCGCGACGAAGCGCGCCGGGCCCAGGACGAGGCGCGCGAGGAGGCGCACCGGACCCGCGACGAGGCGCGCACCGAACATGATCCGCACGCCGGGGCGCACCCGCCGCACGAGGAGCACGAGCGGATAGGCGAGGAGGCCGGCGCGCGCTTCCGCGCCGGGCGCGGCTGGTCACGGCGGGACTGGGGTGACTGGTCCGGCCTGCGGGACTGGCCCGGCTGGCGGGAGTGGCCCGGGATCAAGGACGTCCCCGGCTGGCGGGACTGGCCGGGGGGCCATGACTGGCCCGGCTGGCGGGACCGGCCGGGGAGTCACGACTGGCCGGGGCAGGGCCGGATGCCGGGCTGGCCTGACCCCGCCAAGTTCCGGGATCTGGAGCGGCTGGCCCTCCAGTTCGCGGCCGAGCTGCGGCGGCTGGCCGCGCACGCCAGCGTGATCGGGGAGGACACGTTCGGCGACCTGCGGACGATCCTGGACGAGGCGCTCACCAGGATCAGGACCGAGATCTTCGAGCCGGACCGCAAGCCGGGCGAGGGCGAGAGCGAGAACGCGCCGGCGGACACCGCGGACGCGCCGCCGCGGAACACCGCGGACCCCGAGTGATCGCCTGCGCCTGCCCGCCTACACGGTGAAGACGATCTTGCCGAAGAGGTCGCCGGACGCCATCGCCTCGAAGCCTTCCCCGGCCTGCGTCAGCGGCATCGTGCGGTCGATCAGCGGGCGCACCCCCGTCTGCTCGCAGAACCGCAGCAGCCTGCCCAGCTGATCCCGCGAGCCCATCGTCGAGCCGATCACCGAAAGCTGCAGGAAGAACACCCGGGCCAGGTCGGCGGAGGGCGCCGGGCCGCTCGTCGCGCCGCAGACCACGACGCGGCCGCCCGGCTTGAGAGAACGCAGCGAGTGCGCCCAGGTGGCCTGCCCGACCGTCTCCATCACCGCGTCGACCCGCTCGGGCAGCTTCTCCCCGGCGGGAAACGCCTGGTCGGCCCCGAGCGCGATCGCCCGTTCCCGCTTGGCCTCGCTGCGGCTCGTCGCCCACACCCGGTACCCGGCCGCGCGGCCGAGCAGGATGAGGGCGGTCGCCACCCCGCCGCCAGCGCCCTGCACGAGGATGGTGGCGCCGGGCTGGAGCCCGGACGCGGAGAAGAGCATCCGGTAGCCGGTGAGGTACGCGGTCGGCAGGCACGCGGCCTCGGCGAACGTCAGCGCGTCCGGCTTGGGCAGCAGGTTACGCCGCGGCACGGCGACCCGCTCCGCGAACGTGCCGTCGTGGCGCTCGGACAGCAGCGAGCGGCCCGGATCCAGCGTCTCGTCCCCGCCGTACAGGCTCGCGTCCCCGATGACCGCGTGCACGACAACCGGGTTCCCGTCCTCGTCGATCCCGGCCGCATCGCAGCCCAGCACGATGGGCAGCCGGTCCGCCGATATCCCCACCCCGCGCAGCGTCCACACGTCGTGGTGGTTGAGCGCGGCGGCCTTGACGGTGACGGTCGTCCAGCCCTCCCCGGGCGCAGGCTCGGGATGGTCGCCAAGCTCCAGCCCGGCGAGCGGGTTGTCGGCGTCGAATCGCGCTGCGGTCACTGCGAACATGCCCTGCAGACTAGCGGGGCCTGGCGGGCGGGCTTACTGGCGGGCGACGCCCTCGGCGCGGGCCTGCCGGGAGACGGCGGCGGCGACGGCCGGCGCCACCCGCTCGTCGAAGGCGCCGGGGATCACGTAGTCGGCGGCCACGTCGCCGCCGACCAGGGCGGCGAGCGCGTCGGCGGCGGCCAGCTTCATGCCCTCGGTGATCGCCGACGCGCGGACGTCGAGCGCGCCGCGGAAAACGCCGGGGAAGGCCAGCACGTTGTTGATCTGGTTGGGGAAGTCGCTGCGCCCGGTGGCCACCACGAGCGTGTGCGCGCGGGCCAGGTCCGGGTGCACCTCGGGCTCGGGGTTGGACAGCGCGAACACGATGGAGCGGCTGGCCATCGCGGCGATCGCCTGCTCGGCGACGGTGCTGCCGGACAGCCCGATGAACACGTCCGCGCCGCGCAGAGCCTCCTCGGTCGAGCCGGTGTAGCCGGCCCGGTTGGTGACCCCGGCGACCGCCGCCTTGACCGGGTTCAGCCCGTCCCTGCCCCGGTAGAGCATTCCCTTGCTGTCGGCCAGCGCGATGTCGCCGATGCCGGCCCGCAGCAGCATCCGGGTCACCGCGATGCCGGACGCGCCCGCGCCGGCCACCACCGCGCGCAGGTCGCCGAGCTCGCGGCCGGCCAGCCGGGCCGCGTTGCGCAGCGCGGCCAGCGTCACGATCGCGGTGCCGTGCTGGTCGTCGTGGAAGACCGGGATGTCCAGCAGCTCGCGCAGCCGGTCCTCGACCTCGAAGCAGCGCGGCGCCGAGATGTCCTCCAGGTTGATGCCGCCGAAACTGGGCGCCAGCGCGGCCACGGTGGCGACGAGCTCGTCGGTGTCCGTGCAGTCGAGGCACAGCGGCACCGCGTCCACGCCGGCGAACCGCTTGAACAGCAGCGCCTTGCCCTCCATGACGGGCATCGCCGAGGCCGGGCCGATGTCGCCGAGGCCGAGCACCGCCGTGCCGTCGGTGACCACCGCGACGGCGTTCGCCACCCAGGTGTACCGGGTGACCAGCTCGGGCTGCTCGGCGATCGCGTCGCACACCCGGGCCACGCCCGGGGTGTAGGCCATGGCCAGCCCGGCGTCATCTTCCACGACGACGGACGGGTGCATCCCGATCTTGCCGCCGCGGTGCAGCAGGAAGACGGGATCGTCACTGATGTCAGGATGAGCAGGATTCACGATGACCCCCACGGTGGAGTGAAGCTTCCTGGACGCCGCTGGCCGGCTGGCCGTGCTCGGGGTAGCGGCCGGTGAGCTGCTCCGCCTGGCGGCGTACGGGGGTCACCCGTGTCGTTATTGTGCCACATCGCGCCGCGGGGCTGACGGCGCGGGGCGGGCGATGTATTATCGGCCTCGGTTTTCGTCATTCACCGCGTCCCGGCCCGCAGGCATGTAATACTCTGCCGCGGGCATTGCCCCTTACCGCGGTCTCCCAGCTGGCTAGGAATCGAGAGAGTGGATCTGAGCGGCTACGCCGAACTTGCCGTACGCCTGGCAAACGCAGGCGATGAAGAAGAAGCCGGCAACGGTGAAGACCGCTACGCTATTTCCACCCTGGAAGGGCTTCGCGGCCTGCTGACCGACCTGCAGTTTCCCGATACCCGGGTAACCCGTGGTGACCTGGACGCGATGCGGGCGTTGCGGGCCGAGTTCAGGGGGATTTTCACCGGATCCGCCGCCGGGAATGGCACCGAAGCCGTTGCCCGGCTGAATGCCCTGCTCGTCCAGCACCCGGTCCACCCGCAGATGGTCAGCCACGACGAGGAGCCGTGGCACCTGCACCTCACCCAGGGCGGGGGCGTCGCGGACAGGTACGCGGCGGGGTCGGCGATGGGGCTCGCCACCCTCATCACTCAGCTGGGCATCGACCGGCTCGGGATATGCGGTGCCCCCGCCTGCCAGGGCGTTTTTATCGACACGAGCACGAATCGGTCGAGACGTTACTGCGGCGAGAGATGTGCGTCACGAGCCAACGTCACCGCGTTCCGTGCGCGCCGGCGGTCCGGCACGCAGGATGTGCTGCCCACCGCCGCGGTGTAGCCCCGTGCGAGCAATGGGACGCGCCCGGATCTGAGCGGCGGATGAGTCGCCCGTGTCAACCGGGTTGACAGAATCGTAACCGCGCTGACTCATCTGATGCCCCCGTATGTATCTCGATAGCGAGACAACACAGCCCGCGGGCTGACGGCCGGCGCCTGCGTTACGAAAAAGATGCGACTTCAGCACTTTTCAGGCACCCGAATGATCATTACGATGTTCCCAACTCGCAGGCATGTCCGCTTCATCTGAGCGCACGGACCGAAAGAAGGTTCGGATATGGCAACGGTAACTGAGGTCACCAAACCGACGGACGTCGGCCTCAGGCGAGAGATGGGGCTGATCGGCGCCACCTGGGCGTCCGAGACCTCGATCATCGGCTCCGGCTGGCTGTTCGCCCCGCTGACCGCTGCCCTCCTGATAGGTGGGGGCGCCATCCTGGACTGGCTCATCGCCGGCGTCGTGGTTATCGTTCTGGCCCTCTGTCACGCCGAACTCGGGGCGATGTACCCGGTCTCCGGCGGAACGGCCAGGTTCCCGCACTTCGCGTTCGGCAGCGTCGCCGGCATCGGGTTCGGCTTCTTCTCGTATGTGCAGGCCGTCACGATCGCACCGATCGAGTGCTACGCGTTTGTCCAGTACGCCTCCTACTACTGGCCTGGCCTCTACAACTCGACGTCGGCGGGAAAGCTCACCGGGGCCGCTTGTGGGTGACCGTCGGGCTGATGGCGGTCTTCACCGCGGTCAACTTCCTCGCCATGCGCATATTCTCCCGGGTCAACAGCGCCATCACCTGGTGGAAGGTCGCGATCCCGGTTCTCGCCATCATCGTGCTGCTGTTCAAGTTCCACCCCGGCAACTTCACCGCCGGGGGACAAGGCTTCCTGCCGGGCGGGATCAAGGGACTGACCTCGGCGCTCCCGCTGGCCGGAATCATCTTCGCCTACTCCGGCTTCGAGCAGGCTGACCAGCTAGCCGGCGAGATCAAGAACCCCGGGCGCAACCTGCCGCGGGCGATCATCATCGCGGTCCTGATCGGCACCGTGATCTACACCATGCTGCAGGTCGTGTTCATCGGCGCGCTGAGCCCGGCCACGGTAGCCCACGGGCTCACGCACATCAGCAACCCCTTGATCATCGCCGGGCCGTTCGCTGGCGTCGCGGGCCTGGCCGGGCTCGCCTGGCTGGGGCACCTCCTGCGGATAGACGCGTTCATCTCCCCGTCCGGCACCGGGCTCATCTACACGACCGGAACCTCGCGGGTCAGCTACGGCCTGGCCAGGAACCGGTATTACCCGCAGATCTTCGGCCGGGTCGACAGCCGCGGCGTTCCCTGGGTCGGGCTGATCTTCGCGTTCCTGTTCGGGCTGCTCTTCCTGCTGCCGTTCCCGAGCTGGCACTCGATCGTCGGCCTGATCACCGGCGCGAGCGTGCTGATGTACGCGGGCGCGCCGCTCTCCCTGGGCGCCTTCCGCGGGCAGGTACCGGAGGCGAACCGGCCGTACCGCATGCCGGGCGCCGCGTTCTTCGCCCCGGCCGCGTTCGTCGTCGCCGACCTGCTCATCTACTGGTCGGGCTTCGAGATCATCTGGAAGCTCGGCCTCGTGCTGGTGATCGGGTACGTGCTGATCGGCATCTCGATGGCGTTCGACAAGAACCGGCCGCCGCTGGACTGGAAGTCGGCGATATGGCTGCCGGTATGGCTGATCGGCCTGGGCATCATCTCCTGGCTGGGCCAGTACAGCGGCGGCGCCGTCAAGGCACCGGTCAACACCAACACCATCCCGTTCTGGTGGGACATGCTGGTCGTAGCCGGGTTCAGCCTGATCATCTACTACTGGGCGATGGCCACCAAGCTGCCCAGGGAAGAGATGATGCTACTGGTAGGGAAGCAGGGCGGCGAGGAGGAGCTGCCGCCAGCTCCAGCCCACTAGCCTGGTTCGAAACGCCGGCAGCACCCGGCCCCGCCGATCAGCTTCGGCGGGGCCGGGTGGCGTCTTGGGCTACTGCCTGCGGGCCCGGCGGTACCGCAGCAGCACGCGGCCCGCGATCAGCGCTGACGGGACCGGCCCGAAGGTGCGGCTGTCAACCGCGAAGCCGTTCGGGCTATCCGACTGAAGCCACCAGCCGCCGGGCTCGCGGCGCAGCGCACGCTTGACTAGGAGAAGCGCCGGCCGGGACGGGTGCCAGGCGACGACCAGCTGGCCGGGGCGCACCCGCCCCGTGCGCAGCACGAGCAGCCAGTCACCGGGCCGCAGCGTCGGCTCCATGGAGCGCTCGGCGACGGCGACGCGGAGCAGCGGCCACTGCATGCATCCCTCCGAGGTGAGTGCTGAGGCGGGCGGGGTAGGGTCGGAACCTGTACCCAATGATCCGACACGAGAGAAGGGGAGCGATGAAGTTGCTCCTGGCACGCCTCCTCGAGCCGAAGGCCACCGCGTACGCGCACTGCGACCTGCCGTGCGGTGTCTACGACCCGGCCCAGGCCCGGATCGAGGCAGAATCCGTCAAGGCCATTATCGAGAAGTACGAGTCGAACGCGGACCCGGAGTTCCGCACCCGGGCCGTCATCATCAAGGAACAGCGCTCCGAGCTAGTCAAGCACCACCTGTGGGTGCTGTGGACCGACTACTTCAAGCCGCCGCACTTCGAGAAGTACCCGCAGCTGCACGAGCTGTTCAACGAGGCCACCAAGCTGGCCGGGGCGGCCGGTACCAAGGGCAGCACCAGCGTGGCCAAGGCCGACGAGCTGCTCGCCAGGATCGACGAGATCGCCAAGATCTTCTGGGAGACCAAGCAGGGCTGACCTGGCCTGGTCCCGTATCCCTCGGAGTAGTCCGGATGTGCCCGCCCGGTGGGCGGCTGCGGTCCGGACTACTCCTTTTTTTCCCCCCGAACGGCTCCGACGCCGGCCTCACGGCACGGCGGACGCCGCGCGGCGCGGCTGTCTCACCCGCGGCGGGCGGTAGGTTGCAAGCAGGACAGCGAGCGAGCGCGGGACGAGCAGGAGAGACGTGACAGAGAACAGC
>CAVOOC010000039.1:0-43030 GCA_963697445.1 uncultured Actinomycetes bacterium
CGACGCTGCTTTAATTCAATTTTTTTGTCACACTCCACACTTTGTCCTTTTAGAAACAGTGTTTGCACGTACGCAACTTCCACTGCAAAAAAAGAGCCTTCTTATGCTTGCTTTAGAAAGCGGTTGGGATAGTTTAGAGAGCTTTTATCAGAGGCAATGCAAGGAGATCGATTTTTCTGATAAAGCGCGGCGATCGCTGCTTCTAAATGGGATTTCAAAAGGATCAAAAACGGCTGCCTATTTATTGATCATCACGGATGGCTCTTTTGCGATCAAAGAATTAGAGGATGTACAGCTGCTGCAAACCTTCGATCTTCTCACTGTAAAAACTCAGGAAGCGATTCAATTTGCGAAAGCTGTGGCAAGCACACCACGCAGCGATGAAGTGTGTGAAAAAGCGATCGAGAGACTGGCTCTCTATACGGGCACGCTTCCGGACGAGCTGGCAGGTCATTTTTACGAAAAACAGGGTTTAAAAAAATTAAGACCCCCTTTTCGTCAGCAGCCTCCAGCAGAGCCAGATCCTCGCGTACGCACATTATCCAGCCAGGCGAATCGCTCTGGCTTATTGCAAAAAAATATCAAGTACCGATGGAAGTTTTGATGGAAACAAACCATTTGCAGAGCGCTGCCATCCAGCCTGGCAAGAGTTTAAAGATTCCTCCTCCGCCTTAATGAGGCTTTTCGTGAGTATGCACTGGATCATAGCCGCCCTGGTGCCACGGTCCACACTTGACAAGTCTTTTCAGCGTTTTCCATGCCCCTATGCATGCCCAATGATTTCGATGGCCTCTTTTGCATATTCAGAGCAGCTAGGCGCAAAACGGCAGCAATCACCGACAAAGGGGCTTAAAGCGAGTTGATAGATGCCAATTAAAAGAAGCAATAACGTTTTCATGCCATTATTATAGCAGTACGCAGGATAATTAGAAATTTTCTTGAACGAAAGACATTTCCTTGATAGCATTTCCACTTCCAAAACCTGCCTTGAATTAAAAAAGTTATCGCGAAAGTGGCGGAATTGGTATACGCGCTACCTTGAGGTGGTAGTGGAGCAATCCATGGGGGTTCGAGTCCCCTTTTCGCAATTTCATGAAAAGTATTATTCTTATCTTTAGCCTTATTGACTCTCTCTTTATGTGCCGAGAGCGATACGATCGATCCTAATTCGCGCAATTTTGAAATGAAGCCCCGAAAAAAGAGAGAGTGGATATCTTTGATTTTTGGGGAGCTATCCAGACCTTGCAAACATCGATATCAATGCAAGGAAAAAAAAGCATGTAGAGGTTTTTCTTACGGGTAATATCCCTCCTTGCAGCTGTCAATTACGAAGGTTCCTTCGGCGTTTTGAAGGGCGAAGTCACGGGGAATTTTCCGAAGCTCTCTCGGATGAATTTTTTGTGTACAAACTGCGCCATGAAACTTGATTTAGGGGCGAAGTGGCAACGCTCCTGCGAGATCACGATTAGAGGCGCTGATCAAGATATTTGTCTGACTCTGCCCAAAAATGGTGACCAGCTTCGCCTGCAGGGAAAGCAGATCCTTGAGCGCTTCGCGGGTAAAGTCCAGCGTGATCGGGTGGCCGGTGAAGCGGAGAGTCGGCTATCACCCGCCGCAAAGCGCCTTCCAGCTCGCGCACGTTGGAACGGATCCGCTTGGCGATGAAGAACGCGACCTCCTCGGGCAGGAGGACACTGGCGTGCTGCGCCTTGGTCATGAGGATGGCCACGCAGGTCTCGAGCTCCGGCGGCTCGATGGCTACCGTCAACCCCCAGCCGAAACGGGATTTCAGCCGCTCTTCCAGCCCTTCGACCTCCTTCGGATAGCGGTCGCAGCTCAGGATGACCTGATGCTGGCCCTCGAGCAGCTCGTTGAAGGCGGCCCGGTCGATGGCGATGTTGTTCCCGGTGCTGGCAGGGTTCCTGGCACTGTCGACCGTGATGGTGACGACGTGCGGACCTGGATCGAGGACCGGCGAGGTCCAGACGATCCCCGACGCGTTGCGGGTGGGCGCGTAATCATCGATCGTCACCGGCGCGGAGCCGTCGACGGAGATGTCCATCTCGCCTTGGTCGACGTCCTTGACGGCGTGCAGGGCGACCTGGTTGCCGGTGAAGCGCAGGACGGCCGTCGTGCCGGGAGTAAAGCTCCAGTTGGCGGTGCCGTCATACATGTCGGGCACCCCGGTGGTCTCTCCCCAGCCGGACCCGTACTGGAGGTAGTTGGGACCGGGCGCGCTGGCGGCTCCGTCGACGACAACCTCGTCCGTGACGGCCGGGGTGACGGTTACGAAGTAGGCGTCGTTGGCCGCTGCCCAGTTGACCGGCAGCGAGAGGCTCGCCGTGCCTGGTGCGAGTACCTGGGAGCTGACGACGGCGGGCTGGGCGAGCGGGTCCTGGTCGGGGATGCGATGGACGACGACGTTCGCCCCGGTGCTGCTGAACGCCCAGGGGATGGACGAAAGGCCGTTGAGGTTCAGCGTCACCGTCCCGGTATTGCCCGCGTCGTCGCCGAGCAGGACGGTTGCGATCTGCCGCGAGCTGTCTTCCGCGGCCACGGCATCGGTGGAGCTGCCGTCGGAGACCGCTGCCAGGCGGCCGGTGACGTCGGCGTAGTCCTTGTAGACCCACCACTGGCCGGTGGGGACGTAGGCGCCGCTGCTGTTCTGCACCAGGGTCTGGTCGAGGTTAGGCACGTTGCAGCAGTAGTTCCAGATGGCGTGGTCGGCATAACTGATTCCCGACGTCGCGAGCTGCGCGAGGTACCAGGCCTCGTCACCCGCGTTCTCCTGGGAGGTGCCAAGGTACTCGTTCATCGCGAGCTTCACGCCGCTGATGCCGTCGGCGGACAGGTCGCCGTTGACGGTGGCCGCGTCGGCGACCGGGGTTCCGCTGAAGTGCCAGTTGAGGTAGTTCGGCACCGTGCCAGCCGACTTGACGTGGCTGAGGAATTCGGTGATGTAGGTGTTATTGAAGTTCGAAACGCTCGGGCCGACGATCGTCGCCAACGGGACGAGCCTGCGGATCTCGTTGACGGCGGAGTCCCACATCTGGAAGTACTGCGTTCCCGCGTACCCGGGTTCCCAGAAGGATCCGTTGTCGGGCTCGTTCCATATGTCGTAGTTGACGGTGACGCCGGCCGACTGCACGTCGGCGACCACGTCGTCGATGAAGCTGATCCAGTTGCCGCAGTTCCCGTTCGCGCAGGGGAAGACGGTATTGCCCGGCTCGGTGGTGTCCGCTCCGTAGAGGTCACTGAGCAGCAGATCATAGCGGGCGTGGGCGGGCAGCCCGCTGAGCCGCTTGGCCTGGCCGATCGCGGATTCGATTCGGGCGGTGAAGCCGGCGCCGTCGGTGTACCCGTCGCCGATCCAGCCGTCGCCACTGAGCCTAGCGCCGCCGCCGCGGCCCGAGGTGGGCGCGAGGGAGGCGAGCAGGCCGTCGTCCGGCCCGGGTGAGGGTGGAGCAGGTTCGCAGTTCCCTGGGCTACCTGGGGCGCGCCAAGCGGGTCAAGCGGGTAGGACGCGCGTTGTGGGAGCTGCAAGAGTAGGTATGCGGTCATGCGGGCTGCGAGCCGACGGGCACCCGGGCGGCTCAGACGGACTGTAGGTAGCGGTCGCGTTCCGCGTCCCGCTGCTCACCCCGCTAGCATCCGTCCCGGTGATGGCACCCACCGCCAGCGTCCGGTTGTCCCACCCCCAGGACGTGACCGTGGGGGAGAAGGAGTAGTCGGCCCGCCGGTGGTAGGCGTTCGGTGTCGGGGAGCCGAACACCGCGAGCGCGCCCATGTGCTCGAGCAGACCGGTCACGTACTGCCGCCCGGCCGCGCTGAGCCCGCCGGCGCCGTCGCCGAAGAGATTACTGCCATCCCGCCACACGCTCTGGTGCACGTGCATGCCGTTGCCGGCCTGGTCGCTCCAGGGCTTGGCCATGAACGTCACGTCCAGCCCGGACAGGCGCGCGATCTTCCGGGTGTGCCAGTTCAGCAGCGTCGCCTGGTCGGCCGCCGCCAGCGCGTCAACCTCCTGTGCGGGGACGTCGTCCGCCGCGGGCATCCGCACTACCCGTGGCCGCCCGGCCAAGTCGATCCGGACTAGGTCGATCCAGCCGAGGGCGGCATGGCGCGCCGCGGTCATGATGCGACCCAGTACCGGTCGATCCCCCAGTCCGTCACCGCGGACCGCAGCCACCCCGCCCCCGAACCCTGGCGGGCGGCCATCGTGCCAGCTCCGCCGTCTAGCTGCCGACCGCCGCGAAGGCGTCGAGCCAGGCACTGGCCTCGGCGCGGGAGATTTCGAGGTGGCGGCGGATCGTGTCCAGCAGCCGGAGCAGGTCACGGTCGCGCGCGGCGTCGATGATCGCCTCGTGCTGGCTCAGCATCGGTCCGCTGTCGGCCAGCGAGCTCATGTGCTGCCGGTACACGCGGCGGCTGACCGGCTGCGCCCACACCTCCTCCAGGATGCGGCGGATCAGCCGGTTGGGGCACAGACCGGTCAGTACCGCGTGGAAGTCGTGGTTGAGGTCGTAGTTCGCCAGCTCGTCGGCGCCCGGCTTCCCGATCTGCTCGTTCAGGTCCTCGAGCCGGGCGACGACCGCATCGTCGATGAACGGGAAGGCCAGTTCGGCCGCCTGGACCTCCAGCGACGCGCGGACCTCGTAGATGTCGAGGATGTCCCGCGGCACCAGCGGATTGACCACATACCCGCGCTGCCCGACGGCGCGGATCACGCCCTCTTGTGCCAGCCGGACCAGCGAGTCCCGCACCGGGGTCCGTGACACCCGCATCTGGTCGGCGATCTGGTTCTGTACCAGGTGGTCGTACTCGCCGATCGTCCCGTCGCAGATCGCGTCCCGCAGCGCGCGGTACACGTGATCCGACAGCGGGGCGGCGTCCAGCCGCCGCGCCTGCGGCGGCAGCACGAGCGAGCTCAGGTCCACGGGACCCCCGGCGGTCGGCCAGTCACTGTACACACTGTATTCGGTGACCCTAGGAGGTCAATCTATCCGCCCCGGACCGGTCACGCACTGACCGCGATGTACGTCGCATCGATGACCGCGCATAGCACCGTGAGAGTGCGTCTCGTCCGCGGATAACCCCCGTGGCCATCTGGTCACGGCCGCGCGCCCGAGGCGCTCCCGAGCACTGTCTCGGACCGGGCCGCAGCCGGTGTGTGATGTCGTTATCCGGCAATGTCTATGATACGACGGCTAAATCCGCCCGCCGTGGCCGGTCTGAGTGAGAAATTTCCGTTATGGGTAATCTTCGCTTGCTCCGTGCCGTCCGAGTTCGTGCTCTGCCCACGGCTGTGGCCGGGCTGCTGGCCGTGCCGCTGCTGGCAGGTGCCGCGCAGGCAGGTGCCGCGCAGGCAGGTGCCGCGCAGGCAGGTGCCGGCCGCAGCACTGTCACTCTGGCCCGCCTGTCGGCCGATCCCTACACGAATGCCGGGGCGGAGCACGCCACCGAGGTTGAGCCGGACATCTACGCGCACGGCCGCACGCTGGTCGCCGTCTTCCAGGTCGGCCGGATCGCCACCGGCAGCGCCGACAACATCGGCTGGGCGGCCAGCACCGACGGCGGCAGCACGTGGCGGCACGGCTTCCTGCCCGGGATCACCGTGTACGCGGGCGGCACCTGGGCTCGGGCCAGCGACCCGGTCGTGGCCTACGACCCGAAGGCCGGGGTGTGGCTGGCCTCCGCCCTGAACAACAACTACGCCAAGACCCTGTACGGCGTGTCGGTCAACCGGTCCACCGACGGCCTCACCTGGCAGCAACCGGTCGAGGTGGCCACCAGCGCAACCGGCGTCCACTATGACAAGCCGTGGATCACCTGCGACACCACGCCGGCCAGCCCGCACTACGGCAACTGCTACGCCGAGTGGGACCTGCCCACCAGCAACGACCAGGTCGTGATGAGCACCTCCACCGACGGCGGCCTGACCTGGTCGGCACCGTCCAGCCCGGCAGGCAACCCGCACGGCCTGGGCGGTCAGCCCCTGGTGCAGCCGGACGGCACGGTCATCGTGCCCTTCCTCACCAACCCCGGTGCCATCCACTCGTTCACCTCCGCCAACGGCGGCGCGTCGTGGAGCGCCAGCGTTCCGGTGGCCAGCACCAAGGTGCACACCGACGCCGGGGGCATCCGCACCACACCGCTGCCATCGGCACAGGAAGACGCCGCAGGCAAGATCTACGTGGCCTGGCAGGACTGCCGGTTCCGGAACGGCTGCGCCAGCAACGACATCGTCTACTCCACCTCCACCAACGGCACCACCTGGAGCAGCGTCACGCGAGTGCCGATCGACCCGGTGACCAGCACCGCCGACCACTTTCTGCCCGGGTTCGGGGTGGATCCCGGCACGTCCGGGACCACCACCCGGATCGGCCTGTACTACTACTTCTATCCCCAGGCCAGCTGCACCGTCTCCACCTGCCAGCTGGAGGTCGGGTACATCTCCTCGGCCAACGGCGGCGCCTCGTGGAGCACGCCCGTCACACTGGCCGGGCCGATGAGCCTGTCGCAGCTCGCCCAGGCCAGTGGGGCGTTCGTCGGCGACTACATCGGCAGCGCATTCGCCGGCGGCCAGGCCTATGCCGCGTTCGCTGTCGGGGCCGCCCCGGTCAGCGGCAAGGCGTACAACGAGGCGATGTACACCGCCGGCGGCCTGACCGCCCGCGGCGGTACCGTGACCTCAACCGCCAGCCCGGTATACCGCGCCGCGACCCGCACTCACAACCGCGTGATCACCCGGCAGTGATCTCCGGCTTGCTGATCGTCTCCGATCAGTGGAGCGCGCTCCGGGCCATCTTCACTCTGCGGCAGGGTCGGCTTCGCGCAGGGGAAGTTCTCGGTGCTCCTGCCGCTGGCGGACTGCCACGTGGGTGTCGATTGGCGTGCGGCTGAGCACGGCTTCGACAAGCGTGGCGAGGAAGACGTCGGCGCGGAGATCCGGTGGTACAGGCTCGAGCGGAACGGTGACACCAGAGAACGCGTCGTCTCGCCAGTCGGCCATGATCAAGCAAGTGGCGTCGTAGACGTCGGATTCGGCTTGCAGCTTCCGTAGCATGTTGACAGCGCGGTCGAGGGTGCCGGGTTCCTCCAACGCGGTGGAACGTAGCACGAACAGGAATCCCATTGCGACCAGCGGATAGCGGCCGCGCAGGTTCTTCGCGTCGCCGTAGGCCTCTTCGAAGCGATTTGCCAGGTTCTTGCGGAAGCTGGACATCATGCTCTTGGTGGAGACGAGCAGTTCTGGCCCGCGGGCCCACTGCGCGATGAGGACGTCGACCTGCTTGACGTAAGCACGGCCGAGCAGGCGCGCGTCTGCGGGAGCCACGGCCCGGTTTCGGAGCAACTGGGCTTGGGCTGCCGCGCGCTGGGTGCTGGGCAGGGAGTTGACGAACAACGCGACTTCCCTGGGCAGGACCCGTGGTGGCGATAGCCGGGGCCAGACTTCGTCGGCGCCGAAGCCGGCCCGACGCAGCTCGTGGGCGACCCAGGCGTCGATCGCCTTGGCCAGCCGCCCGGACTGGGAGCCGCTGCCTTCGCCGACCGGGATGCTCAGCAACTGTTCCAGCAGGTCATAGTCGGGTGCGTATCCTGTTGGCGTGCCGTTCTGGTGCCGCCACGGATTGACTTCGGGCCTGGCCCGTATGACCGGCTCGAGGAGGTCGAATACGTCGGGCTGATCAGGCACGCGAGCCGTCCTTGTGCGCCGTGCCGTCCTGGACCGTCGCAGTCCCGGCTCGGTCACCTGGCGCTATCCGGCGGTTGGCCCCGCGGGCAATACGGCGTGCGTGCAGTTCTGCGTGCGCCTCGCGCAGAGCGGCCACCTCCGGCCGCGCCAGCCCCAGATGCCGGACAAGGAGTACCTCGTCGACGATCTTCGCGGCTACAGTGAGTTTGCCCGCCTGCAAGGCGGTCATGATCTCCGGAACGGCCGCGGTCAAGCTGGCGCGGGCGGACTCGGCGACATCCAGCGCGGGGACGGGCAGGCGGTCCGCCTCCCTGGGCTCGATCTTCAGCATGCCGCCCCCATAGGCGCGGCCGACCGTCTCCGCGGCAAGCAGCGTCATCGAGCTGAGCGCGGCTACAGGGAGCAGATCCCCGCCCGTCGTCGCCGTGCCCGGACGAAGGTAGACGCCGTGCACGGAGTTCAGGTGATAGACGCGGGCAGTGTTGGCGCACAGCCGCGGCGTGTCCGCATTCATATAGGTCAGAAGGAGATCCGCGGGGGCGACGAGCGGCACCCGCCACCATGGCGAGCGGACCCGGCACTTATAGGCACCATGCACCCCCGCCGCCTCCCCCCGGGCGATGTAGGTGCTCGCGGCAAGAGACGGGTCCCCAGGCGGCCGGAACAGGCGCGTGGCCCGGCCCTGTGCGCCGAGGGTCCGGTGTGCCCGTTCGGTAAAAGAAATCCCGCGCAGGTGGCGGGAGCCCGGCGGCGACAAGGGGAGCAACTCGCCGCCGCCTATGCCATGCTCACGCGCTTCGGCGGGTGACAGCGCGAAGTAGCGGTTGCCGCCGGTGACCATGCCGAGCGTCGTATCCCCCCATTCGCCGAGCGTCGTGTACCGCGCGCTGGCCAGGAGCCGCTCATAGACGTCCAGGGCCTTCGGCGGAATCAGGGCTGGCGTCCACTTCCCGTCCAGGCTGTCTGGTTTCCAGAGCCGGGTCTGCGTCCGGTCCAGATGATCTATGTCCCGGGCCTGGCTTACCTGGCAGCAGGGCGCGGGGCCCTGGCCGAAACCGTCGGCGAGCAGCAGCACGATCTCTTCCAGCACGCCGGGGAAGACACGTTCGGTGAAGAGGACCATACGGATGCTGGCGAACCGCTCCATCAGGAATCTCCGTACCGGGGCGGCATAGTTCACGGTCAGCAGCTCGGCGGGAAGCACCAGGCCGAGCCTGCCGCTGGGCTTGAGGAACAGCGCGGCGTGCACGGCGAAGGCCGCCCAGGAGGACGCTAGGTTGGTCAGCGCTACTCCGGCGCGCAGCGCCGCTGCACGGGACCGCGCCCGCGGCTCGCCGACAAAGTCCTGGTAGCGGATGTAGGGCGGATTACCGACGACCGCGTCGAAGACCGGACGTGGCTCGAGCGTGAAGAAATCGGCGATCTCGATCTCGGCGTCGTATCCGGCCGCCCGGACGGCCGCTGCGGCCTGGCGCGCGCTGCGCTCGTGCAGTTCGACGCCATGCACCTGGGCGGGTTCAGCCGGCCTGCCGCTGGATGCCCGCAGTTTTTCGAGGCGCTCCGTCGCGGCGAGGAGGAAGGCAGCTTCGCCGCAGGATGGCTCGAGAACTTGGTCATCGGGCTGGCGTATGGCCCACTCCGCCACGTACCGGCACAGCGACGGAGGGGTGAAGAACGCTCCGCGTCCCTTCCGCAGTAGCGCGCTGTCGGCCAGGTCGGTATCGAGCGACGTCACGTCAGCCATCCTTGCGTACGCCTTCCCTGAGAGCCGGTATCGGCACGCGGTCACGCGATCCTTCCCGCGCTGGACCCAGTCCGCCCCCGCGTGGGCATGGACGAACCCTGTGCGGAAGCTACGCGGAACCACCGACATTGAGATCCGCGACTGCCAGGTGTCCACATGGCGTCGTGTGCTCGAAGTCAGCGGTGCGGCTGTCGGCCGCATGATGAACGAGGGCTCGCTTGCGTACGAGGGGCGACGCTGGCAAGCGAGCCCTCTTCGTGCCGACCCCGGCAGGTCACCCCCAGGCCTGGTCCTTCCCGCCGGAGTCGGCAGGCCCTGCCCCAGACGCGCCGTGTGGTGATGCCTGATCGCTCCTGGGGCCGACCTGGCCGGACAGCCCGTTGGTTACCCGGGCGCGCACCCGTGAAAGGCTGTCCGTGTCGCTGTCGGCCCCAGGAGCCGCGGGAGGCGGATCACCTCGGCGTTGCTGCGATGAACTACTGCGACAGGTGACTACTTTTGGGTATCAATGAGTGTTACATGCCCGTTTGCCGATTGGAAGGCTCCTGGTTGTCCAGTTCCAGACATTTCGCCATAGCGACATCACGGGGGCAGTGCCGGGTACATGACCACGCGCGTGCGGCCAGGCGGTGCGCAGAGGCTGGGCAGCGTGCTGTTTCGGAATATTCGGTCTTCTACGGTCGATGATGCTGCCGCCCCTGCCAAGCGCGGACGTCAGGATGGTGACTCCACGGGGAGCCCGAGTGCCTCGCCGGCAACGATCTTGCCTGTGCCCGGCCCGCCGGTGAACACCAGGTTCTTCCACGCCCTGCGGGCAACCACCGCACCAGCGACCTGACGGGCCTGCTCGGCCCGGATGACCGAGAGCACGCCCGCCAACTGCTCCCGGACATCGTCCAGACCAGGAAGCCCTTCCAGGCCGGGGACCGGGCCACCCGACGGCACCCCGCCTACCACGCTGCACCTCCTGACTGACCCCTGTAACCCTTCGGATTCTGAGGGGCGACCACCTTCGGCTGGCGGCCTGCCACCGGAGTCAGGATCCCTCGCCCGCCTCGAACTGCGCCTTGATTGCTGCCAGCGCCTCGTCGCGATGGCGGTTCTCATGCTGGCGAGCGACCGCCACGTGGCCGCTGCAAAACCACACCGCGTTATACCGATGACCGGCCCACCCATCAGGCCGGGTCGGGCCGAGCTTTTCCTGCCTGGTCTCGCCAAAGTAGATCAAGGTGAAGTTGTCCCGGCCGTCATCGGGGAAGTCATCCAGGGTCCGGTGACACACGTAGCAGTCCGGTGGCCTCATGCCTGCATCCTGCCAGGACTAACAGACAGCTGCTGGTTCACCACAGCCCGACTCGTTCCGCAGCCGCGGCTTCGCCGCCCCGCTCCGGACTGATCCTTACCCGGCGGCCGAGTGATCGGCTGTCGCCCCCTATGCCCCTCCCGCTCACGTACCACCCGTTCCGATCACCTTGTCGCTGCCAGCAGACCCACCCCTCTCCCCGTCACCATCGAAGCCACGCGCAGCCGTTCACACCTAGGCATTACTAATGATCATGGAACGCTCAAGATCACAATCTTGCCCTGGTTCAAGATCGCCGACCGGAGATCACGGCGAGAGAGGATGACGCCAATGGCGGGGATCATAACGATCTCGCCGGGCCACGACGCCTCCTATCCCTGGCGCCAGATTGGTACGTCGGCCGGGCACGCGCACGCCGCCGGCCGGCGCCGGGTACTACCTCTCCCCGTCGCAGAAGGGCGGCGAGCCGCCGGGTCGGTGGCAGGGCGGCGGGCTGACGGACTTGGGTTTTCGTGAGGGCCAGGTGATCGAGCGCCGGGTGTTCGAGCGGCTGTACGGGAAGTTCCTCGACCCGCGTGACCCGTCCGGGCAGGGTCGGCTGGGACGGGCGCCGCAGCAGTTCCGGTCCGCCGAGGCGATCTACACCACGCTGCTCGCGCTGGAGCCGGAGGCCACGGCCGAACGCCGCGCCGAGCTGTTGATCGAGGCAAAATCGCAGGTCAGGACGCCTGTGCAGTATTTCGATGCAACCTTCAGCGTATCGAAGTCGATCACGCTGCTGCACGCCTCAGCTATGGCGAACGCGGCCAAGGCCGCCAGCCAGGGTGACCTGGAAGCGGCCGCGTACTGGCAGCAGTCCGCCGATGACGTCTGGGAATGCATCCAGTCGGGCAACCGAGCAGCGCTGGAGTACCTGCAACGCGAGGCCGGATACACCCGGTCCGGCTACCACGGCCGCCAGGCGGACGGCGTGCGCACCGGCCGGTGGGAGGACGCGCACGGGTTCATCGTCGGCTCGTTTTCCCAGCACACCAGCCGGGACGGCGACCCGCAACTGCACATCCACAACCTGATCCTCAACCGGGTCCGCCGCGAGCGCGACGGCGCCTACCGCACGCTGGACTCCCAGGCCCTGCACGAGCACCGAGGCGCGGCGGCTGCGATTGCCACCGTGGTGATGGAGTCCGCGCTGAGCCGCAACTTCGGCACCGGCTGGGTCCGGCGGCCCGACGGGCATGGCCGGGAAATCAAGGGCGTGAGCCGGGAGCTGATGGACGCGTTCTCCTCCCGCCGTCAGTCGATCTCCGATGTGACCGAACGGCTGGCGCGGGAGTTCGAGGCGCAGCACGGGCACGCTCCCGACGCACGGGCCCTCGGCAAGCTGCGCCAGTGGGCGAACCACGCGAGCCGCCGGGGAAAGGACGACAAGCCACTCGACCTGGACTTGGAGGCGCGGAAGTGGGCGGCGCAGGCCCGCGCCAGCGAGGCGGGCGCGCTCGAGCCGGTCATGCCGGGGGCGACCAGCCGGCGCGGCCCTGGCGCTCAGCAACCTGCCGAGCCGAGGCCGATCTGGGAGCTGACCCCGGAGCAGGAACGTGACGTGATGGCCCAGGCGCTGGCCCGGGTACAAGAGTCCCAGCCCGCCTGGCGCAAGGCTGACCTCATCCGTCACCTGGGCGAAGCCCTGCCTGACGATGTGGCCTGCCGGGACGACGCGGTAGCCGCGCACCTGCTCACAGACCTAGCCGACAAGGTCCTCGCGGGCGGCGCAGGGGAGCAGGTGCTGGCGCTGGAGGCGCCGGAATGGCCGCGGGTACCCGAGGCGCTGCGCCGGGCCGACGGGCGCAGCGTCTACCGGCCGCATGCGGGCACCCGGTACGCGACGCAGGCGCAGCTGACGATGGAGGAACGGCTCGCGTTCCAGGCTCAGCAGCCCGGCGCGCCGCGCCTCGCGCCAGAGATCGCCGCCTGCCTGCTCGGCGCGGATCAGGCTCGGCTGGAAGCTCAGCTCCGCGCCGCGGCGCAGACCGCCGAAGCGGCGCGGGAGACGACAGGCTCAGGGCTGCGCCTCGACCAGGCGGCCGCCGCCTTCCTGGCGCTGACGAGTGACCGCCGCGCGGAGATCCTGGTCGGCCCGGCCGGGTCGGGCAAGACCCGCACCGCCGCCGAGGTGGCGCGGCTCTGGCGGCAGGCCGGGATGGGCCAGGTCTACGGGCTGACCACCTCGCAGGCCGCCCGCAACGTGCTGCACGAGGCCGGGGTGGACCTGGCCGACAACACTGCCGCGTTCCTCGGCCGCCTGCGCGGCGACGGCACGGCCCGCGGCGCGAAGCCGGTCCGGCCGGGAACGCTGCTCCTGCTGGACGAGGCGTCGATGATGTCGATGGCCGACCTGGCCGCGATCATGCGGCTGGCCGCCGAGCGGGGCTGCCGGGTGCTGATCACCGGCGATCACGAGCAGCTCGCCGCGGTCGAGGGCGGCGGCGGCATGATGATGCTCACCCGGCAGATGGGATACGTGCAGCTCGCCGAGCCGGTCCGGTTCACCCATGAGTGGGAGCGCGACGCCACGCTGCGGTTGCGCACCGGTGACGTGTCGGTGCTGGCCGAATACGACCAGCAGGGCAGGCTGCGCGGCGGCGACCCGGATGAGGCGATGGAATGGGCCTGCCGGGCGTTCCTCGCCGACTACCTGGCCGGAAAGGACTCGCTGCTGCTGGCCCGCACCGGCGAGCAGGCCCGCGAGCTGTCCCGCCGGGTCCGCGACGACCTGATCCGCTACGGCCAGGTTGGCAAGCAGGCCGAGGTCCGGCTGCGGCACGGCGCGGCGGCCAGCCGCGGGGACCAGATCGTGGCCCGCAGGAACAAGCGCGCGATCACCGCGGGGGAGCGGGGACGGTGGCTGACCAACCGGGACGTGCTGCGGGTCGAGGGCGCGGTCGGGCAGGTGGTCAACGTCCGCCGGCTGCTCCGCCGCGACCCCGAAACGGGTCGGCCGGTCTGGTCGCTGCCGTTTGAGTTGCCGAAGGCGTACCTTTTCTCGCACTGCGACCTGGCGTACGCGACCACCCCGCACGCTGCTCAGGGGAAGACTGTGGACACCGCGCACGTCCTGGTGGACGGGGTGGGCGACCGGCAGGGCCTGTACGTGGCCATGTCCCGGGGCCGGCACGCGAACTACGCCTACTGCGTGACCGGCTTCCCCCGCACCGCGGATGCGCGCCCGGGATCACGGCCGGCGGCGGAGCTGGCCCGGGTGCGCCGGCTGCAGCAGGAACGCAGCGGGTTCGGCGCGGAGCCGTTCGGCAGGAAAGAGGAGCCGGGGCCGCACCGTGATCCGGTGTCGGTGCTGGCCGAGGTGCTGCGCCGTGACGGTGCGGTGCTGTCGGCGACCGAGACCCTACGCACCGAACTGTCCAATGCCGATCACCTCGGGGTGCTGGGCTCGATCTGGTACGACCAGGTCCGCCGCGCGCAGGCCGCGCGGTTCGAGCGGGCGCTGCGGGAGAGCCTTCGGGCCGCCGACGCCGAGGCCGCGCTGAGCGACCCGGCGTGCACCTGGCTGTGGCGGTCGCTGCGCGAGGCGGAATCGGCCGGGCTGGACGCCGCGGACGTGCTGGGCACGGCGGTGGCTTCGCGTCCGCTCGAAGGGGCCAGGGACGTCGCGCGGGTGATCGACAGCCGGGTCCGCCGGATGCTGGAGCACATCGTGCCGCAGTCCAGCGGGTCGTGGTCGGCGCACGTGCCGGACATGAGAAACGCGGACCTAGACCGGTACATGGCCGAGCTGGCCGAGGCGATGGATGACCGGGTCCGCCGGATCGGAGTGCATGCCGCGCAGGCCCGCCCGCTGTGGGCCACCCAGGCTCTCGGCGAGGTGCCCGACAGCCCTGCCGGACGGGCCGAGTGGGAAGAGCGGGCCTCCAGGCTCGGCGCCTACCGTGAGCTGTACGGCTACGACGCCCCGGGCGACGCGATCGGCCCGGAGCCGGGAAGGACGTCGCCGGAGGCCAGGGCCGACTGGCATGCCGCGTTCGCGGCGCTCGGCCGGATCGACGGCATCGACCTGCGCGGCTGCACCGACAGCCAGCTCGCACTGCGCCGGGCCATGTATGAGCGGGAGACCAGCTGGGCGCCTGCGCATGTGGGGGAGGAGCTGCGGCTGGCCCGGGTGCAGCAGCGCACCGCCTGGGAGAACGCCAGCCGGGCCGATCACGAGGCTCGTGCCGCCGCGGACCCGGAGGCGGCGCGGCGGCACGAGACGCTGGCCGGGATGTGGCGGGCCATGGAAGCCAAGGCCGCGCGCACCGCTGGCCTGCTCGCCGAGGCGCAGGAGACCCGGCGGCAGTGGGAGGCGCTGACCGAGACGACCCGCCGGATGGCAATCGCCGCTGACCTCGAGCTCCGCCGCCGCAACCCCGGCATGGCGCTGGAGCCGCTGAAGTCCGCCGAGCCCGCGGAGATGCCTGACTGCGAGCGTGTCCCTGCCCCACCGGGTGAGCAGGTGTGGGTTCAGCCGACTCTCGACGGCGCCGTCCACCTGCCGTCGGTGGAGGCAGAGAGGCCAGCCGCGCGTGACCCGGAGCATCCGCTCACCCCGGCACAGCGAGAAGCCGTCGGCCAGCAGGCACTCGGCCTCACGCTGACCACCGTGCATGAGGAGGTGACCGAGCAGGTCCACCGGATCCGCCAGAACGCCCGCGAGACGCAGCAGGAGATCGACAAACTCCGCGGGACCCCCGAATACGCCGAGGACGACGACGCGATCTACCTCGGCGTGGCCTGGGGCGACCTGGACCGCCGCGACCGTGACGCGATCGTCCAGCCGCCCAAGCCTGACGTGGTGCCCGCCAGCGCGATCCTCTGGCGGATCCAGGGGCGGCGGGCGGACAGGGAGCCCGAACTCGGATGATGCAGTGCCGGCCGGCGTATCGTGCGGACGTGGGGATCCTCCAGCTCCTGGACGAGCTCCCGGAGGCCATCGCGCAGCGCCCAGGCCGGGTCTGGAACGTGTTCGCCCGCAGCCTGGGCGAGCAGGGCGGTGCCGGGTGCACGGCGCTGTCCTGGCGGTGGGCGCTGACCGGCGCCTGCCCCTCGCCCGTCACGCTCACCCCCTCCGCTGGCAGGCCGCCCGTCCGTGATGAGCTGTTCGCCGAAGCCGGGAATTCTTCCGAACGGGCAGGCGCCGATCCCGGCGGTCAGGTGCTGCACGCGCGGTTCGCGTTGCGGTGGCTGGCCGGCGAACTGGACGCCCTGCCGTTGTGGAACGGCGGCCAGGAGAACCTGCACGTCACCGATGGCGCCGACTACGCGCACGGGCGCGCTGACATCGAGGCGGTGTACGGCTGGGCGCTCCTGGCCCGGCTCCACAACCCCGCACCGGGCGAATCCGGCCCCGATGCCGCTCGGGTCGGCTTTGGCTGGGGCTTTGGCACGCAGCAGCTTCTGGCCTGGGTCTGCGGCGAAGCCGCCGAAGGGCCGCTGTCCGGTATGAGCGTTGCCGGGCGGCCGTCGCTGTACCAGGCCGCGCTCAACATCCGCCGGGCGATGACCGCCCTCATCCACGTGCGCGAGGACGGTCAGCCCGCGGCTGCCGCGCCGCTTGGAAGCGATCATAGACGCCTTCTTGTGGCTGGCGGGGTGGAATCGGCTACCACCTGTTGACCGGCACGGGCACGGGAGCTTCGAAGACTGCCCCGAGCGCGAGGTCCCGTGTAACTGTGATGCGGCCGGATCGTGCCTACGGCAAGAGTGCGCGGCCTGCTGGCGTGTGCCGTGCGTTCACGCCGTCGGGCTCGAGGACCTCTCGCCGGGACGGATAGCCGGTTAAGGGCACCAGGCGCCACACTGCGGCGGCCTGCGGGTGCGTGGCGTTGAGGATCTGGATGACCCGCTCGATCAGGGCCAGGTCGTCCAGGAGCGGACCGGGGATGGCGGAGGGCTGGTACCGAGCCGGGATCCGTCCCGGCCAGTGCCCAGGCGAGTAGCTCGCCGAACGCCGTCTCGCTGGCGAGAGGATCGGCCACCAAGCAGCTGGTGTCCGCGTTCTGAGTGACCGCGAGAATCACCAGGTCACACCAGGCCGCGGCACTGAAATCCGCGACGAGCGTGCGGGTCCGCCCCGGCATCGCTGAGCGCCGCTTGCAGTTTGTCTAGGTCGGGCGCAGGGATAGAGGCCAGCGGCGCTGAGCCTCGCTCCCATGCCCAGACGGTGCGCTCGGTCACCTGGGCTGCCGCGGCCAGGCTCGCCTCGTCAATGCTCGCCGACAACCGGGTCGCCCGCAGCACCGCTGCGGCGACCAGGCCGGGACGGGTCAGGCGGTGGTCGCGGCGGCCCGGATCCAGGCGCGCATGGACATCCGGGCACGCTGACGATGTCACCCGGGACCGGCGTCCCTGGGGATGCCGTCCTTGACCCCTCGGATTCGTGCAGCGCTTCATCGCGTTGCCCGCCCTCGCCCGGCGCCGATCCGCGTCCTGTCGCAGTCGGCATGAATCTCCTGTTCGGGCATTGTCACGTGCAGCCCGCCGACAATGCGCGCCGCCGCGGCGAGCCGCGTCGGGGCCTCTCGCGAAAACCGGCGGTCACGCCGCTCGCGGCCAATGGCCAGCCGCATGAGCACCAGGACACCAGCGATCACGCCTGCGAGGAAGGTAACCGCGACGATCGTGACGGCGATCATGTAACTCTCCTCTGAGCCAGATGCGCTTCTCCGGACTCATTCATGAAACAGCGAACGCGCCGGTCAGAGGCCGTCTGCGGACTAGCCCCGAACTAGTCCGTTCGGTAGTCCGGGCTCGCGGACAATCGGATGCCGTGGTTAGGCTCGATGCGACATCCAGCCGCACCGAAAGTAGCGATCCGCGATGACAACCACACGTCCCCGGCTCAAGGAATTGCGCGAGGAACGCGGCTGGACGCAGCAGGAGGTAGCCGATCAGATCGCACGCCTCGCATGGCTGCGCCGCAGGGAGCGCGTCGGCGTCAACCCCGACATGGTGGCCAAGTGGGAACGCGGCGAGAAGCGTCCGAGCCCTCGTTACCGGGATCTGCTTTGCTTGCTCTTCGGCGCGGACGCCCAGGCCCTCGGCATTGGCACGGCTGTCCTGCCTCCCGCTGGCGCACTCTCTGAGCCCGATGACGGTTCCCTCATCGCCACGCTCGGCGGCGCCGCGTCCCTGCTGGACCAGCTGGGCGCCGCCGGGGCGATCTTGCAGCCGAAGATGTTCGGCGTGTGGAAG
Organism: uncultured Actinomycetes bacterium; assembly: GCA_963697445.1. Lineage (GTDB taxonomy): Bacteria > Actinomycetota > Actinomycetes > Streptosporangiales > Streptosporangiaceae > PALSA-505. The sequence continues at coordinate 17,986 of CAVOOC010000039.1, forward strand.
GACGAACTCATGCAGCGCCGCGCCATGCTCAAGCTCCTCAGCCTGGCCACGACCACGGGCTTCGCGTCTCTCGCCGGTGCCGACCCGTCCCGTTCGGGTAAGCCGACTCCGGACACCGTTCAGGACCTGGATCAGCTGGCCGACCGCTATCAGACGCTGTATCACTCGACCGCTCCGGCCGTGCTCATGACGCCGGTCGTCGCCCACCTGGACACCATGCGGGACCTGCTGCGGCAGAGCTGCGCTCCGGCGATCCGGCGCAAGCTGCTCGCCAACCGGGCCCGAGTGGCCACCTTGGCCGGGCGGCTGGCGTTCTTCGACCTGCAGGACTCGCTGACGGCCCGCGGGTACTACAACCTCGCGCTGGAATCCGCACGCGAGTCCGGCGAGCACCTGCAGGCGGCGGCCGCCCTGGCCCACATGGCGTTCATCCCGGCGGCCGATCACAGCTTTGGCGCCGCGCTGGACTACATCCGTGCCGCCGCGAACCACGTCGCCAAACGTCCCGATAACCGCGTCGCGTCGTGGCTGTATGCGGTCGAGTCAGAGATCCAGGCCAATGCCGGGTCGCATGCCGCTGCGCTCGCGGCCATCGACCGGGCTCTCGAGATGCTGGACAAGCCAGGCCTGCCCGCGGACCTGTCCTGGTTCGACTACTACGACGCGACCCGGCTATCCGGCTTCGCCGGCTACGCGACGCTGCGCGCCGGCCGGTTCGAGGAATCACGCACCGCGCTGACCGGCGCCCTTGACCGGATGCCTCGGGTCGCCGTGAAGCAGCGGGCGGTCTTCCTGACCGACATCGCCTCGGTGGACCTTGCCTGCGGTGAGCTGGACCAGGCCTGCGCGAGCGCCGGCGACGCCGCCGAACAATTGCATCAGGCGGGATATGCCATCGGCTTTCGGGCGGCTCCGGGACTTCCGCAGCTCGGTGCAGCGATGGTCCGACTCGACGCCGGTCCGGGCGCTGGACGAGCAGCTGGCCGCACTCGGATGAACGCGGGAAACGCGTCGGCCGCGCCGATCCGCGCTGTCTGGTTCGACGTCGGCGAGGTGCTCATCGACGAAAGCCGCGAGTACGGCACGTGGGCCGACTGGCTGGGCGTGCCCCGGCACACTTTCTCGGCGATGTTCGGCGCCGTCATCGCCCGCGGCGGGGACTACCGCGAGGTATTCGAGCATTTCCGGCCCGGCTTTGATCTCGGCAAGGAGCGGCAGGCGCGGCTGGATGCCGGGATCGGGGAGTACCTCAACGGTCATGATCTCTACCCGGACGTCCGTCCCTGCCTGCAGGCGCTGAAGGATGCTGGTTACTTCGTCGGCGTGGCCGGGAACCAGACTGCCCGCGCCGGGCGGTTCCTGAATGAGCTGAACCTTCCCTGCGATGTGCTGGCTACCTCCGATGAGTGGGGTGCCGCGAAGCCAGACGCCGGGTTCTTCGACAAACTCGTCGCCGTCACCGGTCTCAGCCGCGACGAGATCGCCTGCGTCGGTGACCGGCTCGACAATGACATCGCTCCGGCGGCACGAGCCGGGCTGTTCACCATCTGGGTCCGGCGCGGCCCGTGGGGATACATCCTCCAGCCAGACGAGCCGCCCGTGGCAGGCTCCCTGCCTGATGCCGCGCCATCGATGACCGTTCGCAACCTCACCGAGCTCTCCGCAGAATTCACCCGGAAGGCGAGGGGCGGCCGCGACGAGTCGGCCTGAAACGAGGAGCTAGCTCATATGCGCGGGCGTGGCGGGGCGCGATCCCGGCTGGCCGGGTCGTTGGCTCCGCTGGCCAGGCGGGCGTACCGGCTGCTGCGGCTCGGCCAGACCGTTTCGTCGGCCGGGGACGCGCTGGTCCAGATCGCCCTGGTGTTCGCGATTCTGCATGTCGGCGGGACCGCGTCCGACATCGGATATGTCGCGGCCATCCAGATGGTCTGTTAGACGCGTCCCGTTCTCGTGTGTGCTCACTGGCCGTTGTCCGCGACGGTCTCCTTCCTGCTGTCTCTTGCGGTGATTGCCTAGTCCGAAGTTGCCGTAACTCTTCGTAGGCGTTGCCTCCTGAACTGTGGATACGGTGACCTCAGAGCCCGGAACGTAGTCAGAATAAATGGGCGTGTTGTCCCATGTTCTTCACCTGAATACCGTTATGATCTGGGTATGGTGCGGAACTCCGGTAAAGTTCACGTAGTCAGAGTCACGAAGACCGGCTACGTGGACAAGCAGGGCCGCCGCAAGGACTACTCCTCGGCGTACCTGCGGCGCACCTACCGGGACGGCGGCACGGTCAGGAACGAGACGGTGGCCAACCTGTCCGCGCTGCCGGACCACGTGATCGACCTGATCGACGCCGGGCTGAAGGGCCAGCAGCTGGTGCCCGCCGGCGAGGCGGTCACCATCACCCGGTCCCTCCCGCACGGGCACGTCGCCGCGGTGCACGCCATGGCCCGCACCCTGGGCCTGCCCGCGCTGCTCGGCCCGGCGGGCCGGCCGCGGGACCTGGCGATGGCGCTGATCATCTCCCGGGTCGTGGCCCCCGCGTCGAAGCTGTCCACCCTGGCCTGGTGGGATGACGCGACGCTGGGCGCCGACCTGGGCGTGGCCGGGGCCTCCACCGATGACATCTACGCGGCGATGGACTGGCTCGCCGGCCGCCAGGACGGCATCGAGGCGGGCCTGGCCGCCCGGCACCTGGCCCCGGAGGCGAACCCGTCGCGGATGGCGCTGTTCGACTTGTCCAGCTCGTGGATGGAGGGCCGCTGCTGCCCGCTGGCCGCCCGCGGGTACTCCCGGGACGGCAAGAAAGGCCGGCTGCAGATCGAGTACGGGCTGCTCACCGACCCCGCCGGCCGCCCGGTGGCGGTACGGGTGTTTCCCGGCAACACCGGCGACCCGGCTGCGTTCACCGAGATCGCCCAGGTTGTGCGGGAGAAATTCGCCCTGGCCCGGATGGTCATGGTCGGCGACCGCGGCATGATCACCAGCGCCCGGATCGCCGCCCTGAACGCCGCGGAAGACGGCACCCAGCCCCCCGGCGGCACCTACGGGTGGATCACCGCGCTGCGCGCCCCCGCCATCCGCAAGCTGATGGCCGATGACGGCCCGCTGCAGCTCAGCTTGTTCGATCAGCAGGACCTCGCCGAGATCACCTCCGATGACTTCCGCGGCGAGCGGCTGATCGCCTGCCGCAACCCCATCCTGGCCGCTGAGCGGGCCCGCAAGCGGGAGGACCTGCTGCAAGCAGCCGAGAAGCTGCTCGCCCCTCTCATCGCCCGCGTCCAGGCCGGGCGGCTGGCCGGTGCCGGCAAGATCGGCGTCGAAGCCGGCAAGGTGATCAATAAATACAAGACCGGCAAGCACTTCCAGCTCACCATCACCGATACCAGCCTGGCCGTCACCCGGCGCCAGGCACAGATCGAGGAGGAAGCCGCCCTGGACGGGTTCTACGTGCTACGCACCCCCGTCCCCGCCAGCGACCTGGACGCGCCCAGCGTGGTGTCCGCCTACAAGAACCTCAAATACGTCGAGCGGGACTTCCGGCACATCAAATCCGATGACCTGGACCTCCGCCCGGTGTTCCACCGCCTGGAAGAACGCGTCCGCTCCCACGTGCTGATCTGCATGCTCGCCTGCTACCTCACCTGGCACCTGCGCCGCGCCTGGGCAACGCTGACCTTCACCGACGAGAACCAGCCCCACCCGGACAACCCCGTCGCCCCCGCCCGCCGCTCACCCCGCGCGCAGGCCAAAGCCAGCTACCAGCACGACGGGGGTGCCCCTGATCTTCCGGACTGTGGATCCTTATAGGATCGTCAGCCGAAAGGACGGGATCAGTGCCAGGGAAATATAAGACTTATTCGCCGGAGTTCCGCGATGAGGCGGCCAGGATGGTCGTGGAGACGTCGCGGCCTATCGCCGATGTCGCGCGGGAGCTTAAGGTCAGCGAGACCAGCCTGGGGAACTGGGTCCGGGCGTACCGGGAAAAGCACGCCGAAGACGAACCGCCGCTGCAGCTATCCGAGCGCGCGCGGCTGCGCGAGCTGGAGCGGGAAGTCCGCGAACTCCGGATGAAAGCCGACTTTCTCTCAAAAGCAGCGGCGTACTTCGCAGCGGAGCATCGGTGAGCGATAAGTATGAGTTCATCGACACGGAATACGCCACCGCGGCCACGGACACGGCCCCGGCTCCCACCATCACGCGCATGTGCCAATGGCTCTGGGTATCAAAATCGGGGTTCTACGAATGGAGGTCACGGCCGGACAGCGCCACTGCGGAAGGGCGGGCGCGGCTCAAGCTGCTGATCAAGAAGGCGTTCGATGATTCCGACGGCACCTACGGGTACCGGCGTATCACCTGGCAGCTGGCCCGCTGGGGCATCCAGGCGGGGGCCGAGCTGATCCGCGGGCTGATGCGGGCCCTGGGGCTGGTGGCCTGCCAGCCGCGGCCCTGGCGGCCATCCACCACGGAGCAGGGCGCGGCCGGGCCGATCCCGGACCTGGTGAACCGCGACTTCACCGCGGCCGCCCCCGGCGATAAAATGGTCGGCGATATTACGTACATCCCGACGTGGCAGGGCTGGCTTTACCTCGCGACTGTAATTGACTGCGCAAGCCGGAAAGTGATCGGGTGGGCGATGGATGACAATTACCGGACGCCGCTGATCACGAGCGCGATCGAGATGGCCGCCCGCAACCTCGGTCTTCCTGCTGATGCTATCTTTCACTCTGACCGGGGAAGCAATTATACGTCGGCCGAGTTCGCGGCCGTCCTGGAACGGCTGGGGATCCGCCAGTCGGTAGGCCGGACCGGCATCTGCTATGACAATGCGCTCGCTGAGTCTTTCAATGCCGCACTGAAAGTCGAGCGGGTCCACCGGACCATTTACCCGACGAGAAAGAAAGCCCGGGAGGATATTGCCCGGTACATCGAACTCCGCTATAATCGGAGGCGTCTTCACTCCGCGATCGGGTACCGGACCCCGCAAGAGGCCCTCGACGAGTACCTGAACCAGCAGCTCGCAGCATGAAATAGCACCAATTCAGGTGTCCGGAAAACGCGGGGCAGCCCAGACCCCGCCGGACGGCCCTACCGCAACTTCCGGGGCCTGCTGGAGCACCTGGCCACCCTGACCCGCAACGAGGTCCGGTTCGCCGGTGCCAGCGCCACCGTGCCCATGCTCACGGAGCCCACCAGCACCCAGCGCGAGGCATTCAACCTCATCGGCATCCCGATCCCGCTCACCATGAAGTAGCCAGAACAAACCTGGCCAGCCCGGCGGAACACCAGGTCAACCCAAGAAACGCCTACCCAACTGGCCGTAACTTCGGCCTAGTTGGCGGGCCAGGGATGCCGCGTCGCCGCAGCTCGGCGAGATACCAGCCGCGCCGGTCGGCGGCCTGGCTGTCGGCCGGGTAGCGCGCGGCGGCCTGGGCTGCCACTTCCTGGCCGATCGCCACCGCCATGCCGTAAGCCCGGGCCCGCAGGTCCTCGTGCGCGTCGGCGAGCTCGGCGGGCAGGTACCAGCTCACCGGTACCGACCTGGACGAGTAGCCAGTCATGATGGGGTGCCGGGGTGCAGAAGGCACCCCGGCACCCATCATCCAGGTCCTCGCCCACATAGCCCCGTGCAGACGGCCGCTGACCGCCGAGGGGCCACCCTGTAGGTATTCCGGTGAGCTAGCTCAGGGTGATGGTCAGGACCGATGTGGCGCCCTTGATGTAGAACTTGGCCGAGGCCCCTTTCGGGCCTGAGCCGCAGATCGCCTCCTTCGCACCAGCCTTCACCGTGCCGAGGGTCTGCTTGGGCGAGCTGCCGCTCTTGTACAGGATGGTCTGGGCCTTCGTCGTCTTGTTGTCGATGGTGAACGAGTAGTTGGTGGCCGAGCACGTGCCGGTGACCGGCGGGACGGTCAGCTTCACCGGGTACCACTTCGGGGGCGTCCCCTTGATGTTGGTGTTTGGCCCGGTGACGGCGGGGTGGGCGGTCGCAGCCACCTGCATTGCTGGGTGTTGCGCCGCCGAGGCCGGCGACATGAACCCGGCCATCGCCGCCACGCTGAGGGCACCGGCCGCTGCGACGCGGACGGTCTGGGTCCTGATGGAAGCCATTTCTGTTTCTCCTTCACGGTTGTCGTTCAGGGTTTAGAAGGCCTGGTAGCCGTTCGGTGTGCCGAGTCCGGAGGGCCCGTCGTAGCCCGTGCGGGCGGTGCACAGGTACTTGTCCTGGGCAGGGGGTGTGCAGGTGCCGTTGGCGCCGCTGGTGACGTCGAACAGGCCGCTGGTGTGGGCGTAGGGGTAGGAGCCGTAGGTGACGGCAGTGGCGTTGCCGGCCAGCGCGTACACCGCGGCGATGGTGGGCGAGGCCTGGCTGTCGCCGCCGACCTGCAGCCAGCCGGCGTAGCCGTAGGTGTCATAGATCGCGGCGCCGGTGTTAGGGTCGGCGTCGGCGGCGACGTCGCCCATGGTGCGCTTGGCGCACGCGGTGTCCATCACGCTGGCGGCCTTCTGCCAGGTCGGCTTGGTGTTGTAGACCGAGCAGCCCGATCCAGTGCCCTGGCCGCCCGACGCCGATCCCCACACGGTCTCGGTCCAGCCGCGTGTGCTGCCCGCCGCCTTGGTCAGCGTGGTGCCCTCGACCGCGGTCACATACTGCGAGGTGGCCGGGTAGTCCACGCCGTAGCCGTTGTCGCCGCCGGAGAAGGTGACCGCATGCCCGGGATGGTTGAAGTACTTACCGTAGGTGGAATCGGGGGCGTCGCTGCTGGCTCCCCAGCTGTTGGAGATCACGTCCGCACCCAGCTTGGCTGCCTCGTCCTCGGCGGCGCCGAGGCTGGTGATCGAGGCCGTGCTGGCTTCGACCAGGATGATGTGGCAGTTCGGGCAGATCGCCGACACCATGTCCACATCCAGCGACTCCTCGACTCCCCAGCCGGTGTTCCCGGCCGGCAGCGGCGAGGCCTTGCCGTTCTGATTGACCTGGCGGAAGCACCCGCTCACGATCGTGCAGGGCGGCAGCCCGTAATGACTGCGGTACTTAGCCAGATCCGCTGCGGCATGCGGATCGCTGTAGGCATCCACGATCGCGACCGTCTGGCCCTTTCCCCGCTGTTTCGACGCCGTCGTCAGCTTGTAGGCGGACTGGAAGTCCGCCGGGCCATACCCCGTTGGCACATCGGTGCGTACCCCGGTCCTGACCAGCGCATCACAATGCGCATACAACATGTGCCCCCGGTGGTAGAACGTCGCAGCAGTCGCCGCGCACACCGCACGCACACCAGGCCGGGCCGGGTGCACGGCCGCGCTCGCCGTCGCTGTTCCCGCGACAAGACACGCCGCCCATGCCAGGACCGCAACCGCCCGGCCCGGCCGACGAGCTGAGCGAGTCGCTTGACGTGATCTCATCACCAAAACCGGATAACCCATGTTGTATGTCCTTTCTGTGATGTATCAGTCCGGTTTATGACAATGTCGGCACGACACGCGAGCTTCCGCCCTGGGAGGTCGCAGGCCAGGCTGGGTTTCGGCTTCGACGTGCTTTCTGGAGCCAACCTGGCTTTGTCTACTGGCTTGATCTCGGGCAGCGGCCGCCATGCCCGCGAGGATGCATGACTGCGGCCGTTCCATTGCCCGGTGAGCAAATTATCCTTTCTCTCACGTTGCTTTAGTGGTAATGAATTCTGCTTTGGCCGTCAGAAGGCCATGTAGCCGTTGGGGGCACCGAGGCCGGTTGGGCCGTCGTAGCCTTGGCGCGCGGTACACAGATAGGCGGTCTTGCAGGTACCGTCGGAGCCTACGGTGATGTCGAACAGGCTGCCGGCGTGGGCGTAGGGGTAGGACCCGTAAATGACAGCTGACCCGTTACCGGCGAGCCCGTAGATGCCGCCGATGATCTGGACGGCCACGCTGGTGCCGCCGGCTTCCAGCCAGCCCGCGTACCCGTAGCCGTCGTAGAGCGCGACACCGGTGGCCGGGTTGGCATCGGCCGCCACGTCCACACTCGTGCGCATGCTGCAGCCTGTGTTGTGCAGACTGTTGGCTTTCTGCCACTTCGGCTCGGTGTTGTAGGTGGAACAGCCGGATCCGGTGCCCGACCAGACGGTTTCGTTCCAGCCGCGGGACACGCCGGAATCCTTGGTCAAGGTGGTGCCCCCGACCGCCGTTACGTATCGCGAGCTCGCCGGGTAGTGCACGCCGTATCCGGTGTCGCCGGAGGAGAACACGCTGATGTGACCGGGGTGGTTCCAGTACTTGCCGTAGACGGAATCGGGCAGATCAGACGACGTGCCCCAGCTGTTGGAGATCACGTTCGAGCCCAGCGTCGCTGCCTTATCTTCGGCGGTGCCTAGATCTGCCATGCTTGCGCTCCTGGCTTCGACGAGCAGGATGTGGCAGTTCGGGCAAATCGCAGATGCCATGTCCAGGTCGAGACTGATCTCCACGGCCCAGCTGGGGTCGCCCGTGGGTAGCGGGGTCGTCTTCCCGTTCTGGTTTACCTGGCGGAAGCAGCCGTTGGCCGGTGTGCAGGGCGGCAGATCGTAGTGGGACCGGTAGACCGCCAGATCGGACTCGGCGCGCGGGTCGTTGAACGCGTCAACGATGGCGATCGTCTGGCCTTTCCCGCGTTGCGCCGATGCCGTCGCCAGCCGGTAGGCGGCCTGCAGCTGCACAGGCCCATATCCGGTCGGGGTATCTGCCCGGATACCGGTGCGCAGTAGCGCGTCGCAGTGCACGGCCACAGCGGCCAGGTGGTTAGACGTCGCCTCCTGGGGGCTCGGACACACCGCCCGCGCGGACTTCCCCTGTTGCCCAGCGGTTACGTTGCCGGGTGGAAACGCGCCCACTCCCTCGCGTCCCGCGCCCCACACCCCGCTCTTCCAGGTCAAGGCAAAACTGGTGCCGCCGACGATCTTTCCGGTCGCCACCATCACGGTGCCCCAGCCCATGTTGAAGCTAAACCGGAACGGATCATGGCTTAGCGGGCTTGCGTCTACTGTGGCGCCGCTGACGGTTTCGGTGCCGAAGTTCGGGACGGGCAGTAGATTACCGTTGCTTTGCAGGGCCTGGATTCCGATGTAAGCTGTCTGGTTCGGAAAGGTGACGGGGAACCTCACGCTCTTTGACCAGCCCTGGGTTAGATCCCGGGCCGTCAGCACAACATTGGGGTTGCTGTGCGTGATGGACAGCTGGAGGCGGTCGGCTGGCTTCAGCGCCTGGTTAGGTGTTGTCGTGGTACCTGCGAGGTCGAGCAGAGCCTTGTAGGATGCAACGCCATTCTGGCAGGTGCTCAGTAGGAGGCTGTAGGCGCTAGTCCCGAGTGAGCTGTCGTCTTGAACTCCCCATGCCATCCCTTCTTGTGTTGTGCCGCACTTCATTGCCGGGACGGTGAACGTGGCAGAAACCGAGCCGTGTGCCTTGGACGAGGCGTCCCATCCCCCAAAGAACGAGTGGGTAGATTGAGAATCGGCGGGCGTTGCTACGGCCCTGGCGGGCGTGGCGTCGCTGGATTGCCGCGGAGAGGAGATGGCACCACGCGCGCTCGCCGGGGTGGCGAATGCGGCCTCTCCGGCTATGACCAGCAAGGCAACCAGTGATGCCGTGAACAAGCCGCGCGGAAAGCGCATGGTTGTGGCGTTCACGTCTGGTTCCAGGTCTTACCGTTCCACCGCAGTTGCAATGGCCCCCAGCCGTGTCCCAGGGCGAAGTATCCGACCGTCCATGCGTTGGTGGGTGACTCCGCGCTTACTCCGAAAACCTCGGAAGTTGCCAACTTGGTGACTGGGGTGGGTACCTTTGTCCACGCGGTTCCATTCCAATGCAGCGTAAATACCTGCGATGACTTGCCGCCCCCTGTCGTAATCCCGACCGCCCACACGTCGGTGGGTGACGCCGCGCTCACACCCTCCAGCACCGGAAAGTAGGGGCTGAAGTTGCCTGTCGTGTAGACGGATGTCCACCTCGTGCCGTTCCAGTGCAGGATAAAGTCTTTTGAGGTCGTACTCGTCTCCGCAGTCCCGACGGCCCAGGCGTCAGTCGCCGAGTCCGCGCTCACAGCGCTGAGCCCACTGAAACCGGTTGTCAACCCTAGGTTCGGGCTCGCTACCTGCTTCCAGCTGCGGCCGTCCCAGTGATCAATCAATGACGACCAGCCGCCGCTGCTATTGTGGTAGCGTCCGACTGCCCAGGCATTGGTCGGTGAGATCGCGCTCACACTTCCGCCGCCGTTGAGCCTGCCGTTACCCGGGAATCCTCCCCCCGGATGTACCGGCATCTGGACGCTTGTCCAATCGGTACCGTCCCAATGAAGGGCTATCGGGGTACCGGCGACGGTGCCGCCGAGGACCCACGCATCTGTCGCGGAGTCGGCACTCACATCGCTAAGGAATCCGGTCTTGATGCCGCCTGGTGCGGTCGTTCTCTGCCAGTTCGCTCCATTCCAGTGCAGGAGCAAGGGAAAAAACTTGCGACTGCCGACAGCATCGTAGTATCCGACTGCCCATGCATCGGTGGATGATACCGTGCTGACGTCTTGCAGTTCGTTATCCAGGTTTGGGCCGTCCCCGGCGGGATTTGGAGTGTTTGGTTGGGTCCATTTCGTGCCGTCCCAGTGTTCCGCGACAGTCACAAATTGATTGTTCTCTGTTCCGACATTCGCGGTTCCGACGGCCCACGCGTCACTGGTACTGCCCGGTTCAGCACTCACGGCGAACAGTTCAGTATTTTTTGGGCTTGCTGTCATCGGTACCTGCGGTGCCGCCATGGCAGCCTGGGACGGCAAACCGATAGCGGGCGCGATGACGATAAAGGCAATCGCTGGCAGGCCGAACCGTATGAGCCGATTCCGCATTCGACATTTCTTCATCGAACCTTCACTCCTTACTCTGCTTACTCTGCCTCGGGACCGATCTCAGCGGCACGAGACCCTCCTCAGTCGTGCCGTTCCGCACTTCCGCGGCTCTTCCGCGTCCTACAGGGGCTCGAACTCGTCACCGCCCGCATCGTCAGGCAAATCGTCCGCTTCCGGATCGGTGTCAGCCGACTCTGCTGACACCGACGGAGGCGGCACATCGGGTGGGTACGGATGCGCCACGTCGCCGCGCGCAGGCTGGTTTGGAGTATTCACCGGTGCTTCTCCCATGACGCCGACTACCTGATATGTATGGCGAGTATCAGCCGCTGCGGCGATGGCTTGCTACCGTAAAAATTGCGAATCTTTGGACTGTTACGAAACCACGGGTGACGCTCCGGCCTCCCGGTCGGCGGCCACGCCGGTCTCGGCCGCGCGCATCGCCAGCGCGGTACGGGAGGAAACGCCGAGCTTGCGCATCGCTGACTCCATGTGCGAGTACACGGTGCTCGGAGACCGGCAGAGTTCCTCAGCGATCTCCCGCGGGGCGCGGCAGGCCACAACCAGCCGGACCACCTCAAGCTCCCGGGGCGAGAGCTGGTTACCATAGCCGCGCCGCCCGCCACGCCACCCCTGCCACGCCGTCACCCCGTACTCGCGCAGGCTGCGCTCCACCCGGGCGGCGTCGCCCGTGGCTCCCAAGCCGCACAGCCCCTGATAAACCTCAGTCAGCAAGGCCAGCCCCCCTTCGGAGCGTCCGGCGGCCAGCAGGCAGCAGGACTGACGCTCCCGGGCCAGCAGCGCGTCATACGGCCGGGGCAATGCCGAGCAAGCTGCGGCCGCACCGGCGAACAAACCAGCGGCCTCGGCGTGCTCGCCGCGGGCCTCAGCCAGGACTGCCCTGCAGGCGGCCAGGCTGGCCTGTGGTGCCGGGGCGTTGCGACCGCGCAATCCGGTTGCGAACTTCTCCACCAAGTCAACCGCCTCGCTGATCCTGGCGGCGGCGGCCAGCGTGCTCACCCGGACGGGAGCGATCTCGGTAGCCCACACCCAGATCCCCTTGGCAGCCACCACGCCGAACGGCGCCTCGGTGACCTGCAGAGCATCCTCGATGCGGTCACTGGTCAGATACAGCCTGGCCAGTGCTCCGGCAGGTTCCATGGAGTACTCGACGAGACCGCGGTGACGGCATTCTTCAACAACAAGCCGCAGGAGCTCCTCGGCGCGGGCGACCGCGCCGGTAGCGGCGTGCAGCAGCCCAGTCACGAGAAGAGCCTCAAGCCGGGCCACTTGCGCGAGAGCCGTTCAGGGAATCCGCCCGCCCGGCGAGCCCGTCCCAGGCGCCAGTGAACCAATCGAGGTGGAGCCGGGTCACCAAGACCGCACCACGCGGACGCACGTACTGGCGGGTCTCGGCCAGCTCCAGCGCCGCGGCCAGCCGACGGCGCGCCTCATCGTACCGGCCCCAGATCATGGCTTGGTTGCCGATATTGAGATTGCCGCGGGTGACCTGCAGGCATTCTCGGCAGGCCGGTACATCCGTGGGGATCTGGTCCGCCGCCACCCACCCCTCTTCCTCGCCCAGATAGAGCAAACCGGTGACCCTGAGTACCTCAAGATTCAGGCGATCAGCGGCCGGCAGCGGCGCCATTACTTCGGCAGCGCGGCGCAACCACTCCAGGTGCACCGACGCCGGCCAGTCGGTCCCGAGCGGCCAGCCGAGATAAAGCATCGCCTGGGCTGCCTCGACCGGGTCGTGGGACAGGCACGGGATCGCGCGTTCCAGCTCAACACGGCCCGCGTCGTAGTCATACGTCAACATCAGCACCCGGCCGAGCCGACAGCGGAGCTCCGCTTCCATATCCGGCTCTAGGCGGCCGCCATCCAGGACCGCTCTGAAGACCCGCACCAGGTCCTGGTACAGGCCAGAACCGTCAGGCGTCACGAACGGGATCTTCCCGGCGAGCCGGGCCACGTCCCGTGCCGGCAGACCACCCCTGGTGACCAGGTCGTGCAGCAAAGCCTCAGCGGTCAACCCATCCCCGGTGACCAATGCGAGATCAGCAGCTTGCTCGGCATACCGGCACCACTCGCTCGTCTCACCGGCCGCACGAAAATGACGGGCCAGCCGCGCCACCGGCAACGGCAACCAACCCTCAAGCACACGCCCGGCACGCAGATGCATCCCCTGGCGCTCCGGTACAGGAATCGCCTCATACACCGCGCGGGCAGCCAGCACATGGCGGAACGAGATCAACCCCCGCCCGTTCGGCGCATCCTCAGCCAGCAGCCCGCAGGCGAGGGCACCGGCAAGACCGCGGCCCGCCTCATCCCCGCAAAGCCCGCTGACCGACATCAGCACTGGCACGGTCAACGGATCGGCAAGCACCGCCGCCGCCTGCAGCACCGTCTGCGCCTCCGGTCCCAGCCGGCTGGCGCGCTCCAGCACCGCATCACGCACGGTAGGCGGAACGGCAAGCGCATCGAGATGGCGGCGCACCCACTCCCCGCCACGGCGGCGCAAGTCGCGGCGGTCACGCAGCAACCGCACCGACTCCTCAATCGCCAGCGGCAGCCCGTCGGTATGAGCGTGCAGGAACTTCGCGAACTCGTCCGAGATATGCCCGCCGGGCAGCATCGACGACACCAGACCCGCGGTCCCGGCCACATCCAGCGGCCCAAGGGTGATCCGCTGGCAGGTGGTACCGGCCGGAAGCCGGGACGACAGCCGCCGCAGCAGCGACCCATCCGGCACGTCCTCCGGCCGGTAGGTCACCACCAGGCTCGGCCTTTCGGGCTGACGAGCAGCCAGGAACAGCAGGAACTCCAGGGTGGCCTCGTCCGCCCAGTGCGCATCCTCCACGACGAGCGCGGCCACTGTCAGGCTGTCCAGCAGCTCGGCCAGCGCCCGGTACAGCCGGTGCCGGGCCGCACTCGCGTCTTCCAGCGACTCCGGGAGGGGCGGCAGCCCCGCCGCCCATTCCGGGAACAGCGGCCGCAGCACCCCGGCCAGTGCAGACAGCCGCAGGCCCGCCACGTCCTCGGCTACCTGGCGCACGGCGTCCACCACGGGGCCAAGCGTGCACGGCTGCCGGAACGGCGGACAGCGCGCTATCAGCGCCGACTGCCGCGAGCCGGATGGCGTTGCCAGGAACTCGTGCACCAGCCTGCTCTTACCGATCCCGGCCTCGCCCTCGATCAGCACCACGGCCGGAGGCGATGCCAGCGCCTGCCCGAGCACGGCCAACTCCCGCTCGCGGCCCACGAAATCGGGCGGGCAGATCGGAGGCAGGCATTCGACAGGGGGTTCACGTTCAGTAGCCACTCGGCCGCCCATCCGTAGCCTTTCGTCCGCAAACTACCTGGTAATGCCATTGTTCACCCATCGCTCCCTTGAGCACCAGCACTCAGCGTCACACCGCCCCGTGACAGCTGAAACGCCACCACTCTCCGTGACGGCAATGGCTCCGTGATGATCCGGCGGCGCCGGGGCGAGGGGAGGATCTGCCGCGGCCCGGTGGAATTCGTCGCAGTGCGGCCGGTAACGGTGATTATGTCGATCTGACCGCTACTCACGCGCTTCCATACCCAAGCACGGCGTAGGCAGGGTCACCTCGCCGCTGGTGACACAGACAGAGTGGAAGTCACTTACCGTGCCTGTCTCACACCGACTTCACCACATGACACACTTCCACGTCAACACGACCTGAGCAGACAACCTCAGGCATCCGTGCACACGACCATGGACATCGAGACCAGGCGAGCGCCTGGGCCGTGATCACGGGGGCGTCCAGCGCAGCTCGAAGAAGACCGACCGGCCGTACTCGTCGCCGCCTTGGCCCCACCGGTGCGCGATGAGGCCAACGATCTCCAGACCCCGCCCATCCTCTGACAGTTGGTCGAAGTTCCGAACGGCCGGCGCGGTCCGACAGCCGTCGTCGCGCACCTCCACGCGCACCGAGTCGCGCCCGCGGTGCACGGTGACCTCGAACGATCCGCCGTCTCCGGAAGCGGTGTGCTGCATCGCGTTCGTGCACAGCTCGGAGGTGAGCAGCACCGCCTCGTCCAGCACCGGGCAGCCCTCGAGGGCGCGCCGGACGAAGTCCCGCGCGCACGCGACCTGGTCGTGCCTGCCGGGGAACGCACGCCTAATCGGCGGTGTCATGCGGCCGTCCAGGGCCGCTCGACGAGCGCGAGGTAGACGAAGTTGGCGGTCGCCCGCTCCGAGCACACGGCTTCCAGCAGAGCGCGGGCCAGTTCGTCGCCGGCGTCCTCGGCCAGCCACCGGGCTGCCGCGTCAACGACAGCGATCCGCTGCACCGCGGATATGCGGCCTTCCCGCTCGCGCAGCACCTGTACGGCGGCCAGCCGCTGCGTAATGGACGGCGTCTCCTGGGAGTGCAGGGTGCACCGGGCCGCTGCGGGATCGCCCGCTGCGGCCGCACCGGCTTCGAGGGTCCAGGCCAGAGCCCGTTCGGTCACCTCGGACGACCGCAGAGTCGCGAACACCAGCGCGACGCGGCACCAGTCGTCCAGGACGTGCGCGAGCGCGTGGGCGCGGGCCCGGCTCATCCGCAGCAGGACGGCCGGGACTGCGGCGCCGGAGGAAGGGTCGGTGACGGTGCTGCCATCGGCCTCGATGATCTGTCCGTCGTCGAGCTCCGCCCGGAATTGGTCACCGGGCGGGTCGGTAGGGTTCGCCATGGGTCTTCGCCCCTCCTGGTAGGGGTGAGGATCAAGGCCCGGGCCTGGTGTTGGCGCACCGGCCCGGGCCGCCTGCCGGTTGATCTCCCTTCGTTATCTGACCGCACGCTGGTGGCGGGCGGAAGGTCCGTCAGGCAGTCCGGCGCAACGGCCGGCCGCTAGTCCGCCGGATAGTCCCGCGTGGCGGTGGCGTGGTGGCAGTTCCTGGTCTCGAACGCCATCTGCTCGGCGGCGGCGGGCAGTAGCCGGGTCTGCCATTCACCCTGGGCGGCCAGAGTCCGGCCGTCGCGGCGCGGGCCGAGGTAGAGCACCGACCACAGTTCGCTGACCCAGTCGAGCAGGTATAGGCACAGCGGGTGCCGCTCCCAGCAGGCCGGGAGCATGGCGGCCAGCTGCCCGTAGCCGGGCCGGTAGATCTGCTCCACCCAGGCGCGCAGCCGGTCCAGCGCCGCGTCCCGGTCGGCGCCGATGAGCTTCCACCACCGCGGCGACGGGACCGGCCGGTAGTCGCGAGCCTCATCGGCGTCTTGCTCGTCGTCGTCGGCGAGTTCGGCGAGCTGCCGGGCAAGCGCGGCCACCTGGATGTCGATCCCGTCCAGCGCCTCCACAATGGCGGCCTGGCGGTCCAGCGTGCTACCGACGTCATCGATGCGGGTGCCGACCTCGGCCGCGAGGTCACGAAGCTGGGCGGCAATGTCCTCGAAGTGCCCGGCCTCCCGGGCATCCAGGCCGGCAATCCGCTCTGCGTGAGCAGAGATCTGGATCAAGGCGGCCCCGAGTCCCTCATCCGGGGATTCTGCGGTCACGCGGGTTCCACATCCTCGTCCCATGGATAGCGGACGTCGGGCCCGGCGCCATTGATGACACCCGCCGGGATCACGGGTTCCAGCGGATCGCCCAGCATGAAGCCCGGCGGGGGAGCGTCCGCACCTGCGACCGCGACGTCCCGTACCGGGACGAGGGTGGCGATCGACTGCCCGGCGGACCGGGCGCTCCTGTACAGGTGGTCTTTCCAGCACATCGGCAGGCGGGCGATCACCGGTGCGTGCCCGCCGCGGATCACCAGGGCGCGCCCGGCGGGCAGTTGGCGGATCATGTCCGGGGTCATGGCCGGATGGCGGGTGTGGTGGTCTTGCCCGTGCTCGCGCATGGCCGCGGTGCCGCACAGGGTGGAGGCCGCTTCCAGGGTGTCGGGATCGCTGATGCCGGGCAGCCAGATCTTGGCGCCGGAGGTGTCCATGATGACCCGCGCGCCGTCGCGGCCCCACCGGCTGCGCAGCTGGGCTTCGCCGTGCGCGACGGTGATGATCTGGATGCCTTTGCCGCCGGAGTCGGCGAGCCAGGACGGCACCGGCACCGGGCAAATCTGGGTGACCTCGTCGAGCGCCATGAGCAGCGGTGGGTCGAGTCTCCCGCCGGGCATTCGGCTGCCGGCCAGGGCGGCGGTGTAGTGCAGCTCGCTGGCCAGGCAGGCGAACAGCGGCGCGACCGGCGAGTCCTCGCCGCGTGACTCCGCGATCAGGTACAGCGTCCCGGCTTCGCGCAGGAACGCGTCGAAGTCCAGCGACTGGCCGGGCGCGGGCAGCACCGAGGCGGCCAGCGCCGGGTCGGCCAGGAACGCCAGCGCGCGGCTCATCGTCATCCGGATCGTCTGCGCGGTCTTGTTCGCCTCGCCGCGCAGCTCGGCGAGCTGCGCCGCCCACTGCCGTCCCGGCCCGCCGGACCGGCGGAGGATTTCTTCGGCTTCCGTGCTGTCGGCCCCGCTGACCCACCGTGCAATCCAGGTCAGATCAAGGTTCCGAACGGCTCCGGCATAAAAGTAGGCGCGCAAGTAATCGCTGGCCTTATTGGCCCAGAAGGTGGCTTCCTCTACGCCCTTCTGGCTGACTGACTGGGCGAACGCGTCGGCGCGTCGAATGGCTGTCGCCGGATCCAGACAGCCGTCCAGCGGATTCCACCGGAACGTGGACGGCACGTTGCCCACGCCCTGCGGGTTGAACAGGTGCACCGGGCCGCGGCGGGCGCGGATCCCGGAGGTCAGCTCGAACACGTCGTGCTTGGTCGTCGTGGACAGCACCGGCCCCGGGTAACGCAGGATGACCGAAGCGAGCCACCCGGTCTTGCCTCCGCGGGGCGGGCTCGTCACCACGGCGTGCTCTTCCAGCGGCAGCCGCAGCGCATGCCGGAAGTGCGCGCGGCCGATCAAGATCGAGTACTCGCTGGCCGGGTCGAACGCGCGCCGCCAGAACGACAGCGACGGGCGGGCCCGCCCGCTGCGCCGGAACGCGGCAAGTCGGCCCCACCGCAGCCACAACTCCGGCAGCGTCGCGTGCCAGGCCCCCGGATGCAGCCGCAGGAACACCCGCAGGCGCATGTGGCGGATCCGGTGCCGAGGCAGCCGCCGCCACGGAACGAACGGAAAGAACGCCCACTTCACCGGGATGAGCAGGACGCCGATCACGGCGATGATGATGACGATTTTCATGGGGCTGTCTCCCGCCCGTGGCCGTTCTGGAGGGCCCTGACGTGCGCGAGCAGCACGCGGCGGGCGGTGCTGGGGGAGAGGTTCACCTCGGCCCCGATCGTGTTCGCGATACGCGACACCTGCGTGAGCGGCAGGACTCTCAGGTCGTGCCGCTGTCCTGCCAGCTCGATCATCCGGGCCTGCTTGCCCGGCTTACCGCCGCGTTGGGCTGGGCGAGTGGGGCTACGGTGGGGGTGCCCGGACGGGACTTGCAGGGTCGCGCGCTCCGCCTCACCGGCGCGCCGGGCCGCAGGACGAGGACTGTCGCGTGGATCCCCGGGCGGGCCGGGCAGCGCGGCTCGCGGGGCCTTGCGGCCGGGGGCGACAGGGCACTCTTGCAGGGCCCACCCGCGGAACCCGCTGATCGTGGACGGCGGCGCGAGGACGAGACGGAGCAGCCAGAGCACGAACCCGCCGATGATGGCGATCGGGGTAGCCTCCTCGTCGTCCAGTGCCTGCCCGATGTGATGTGCGCGGGCGATGACCCAGGCGCGGACGACGCCGATGAGAGTGTCGGAGGCGAGTGCGTAGACGGCGGAGGGCATGATCCAGATGGCGAGGTCACGCCAGCCGGGGGAGGAGGCGAGCGCGTTCATGGTCAGGCTGATCCCGACGCAGGCGACGTTGAGGGTCCGGGCGCGGATGGCGCGTTTGCCGTGCAGGGCCAAAGCGATGCCGAGCGCGGCGAAGATCACTGCGCCCACATCGGGGACGCCCGCCTCCAAGGCGGCGATCACCGCGTCGTGCTTGGCCGATAGCACCAGGACGTACTGGGCGTCCCAGCTGACCGTTGCGGCCGCCACGGCCAGGACGGCCAGCGCGATCATGGCGTTACGCAGCCAGGCTTGTGCCCGGTCGCTGGTGTCGTGCCTGCCGGGGGAGATGTCGCGCGCCGCTACTGCGTCGGCATCTGTGCCGCGGTCCTGCAGGCCGGAGAACCCGCGTCCCGCCCATGTGTCTCGGTCATCGCTCGCCATGGAATAGATCGAGGTCACTGGTCGCCTTCCTGGCGTGGTGGCGCTCTATGGTTACAACTAAAAAGCTACTAGGTAGTTGTGACAGTTGTCTAGTTAGCGGCCCTGCCAGGCTTGGCTGAGCAGCCAGTACGCTGTGGCGCCAGGAGGGCTGATGCTGGAGCGGGATGCGCCGTATGTGCAGATCATCGAGCACTACCGGCAGGAAATCCGGGAGGGGCGGCTGAAAGACGGCGACATGCTGCCCTCGGGCCGGGAGATCGCTGGCCAGTTCGGCGTGTCACTGGCCACCGCGGCCAAGGTCGCCACGGGGCTGCAGGCTCTTGGCCTGGTCACCCCGCGGCCCGGCGCCGGAACAGTGGTGACTGCGCCCCGGCCGCCTGCTGACCGGGCCCAGGGAGGCCCGCTGCTCATCACGTTGGCGTCCCGCAGCCCGAGGCGGCCAGGCGACCAGGCACGCGTGGTGGAGGCCGGACTGGTCCAGCCGCCGCAGGAGGTGGCCGCGCACCTAGGGACCGACCCATTGGCCCAGGTGATCCGGCGCCGTCAGGCCACAGTCCGAGACGGAGCGACCGCCGCCCTCCTCACCTCCTGGTTTCCCGCTGCCCTGGCCGACACCACCCCGGACCTGCTCCGCAAGACCCGGATCGTCGGCCAGATCAGGGGCTACCAGCCGGCCTGGGGAGAGGACTGGGTCACCGCCCGGCCCCCGACGTCTGCCGAGGCCCGCGAGTTCGGTATCAAGCGCGGCTCGCCCGTGGTCGTGGTCCACAGCCTTCAGTTCGATGACGCTGACGCCGTGCTCAAGTACGCCGAACTCATCGCGCGCGCCGACACGCGGGTCACCTACAAGTACGACTACCGCCAGCCTGACGAGCGTTAACTCCCGCCTCGGCCCGCCGGGGAGTAGTCCTCCTATCGGCACGCCAACACACGGAAGTAGTCCTCCGATCGCCCCGGCGGGACCAGCTCCTGATCGGGCCGGCGAGCAGTAGCTGCCGCCCGTTGGCGTGCGATCCGCACCCTTCTGGGGCACAGGTCGGCGCATGCGTCGATGTCCCAGCCGGTCAGCGCCCGGAAACCCGGATCTTGCGTTTGTCACAACATACTAGTAGCTTTTTTGATGTGACAATCCTCGAGGACGCTTCAGTCACTTGCCGCGGGAAGGAATCCCAGGGTGCGGGCGCTCGGTGCAAGCCGGGCCGGGCCGGGCGGGCGGCGTGAAGCCCGGCCTCGCCTCGGTGATCCGGGCCGAGCAGGCGCTGCTGGGCGCTGTCTTGTCGGACCCTGCCGGACAGGCCGAAGTGCTCGATCTGGTCGATTCCGGCGACATGACCAGGCCGTATCACGGCCAGGTGCTCGCCGCGATGAAGCGGTTGCGGGCACGCGGTGCCGCGCCCTGGCCGCAGCAGGTGCGCGAGGAGATCAGGAAGGATCCCGATCTTCCGGCAAGCGTGTCCCGCGACGGCGCGCTGCTGATCGATCTGATGCAGGCTTCACCACACTCCCAGCATGCGCCCGCATACGCCGCCATGGTGATCAGCGGCAGCATCCGGCAGCGGGTAGCCCTGGCCGCGGGGCGGATCAGACAGGCCACCGGGGGAGAGGACCCGGAGGTCGTGCAGCGCCTGGTCGCAGACGCCCGGTATGAGCTGGACCGGTGCCGGGCGCGATGGCAGAGCCTGCCGGAGCAGATGCGCCGGGAATTGCCGCATCCGGCGCCAGAACGGCAAGGATACGCAGCAGCGGCCCGGCGGATGAATGGCATACGGGACGAAATCCGGCTCCTGCGGCAGGACATCGATGCCGGAGCGCGCGACGGCCTCGAGGAACGGCTCGTCGCACTAGCGCACCATGTAGCCAGTGCTACGGCGGCCAGCGCACGCGAGCATGTGCGGCCGTCCGATGCGCAGGCACCGCAGCAGGCCCGGCCGCACAACCGCGCAGCCCAAGTTGCCGGGGTGCGGGCCCTGCGCGACCTGATCGCGGACCCGTCCCAGGTCAGCGCCGTGCACGCATGGCTGCAGCCTGTCCATTTCTCCCATCCCGGCCACGGTCAGCTCTACGCGGTCATGCGCGACATGCACGCCGTCGGCGTACCGATCGACCCTGTCACCGTGAGCTGGGAGGCGACGCGCCGGGGGATGCGGGTAGATGCGGCGGAACTGACCGGCGGGACGGGGCCGTTCGCGGTGGCCAGCGCCAGCGAGGTGTACCGCCGCGGACGACTGGCACAGGCCGTCACGGCGGGCCAGCAAATCCAGGCTCAGGCCGGCGACCCTGGCTCCTCCGTGAGACAGCTCATGAGTGCCGTCGATGAACGGCTCCATCAGCTCGAACCCGGCTCTGGCCCGCAGGAACAGCGAGCCGCCGGGCCGGGCACTGCCCGGCATAGCCCAGGCGCAGCCGCCACTAGCCAGGTCTCAGCCGCACCTGAGCACGCCCCGGAGGCGGCCCCATGAACAAATCGGCCCTCTCGGAAGGTGACATGACCCACGTCAGGCAAAAAGCTCGCACCAGTGACCCAGCGGCCACTCTTCCCGGCCGAGATGCCCACTGCGACCGCGCGCGGCGCCAGAACTCGAGGACGTGTCCAAGCTATGGCCGAGACTACGCCCGGCGGCGTTCTCGCCAGATCGCCTACGGCCGCTGGGAGCCATGGGCAGACGCCACGCAGGTACGTGAGCACGTTCGGCAGCTCACCCAGGCGGGTGCCAGCTACCGGGCGATCGCGCGGGCGGCCGGGGTCAGCCCGATGACGATCTGCCGTCTGTACCGGGCAGAGCATCCGGCAGGGGTGCCTGATCACAGGCGCATCCGCGCCGCACAGGCCAGGCTCCTGCTGGGCGTCACCTCCGCGGCGCTGGAGGGCGTGGCCAGCCGGCGCGACGCCGCCGGGACCAAGCGGCGCCTGCAGGCCTTGATCGCTTTGGGTCACCCCGGCGTGAGCCTGGCCCGCCTGCTGCGCGTTCCGCCGCGCACCGTCTGGGATCTCGTCCGGGGAACGACCATGACCGTGAGCCCGCTCCTGCACACCGCCGTCTGCGACCTCTACGAGCGGCTGTGGGATCAGCTGCCGCCCGAGAGCACCGGGGCCGAGCGCCGGGCGGCGACGGCGGCCCGAGCACGGGCAGCCGCCCTCGGCTGGCCGACCCCGATGGGCCTGGACGAGGACCAGATCGACGACCCCACCTACCGGCCCCGAACCCGATGGCTCCCGGCCACCGGCGCAGGCGCTACCCAGCCAACCCGTCGCCGGGCCCTTCGACGCACAACGGGTAGCGGCGCCGCGAACCGCTCGGGTGTGAAGCCAGCCTCGAACCGCTCAGGGCATGAAGCCAGCCTCATGACCTCAGGCACGCGCAGCTCGTCACCGCCTGGGTCGGCCGCCTGTTCATCCACAGCGCGATGCGAGCTCGGCAGATTGTCCCCAGATTCACTCGGCATCGGCGGCGGTTGCACACGGTGCTGCGATGCTCGCCGGAAAGGAGTCTGAAATGACCCACATCAGCGCCGCGCACGGCCGCTTGCAGGAGGCCAGCGACCTGGCCGCCGTCCTTGACGCCTCCTACGAGATGTTCGAGTGGATGCTGTCGGTCATCCAGCCTCTCCAGGACCCAGCCAGCGGCTGGTTCACCCCGTTCGTCATGGCCGCCGCGTCTGCCGCCGACGGGCGTGACGCCCTCCTCTTCGCGCCGTCCCTCCCGAACAGCCCGATGTCCGCCGCATCCGCTGGGCCGGACCCCCCTGCCGCTCAGACCCCCGGGGATGTCGCCAGGGCAGTCGCGGGATTGAGTCGGCTGGCGGTCGGCCAGCTAGCACGGGCAGCCGAATCGGCCCGAGACAGTGGTGACCGGTCGGCGTGCCAGCATGCCATCCGGTGCTCCCAGGACATCTGCGAACTGCTCAGCGGAACCGAGTGATGCCTGAGCGTCCTACGTTCGGACAATTCCTGACCTCTGCCCGTGAACATGCCCGCGCGTCCGCGCATCGTCGCGGGGTATTCGGCGGCGAAGGGGAGGTTCAGGAAGTCATCGACAGCTTGCTGCACGTCGTTATCACCATGGGCCGCTACGTGGACGATGTGGCCGTACCGGGGGAGATGCGCTACAAGATCGGGCCGCCGCTCACCGCCTGGGGCCGCGCCCGCGTCGACGCGCGGGAGGCACTGAGTAACGCCGCCGTACACCTCCGCCAGCACGGCACGGGCAGGCGGCGGCCCGGGGTGACGGCACGCAGCGAACTGGCCTGGCGGCTCGATGCGATATCGGCGTCGCTGACTGCTGGGCGGGACCTGCTCCACACCCACCTCGCCCTCGATCCGCACGGCGCGCGCGAGTTCCGGTCCGAATGGGCGCCAGTCGTCTCCTTCCCGCCCGTCGAGCAGGCCTTGCTCGCCGAACTGGGCGGGCTGGCACACCAGATCGTGCCTCCGTGCACTGACCTTGCCATTGTCCCCGGGGCCCGCGACACGGCGGACGCGCGGCGCAGCCTGAACGGAGCCAGCCAGTGGCTGTGGGTGCTCAGCGCTTCAGTCCGGACTGCGCGGCGACGTGAGCCAGTGTCGGCCGTTGACCGCGAACTACTGCACGCGATCCCGGTCAACGCCGTTCCGGCGCGCCACGTACCCGGCGGCAGCGAATCAGTCGCCGCTTTGTACGACATCGTGATCACCAGCGCTCAGCGAGCCCGGCACGCCGCCTGGGCCGCCGGCGCCCAACCTGCCTGGTCACCACGAATGACGGCCGACTCGATGCACCGAGCCGCCGCGACCAGCACCGTGACCAGTCACCACTGCGAGATGCTGCTCCGCTCACTGGCCGACCGCGCCGCCGACGGAGATCTAGGGGAGCTCAGCGTGCCGCTGCTGCGGGCGGCCGAGGCGGCGGGCCGCGCCCGCGCCGGTTGGCTAACCATCGCTCACGCCCTCAATCAGGTCTCCACCGACACTTACCGGCATCTTGTCCCGACTCCCAGCGAGGCCAGCGACCTCACCCTGTGCACGGGGCGTCTGGCCTATGACGACCCGGGGTGGACGCTTTCCAGCGGGCCCGGCTATCGGTCACGGTCTCCCCAGAAACTGGCTCCCGAACCTGACGATATTCCGCTGGCCGTATCCGCTGTCCACTACGCGTGCGACGCCGTGACCGGCCTGGCCTACGCCGAGCGCGAGCGGATCCGGACGGCGGCCGCCGCAGGCCGGCTTCTGGTGCCCACCAGGTCCCTGCCCGACACCATGGACATACCCCGGCCATACGCGCCCGCGCTTCCGGACCGCATCGACGAGCTGCTATCCCTCTATCAGCACACTGGCATGGAGGCCGCGGCGGCCACCGCAGAGGTCGGCGATGCCGCCGCGGTCGTCCGGGCACCCAGCCGGGTGCTGGTCGCCGCCCAGACCGCCCGGCAGGCCGGGCGCAGCGGCAGTTCAGGCCGACCGCAGCACGCCACGGGCGAACCGTCCCCCGCGAGTGAGCCTCGGGAACTGCTGCCAGGGCGGGTCAAGAACGTGCTGCATGGGCTCGGGATTAAGAGCCCCGACCTGCTCCAGCGCGCGGCAGAGATCGACCGCGCCAGCGAGCAACTGCTCACCGACGCAGCCGAACAACGCATGCTGCGGCATCACAGACCGCCCAGGCTTGCGACGCGGAGCAGATCAGCCAGCACCGCAATGCTGACCGACCACGTCCTCGCTTCCGGTGGGCCGCGAGCAGCCACGCTCCGGCATCACCGGGCATCCGCGGAGCTAGAATCCCCAGAAGCAGAGCCGTGACCACCCGAGATGCCTGCTGGGCCATGAGCCTCGGCATGCAGGGCTGCCCATGAGGGCATCTGAGGGGCAATTCTCCACAGCTATTAGCGTGCTGACCAGCGGAAACCTGACGGCGGTTTCATCTGCTTGGCCGGTGGTTGGCTTGGACGGTGTGCAAGAGGTCATGAGTCCGGGGATCACACGGGCTCTGCGTTTGCCTGGGCGGGGCATGCCGCCCGTGGCAACGATCCACGTTA
>CAVOOC010000040.1:0-72963 GCA_963697445.1 uncultured Actinomycetes bacterium
CCATGGCGCAATCATATTCCGATATCGGCATGCGTCAAGCCCGGAGGAATCAGGCGGGTCTTGCCAGATGACGATCGTGACGCGCCGGCACCGACCAGCGCGACCAGGCGGGGTGCGTAGCAGGTCCGTCTCGTACCTGACCAGGCGGCACCCGCTCCGCCTGCTGGCCGGGGGTGCTGGCGCGAGTCAAGCTGATCGTGGTTCGCGTCGTTGGGAACGTTTTAGTCATCGGGTAGCTTCGTAGATTCATGATGCCTGTGGCTTCCTCCTTCGGTGGTGCGCAGCCCGTTTCAGCGTCTACTCCCCGTGAGATCCACGCTGCGCTGACGGGCCAGGAGGTCGCGGACTTTGATCGGGAGTACCGGCACGTCGAGCGTGATGAAGGGTAAGCACGCCGCACCGAAGCGGCTCGGGTACTCCAAAACCATCCACTACGAGATCTCCGGTGCGGCAGGATCGACTATCAGTTCAACCCATCGGCGATCGAGGGTTCACGCGGCGACCCGCACGGCGTGGTCAAGATTCTGACGATCGACCTCGGCAGTCACTGACTTGATCTCGACCAGGGGTTGACCTGGTGGAACTTGGTGGGCCGTACTGGATTTGAACCAGTGACCTCTTCCGTGTCAGGAAGTATGGGCAATAGCCGGATGAGGCCTGGTGAAGCTAGAGAGCGACCTAAGCTGGGACTTCTGTAGCTAGATGTCGCCTGTCATGGCGGGGGAGTGCTAGTGATTGGCTCTTGATATGGCTCTTTAACGATCTTGCTACCGTTGGCTGGTCGCTTCCACGTGATGCCGTTCCATCGCAAGATCAGAGTCTTCGTGGGGCCGCTGCCGCTGCCCGTGTAGCCGACCGCCCAGGCGCTGGGAGCGGAGGTGGCGACCACGCCGCGAAGCGCCGCGCCGGCCATCGCCTGGCTGCTAGCCGGCGAAGACCCGCTCTGCGGCCGCGGCCACGGCCAGCAGCGCGTAGTCGCTGCCGCGCCGCCCGGCCAGCTGCAGGCCCACGGGCAGCCCGGCGACGGGCACAGGCAGCGAGACCGCGGGGTGGCCGGACAGGTTGTAGGGGCCGGTGAAGCGGCCCTCGCCGGAGTCTTCCCCGACGCCGAACGGCGGGTCCTGCTCCGGGGCCTGGAAGCCCACCGTGGGGCCTGCGAGCGCGTCGAAGCCGGCGAGGCTCGCGTCGATCGCGGCGGTCAGCTCGTCACGCCGCGCCAGCGCCCGGGCGTAGTCAGCGTCGCCGACCGTGGCGCCGTACGCAAGTAGCGCCCTGGTCCCCTCGGCGTACCGTGCGGTGTCGCGGCCCTGGTGGGCGAGCACCGCTTCCCTGGACACGATCACCCTGAGGACGTCCTCCCAGGCGCGCAGATCATCGAGCCACGGCGCGCCGGCCTCGCGCAGCGTCCAGCCGGCCGAGGTGAGGGCGGCGAGCGCCGGCTCCAGCGCGGCCCGCACCGCGGGCGTCACCGACGTGTCGGCGAGCTGGGACGTCAGCACGCCTAGGGTGAAGGCGGCCGGGGCCTGGCGTCCGGGCACCGTTCCCTCTCGTGCCGGCTGTTTCCGTTCTGCTCCGGCCGGCCCGAGCGCACCTGCCTCAGCCAGCACCATCAGCAGGTCCGCGGTGCCTGCCACCGTGGCGGTCAGCGTCCCGACGTGGTCGCACGATGGCGACAGCGGGAACACGCCGCCGTCAGGAATGGCCCCGTAGCTTGGCTTGAGGCCGACCACGCCGCAGTAGGCGGCCGGGATGCGCACGGAGCCGCCGGTGTCGGTGCCGAGGGCGAGGTCGCAGACACCTGCCGCGACCAGCGCGGCCGAACCGCCCGACGACCCGCCCGACGTGCGCGTGACGTCACGCGGATTGCGGGTGTCGCCGATCTCCGGGTGCGCGAAGCCCGCCGCGTACTCCAGGCACTGGGTGGTGGCGAACACTTCGGCCCCGGCGGCCCGCAGCCGCGCCACGACCGGCGCGTCCGCGGCGGCGGGCGCGGGGTCGCTGGCCGGGCTGCCGCAGCGGGTCGGCAGTCCCGCGACCGCGATGATGTCCTTGACCCCCACCGGGCGCCCGGCGAGCGGCCCGTCCGCCGCCCGCGCGGGCAGCGGAGCCACCGCGGCCACGGCGTTCACTGGTCTGCCAAGCCGCTCGAGCCGCTCGTAGGCGGCCAGCAGGTCCAGGTTCGCCCGGGTCCGGGGGCGCAGCCCCTGCCCCGTCGCCGCGGTCAGCTCGGCGGCGCGGCGGCGCAACGGGCCGCCCGGCTCACCCTCGCGGGCAAGCGCGTCCCGCAGGGCGGCGCAACCGGGATCGCCGACCACCTCGGCCGCGGTCAGCCCGCCGATGTCAGCCAGCACCGGCACCCACGGGGCGCTTTGCTTCCCATCCACGACGCGGAACGCTACCGCACCAGGCGAACAGGACGTTACGGGGCAGGGCTTCATGTGACATTACGGTTAAATCACCCCAGTGCGCCACCGCGGTGGCGCTGCCGTCCCCGCTATTCCGGCACCCGCCGCCGACTAGCGGAGCTTGGTTCTTCGGACTTCAGGGCCGGAGGCCATGTAGGTGCCTCGGGAACCGGCGGCGGCTGAGGCTGGGTCAGCCAGGTCGGTGAGTATCTCGCGGAGCCGGGCCAGGGCGGCGGCGATCCAGGGGAGGGCCGTGGGGTCGGGGGCGGTGAGCGCTGCTTCTTGCTGCTGTGGGGTGTCGCCGTACAGCAGCGCGGTGGCCAGCCGCAGCCGCAGCGCGGCGGGGGGCTCGCCGAACGCGCTGCCGGGCAGGGTGACGGCGCCGTAGCGCTCCAGCAGCAGCCGGGCCAGGGCGGGTGCGGTGGTGACCTGATGCGCGCGGGCCAGGTGGTCACGCCAGGGCTCGAAGTCGGGGTAGACGTAAAAGCCGCCCTGCGGCGGCGTGACGACCAGCCCGGCGGCGGCGCAGACGGCCGCGACGGCGCCGGCGACGGCGGCGTGCAGGGTCCGGCTGGCCGCGATCCGCGCGCGGATCGGCGGGGGTTCGGCGAAGCCGAGGGCGGCGGCGTGCTGGACCGGCGCCGCGGGCGCCGACCAGATCTCGCTTCCCGCGCCCAGCAGCGCCCGGCGCAGCCGGTGGCCGAGCGGGCCGGGCGGCATCCGGGCCACGCCGATCCGCCAGCCGCCCAGCGCCAGGTTCTTGCTCAGCCCGGTGGTGGTGACCGTCCGCTCCGGCGCGGCCTGGGCCGGGCTCAGCGCCGGCGCGGCGGGGTCGTGGATCAGGTCGCGGTAGATCTCGTCGCAGACGATGACCAGCCCGTGCGCGGACGCGACCTCGCACAACGCGCCGACCGTGGCCGGGGACGCTAGCCGGCCGGTCGGGTTGTCGGGCAGGGTGACCAGCACCGACCGGATCGGCCGGCCGGCCCCGGCCGCCGCGGCCGCCGTGGCGGCCAGCGCGGCCGGGTCGGGTATCCCGCCCTCCCCGGCCGGGGCGGGCAGGAAGTGGGCGCGGATGCCGATCAGGGCCGCCTGCGCGGCGTAGCTGACCCAGCACGGCTGCGGCAGCGCGACGTCGCCGCCGATCGCCAGCAGCAGGGCGAACAGCAGCGGCTTGCTGCCCGGGCCGCACACCACCTGGCCCGGGCCGGTCGGCAGGCCCCGCCGGGCCCAGTACCCGGCCGCGGCCTGCCGCAGCGCCGGGTGCCCGGCCACCGGGCCGTAGCCGTTGGCTCCGCTGGCCGCGGCCAGCGCCTCGCGCAGCGCCGGGTGCACCGGCAGCCCGGCCTCCCCGAACCCCAGCGGCAGCACGGGCAGGCCCCGGCGGCGCCGCGCGGCCATCGCCTCGTTCGCCGTCAGCGTCGCCGACACCGGGATCACCCGCGCGAGCGGCGGCCCGGCAGCGGTCGTCATTGCTGCTCCTTCTTTCCGGGCCGGTGCCGGTCTCGGCTCTGGCCGACGGGATGCCTGTGAGGTGCGGGCGCGTGCGCAGTGCGCGGGCCGGCGACGCCAACCGCTGGCGGGGGAACGCTGGGGGTGTCCAGGGCCCCGGACGGCTGCCCGGCTGCAGCGGGGGGCTGTCTGCCCAGGCCGCACGATGGTGATGCCGGAGGCGGGTCAGGTGCTGCGGGCGCTCAGGGTGGTGGGCGGGCGGCGCTCGGCGGCCGGGTGCGTGGGTGCGGGCTGCCCGGGCTGGTGCCTTCGGGCGCGGCGGGCCTGGCGGGCGGCGTGGGCCAGCGTGTCACGCTGGGCCTGGTGGTGCAGTTCGGCGATGCGGGCGGTGGCCAGGTAGTAGCTGAGGCTGGGGTGCATCGCGGTCTCCTCGGGTGGCGTGGCGGGTTGGTCCTGTCTGCCTGATACCGGCTGCTGCTGTCAGCGGGCTGGTGTCCGGGCTGGTTCCACCGTCGCGGCCGGGGAGGGGTTTCTCCATACGCGATGACCCACACGAACGCTCACATAAACCAGCCCCGCCCGTCGCGAATCAGCCCCGCCCGTCGCGGTGGCGGCCGCCGGGCGGCGCGCACCCCGGCGGCGGCGGTAAGGGAACGGCGGTCGTGGCTGCGATGGGACCGGGCCCCGGGAGCGCTGGCAGCCAGCCGAGGCTGGCTGGCTAGCTGGGGGTGGCAAGGGTGGCCCGGGGCATACTGTTTGGGCAAGGGTCTTGTCCCGCGGCTGGCGGGGCGGCGGGTGGTGTCGAGGGGCATCGGGGCCATGGCGGAACAGGCTGCGCTGTCGTTCGCCGGGCTGCTGCGGCGGCTGCGGGCCGAAGCCCAGCTGACGCAAGAGGAACTGGCCGAGGCGGCGGGCCTGAGCCCGCGGTCGGTCAGTGACCTGGAGCGGGGCATCCACCGCAGGGCGCACAAGGACACCGCCGTCTTGCTGGCCGACGCGCTGCGCCTGGGCGGGCCGGCGCGGGAGCTGTTCCTGTCGGCAGCCCGCGGGCGGGCACCAGCCGGCGACGTGCTGGCCACCGTATACGGAAGGCCGCCGGGGGCGCTGGCGGCGGCCCGGGCGCTGCCGAACAATCTGCCCGTCCAGCTGGCGACGTTCATCGGCCGGGACCGGGAGCTGTCAGAGGTCCGGACCCTGGTTGAATCCTGCCGCCTGGTCACGCTGACCGGGGCCGGGGGCTGCGGCAAGACCAGATTGAGCCTGCAGGTGGCGGCCGGGCTGCTCGGCGGGTCCGGCGACGGAGTCTGGCTGGTGGAGCTGGCCGCGGTCACCAGCGGGGACGCCGTGGCACCGGGCATCTCTCAGGCGCTGGAGATCACCGCGCAGCCGGGTCGGCCGGCCCTGGACACCTTGCTGGATGCCCTGGCCCCGCAGGACATGCTGATCGTGCTGGACAACTGCGAGCATCTGATCGGCGGCTGCGCCAAGGCCGCTGACGCCATCGTGCGGCGTTGCCCGCGGGTGCGCCTGGTGGCCACCAGCCGCGAGCCGCTGGGCATCGGCGGCGAGACCATCTACCGGGTGCCGCCGCTGTCGCTGCCCGGGCCCGGCGATACCGGCGTAGCGGCGGCTGAGTCCTCCGACGCGGTCGCGCTGTTCATCGACCGGGCCAGGGCGCAGGGCACCGGCCTGACGCTCGACGAGCAGACCGCCCCGCTGGTGGTGTCGATCTGCCGGCGGCTGGACGGGCTGCCACTGGCCATCGAGCTGGCCGCCGCCCGGCTGCGCTCCCTGTCGCTCAGCGCCCTGCACGACCGCCTCGACCAGCGGTTCCGGCTGCTCACCGGGGGAAGCCGCACCGCCCTGGCGCGGCAGCAGACCCTCAAGGCGACCGTCGAGTGGTCCTACTCGCTGCTCAACCGCGCCGAGCAACTGCTGCTGCAGCGCCTGCCGGTGTTCGCCGAGACCTTCGATCTGGACGCCGCCGAAGCGGTCTGCGGCTTCGGCGACATCAAGGCGCCTGACGTCACCGGCCTGCTCGGCTGGTGGACAAGAGCCTCGTGGTGGCCGAGCCGGCCGGGCGAGCGCTGCGCTACCGGCTGCTGGAAACCATCCGCCAGTTCGCCGCCGACCGCCTCACCGAGGCCGGCGAAACCGAGGCCGCCGCCGTGGCGGCGGCCCACTGCGCGCACTACCTGTCTGTGGCCGAGACCGCGGCCCCGCACCTGACCGGGCCCGGCCAGGGCATGTGGCTGGCGCGGCTGGACGCCGACCAGGCGAACCTGCGCCGCGCTGCCGAGCACGCGGCCAGCCGCCCGGACCAGGCCGCGCAGGTCCTGCGTTTCGGCGTCGCGCTGTGGCGGTACTGGGCCACGCCGTCCCGGAACGAGGAAGCAGCCGGGCTGCTCATACCGGTGCTCAGGCGGCCCGAAGCCGCCGCGGACCCCGCGCTGTTCGCAGAAGCGCTGGTCGTGGCCTCAGAACTTACACTGTTCACGGACATACGCACCAGCCTCCAACTCGCCGAGGAGGCCGGCGCGGTCGCCGGCAGGCTCGGCGACGACCGGCTGCTCGCCCTATCGCGCGCAACGCTGTCCTCCACGTATTTCTTCGCCGGCGAGCCGGAAGCCCAAGCACGGGCGCTGGGAGCGGAGTCGGCCGAGCGGGCTCGGCAGCTCGGCGACGACGTGCTGCTGGGCAGGTGCCTGCTGGCGTGCGTCATGTGGGGCGGCGGGCGGGCGGTGGAAGCCGAGGCTTTCGCCTGTACCGAGCGTTCCGGCGACCTTCGTTTCAACCAATACCTTCACTCCAATGCCGGAGACATTGCCTTGCAGATGGGGGACATCCCCCGCGCCAGAGCTCACTTCGAAGCCGCGATACGGGACGGAGAGGCACTCGGAACTCCGGAATGCGCCACGATACTGAACCTGGGCATGGTCCAGCGGGCCGAACAAGACCTCGACGGCGCGCGATCCACATTCCAGGAAGCCCTGCGGATCGGCCGCCGGGCCGGCGACACGTGGGCCATGGCCGGCGTCATCCTCGGGCTGGCGTTCCTGGACGCCGACCTGGGTGACTGGTACCGGGCAGCCATGCTGCACGGCGTCGCCCAGGCCCTGGTCAACAAGACGGGACTTCCGTGGGAACCGTTCTCTGCGCGGCTTCGCCAGGAAAGCCTCGACCAAGCACGCCAGGCCCTCGGCGGTCAGCAGCTCCAGCGGGCCTACGCCCGCGGCATGGCACTCAGCTTCCACCAGGCCATCGACCTCGCCCTCGGCGGAGTCCTGCCGGCCACGTAACCAGTTGTTCTGGCGTCCGAAGGTCTGGTCGGAGCGCTACCGCGATCTGGCCCGGGCAGGAAACCGGGTGGCCTGAGCGCCGGTGAAGCCTCAGGGACTATGCTCCGCTGATCCTGTTGTCCTGACCGGTCCATTCGCGGTCGCGCAGCACGAACTTCTGGATCTTGCCGGTGGAGGTCTTCGGCAGCGGCCCGAACTCGATCGCGTCGGGGCACTTGTAGTGCGCGAGGCGCTCGCGGCAGAACGCGATGATCTCGTCCGGGGTGGCTACGGCACCCTCGTTGAGGGTGACGAACGCCTTGGGCCGTTCTCCCCAGTGCGGGTGCGGGATCCCGATGACCGCGCATTCGAGCACGGCGGGGTGGGCACAGATCGCCTGCTCGACTTCGATGCTGGAGATGTTCTCGCCGCCGGAGATGATGATGTCCTTGCCGCGGTCGCGCAGCTCGATGTTGCCGTCGGGATGCCACACGGCAAGGTCACCGGAGTGGAACCAGCCGCCGGCGAACGCCCTCGCCGTGGCTGCCTCGTCGTTGAAGTAGCCGCTCATGACGTTGTTCCCGCGCATGACCACCTCGCCCATCGTGGCCCCGTCCCGGGGGACGTCGCTCATCTCCTCGCCGACGACACGGACGAGATCGGCGGAGGGGTAGGCCTGCCCCTGGCGGGCCAGAGACCTGGCCCGCTGCTCCACCGGAAGCTGGCGCCACCCCTCCGGCTCGGGGCACACGGTGATCGGGCCGTAGGTCTCGGTCAGGCCGTACACGTGCACGACGCGGAAGTTCAGCTCGCTCATCCGGCCCAGCAGCGTCGGTGACGGGGGAGCGGCGGCCACCATCGCGGTCACCGGCCGGTCCAGGCGGTGGGCCCGGGGATGGTTGATGACCATCAGCTGCACGGTCGGCGCCCCGTTGTAGTGCGTCACGCCCTCGCCGTCGATCAGATCCCAGACCAGTCCCGGGTCCACGGCGCGGATGGCCACGTGCCGCGCGGCCACCGCTGTGACCGCCCACGGGAAGCACCAGCCGTTGCAGTGGAACATTGGCAGCGTCCACAAGTAGACCGAATCAGGGCCCAGGCCCGCCACGATCACCTCGCTCAGCGCGTTCAGGTACGCGCCGCGGTAGGTGTACTGCACCCCCTTCGGCCGGCCCGTGGTCCCGGAGGTGTAGTTGATCGAGATCGTCTCCTCTTCATGCTCCAGCCAGCTCACCGGCATAGCCGGCGAAGCCGGCGCCAGGAACTCCTCATACTGATCCGGGCAGCGGATCACGGTCACGCCGGCCAGCTCCAGCGGCGCAGTCAGCGCCTCCAAAGCGGCGTCCATCAGCAGGTACCGCGCGCCGCTGTGGGCGAGGATGTACCCGATCTCCGCGCTGGCCAGCCGGTTGTTCACCGCGACCAGGATCCCGCCCGCGGCGGGCACGCCGAAATGCGCCTCGAGCATCGCCGAGGAATTGAACAGCAGCGCGGCGACCCGGTCTCCCTTGCCCAGGCCCGCCGACCGCAGCGCGTTGGCCAGCCGCCAGGACCGCTCCGCGAGCTCCCGGTAGCCCAACCGCCGATCGCCGTCCACGATCGCTACCTTCTCCGGGTAGATGTACGCCGCCCGGTCCAGGAAGACGACCGGGTTCAGCTCCGACCGGAACACCTTCCCCGCTGTCGCCCCGGGCCCGGGCACACCCGGGATCGCGGAGAACCCACCGCTCATCATCTGCCTCCTGCTGTACGCGGCACCGGACAACCTCGACCTGCGCCGGGCCGGCCCGGTACCGGCCGCCCGGCACCACCCTGGGCCGGCGCCACAACCGGAAAGACACGGCGACCTCGCCCCCCAGCACCGCATCCCGCAGATCCCGGCTGAACTGCACCCGGCCATGCTACGTTTACCGCCGCCCGTCCGGACGGCCGCGCACCGAGATCGGGATCCCGTGCCTAGCTTGCTCTGCGGCGTGGCCCCGGCTCCCCCCTGCCCAGTCAACCCTCGCCGCCGGGTACCAGAACATCATCACGCCCAGAGGCGGCCGCCCGGTCGGCGGCAGAATCGGATGGGTTTCGTTGTCAAGACCGCTGAAGCCGAACGGGCCGGCTCCTCAGGCCGGCTCGCCGAGGTCTCGCGTCATCCAGCCGGGTGTATCGATGCGCAGGGGCGGATCGCCGACCAGCGCTGCCAGGTGGGTCTCCAGGTTCTCGAGCTCGGCGGGACCGATCTGCTGCTCCCATTGATCGCGCAACTCGTCGAAGATCGCTTCGCCCTGGCGCAGCACCTCGAAGCCCAGTGCGGTGACCTGAAGGCGTTTGCGGCGGGCGTCGCGGGGGTCTGCGTCGCGTGCCACGTATCCGCGCTCCTGCAGCACCGCGATAGTTTTCGCCGCTGCTTGCTTGGAGACTGACATGCGGCGGCCTAGTTCTGAAGCGTTGTCGGCGCCCATGGCGATGGCCCGCATCGCGAAGTCATGAACGGGACGCACATCCTGGTAGCCGCGGAGGGCCAGCTCGGCGATCGCTGCGTCCACCAGTGAGCGGAAGCCTCCGAGCAAGAGCAGTGCGAGATCGGCACCAGAGCGAGACATGGATGAAGACTAAGGCAGCGACTGGACAACGACAACCAAGTTGGCTAATATTATGGACATCCAGGTTGTCGAATCAGGAGAACGATGTGGGCGTCACGCCAGCTAGTCCCGCGCTGCCCGGGATCACGCACCACCACGCCGGAGTCAACGGCACCAGGCTGCACTACACAGCGGCGGGAACCAGCGGAACCCCGGTCCTGCTGGTCCACGGCTTTCCCGAGACCTGGTGGGCCTTCCGCAAGCTCATCCCGCTGCTCGCGGCCAGCCACCGCGTCTTCGCCGTCAACCTGCGCGGCTTCGGCGACTCCGGCAACGAGCCGGGCCAGTACGCCAGCAAGACCTCAGCCGAAGACCTGCACCTTCTCATCGGGCAGCTCGGCGTCGGCCCCGTCCACCTCACCGGGCAGGACATCAGCGGGGCGACGGTCTTCCGCCTCGCGGTCACGCATCCGCAGGACGTCCTCAGTCTCACCGCCATCGAGATGGGCCTGCCCGGGTTCGGCCTCGAAACGCTGGCCGACATCACCCACGGCGGCACCTGGCACATCGGCGTTCTCGCCGCGCCCGGCATCCCCGAGATGCTGCTCGCCGGCCGCGAGCGCGAGTTTCTGGCGGGATTCGCGTTCCCGGCCATGAGCGCGACCCCGGGAGCGATCACCGACGCCGACATCGATGAGTTCGCCCGCACCTACTCGCGCCCCGGCGGCTGGCGCGGAGCGACCGGCCTCTACCAGTCGATGCTGCGGGAGGGCCCCGACATCAGGGCTCTCGCCAAGACGCCCGGGCTGACCGTGCCCGTGCTTGCGGTCGGCGCAGGCGGAGGCCCCTTCACGGCCGGCACCATGACCCAGGCCGCGCCGGGCGACGTTAGCTCGGTGTCACTCGACGGCGTGGGCCACTACGCCGCCATGGAAGCTCCCGACGAGCTGGCGAAGGCTCTTCTCGGCTTCGCAGCAAGCGTCAACGCCGGCCAACCGTTCTAAGTACGGACCAGCCGTCATATCCAACGAAGATCACCCGTGTATTAAGCGCTCGGCGCGAATTCGGGGTCGCATGTAGCACGAATCGCTGCCTACGTCCGGTGACGACTGTGCCCGCCGCGCTCAGTCCCGTCCAGCCGCTCGGCCGCCGCGCGAGGTGCCGCAAGCGGGGCTGGCGCCGGTCGGTGGCTTGGGCATGAGCGGCTACCGGTATTGCATCGCGGGAAAGTCCGGGTCGCTTCCGCGGCCGCCCGGCGTCAGGTCGAGGACATTCCAGATCGGCCAGATCGAGTCGACGTGGCGAGGGTCTTCACCTTCGTCTCGGGGCGCGAACATCAGCTCGGTCGCCCACCGGTGGCGAAACCAGTCGCCGTCGCGCGTGAATACGTTCAGGACCGGGCTCTGCTCACCCTCCGGCGTTTCCGCGTGGTAGTCGCGGTTGTAGTTGTTGTTCCGCG
Organism: uncultured Actinomycetes bacterium; assembly: GCA_963697445.1. GTDB lineage: Bacteria > Actinomycetota > Actinomycetes > Streptosporangiales > Streptosporangiaceae > PALSA-505. Next base: position 11,168 of record CAVOOC010000040.1, read on the forward strand.
CGGACAGCAGCCGCAGCTGGCGCCAGCCGCGGTCCTGCGCGAAGGCGCGGATCCGGGCCGGATCTGACTTCGCGACCACGACGAGGCTGAGCCGGTGGGCGAGGTGAGGAGCGGCGCCATCGAGCGAGTCGAGGATCGAGGTACAGGATGGGCACGGTGTCTCGGCGAGCGGCAGCCGGGCAGTCTCGCCCTCGGCGGGACCCGGTCTGGTGTCGCCTGACCAGCGCGGGAACATGAAGCTGTAGACGACGAGCGTGTCCTTGCCCGGCGCAAACAGCTCCGAGAACTTCACCTCGCCGCCCCCGCCGGCCGCCGCCTCGAAGACGTAGTCGTCCGGGACAGCACCGCCCGGCGGGAGCGCCCGGCGCTGCGCGGCGACTCGCTCGATCGCCCGCCGCAGCTCGGTCTCCGCCTCCAGCAGCCGGTTGCGCGCGAGCCGGTATTCACTTGACTCGCCGGGGAACTGGATGGCCGGGTCTGCACACATGCGGCCAGCCTAATCTGCGCCCGTGGCCGGCGGCGGCTGGCTCGGGTGGCGCCGCCCTCGTCTCGTGGCCGGCCAGCCCGGCTGTAAGCCGGTCGATCAGCCTCCGCCTCGGTGTGACCGCACGCGCGCAAGCGCCGCCGATCTGCGGCTTCGCCCGCGATCTGCTCCCTTGGACTGCCGCGCCGATCTCGGCGCGGTCCGCTCCGGGGCTGCTGCCATCTGCGCCCGCGCTTGGCGAACCCTGCAATGCGCTGGCCTTGACGGGGCGATGCCGGGTCTGGTCCTGGCACCCAACCGTCACGCCTGGCACGTTAGAGTTCCGGCCGTTCCGGGAGTAGGTCATGGCAGACGCGCAGGATGACGAGAAGCGGGCCCTGCGCGCCGAGGTGGCCTGGGTCTACCGAAAGTGGGGCATTGCCGGGGCGTTGCCCTTGCGCGTCATGATGCGGGACTCGTGACGGCTAGGGGATGGGGCTTGATCGGCTGCCTGTCGCCGCTTCTGCTGAACCGTTCTCGTCTTCGGTACGTGCATGTGTGTGAATTCTCAAATCGTTGCCGATTGCGGGACGACCGGTACCCGGGCCACGCCACCTGGCGGGAGTGGTGGCGGCATCCGGGCATGGTCATTACCGCGCCGCTGCCAGGTCAAGTGCTGGATCTACCGCTGGGAAGAATTGATGATCACAATCAGGCGCGATCTCGCTGCCGCCGTCGGCGCCGCGGCGCTGGCGGCGTCCACCCTGGCCGCGGCGCCCGCGCTGGCGGCGCCGGCGGCCACCGGCCACGCCGGGCAGCCGGCGCACGCCGCGGCCCCGGCCCAGAACCACGTCCTGCTGCGCGCGCTGCGGGCCCTGGGGCTGCGCGCGGTCGTCCACCACGGCTATGTGGGGGCGACCGGCCGGGCCGATGCGGTGTCGGTGGCGTGCACGGTCTTGGGCACCGATCTGCGGTTCGGGTCGGTCGCGTTCTTCACCGGCCAGGACGAGACCGGGTCGGGTGCGGTCGTCTTCACCGGGGACAGCGAGGCGCCGGACACGTTCTTCGGGCTCACCGGGGCCAGCGCCGCCAGCATGAAGAACTGCACCAACCAGACCTGGGCGATCTCTAACCCGGGCGGCACCAAGGTGGCCGCCGCCACCGGGGCGCGAACCGCCGCCGATATCACCCCGACCACCGGGGTTTTCACCGACCCCGCCCCCGGGCAAGCCAACCCGTTCACCGCCACCGCAGACGCCGTGCCCAGCTGGGACCTCACCGGCTGACCAGCCCCATAACGCGTATCAATGGCACCGCCGGACCCGGCCGAGCGGGTCCATGCCGCCATCGACGCGCTGCCCGGGATCTCGAGCGCCGCGGGCCGCGGCTATACGCGGGGGTCACCGGCCACGCCTACCTGACTCATCACACTCATCACGCATGCTGCGCTCCGCCCGAAGGCCTCGCTACCACCACGAGTACCGGCCAGATCCAGTATCGGGATGCCGCTGGCACTTTCAAGATACTGAGTCCTGGTGCCGAGGTTTAATGTGGAATGCGTAAATGCGCGCATGAACAGAGAAATCAGATGAGCGCCCAGCAAGGCCACGGGCGGTGCCGGATCTGCCACTGCACCGTCGCGGCTCCCCGCGGAAAGTAGCGCCGCCATGGCCACCTCGAACCGGCAGCTATGCGCCCAGACAACGGCGCATTTGACCGTGCTGTTCGCAATCCATAATCGGCAGGGAGGATGTCGAACCACCGAGTCGGCGACCGGGAGCCATGGGGTCCGACTGGCCGCACAGCTCGCCAGCCATGCCGCTTCCCTCCCGCTGGCTCACAGGTACCTCACCGCCCTGAACCAGTGCAGGGGGGGCAGGTATTCGAAAAACCAGTGGGCCGTAGAGGATTTGAACCTCTGACCTCTTCCGTGTCAGGGAAGCGCTCTCCCGCTGAGCTAACGGCCCCGGGAACTGCGAGGCGGAGACGGGAATCGAACCCGTGTACAGGGCTTTGCAGGCCCTTGCCTAAGCCACTCGGCCACTCCGCCGCGAGGGTACCGATCCCCGGCACCCGCGACACCGAAGAGCCGTGCTGACCCGCCAGCTAGCGAGGCGAGATCCGGCGCCTCCGAGCGGACGACGGGATTCGAACCCGCGACCCTCACCTTGGCAAGGTGATGCGCTACCAGCTGCGCTACGTCCGCATCCGCCTGCCAGGCCCGGCGTGCGTTCAGAACTTTAGCCGATCCGGGCCGACGTTCAAACTTACATCGGCGCGCCTGGCGGCCCACCGGCCGGATACCCGGCGGCACGGCCGCAAGCACATTTCGCCCGGCGGCGAAGGATTGCGGGGATAGTGTCGCACCATGCCCGAAGCCGCTGCACGCACCGCGCCGGGGGCCGGCATCGCGCCCGTAGCGGCTCTCATGGCCGATCACGCGCGGGCCGCGATGCTCCTCGCGCTGCTGGATGGCCGCCCGCTGGCGGCCACCGAGCTGGCCAGGATGGCCGCGGTGAGCCCGTCGACGGCGAGCGCGCACCTGGCCAGGCTGCTCGACGGCGGCCTGGTGACCGTGGTCCGCCAGGACAGGCACAGGTACTACCGGCTCGCCGGGCACGAGGTCGCCGCGGCGATCGAGGCCCTGTCGCTGATCGGGCCGCCGACCGAGGTGCGCAGCCTGCGGCAGTCGCGGCAGGCAGCCGCGCTGGCCGACGCCCGGACCTGCTATGACCACCTGGCCGGCCGGGCGGGGGTGGAGCTGCTCGACGCCCTGCTGCGCGAGGGCCTGCTCGCCGAGGCGGGGGCCGCGAGCGCCGCGTCCGGCGCCGGCAGGGCCGGGGAGGCCGACGGGCCGGTCACGGACATGGCCGCCGTGCGCTACCGCGTCACCAGGCGGGGGGCTGCCGTGCTTCAGCCGTTCGGGATAAATATCGAGGCCGTCCGTGCGTCGCGCCGGCGCTTCGCCGCGGCCTGCCTGGACTGGACGCAGCGCCGCCCGCACCTGGGCGGGGGGCTGGCCGCCGCGATGACCGCGCGGCTGTTCGAGCTCGGCTGGATCGAGCGCGGCCCGCGGCCGCGGTGCGTGCGGGTGACTCCGGCCGGGCGGGAAGGGCTGGGAGAGACGTTCGGCTGGGCGGACGGCGGCTAGCCGGGCAGGGAAACAGCGGGGGCCCGCCACCGCGAGGGCCGCCGGGTGGCAGGCTGTCAGCCATGCGAACAGTGATCGTCGACGGCGACGGGCTGACCGTCCAGGACGTGGTGGATGTGGCGCGCGGGGAAGCCCGCGCCGAGCTCGGCGCCGGGGTGCCGGAACGGATGGAGGCCAGCCGCGCGATCGTCACGGCGGCGATCCGCGGCGGCGCGCCGGTGTACGGGGTGAACACGGGGTTCGGCGCGCTGGCCGACACGCCGGTGGGGGAGCGCGACCTCACCGCGCTGCAGGCGGCGATCATCAGGTCGCACGCGGCCGCGGCGGGCGAGCCGCTGGACGACGCCACGGTCCGCGCGGTGCTGCTGCTGCGGGCGCGGACGCTGGCGGCGGGGTATTCGGGGGTGCGGGCAGATCTGCCGCGCCGCCTGCTTGAACTGCTCGATCTTGGCCTGCTGCCGGTGATCCCGGGGAAGGGCTCGGTGGGTGCCTCCGGCGACCTGGCGCAGCTCGCGCACCTGGCCCAGCCGCTCATCGGCGAGGGCAGGCTCCGGACGGCGGGCTCCGCTGACGCGCGCGGCCGGCCTGCGGCTGAAGTCCTCGCCTCCAGCGGCCTGCAGCCGCTCGAGCTCGCGCCCAAGGAAGGGCTGTCGCTGGTCAACGGCACCGAGCCGATGCAGGCGCTGCTGGCCTTCTCTGTCCACGACGCGCAGATGCTCGTGCAGGCCGCCGACATCGCCTGCGCGCTGTCGGTGGAGGCGCTGCTCGGGCACGACCGGCCCTACGACGAGCGGGTGCAGGTGATCCGGCCGCACCCCGGCCAGCTGGACAGCGCCGCCAACCTGCGCGCGCTGCTCGCGGGCTCCGCGCTGATGGCCAGCCACCGGACCAGCAGGCACGCCGTTCAGGACGCGTACTGCCTGCGCTGCGCGCCGCAGGTGCACGGGGCGGTCAGAGACGTGCTCGGCTACGCGCGCGGAGTGCTGGAGACCGAGCTCGGCGCCGTCGTGGACAACCCGGTGATCGTTCCCGACGGCGAGGTGATGGTCACCGGCAACTTCCACGGCGAGCCGCTGGCGTTCGCCGCCGACATGCTGGCCATGGCGCTGTCAGAGCTGGCCAGCATCAGCGAGCGCCGGGTGGACCGGATGCTCGACCCGGCCTTCTCCCGCGGCCTGCCGCCCTTCCTCGCCCCGGCGGCGGGCACGAACTCCGGCTTCATGCTGGCCCAGTACACCGCCGCGTCCTTGGTCAGCGAAAACAAGGTCCTCGCCCACCCGGCGAGCGTGGACTCGATCCCGACCTCGGGCAAGCAGGAAGATCACGTGTCCATGGGCTGGACGGCGGTGCGCAAGCTCCGCGAGGTGGTGGCCAACGTGCGGACCTGCCTGGCGGTCGAGGTGTGCTGCGCGGCGCAGGGGATCGATCTTCGCGCCGACATCGCCGCCCCGGCCGTCCCGATGCGGGCCGTGCACGACGCCGTCCGCGCACGGGTGCCCCGGATGGACACCGACCGTGAGGTGGCCGGGCAGCTCGCCGCGGTCGACGAGATGCTCCCGGAACTGTGCGCGGCGGCTGCGGCGGCCGCCGGCGGCCTTCGGTAGCGTGACTTTAATGACGATTTGGCTGAACGGTGCATTGCTCGACGATGCGAAGGCCCGGATTTCCGTGTTCGATCATGGCCTGACCGTCGGCGACGGTGTCTTCGAGACCGTCAAGGTCACCGGTGGCATGCCGTTCGCGCTGACCCGGCACCTGAAGCGGCTGGCCGCGTCGGCGGCCGGGCTCGGGCTGCCGGAGCCCGAGCCGGACGCGATGGCGGCGGGGGTGTACGCGGTGCTGGAGGCCTCGGGCAGCCCGGACCGGGCGCGGGTGCGGATCACCGTGACCGGCGGGGAGTCGCCGCTCGGGTCACAGCGCGGCGGGGGACCGCTCACCGCGGTGATAGCGCTGGGCGAGCTGACCGCCTGGGCGGCGAGCTGCGACGTGGTGACCGTGCCGTGGCCGCGGAACGAGCGCGGCGCGCTCGCCGGGATCAAGACGACCTCCTACGCGGAGAACGTCCGCGCGCTGGCGTACGCCGCGGAGCGCGGGGCGACCGAGGCGATCTTCGCCAATACCCGGGGGAACCTGTGCGAGGGGACAGGCAGCAACGTGTTCCTGGTGGTGGACGGGGAACTGGTCACCCCGCCGCTTTCGGCCGGGTGCCTGGCCGGGGTCACCAGGGGGCTACTGCTCGAATGGTTCGGCGGCAGCGAGCGGGACGTTCCCGCGGAAACGCTCGCCGCCGCATCGGAGGCGTTCCTGGCCTCGACCACCAGGGACGTGCAGCCGATCCGTTCCGTTCGACGGGCTGGTGCTGCCGGCCGTGCCGGGCCCGGTCACGGGAAAGGCCGCGCAGGTGTTCGCTGCCCGCGCGGCGCAGTCCCCCGATCCGTGACAACGGTCGCCCCGTGGCGGGCGCCGCTCATGTCACGCTGCAACTGCTGTGCCCGTGCTGTGCCCTGCTACGCCCGCCAGAGCAGGCTGTCCAGTTCCCCTCCGATGTCAATGAAGTCGCCCTCGTGGCCGGCCGGGATGGCGTCGTAGGTCCGGTGCAGGAACTCTGCCATCGCCGTCATCGGCGCCTCGAAGTGCGCCTGCCCGAACGGCGACGAGAGGACGATGTTCAGCACGGTCTCCCCGTCGCTCTCACTCTCACTCTCGCCCTCTCCGTCGCCGTCGCCGTCGCGGGACGACGGCCAGGCCCTGACGTCACCCTCGCCGGCGGACCCGGCCATGCCCGCCGCGAGGAGATCTCCGCGAAGATCCACTCGACGGGCTCGTCCGTGCCCACATGGAAGGCCATCCGGACCGCGTATGGGTCTTCGCCTGAGTAGAACAGGCTCGCCACGAGCGGAACGGTCGTATGTTGCGGAACAACGAGCATGAGCCCAAGCTCGGCTGCTACGGTGGTGCCGCTCTCCATCATCAGGCCACACCTTTACCTCGTGCGGTCCCGGCGTGCCGGGCTTTCGGGGGATCTCACGTCGGCGCTCACTAGTTATGACGCGCTACACGGCGAAATCTTTTACGCATGGGATTCCGCTATTCTCGCCGGTCCTAACGTCGGTCACCCGGCTACAAACCGCCCCTAAGGCACCTGACCTGGGCAAACGCCCGCCCGGGTGGCGACTGCCCGGTGCAGGCGATTGGCACTCTGACCAGTGCATATAACTGTGAGTGCGCCATTGCTAACTCTCTGATTACAGTATGAAAAATATGTCGTGGCGGTGATCTTGGGCGGCTGGCCGGTATTGCATTCTGCACGGATTTAGCCGCATTCGCGGGACTTGTACGGCTGGGGTGTGGCCGGGGTGCGGCCCGCTGGGGCTTTGGGCGGATGGCGTGCCGGACCGGGCGCGGGCCCGTCGGCTGGAGCGGGGGGTTGCCGGGACCGGGTGCAGGGCGGGCCGGGACCGGGTGCAGGGCGTGGTGGGGCCGGCGCAGGGCTGCGGGCACGCGATGCGGCGCGCGGATACGCTAGTCTGTGTTGGCCCGCGGGGACCGGAGACGGCCCGCGGAACGGGCGATTGGCTCAGTGGAAGAGCGCTGCGTTCACACCGCAGAGGTCGCTGGTTCGAACCCAGCATCGCCCACCAACATTCTGCAGGTCAGCGGGCTGAAACTCACTCCCATCACCTCATGTTCCCAGGCTTGACACCTCCAGCCCTGCCGCGATCGCCGTGGTAGCAACCCCATTCCCGGGCCGCGGTAGTGGCTTCGCTCCGAGGTGAAGGGCGTGCACCGGGCCGTCTCCGCCGCCGAGGGCGGCGAGTCCGTGAGCCACCGCGTCGGCCGCGACGGCTGCAGCCTGCCGCGCGGCGTCGGCCAGCGGGAGGCCGGCCGCTAGCCCGGCGGCCAGTGCCGCCGAGTGGGTGCAGCCGGCTCCGTGAGTCGCTGCTACGGGATAGCGGGCGACCGGAATCGACACGTGAGCCGAACCGTCGAAGAGGTGGTCAACCGGGTCGGCGCCGTGCCCTCCGGTGACCAGGACCGCGGCTGCGCCCTTCGCTGCGAGGCACTCGGCCAGCGCCGCGCGGTCTTCGGTCACCATCTGGGTGAGCGCCTGCGCCTCGAGCAGATTAGGCGTTACTACGGTGGCCAGCGGGAACAGCCGCGTAACCAGGGTTTCGACAGCATCCTCGCGCAGGAGCCGGCTTCCCGAGCTGGCAACCATGACCGGATCGACTACCAGCGGCAGGCGCCGCGGTGCCAGTGCCTGCGCGACGGCCTCGATCAGGTCCGCGGAGAACAGCATCCCTGTTTTCACCGCGTCGGCCCCGATGTCGTCGAGCACAGCGTCGATCTGTGCGCGCACGAAAGCCGGCGGAAGTTCATGGATGGCGGTGACGCCCAGCGTGTTCTGCGCGGTCAGCGCGACGATCGCCGACATGCCGTGGGCGCCGCAGCGGGCGAAGGCCTTGATGTCGGCCTGGATTCCCGCGCCGCCGCCGGAGTCGGAAGATGCGACGGTGAGGACGCGCGGCACGCTCATTCGGGGCCCTCCGGCAGTCCGGCCAGCGGGCTCGACGCCTGGGCGTGCCAGCGGCGGGGGATGCGCCCGGCGGCCCGCGCGGCATGCCCGGCCGCCACGGCCAGCCGCATGGCGTACGCCATCTGCTCGGGATCGGCCGCGCGGGTGATGGCCGATGCGACGAGAACGGCGTCACACCCCAGCTCCATCGCAAACGCGGCGTCGCTGGCTGTCCCGATCCCGGCGTCGAGGATGACCGGGACACCCGACCGCTCCACGATCATCGCGATGTTGTGCGGGTTGCGGATGCCAAGGCCTGATCCGATGGGTGCGCCGAGCGGCATGACCGCCGCGCAGCCTGCTCGCTCGAGCTGGCGGGCAAGGACAGGGTCGTCGCTGGTGTACGGCAGGACCACGAACCCGTCAGCAACCAGCAGCCGGGCCGCTTCCAGGAGCTCAACGGGATCCGGCAGCAGCGTGTGGTCGTCGGCCACCACTTCCAGCTTCACCCAGTCAGTGCCGAGCGCCTCACGCCCGAGCCGCGCGGTGAAAAGCGCCTCGCTGGCGGTGTGGCAGCCCGCGGTGTTGGGCACCACGTGGACGCCGGCCTGCCGCAGCACGCCGAGCAGGGAGCCCGGCCCCGCCGTCGCGACCCGCCGGATGGCGACCGTGGAAAGAGCTGTGCCGGAGACGTCGAGCACCCGATTGAGGACGTCCAGGCTCTGGACTCCGCCAGTCCCGACGATGAGCCTGGAACTCAGGGTACGGCCGGCCAGCACCCATGATTGGCCGGCGCCATCGGTGGCCGGCGCTGCTGCGAGGGCCGGCGCGCTACCGTTCGGGAGCTGGTTATCGATCATGTCATCCTCCCTGCACGGCCGTGACGATCTCAACCTGGTCACCCTCGCGAAGAAGCGTGCCAGGCCAGGAACGGCGTGGCACGACCTCGCCGTTGACGGCGGCGGCGACACCGCTGGTCAGTCCGGTGACCGTGGAGACCAGCTGGCTGACGGTGCTGCCGGCCGGCACTTCGCTGGGCTTCCCGTTGACGCTCACCCGGACGATCATGCTTGTACCCGGGCCGTGAAGCGCTGCGGTGAAAACGGTTCCCATTCCTCCACTGGCCGCTGCCCGGTCAGGCAGGCGACGACGGCGTCGGCGGTCACCGGCGAAAGCAGGATGCCGTTGCGGTAGTGCCCGGTGGCCACCAGCAGGCCGCCGGGGCCCGCGGCGCCCACGATCGGCCCGTTGTCGGGGGTTCCGGGCCGCAGGCCGGCGCAGGTCTCGGCGAGGACCAGCTCGCTGGTCACGGGGAGCACGCTCATGGCGTCGTGGAGCAGGTCATGCACGGCACCGGCGGTCACCGTCAGGTCGGGTCCCCGTTCCTCGCATGTCGCGCCCACGATCATCTCGCCGCCGGCCCTGGGCACGAGATAAACGTCGGTCCCGCGCACGAGCGCGCGCACCGTGTGGCTGATCACGGGTGGCATCCGGTCGGGGAGGCGCATGCGCAGCAGCTGGCCCTTGACCGGCCGGACCGCGGCGCGCAGCGCATCCGGCAGCCCTGCCACCCCGGCCGACCAGCAGCCGGCGGCCACGACCACAGCGCCGCAGTCGAGCATGCTGACCGCGGGGTTACCGGCCAGCTGCACGCCGAGAACCCTTCCGTCGCGGGTGCGCAGCGCCTCGACCCGGCCAGGCACGAAACGTACCCCCGCCGCCCGCGCCGCCAGGAGCAGCGCGGCTGCATACCGCCGGTTGTTGACCGACCAGTCGCCCGCGAACAGAGCCCCGCCGCGCACATCCGGCGCGAGGAAAGGCTCCAGCCTGCGGCATGCCCGGCCGTCCAGCTCTTCGGCGCCGAGCCCCAGGGACCGGCGGAATGCAGTCAGCCGCATCAGCGCGGCATGGTCGCCGGGATCGTAGGCAACGGCGAGGGTGCCTTCGCGGCGCAGCCCGACCTGATGGCCAGCCGCTTCTTCCAGCTCGGTGGCGAATGAGGGGAACCGGCTGACGGCCAGCAGGTTGAGTGCCAGCAGTGCATCCTCGCCGAACAGGCTCTCCGACACCGGCGCCAGCATCCCCGCCGCCACCAGTGATGCGGCGTCGCCACGCTGGGGATCCACGAGGGCCACGTCCAGTCCGGCCGCCGCGGCCCGCCAGGCGATCGCGGTGCCGATGACGCCGCCACCAGCGACGACGACGTCGGCGGTCATGGTCATCCCTGCTCCCTTCGCCGGCATTACCCGGATCAGGTACGACGGTCGGAGGCAGCCAGCCTCCCTCTCAGCCCCCGCCAGGGGCTCCCGTGGTCAGAACGTGCTGACTAGGCCAGTGTAAGCCCGCAGGTGTCCCGCGGCCCGGCCGTGGTTGGCCGGCAGTGGTTGGATGGCGCAGTGACGACTCACCCCGCACGGGCAGCGACGGCTGAGCCGGCCGGGGCAGGGACGCCTCAGCCAGCCCTGGCTGACGCCAGGGCGCGGCTGGCGGACGCGCGGCTCTACCTCTGCACCGGCGCACGGCGGTCGCAAGGAGATCTGGCGCAGTTCCTCGACGCGGTACTTGGCGCCGGGGTGGACATCGTGCAGTTGCGGGAGAAGGGCCTCGAAGCGCGGGAGGAACTCCGTTCGCTTGAGGTCTTCGCCGACGCGTGCCGGCGGCACGGCCGCCTGCTGGCGGTGAACGACCGCGCCGACGTGGCCCTCGCGGCGGGTGCCGACGTCCTCCACCTGGGCCAGGATGATCTGCCCGTGCCGGTCGCGCGGCGCATCCTGGGCCCGCTCCCGTTGATCGGCCGCAGCAGTCACAGCCCCGCCCAGGCGGACGCCGCGGCCAGCGAACCTGGGGCCGACTACTTCTGCGCCGGGCCAGTGTGGGCGACGCCGACGAAGCCGGGCCGCCCGGGCACAGGCATCGGCTTGCTGGCCCATGTCGCACGACGGCAGCCAGCTCGTCCCTGGTTCGCGATCGGCGGCATCACCCTCGGCCGGCTCGGCGATGTCCTCGCCGCGGGAGCCACCCGGGTCGTCGTTGTGCGTGCCATTACCGAAGCCGCCGATCCAGCTGCCGCGGCCCGCACGTTCAGCCAGCGGCTGCGAGAAGCCGGGTAGCTACGTCGGGTTGCGCACGCTCACGTCGGGTTCCGAATCGCGGAAAGGGCTCCGGGATCCTCCAGTGTGGAGATGTCGCCAGGGTCCTCGCCCATCGCGATGGCCCGAATCGCTCTGCGAACAACCTTGGCACTGCGCGTCTTCGGCAGCGCGGTGACGAACCCGACCGTCCGTGGACGGAACGGCTTGCCCATGAGCTGAACGACGAGATCCGAGAGCTCCGCACGGAGTACATCGGTCGGACCGTGGTCCGGAGCGATGACGCAATAGCAGCACAGCGCCTCACCCCGCACCGGATCAGGCACCCCCACCGCCGCCGCCTCGATAACGGCGTCATGCGTCGTGAGCGCCGCCTCCACCTCCGCCGGACCAACGCGCTTGCCCGCAACGTTCAGCGTGTCGTCGGAGCGGCCGTGCAGGAACCAGAATCCATCCTCGTCGCGGACGGCCCAGTCGCCGTGCACCCAGACGTCGTCCCACCGTGCCCAGTACGTCTTGAGGTATCGGTCGGGGTCCCGCCACAAACCCCTGGTCATTCCCGGCCAGGCGCCCCGGCAGACCAACTCGCCCATCTGCCCGGCCTCCGCGGACCGCCTGGAGGTGTCGAAGATGTCCACGTCCAGCCCGAGCACGGGACCGTGAACGCTGGCGACCTTCAGCGGAGTCACCGGATGTGGCGAGAGAAAACAGACCCCGACCTCGGTGCCGCCGGAGATGTTGATGATGGGACAGCGCCTGCCGCCCACCTGGTCGAACAGCCACCACCACGACGATGGATCGACAGGCTCGCCCGTAGTGCCCAGGATGCGGATGGACGAAAGATCCGGTCCGTTCAGCCAGTGATCGCCGTGCGCCCGCAACGATCTGATGAGGGTCGGCGAGACGCCGAGAACTGTCACGCCGTGGCGCTCAACCAGCCGCCAGAGGCGATCCGGCTCCGGATGGTCTGGCGAGCCCTCGTACAGTACGAGCGTCGCGCCGAGCGTGCCGACGCCGATGGTCATCCAGGCGCCGACGATCCAGCCCATGTCCGTGACCCAGTGGAAGCGGTCACCGGGACCGACGTCGAACTGGTAGGCGAGTTCCTCGGCGACCTTCACCACCCAGCCGCCGTGCACGTGCACACTGCCCTTCGGCCGGCCGGTCGTGCCTGAGGTGTAGGCGATCAGCATCGGAGTCTCGGCCGGGAGCGGCACTGGGTCGATCGGTTGGGCCCGATCGAGCGCCTCGTCCCATGCGACGTCGCGCTCCGGGTCCCAGGTCGCGCACCTGCCGAACCGCGGCACAACCAGGACCTTCTGGATCCCGGCACCGACGGCGACCCGGTCGGCGGCCGACTTCAGAATCCTGCACGCGGCCACGTCGCAGGTACCCGTCGGCCGTCACGAGAACCGTGACCCCGGCGTCGCGGAGACGAACCACGGCAGCCTCGGCGGCGAAGCCACTGAAGAGCGGGACCACTACCGCCCCGATCGAAGCGCACGCTAGGAAGGCGATGACCGCCTCCGGAATCATGGGCAGGTACAGGCCGACGGCATCGCCCTTGGTGACACCTAGTCGTGCAAGTGCTCCCGCCGCGTGAGCGGTCAACCGCTTCAGGTCCGCATAGCTCAGGGTCGTCGTGGAACCGTCCTCCCCTTCCCACACGACCGCGGCGCTCTCGGCACGAGACCCCGATCCGTGGCGGGTCACGTTGTTGGCCGCATTCACCGTCGCGCCCTCGAACCAGGTAGCCCACTGCGGCCCCCGCGAGATGTCCACAAGACGTGTCCACGGAGAGGTGAACGCGATGTCCAGATCGTCCACGACGGCCGCCCAGAACCACTCGGGATCGGCCACGGAACGGGCCCGCAATTCCTCGAACGTCTCGATCCCGTACCGCCTCATCAGGCGTGTGACATTCGCCCGTTCGATCTGTTGCCGAGAAGGCGTCCATACCACCTGTCCGGTGGAATGGTCCATCGCCCGATCAATTCCGCTGTCCACTCAGAGTCGCTCGCGAGCCAGGGCCGCGCTGGCCGCCCGGTGCGGAGACGTCGGAAGCTTGATCTCCTGCGTGCCGACCTGCGCCATCGCCGCGCTCTCCCGTGAGACGAGAATGCCGTTTCTGTGGTGGAACCACTATGGTCGGAGTGATCGTATGGTCGGGGCACAACGGCAGTCTTTGCCAGTTCGGGACAGATTCCACGATCGACGTTGTCCCGGGCGGCAGTCCGTCGCCGTCCGTCCCGTCGAGGACACGTGGCGCCGTCACTCCGGCTCCGAGACGCGATACGCGCCGAAGAACCCGCGTACCTCGCGCAGCCTGCCGTCCGGGCCCGCCGTGACGAAGTCGATGCCCTCGCGCAGGGTGGCGCCGTCGGGTCCGACCGCCCGCCACGTGAAGCACGCGAAGGCGCCGTGGACGTCGATCGCGCTGGTCAGGACGATCGAGGAGCCAGGAAGGTCCTGCGCGAAGCGCCGGGAGTGTGCCACCAGCGCCTCCCGGCCCACCACCGTCGCCCGGGGGTCGGCGTAGCTGCCGTCCGAGGCGAAGGAGCGTTCCAGCAGGTTTCGGCGGGCTCGCTCGTCGGCCGTGTTCCAAGCGGCGACGTAGGCGACGACAGCCTGCTCCAGTGGCAACGTCGTCATGATCGACCTCCTTCTCGGGGGATTGCGCCATCGGACCAAACGAAGTCCCCAGGTTCGTCCGGTCCGGCGCATGAATGTGCCCTGGTTTCCTCGCGTGATGCGTGCCAGTGTCGAGACGAGCGCGAGGAGTGGCCCATGAGTGAACCGAGCGTCAACGACGGCGCGGTCCGGCTGATGGAACCCAGCCGGTCCCGGGTCGAACGCAGGCGGCTGCGGTGGCCGCGGGTGATCGTGGACATCGCGGCGGCCGCACGCGAGGGGTCGTCTGCGGTCGCCGAGGCCGGCATCCGGGCCGCGCGGCCGCTTGTCGCCGCCGACGCCGCCGCGATCGTGCGCTGGCAGGACGGACGACCGGTCGTGCTCGCCGCCGACGGCGACTTCGACGACGTGCTCCGGCGGCGGCCTCCGGAGGGCGCTGGCTGGGAGGGTGGGCGCCCGGTCGCTGCGGTGTCGGTCAACCCGCGCACCGATGTCGTCGTCGCCCGCGCGGCCCCGATCGGGTTCGGCGAGGCCGACCTGGAATCGCTGCGCGCCCTCGGTGAGCTGATCAACTGGGCGGGGGGCGGGCGCCCGCCGGACGCACTTCTGCGCGGGTTCGCCACCCGCGTGGTCGCCTCGCTGGAGCCGGACGAGGTGGTGGTCTCCGTCGCGGACGCCGTGGCCCAGCTCCTGCGCGCGGAGATCACCGGGGTGCTGCTGCGCGACGAGGCGGGAGATCTGGAGATGCGCTGCGCGATCGGCAACACGCGGCTCGACACCGCCCGGCTGCGGATCCGCGTGGGTCAGGGCCTCGCCGGGCGTGTTGTGCAGTCCGGCAGGCCCGAACGGATCGACGACTACTCCACGGACCCGCGCTCCGCCCCGGAGTTCATGGCGCTGTCTGACATCGAGGGGACCTGCTCGGCGATCGCGGTTCCGCTGTGCTGGGACGGCCGGGTCGCGGGCGCCCTGTGCGCCTGGCGCCGCCGCCGCGCGCCGTTCACCGACGAGGACGAGAGCCTGTTCGCCGCCTTCGCCCAGCTGTGCGGCGCCGCGATCCACAACGCTGACCGCCACCAGGCCGAGCGTGCCCGGGCGACTCGGTTCGAGATGGCCCATGCCGCCCTCGTAGAGCGCAACCAGGCCGCCGAACGCGATCTCCACGTATATGCCGAGCTGGCCAGGATCGTGACGGAAGGTGGCAACGTCAACGCCGTGGCCCGGACGGTGGGCGGCATCACCCGCGGTCTCGCCGTCGTCGTCACCGAGGACGGCCGGGTGCTTGGCCCGTCGCCGCGCAGGAACGTGCAGCGGCTGCTGGACCACGTGCAGCGCGCGCTGCCCGCGCTCGCCGACGACCGGGCCTCGGTAACGATCGAGCAGCCCGATGGGTCGTGGCTGCTGATCGCCAGGGTACGGGCGGCGGGGGTGACCTTCGGGCACCTCGCATTGGCGCTGCCATCCGCCCCGGCCCCGGGGGACCGCCTGGCAGCCGAGCAGGCAGCCGTGGTCAGCGCCCTGCTCCTGGCGCGCGAGGAGGCGGCTGTCGCCGCGGCGAGCAGGTTGCAGTCGGAGTTCGTGTGGGACCTGCTCGACGGCAGGCTGCCCGACGCGGTCGAGGCGAGCGTGCGAGCCCGGCACCTGGGCACCGGTTTCGCGCTGCCGGCGCGTGTCGTCGCGATCACGGTGTCCGGGCTCGCCTGCGACGCGACGGCGAGCGGCTGGAACCCCGAATACCTCGAGCGTTCGCGCAGCGCGTGCGCCCGGCTGATCGGTACGGGTCTCGAGGGCGCCGGGGTGTCCGGTGCGGTGCTCGCGCGGCGGGCGAACCTGTTCGCCGCGGTCGTACCCGGCGATTCCGTTCGGGACATTGCCTGGGCCCGGCGTCTGGCCCGGGCGCTGGCCGCGATCCCGTGGCCCGACGGGATCAGCGCCACCGTCGGTGTCGCGGGTCCGGTGGAGACCATCGCTGGCTTTCCCGGCGGCTGGCGCGAGGCTCAGCTGGCGGGGTCCGCCGTCGGCGCGTCCGGGGAGCCGGGTGTCTTCGAGGATCTCGGCGTCCTGCAGTTCCTGCTGTCCCCGACCTCCCGCGACGACCTCGACGGCTTCGCGCGACGCCAGCTCGGCCCGTTGCTGGACTACGACGAGAAGCGCGGAACGGAGCTCATCCGCACCCTCGAGGTTTACCTGACGGCCGGATGCAGTACGCGGCGCACTGCGGAGTCGATGTGCATCCACGACCGGACGGTCTCCTACCGGCTCGCGCGAGTCAACGAGCTGACTGGGCTGTGCCTCGACGACCAGGAGGACCGGTTCCGGGTGCAGCTTGCCTGCAAGAATCCTCGCGCTCGGCCGCCGGGCCGCCACTGACGGTGACGCCTAGCCGGCACCGCCTGCGCGGACGGCCTCCGACGCCCGACGGCCGCTGAAAGCCAGAGGGGGTTCTGCCCGCGTCAGCTGTTGTGCTCCGCCCGGACGATCTCGGCGCCCTCGACCAGAGCCTGCAGCTTCAACCGCGCGATCCAGCGCTTCAGGTTGGGCAGACCGCAGTCGGTGGTGAGGCCCAGGCGCTCGATGGGCACGTACTCCATGACTGCCCGGATCCGGTCCGCGACATCCTCGGCCGTCTCGACGGTGACCTGCTTGACGTCGATCACGCCCGCCACGAATGGCTTGTCCCAGTTGTTGTCGGCCAGCGGCTTCAGGTCGTCCGGACCCATCCGGCCGACCTCGTAGTTCAGCACGTCGATGTCGGCACCGAGGACCTTCGGGAAGATGTTGCGGGCCCGTTCGGTGGCCTCGGTGGCGCCCCGCGGTCGCCGGGCGACGTCGTAGACACCGAGCTCCTTGTCGGCCTCGTCGCCCTCGTAGGGCAGGTAGGAGGGCGAGGACCCGAGGTTGCCCCAGCACGCGTGCAGCCAGAATCTGCGCGTCAACGTCCTTGACCGCGGCGTTCAGGCAGTCGATCTCCCAGTCGCCCATGCCGTACGGCCAGACGAACTCGTCGAGCTGGATGATGTCGACGCCGATCGTGGCCAGCTCCTTGAGGTCGGTGTTGATGGCATTAGCCAGTGCGAGGCCGAGTTCCTTGATGTCGGCGTAGTGCAGGTTGTTCGTGGCCGCCGTTATTGCTCCGACGCCGGTGTAGGAGATCTTGATCGGCCGGTCGGTCAACCGGCGCATCGCCTTGAGCGTCTCGAGGTGGAACGGGTAACGGCGGCGGACCTCGCCGACGCAGGTGGGCGCGTAGAGCATGCTGTAGATCGGCACCGCGAGGTTCGGGCCGTCGAGCTCGTAGCCGGTCATCCGCTCGATGTAGTGGTAAAGCAGCTGACCGTAGGCGTCCTCCCCGTCGAACACCCGCCCGTCGGCCATGATGTCGAGTCCGACGCGTTCCTGGTCGCGAGCGATGCACTGGATGACGTCGTTGTATGCCTCCTCGGAAATGGAGTCGAAGACGACCTTGCCCGGCCTTCCCGGATAATTGGCGAACGCCTGCCCTTTCCACCAGCGCGGCTCTGGATATTTCCCCACCATGGTCGTAGGGAGCAACATCTCCTGATTGCCGACACGCATGCTGATCTCCAATCATGAGGAAACATCGGGTGCACCTAAGGGGACGGGCGCGGCACGACATTCCTGCAGCACAAAGCGCCCGGGCGGGACCTGCGCGGCGGCCGTGGCGGCACCGGCCTCAGGGCCACACGCGGGGGAACATGTCGCACTCGATCGGGCCGCCCTCGGCGAGATCGGGTGCGGTCACGTGGCCGGTGAGGCTCTTGTTGTTGAACATGTTGGCCTCGTGCGGCTGCCAGGTGGCCTTGTCCCCGACGTAGAAACTGGTGATCGCTCGCCGGAAGTTGTTCGTCAGGTTCCCCATCGAGCCGTGCACGGTTCGGGGGTGGTGCAGCACCAGGTCGCCCGGCTCCGCCTCGGCCACCAGCCAGTCATAGGTTTCGTAGTCGGCCTCGAAGTCCGGCATCTCCTCGTACGGAGAGTTGACGTAGGTGTCGGTGATGATCGGGATGTTCTTGAACCCGACGGGGTGGTAGACCTTGCCCCACTTGTGGGATCCGCGTAGGTAGTGGATGGCTCCGCTGTCCGGGGTGACCGTGTCGAACGGCACCCAGAATCCGGACCTGCTGGTCGCCGTTCACCGGGAGGAACGAGTAGTCCTGGTGCCACGGGGTGCGCGTGTCCGCGCCGGGTTCCTTGGCGAAGATCTGGTCGTAGAAGAAGATCACCTGCTCGGCGTCGGTCAGCACCTGCCGGGCGACCTCCACGAGCGGCCCGTGGATCGCCCAGGCCTTGAAGGCGTCGTGGAACATCCACGGGAAAGCCAGCGAGAAGAACCGCGGGGCGCCGTCGTCGGCGTAGTTCTGCGACGACGGGTCGGACTCCTCGATCAGCTGGGTGACGGCGTCCCGCATGAAGGCGACCCATTCGTCCGGGATGACGCCCTTGACGATCGCGGCGCCGTCACGCTCGTAGGCGGCGCGTTCGGCGTCGCTCACCGGGCGGATCAGGTCCGCGGTCGGGTACTCGATGCTGATGTCCAGGATCGCGGTGGTCATGTTCCTGACGCTAACCGGACGCCCGGCGCGGGCACATGCGCGCCGCAGAAGACATCCGGCCGGTGCTTTTCCGTCCTCCGCAACTGACCTTTCCCCGTAGCGGTCGATGACCGGGGCAGTCCTGCCGGGTCCGGTTGGGCCCGGCGGCTCAGCCGGTCCGGCCGAGAATGCTCTGCAGCGCGTTCTCGATCCGCCCGACGGCCTCGGTGTCGTCCCACACCGCGTCGCGGTGCCGCCAGGCGACATAGCCGTCGGGGCGGACGAGCAGGACACCGGCCTCGTGGATCTCCCGGATCCGCGGCCAGTGGCAGTACGGGTCCGCGGCGCCCTCGCTGCCGATGACAACGGAGTGCAGGAACGGCAGGTCGAGCTCGTGTACGGCGCGCACCCAGGCACCGCCGGCGAGTCCGGTGAGGACGCAGAACCTGCCCTTGCCGACCAGGTCGAGCGTGGAGACCCGGTGCCCGTTCCGGTCGATCAGCCAGCAGTGCGGGAGCTTCGCGCCGGGCCGGGTGGTGGGCTGCAGGTGGAGCTGCCGGTCACGCTGCCAGCGCTCCTCACCAGCGTCAGGGTCGGCGAGGACGGCCCGCGACTCGTAGCGCTGGTTGAGCTCGACACCCTGGGCGTTGAACTCGTAGTTCTTCAGCTCGAGCGCCGCGGCCAGGGCCGCCCGGACAGCGACGCCGGCGGGGCCTGGGTCGCGGAGCTTCGCCAGGCCCGCGGCGACCGGGTCCGGCTCGCCGGTGGTGCAGAAGCACTCGTTGAGGGGGACGTAGTCGAGGCGGGACTGGTTCGCCCTGGCGACGACCTGTCAACCCACCGGGGCGCGTTCGGGCGAGTAGGAGTCCAGCAGCGACTCGTGGGCGTAGCCGTTGGTCACGTACGCGAGCTTCCAGGCGAGGTTGAACGCGTCCTGGATGGAGGTGTTGGAGCCGAGGCCGCTGCTCGGCGGGTGGCGGTGGACGGCGTCGCCGCCGCAGAAGACGCGGCCGGACGAGTAGGAGGTGGCGCAGGCCTGGTTGACATACCAGGTCGACGTGGCCTCGATGTCGATCTCTAGGCCCGGGTCACCGACCATCGCGCGGATCTTGGCCGTGACCGCGTCCGTGGCGAGATCCGGGTCGCCGGCGGTGAGGTCGTACCCCCAGCCGGCGATCCAGGTGTGCCACGGTCGGACGGCGCGCAGGACACCCATGCCGATCTCGCCGAAGCTCGTGCCCGGAGTCATGATCCAGTACAGGATGCTGGGCCGGTGCTCGACGTGACGATGCAGGTCGGCGTGGAACAGCACGTAGGCGGTGCCGGCGCGGGCGAGATGGCCGTCGAGCTCGAGGCCGAGCTCGGCGACGATCCGTGATCGGGCACCGTCGGCGCCAACCAGGTACCTGGCCCGGACGTGGTACTCCCGCCCGGACAAGCGCTCGCGCAGGTCTACGGTCACACCGGCCCGGTCCTGCGTGTGTGCGAGGTAGTCGGTGTCGAACGCGACCGTGGCGCCGCGCGCGGCGGCGTTACCCAGCAGCACGGGTTCCAGGTAGGTCTGGGGGATGTCCAGCAGCGGGCACGGGCTGCCCTGGACGTACTCCCCGTGCCGGTCCTCACCGGTACCCCAGGTGCGCAGCCGCGCGATCTCCTCGCCGGTCAGGCTGGTGACGAACGGCGTGTCCCCCATCATCTCCCAGGGGGTGGCGTGGCGCGTGGCCTCCTCTTCGACGCCGAGATCACGCAGCACCTCGATCGTGCGCTGGTTGGTGATGTGCGCGCGGGGTGTGGTGGCGAGCCAGCTCGACCGGGTGACTGCGTGGACGCGGACACCGTAGGTGGCCAGGGCGAGCGCCGCGGCCGACCCGGTCGGCCCGGTCCCCACGACGAGGACGTCGGTCTCGAAGTCGGTCATGCTCCCTCAAGTGGTCAGCGCGGCGGTGGTGACGCCGAAGCCGACGACCCACTCCGGGATCGGGCGATAGAACGAGGTCTCGACCCGGTACGGGCCGACCGCGCCGAGCGCGGCATAGGCGGCGATCCAGGTGCGGACCTCGTGGCCGGACCGGCCGGCGTGGGCCACGACATCGTGGTTGGACCAGGAGTCGATCTCCGCCCAGCCGGCCGCGGCGAGCAGGCTCATCAGCTGCCGGTCCCAGTCCGGGTTGAGCGGGGCGAGGTCGGCCGCGCCCGCGGCGAAGTCCCGCCCCGCGGCGCGGACGCGCTGCTCCCGGACTTCCCGCTGCCCGCGCGTCGGATTGCGCCCGGCGATCAGCCGCTCCGCCACCTCGGGGGGCGCGTCCTCCAGCCGCGGCACGGGCGGATCGTGCGACAGGCCGCCGGACCCGACGACCAGCACCCGCCGGCCGAGCCGCGCCGCAGTGCGGCCGAGCGCCTCGCCGAGCATCCGGGACCGCCGGATCGGGCCGAGGGGCTCGGCGACGGAGTTGACGAACACCGGGACGAGTGGCACCGCGTCGAGGCGGCCGAAGAGGATCTCCAGCGGCTGCGCGAACCCGTGGTCAACCTTCATCCGCTCCGAGTAGGCCAGGTCGATGCCCTCGTCCAGCACCCCGCGCACGAGCGCGAGCGCTGCGTCGCGGTCCACCGGCAGCGGGCCCGCCGCGGTGCCCCAGTCCCCGATCGACGTGGCCCCGGCACCCAGGCAGAACGGCGGCATGAGGTCGTAGAAGAAGCCGTTGTAGTGGTCGGGTCCGAGCAGTAGCACCAGCTCGGGATCGAACTCGCCGATGAACCGCCGGGCCGTCGCGAAGACCTGCCCGACCGCGGCCGTCACATCCTCGTCCGGATCCTGCACACCTCTCAGCGGCGAGTGGGACAACGTACACAGTGCCAACGTACACAGGGCCACGGCCGTCACCCGTCGAGTATTTCCCGGGCCCCGTCGTACGGAACTCCCTCGACCGGAGGAGACCAGGCCCGCGCTTTGTCCGTCCGAGACTAGGAGGAGGGATTTGCGTTTCGCCCGGAGTGGCGGGAGACTGTCGCGTCATGCCCGGAGGCCCCGGGAAGTGAGATCCTCCCGGGGCCTACCCGCGTCGTCGCTGTGCGCCTCCTGACTCGTTCGCTCGGTCGCGCTCCTGGGCAGCCACCGGGGGGAGGATGATGGCTGAGGACGCCCCAGGACCACGCAGGAGTGCTAGCGACCCTCCACGCGGGCGCGGGCCAGCGCGGCGCCCTGCACCATGGCCTCGACTTTCTTCCGGGCCGGGACCCGCTTCATGTTGCCCAGGCCGCAGTCCATCGTGACGCTGAGCCGTTCTGGTGCGACCACGCCGCTGCCGACGACGCGGAGGATGTCGTCGGCGACTTCCTCCGGTGTCTCGGTGACCGAAGTCTTCACATCGATCAGCCCGACGCCGAGGTCACGGTCCTTCGGGAAGCCCTTGAGTGCCGGGAGGTCCGCGAACTGGCGCCGCTTCATCTCGATCTCGATCTGGTCGTAGCCAGCGTCGAACCCGAGCGGGAACATGTCCTTGCCCCTGTCGGCGAGGACACCCGGGTTACCGCCCTGGTTGCCGTAGCAGATGTGCCAGATCGTGTAGGCATCGACGCCCTCGAGGGTCCGCCGCCACACCTCGAGGTGCCAGGGCTCGGGCTCGAAGTACGGCCAGGGCTCGTGCAGGGTGATCTGCTCGCAGCCGCGGCGCGACAGGTCGCGCAGCTCGTCGTTGTAGACCTCGGCCATCGCCATGGCCATCTTCTTGGGGTCTTGGTAGTAGTGGTCGGTGACGGCGACCGACTGGGTAAGCGGCCCGATGATGCCGAGCTTGACCGGCTTGGTGGCCCATTGCCTGACGGTTTCGAGAACCGGCCGCAGCATCGGCCGCACCCATTTGATGTCCCCGGTCACGGTCGGTGCGTGGAACATCTTGTAGAGCTCGACGGCGATCGGCTCGCCGTAACGCTTGAAGCCCGCGGAACGGTGCGGGACGAACTGGAAGTGCTGGTGGTACTCGTAGTCGGTGTCGAACTCCTCGTACTGGTGGCCGTCGCTGACGATGTCGACACCGGCCCGCTCCTGCTCGAGCACGGCCTGCGCGACGGCCATCTCGTAGAGCGTGCGCTGCTGGAAGTCGACGAAATCGGGTTCCTCGAACTCGCCGAGTACCTTTCCGTGCAGGAAGGGCGCCCGCGGATAGGATCCGATGATGGCGGTGGGGAAGAGAATCTCCTCGGTGCCGACGCGTACCATCTGATCTCCCGTCTCGGGATGGTCGTGACAGTGGCCGAGCCTAGGATCCGGCACCGGGCGCCGTCGTTGCCTCGCCGGAACCAACCGGCTGCCCGGCCCTGTCTGCTTCGGACAGTGCGCCCGCGCCGCGGCGGACCCCCGCTGCGCCCGCGCCGCGCTCAGCGGCGGCCGTCGGCTTCGCGGCCGAGCTCGCGGCGCACGATACGGGCACCCGCCACCAGGCTGCGCAGCTTCTCGAAGGCCAGGTCGCGCGGGAGCTGGTAGAGACCGCAGTCGGTGCTGACGATCAGGCGCTCGGCCGGGACGTGGTTCAGCCCGCAGCGGATCCGCGCCGCCACCTCCTCCGGGGTCTCTACACGCGGGTTCAGGGCCTCGACCACCCCGATCCCGAGGCTGGTGCCCTCGCGCTCGGTCCAGGTGCCCAGGGCGTCTAGCTCTGCCATCCCGGTCCGGGCGGTCTCCATGTGGATCTCGGTCCAGCCGACGGGCTCGTCGGAGGTGAACAGCTTCGCGAGGCAACCCGCGTTCACCTCGGGGTAGGCGCAGGCGGAGCCGCGTGCGTTGCCGTAGCACATGTGCCAGGTGAGGTGGGCGTCCACGCCGCGGGACGCGCGGTTCATCATCTCCAGGACCCACGGCTGGCGGCCGTGGGAGGAGAGGTAGGCCTGCTCGGTGAGCTGGATGAACCGGGCGCCGTGGTCGGCGAGCCACCGCAGCTCGGTGTTGAACGCGTCGGCGACGTCGGCCCGCAGCGCCGCGGCGTCGCCGTAGTACAGGTCCTCGCACCACGACGCGACGGTGGCCGGGCCTGAATTGATATTGATCTTGAAAGGCTTGTCGGTAGCCAGCTTCGTCGCCGCCAGCACCGGGCCCATCACCGGCCGTACCCATTGGATCTTCTCGCCCACGATGGGCCGGAAGTACTGCTCCGTTCCCGGCTCGTCGCCGGGCGGGCCGTACGGGCGGAAGCCGCTCAGCCGGAGCGGGACGAGCAGCATCTGGATCTTGTCGTAAGGGGTTTCGCCCTGGAAGTACTGGTTCCCGTCGGTGACGATGTCGAGCCCGGCGAGGTCCTGGTCCTTGACGCAGAGCCGGACCGCGTCCTCATAGAGGGTGCGCTGGTACATGTCGACGTAGTCGACGTCGTGCACCGACTCACGCAGCACCCCACCGCGCATCCACAGCGGCCGCGGCCAGCTGCCCACCATGGTAGTGGGCAGCAGGACGTCGTCTTCCCCGATCTGCACTCGCACTCCCTTCGCGCCGGCCGTGCGGCGGGTCAGTGGATCAAGCGGCGGGTCAGTGGATCAAGCGGCGGGTCAGTGGATCAAGGGGAGAGTAGGGGTCACCGGGGTCTGGCGCCCCGGCTGGGGCGCCGGGCTGTCAACGGGCGGGAGCAGGTCGAGGACGTCCGAGCGCAACCCCAGACGCAGGGTCTCCAGCGCAATCACCTCATCGGCCGGGATGTTGCCGAGGCTCGCCGCGGGACCCAGCCGCCGGATGAACCAGGCCTGCTGGTCCTTCCGGGGCGCCTCGAAGATGATCTTCTCGACGGGCAGGGCGGCGACCAGCGCCTCGACGAGCTCGCCACGGACCTCCCCGCTGGGATCGTAGAGCCCCACCGTGCCGCTCTCCCTCGCCTCGGCGATCAGCAGCGACGCGCCTGCCTCCAGGTCGCCCGCCATCTCCGCGACCCAGTCCGCCGCGATCACGTCGTCGCGCGGGTTCTTCGACCCGCACTCCGACAGGACGGTGAAGTCCTTCGCGAGCATGCGGATCAGCTCCCGCTTGCGCTCGATCGGCATGCCGAGCGCCCCGTTCGAGACCTCGACGTGCGTCACGCCGAGCCGCTGCATCCAGCGCATGTAGTCCGGCGTGCGGTGCTGGTGGTCGCAGATCTCCAGCAGCGTCCCACCTGGACACGTGTGAATGCCGGCCTTGCGGCTCAGCGCCACCTTGGCCTTGACACCATCGGAGACGTACGCCGTGCCCCAGCCGAACTTGATGATGTCGATCGACGCGTGCGCGCTCTGGAGCAGGGACTCCAGCCCGACCAGCGACAGGCCTTTGTCGAGCACATGGGTCAGACCGTCGGCGCGGGGTTTCGGCGAGCGATGAGGGAGGCTGAGGAAGCCGGGCCCGATCTGTGCCACATGCGCTCCTTCGAGATCGCCGCTGGCCCCCAACAGCGAGGCCGCCGCTCGGAGTATCCCGCCGCGCAGTGCCGTGAGGGTGTGGCCCGGCGGGACGAACTTGCCGCCCTGCATCGTCCGGGCCGGATGACGAACCCGGCCCTGCCGGGAAACCACCTGCCGGAAAACCAGGTGCACGTCCCGGCCGGCGCCGGTGACCATGGACGGCATGCCGTGGACGATCAGCGAAGACCTGGACGAGTTTGACCGCGCGGCCGGCCCGTTGCTGCGGGAGCAGTCGGCCCACAACACGGTCGTGCTGACCATCACGCAGACGCTGCGGGCCGACGGGCCGCAGGCCTTCGGCGCCGAACCGCCGCTGTTCGGCCCGGTCTACACGCCGCCTGGCCTGCGCCGCCGCGGCTACGCCGGGGCGCTGACCGTGGCGGTGAGCCGGGCCGCGCTCGACGCCGGGGCCGACGAGGTGGTGCTGTTCACCGACCTGGCCAACCCGACGAGCAACGCGCTCTACCAGCGCCTCGGCTACCGCCCCGTCGAGGACCGCATCATCCTGTCCTTCGCCGCCGCGCCGCCAGCCGGAGCATGATCGTGTGCCTGCGGGCCGGCGCGGCCGTGCGAGCGCCTCAGCGCGGGGGTGACGGGTGCGGCGGGATAAGCGTGACGCCGTCCAGTTCGGTGACATACTTCGCCCCGAACGCGCTCGACGGGGTGTGCGTTCCGGGATCCGCCGAGCCGAGCCTCGTGATCGCGCGCACCACCGAGTCGGCGGTCAGGTCGTACGCGTTGGGCGTGGTCAGCGCCGCTTCGACCGCCTGCTCGCCGGCACTGGCCCGTCCCCACACTTCGGCCCGGGTGCGCGCCCGGCGCTCGTCGCTGGGCCCGGTCACGCCGCGGCCGGCCAGCGCCAGGGCCAGCCGCCGGACCGGGGCCAGCCCCAGCAGCCGGTGCAACCCGAGCGCGTGGTCCGCCCGCAGCACGGCCGCGGGCACGGCGGTGTACGTGGTGATGGTGCCGATCCCGGTGGAGTGATACGCGGTGCTGACGTCGCCCCAGGGCACGGACGCGACCGTCCGCGGCCCGCC
Organism: uncultured Actinomycetes bacterium; assembly: GCA_963697445.1. Classification (GTDB taxonomy): domain Bacteria; phylum Actinomycetota; class Actinomycetes; order Streptosporangiales; family Streptosporangiaceae; genus PALSA-505. Next base: position 37,025 of record CAVOOC010000040.1, read on the forward strand.
GGGAAAGTCCGCGCGTATCGTGCGCCAGCCCACCGGCACATCGGTGATGACGCCGTCGATCCGTGCCTTGCCGCCCCCGCCCATTCCCTCGACCGCGGTGCGGGCGGTGCCGGGGCTTGGGCCGCCGCCGACCAGGAACGCCAGGTCGAGCCGCTCGGCGCCGGGCATAGCCTCTGCCAGCAGGGCCGCCACGCAGTCGGTCGGGACGACGTCGAACCCGGCTCCGGGAAGCAGCACGCTGCCCGCCGCCCGGGCGCGGTCGCTGAGGCCGTGCAGCTCCTCGAACACCTCGATCTCGCCGGTGATGTCGAGATAGTGCAGGCCGGCGTTCACGCAGGCCCGCGCCATCGGGCCCGCGGTCGCCGAGAACGGCCCCGCGCAGTGGGCCACCGCCGTCACGCCGTCCAGGCCGCGCCGGATAGCGTCGGGGTCGTCCAGCCCGAACGCGCGGTGCTCCAGCCCCAGCTCGGCAGCCAGCGCCGCGATCTTCGCGGCCGAGCGGCCGGCCAGCACGGGCCGCTCGCCCCGCGCCGCCGCCAGCCGGGCCACCAGCGTGCCCGTATAGCCGTTCGCCCCATACAGCAGCCATGTCACAGCCCGCTCCCTCCCGTTACGCTCGTCCCATGGTGACAGGCAAAGAGCGCGCCCAGGGCGACGGGCAGGCCGCGGCGGCGGGAGCACCGCAGCGGCGCGCGATCGGGCTGCCGGACGGGCGCACCGCGGACGTGCTGCTGGCCGGCCCGGCCGAGGGCCTGCCGCTCGTGCTGCACAACGGCACCCCCGGCGGCCTCGTCGTCTGGCCCGGCACCGTCGAGGCCGCCCGGATCCGGGGCATGCGCACGATCATGGTGGCCAGGCCCGGGTACGAGGGCTCGGCCCCGCGGCCGGGCCGCGTCGTCGCCGACGTGGCCGGTGATGTCGCGGCCGTCCTCGACGCGCTTGACTGCGATGCGTTCCTCACCGTCGGCTGGTCCGGCGGCGGCCCGCACGCGCTCGCCTGCTCGGCCGTGCTCCGCGGCCGCTGCCTGGGCACGGCCACGCTGGCGAGCGTGGCCCCGTACGGGGGCGAAAAGCTGGACTGGCTGGCCGGGATGGGACCGGAGAACGTCAAGGAATTCGGCGCCGCGCTCGATGGCGAGGCCGCGCTCACCGCGTTCCTCACCGGCGAGGCAGCGGGCCTGCGCGAAGTCCAGGGCGCTGCGCTGGCCGCGGCGCTGGGCGGGCTGATTTCGGGCGCGGACAACGCCGTCATGACCGGCGCGTTCGCCGACCACCTCGCCGCGTCGCTGCGAGCAGCCGTCAGCGGCGGCATCGCCGGCTGGCGCGACGACGATCTCGCGTTCGTTGCCGGCTGGGGATTCGAGCCATCGGAGGCGGGCAAGGTCGCGGTCTGGCAGGGCAGCGAGGATTCTCATGGTGCCCGCGGCGCACGGCAAGTGGCTGGCCAGGCACATCCCCGGCGCCCGCTCGCGGATGCGCCGCGGCGACGGCCACCTGACCCTGCAGGCGAACAAGTTCGGCGAGGTGCTCGACGACCTGATCGACCTGGCTGGCCTGTAGCCACGGCCCGGGATAATCGGAAAGGGCCGGCGCCCGGCACCGATAGCATCTGTGCACGGACAGGCGCCAGGTTCTGCCCGTCAGCTCGTTCACTCACCGGGAGTCAGCCGTGTCGGCCAGCCAGCTTCGCATCACCCTCGCAGGCAGCGAGCATGTGGTCGAGCCGGGCACGACGGCGGGCGAGGCATTGACATTGATGATCCCGAACGGCGCTGCTCCCAGCGCCGCGGCCGGGCCAGCCGCCCGCGGGGCCGGCGTGATCGCGGCGCGGGTCAACGGCGGCCTGGCCGACCTCGCGCACCCGCTCGCCGACGGGGACGCGGTCGAGCCGGTGAGCGCCGGTAGTCCCGACGGCCGGTCGATACTGCGGCACTCGGCCGCGCACGTGCTCGCCCAGGCGGTCCAGCAGCTCTTCCCCGACGCCAAGCTGGGCATCGGCCCTCCGGTCGAGAACGGGTTCTATTACGACTTCGGGGTATCGGAGCCGTTCGGGCCCGATGATCTTAAAGCCATCGAGCAGCGGATGCGGCAGATCGTCAAGCAGGGCCAGCGGTTCTCCCGGCGGGTGGTCAGCGGCGAGGAGGCGCGGGCCGAGCTGGCCGCCGAGCCGTACAAGCTCGAGCTGATCGGGCTGAAGGGGCCCAGCGGCGAGGAGTCGGTCGAGGTCGGCGGCAGCGAGCTCACCATCTACGACAACCTCGACGCCCGCACCGGCGCGGTCTGCTGGAAGGACCTGTGCCGCGGCCCGCACGTGCCCACCACCAGGGACATCCCGGCGTTCAAGCTGATGCGCAGCGGCGGCGCGTACTGGCGGGGCAGCGAGCGCAACCCGCAGCTGCAGCGGATCTACGGCACCGCGTGGGAATCCCGCGAGGCGCAGGACGAGTACCTGCACATGCTGGCGGAGGCGGAGCGGCGCGACCACCGGCGGCTCGGCGCCGAGCTCGACCTGTTCTCCTTCCCGACCGAGATCGGCAGCGGGCTGGCGGTCTTCCACCCCAAGGGCGGGACCATCCGCCGGGTCATGGAGGACTACTCGCGGCGCAGGCACGAGGAGGCCGGCTACGAGTTCGTGAACAGCCCGCACATCACCAAGGCGGAGCTGTTCGAGACCTCCGGGCACCTGAGCTGGTTCAAGGAGGGCATGTTCCCGCCCATGCACATGGAGGGCGCGGACTACTACCTCAAGCCGATGAACTGCCCGTTCCACATCCTCATCTACCGGTCCCGGGGCCGGTCCTACCGCGAGCTGCCGCTGCGGCTGTTCGAGTTCGGCACCGTGTACCGGTACGAGAAGTCCGGCGTGGTGCACGGGCTCACCCGGGTCCGGGGCCTGACCATGGACGACGCGCACATCTTCTGCGCCAGGGAGCAGGTGGGCAGCGAGCTCAAGAGCCTGCTGGCGTTCGTGCTCGACTTGCTGCGCGACTACGGGCTGAACGACTTCTACCTGGAGCTGTCCACCCGGGACGACGAGAAGGAGAAGTTCGTCGGCAGCGACGAGGACTGGGAGCACGCCACGAACATGCTCCGCGAGGCCGCGGTGGAATCGGGCCTCGACCTCGTCGACGACCCCGGCGGCGCCGCGTTCTACGGGCCGAAGATATCGGTGCAGGCCAGGGACGCCATCGGCCGGACCTGGCAGCTGTCCACGATCCAGCTGGACTACAACGAGCCGCGCCGGTTCGGCCTGGAGTACCAGGCGGCGGACGGCTCCCGGGTGCAGCCGATCATGATCCACCGGGCGCTGTTCGGGTCGATCGAGCGGTTCTTCGGCATCCTGACCGAGCACTACGCGGGCGCGTTCCCGCCCTGGCTGGCGCCGGTCCAGGTGACCGGCATCCCGATCGCCGACGCGCACGTGCCGTACCTGGAGCAGGTGGCGGCCCGGCTGCGCGAGCACGGCATCCGGGTCGAGGTGGACACGAGCGACGACCGGATGCAGAAGAAGATCCGCACCGCCCAGCGGCAGAAGGTCCCGTACATGCTGCTCGCCGGCGACACCGACGTGGCGGCGGGGGCCGTGTCGTTCCGGTACCGCGACGGGTCGCAGCGCAACGAGGTGCCGGTGGACGAGGCGGTCGCGGAGATCGTGGCCGCGGTCAAGGCCCGCGTCCAGGTCTGATCCCGGACGGGCGCGGCTGGCGGCGGCCTGGCAGGGGCCCGGGGCCGCTGCGCGGGCCCACGCAGCGCCTAAGCTTCACCCATGCCTAGCACCGAGCCGCCCCCCTCATCACCCCAGGACGGCGCCGGCGTCCCCGACGCCTTCCAGCGGCTGTGGATGCCGCACCGGATGGCCTACATCAAGGGCGGCGACGAGACGCACGGGAAAGGCTCGGGCGCGGGGGCCGGCGGAGGCGGGGGAGAGCTGCCCGTTCTGCCGGGCGCCGGCGCTCCCGGACGAGGAAGGGCTCGTGGTCGCGCGCGGCGAGCTGGCCTATGTCGTGCTCAACCTCTACCCCTACAACGGCGGCCACGTGATGATCTGCCCGTACCGGCACGTGGCCGACTACACCGATCTGACCGCGGCGGAGACGGTCGAGTTCGGCGCGCTCACCAAACGCGCGATCCGGGCGCTGCGCGAGGCGTCCGCGGCGCAGGGCTTCAACGTGGGGATGAACCTGGGCGGCGTGGCGGGCGCGGGCATCGCCGCGCACCTGCATCAGCACGTCGTGCCCCGCTGGGGCGGCGACACCAACTTCATGCCGGTCGTCGGCCGCACCAAGGTCCTCCCCGAGCTCCTAGCCGACACCCGCAAGCTCCTCGCCGAGGCCTGGCCGTCCGACTGACTCACCGCCGCGCTAGCTGTGCCGTCCCCGTGCCCGCGAACGGCCCCGCCGCCCCCCGACCTGAGGGTGCCTGGCGCGTTCGCGGCAGCCGCCGTATAAGCCGCGAAGCGGCAGGCGGCAGAGCGAATGCGCCAGGCACCCCCCCACGCCATACTCAGCTAGCGGCGGAGTCCTTCGCCACCTTCTCCGCGAGGTTCGAGGGCAGCGGCTCGTGCCTCAGGTAGCCGCGGCTGAACGAGCCGGTGCCGTGCGACAGCGACCGCAGGTCAATCGCGTACCTGATGATCTCCAGCTCCGGGACCTCGGCCTTGACCATCGTGCGCCCCCGCCCGACGGGCTCGGTGCCGATCACCCGGCCGCGCCGCGACGGGAAGTCGGACATGATCCCGCCGACGTAGTCGTCGGCGACCAGGACCGACACCTCGTCCACCGGCTCGAGCAGCACGCCCTTGGCCCTCTCCACGGCGTCCCGCAGCGCGGCCCGGCCGGCCTTCTGGAACGCCATGTCGGAGGAGTCCACCGAGTGCGCCTTGCCGTCGTACAGGGTGACCCTGATGTCCACCATCGGGTAGCCGGCGATGACGCCCTGCTCCATCTGCGACCGTACGCCCTTCTCCACCGACGGGATGAACTGCCGCGGCACCACGCCGCCGACGATCTTGTTGACGAACTCGAAGCCGGATCCCGACGGCAGCGGCTCGATCTCGATGTGGGCGATCCCGAACTCGCCGTGCCCGCCGCTCTGCTTGACGTTGCGGCCCAGCCCGGTGGCCTTGCCGGCCACGGTCTCGCGCAGCGGTACCCGCAGGCTGACGGTCTCCACCGCGACCCCGTACCGGTTGGCCAGCCGGTCGAGCATCAGGTCGGCGTGCGCCTCGCCCATGCACCACAGCACGAGCTGGTGGGTGTCGGCGTTCATCTCCATCCGCAGCGTCGGGTCTTCGGCCACCAGCCGCCCGAGGGCCTGCGACAGCTTGTCCTCGTCCGCCTTCGACTTGGCCGTGATCGCGACCGGCAGCAGCGGCTCGGGCATGGACCAGGGCTCCATGAGCAGCGGGCGGGACGGGTCGGACAGCGTGTCGCCGGTCTCCGCCGATGCGAGCTTGGCCACCGCGCAGATGTCGCCCGCCGGGCACTGCGGGGACGGCCGCTGCTGCTTGCCCAGCGGCGAGGTGAGCGCGCCGACGCGCTCGTCGTTGTCGTGGTCGGCGTGGCCGCGGTCGGCCAGCCCGTGGCCCGACACGTGTACGCTCGCGTCCGGCCGCAGCGTGCCGGAGAACACCCGGACCAGGCTCACCCGGCCCACGTACGGGTCGGAGGTGGTCTTGACCACCTCGGCCAGCAGCGGTCCCTTGGGATCGCTGGACAGGCCGCCGACCGGCTTGCCGTCGAGCGTGGTGACGCCGGGCAGCGGGTGCTCACTGGGCGAGGGGAACGCCTGCGTCATGATCTCGAGCAGCTCTTCCAGGCCGATCCCGCGGACGCAGGAGGTCGCGAGCACGGGGTAGAAGCTGCCGAGGGACACCGCCTTCTCCAGGTCGGCGATGAGCACCTTGGGGTCGATCTCCTCGCCGGACAGGTACCTGTCCATGAGGGACTCGTCTTCGCTCTCCTGGATGATCCCCTCGATGAGCTCGCCGCGGAGCTCCTCGATCCGGTCGGCGTAGGCGGGCTCGGGGTCGCGCTCGGCCCGGTCCGCGCCGGAGTAGTCGTAGAAGCGCTGCGAGAGCAGCCCGATGAGACCACGCGGGGTCCCGTCATCCCCGCTCACCGGCAGGTAGAGCGGCGCGACCGCCTCGCCGAACGCCTCGCGGCAGGCGGCGAGCGCCTCGTCGAAGTCGCCCCGCTGGTGATCGATCTTGGTGATCACCACGGCGCGCGGCATGCCGATGCTCGCGCATTCCTCCCAGAGCATCCGGGTCAGGCCGTCGACCCCGTCCGCGGCCGAGATGGCGAACAGCGCCGCGTCCGCTGCCCGCAGCCCGGCCCGCAGGTCACCGGTGAAGTCGGCGTACCCGGGGGTGTCGAGCAGGTTCACCTTGACGCCCGCGTGGGTCAGCGGCGCCAGCGCCAGGTTGACCGAGCGCTGCTGCCTGACCTCTACATCGTCGTAGTCGCTGACCGTGCTGCCGTCTTCCACCCGGCCCGCGCGCTGGATCGCTCCGGTGTGGACGAGCAGCGCCTCCACCAGCGTGGTCTTGCCCGCGCCCGAGTGGCCGACCAGCGCGACGTTCCTTACGTCGCCCGGGCTCGTCTGGCCGGCCGCCTGCGAGCTGCCCGCGGCTCCCGCAACCGTCTTGTCGCCCACTCGCGTCGCCTCCTGTTAAGTCTGCTCTGACTTCCTGCACAACAACCTTTTACCTGTCCGCCGCCTGCCACAACCCCCTGACGGCAAACCGGCGCTCCGGCGCCGGCCGCGCGAGTGCCGGGCGGGCGCCCGGCCGGGGCTCCAGCCGAACCTTTTCCTCCCATGAGACCGGCGGGCTTGGCGGACACCTGGCGGGCGGATGGTAAAGGCTCAGTAGTATCGGACGCCGATGCTGAACGCCCTGCGACCTGCGCTCGACCGGGTACTCAACCCGGTCGGCCGTGCGCTCGCGCGCACGCCCGTCACGCCGAACGCGCTGACGGTGATCGGCACGCTCGGCGTCTCGGCGGGGGCGCTTTCCCTGTTCCCGATTGGCGAGCTGTTCGCGGGCACGATGGTCTGCTGGTTCTTCACCTTCGCCGACATGCTGGACGGGACCCTGGCCCGGATCAAGGGCACGAGCGGGCCGTGGGGCGCCTTCCTGGACTCCACTCTGGACAGGGTGGCCGACGCGTCGGTGTTCGGGGGGCTTACGCTGTGGTTCATGCTCGGCGGCCGGGACCGGCTGCTGGCCGGGGTCGCGCTGTTCTGCCTGGTCTCCGGCGCACTGGTCTCGTACGCGAAGGCGCGCGCCGAGAGTCTCGGCTTCAACGCCGACGTCGGGATAGCCGAACGCACCGAACGGCTGCTCATCGGCCTGGTGGCGGCAGGCCTGTCCGGGCTGGGCGTCCCCTACATCCTGCCCGTCGGGTTGTGGGCCCTGGCCGTGCTGAGCGCGTTCACGTTCGGGCAGCGCGTGTTCGCGGTCCGGCGGCAGGTGATCATGGCGAGACAGGGCAGGGGAGGGGTAAGTGCCGACGCTGAGTGAGCGGCTGATCGGCGTTGCGTACGGCCTCGGCTGGAAGGTGATCTGCCGGGTGCCCGAGTCGTGGGCCCGCGGCGCGTTCATGTTCGTGGCCGACATCGCCTGGCGCAGGCAGGGGCCGCGGGTGCAGGTGCTGGAGGGGAACCTGCGCCGGGTCACCGGGCCAGCGGCCACCGGCAAGGAGCTGCGCGCCCTGTCCCGCGCGGGGATGCGGTCCTACGCGCGGTACTGGCTCGAGGTGTTCCGGCTGCCGGTGATCAGCCGGGACCGGATCCTCGGGGACATGCGCGCCGTGGGCGAGGAGCAGGCGGCGTTCGCGCACATGGCGGCCGGCCGCGGGGTGATCTTCGCGCTGCCGCACATGGGCAACTGGGAGCACGCCGGCGCGTGGATCGTCGCCCGCGGCGCGGACAGCTTCACGACGGTCGCCGAGCGGCTCAAGCCCGAGTCCGTGTACGACAAGTTCGTCGCCTTCAGGGAGAGCCTCGGCATGGAGGTGCTGCCCGCGACCGGCGGCGTCAGCAGGTTCGGCGTGCTCGCCCAGCGGCTGCGGGCCGGCCGCTGGTGTGCCTGCTGGCCGACAGGGACATCACCGGCGCCGGCATCGAGGTGGAGTTCTTCGGCGAGAAGGCCCGGATGATGGGCGGCCCCGCTGCGCTGGCGGTGCAAACAGGCGCCGCGCTGATGCCTGTCACACTGTGGTATGAGGGCGCGTGCTGGGGGGCCCACATCCACAAGGAGATTCCGGTGCCTGGCGAGGGAACGAGGCAGGAACAGATAGCCGCGATGACCCAGCAGCTTGCCGCCGTCTTCGAGAGCGCGATCCGGGCGCACCCGGAGGACTGGCACATGCTGCAGCGGGTGTTCCTGAGCGATCTCGATCCGGCCCGGCTCGCCGCGTCCGTCGCGAAGGCGGACGCCGGGAGCGACGCATGAGGGTCGGCATCGTCTGCCCGTACACCTGGAACGTGCCCGGCGGCGTGCAGCAGCACGTCATGGATCTGGCCGAGGCGCTCATCGATCTCGGCCACCACGTCTCGGTGATCTCCGCGGCCGACGACGACGCCCCGCTGCCCAGCTACGTCGTGCCCGCCGGCAGGGCCGTGCCCGTCCCCTACAACGGCTCGGTGGCCAGGCTCTCGTTCGGCTTCAGGTCCGCCAGCCGGGTGCGCAGGTGGGTCAGGGACGGCGACTTCGACGTGCTGCACGTGCACGAGCCCGCCGCGCCGAGCCTGTCGCTGCTCGCCTGCTGGGTCGCCACCGGACCAATCGTCGCCACCTTCCACACCGCCAACCCGCGCTCCCGCTTCATGCATGCCGCGGAGCCCATGCTGCAGTCGGCGCTGGAGAAGATCAGCGCCAGGATCGCCGTGTCCGAGGCGGCCCGCAGGACGCTCGTCGAGCATCTCGGCGGCGACGCGGTCCTCATCCCGAACGGGGTCGCGGTCCGCCGGTTCGCGAAGGCCGATCCGCTGCCCGGCTGGCCCGGTGACGGCGGGGCCATCGGCTTCCTGGGCCGGCTGGATGAGCCGCGCAAGGGGCTTGCGGTCCTGCTCCGGGCGTTCGAGCTCATGGGCCCGCAGCGGCCGGGGCTGCGGCTGCTGATCGCCGGCCCGGCGACGCGGACGAGATACGCGCGCGGGTCAGCGCGGACCTGCGCGACCGGGTGGTCCTGCTCGGCCAGGTGAGCGAGGAAGACAAGGTGCGCGCGCTGCACTCGGTCGACGTGTTCTGCGCGCCCAACACCGGCGGCGAGAGCTTCGGGATCGTGCTGACCGAGGCGATGGCGGCCGGCGCGCCCATCGTCGCGAGCGACATCGAGGCCTTCCGCCGGGTGCTGCGCGGCGGCCAGGCAGGCGAGCTGTTCGCCACCGGCGACCCCGCCGCGCTCGCCCGGGCCGCCGGGCTGCTGCTCGACCACCCCGAGCGGCGGGCCAGCCTGTCCGAAGCCGCCTCCGAGGCGGTCCGGGTCTACGACTGGCCGGTGGTGGCGCGGGACGTCGTGCAGGTGTACGAGACGGTCGTCTCCGGCGGCGGCCACGTCCGGGTGGCGGCGGTGGCCGCGCGCGGCGGCAGGTGACGCGTGATAGTCGACATCTTCCTGATCGCCGCGGCGGTGGCGCTGCTCGCCGTCTACATCTCCTGGCGGGCCGGGAGGCTGGACCGGCTGCACGCCAGGCTCGAGGCGGCCCGGGCCGCGCTGGACGCCGCGCTGCTGCGGCGCAACTGCGTCGCGGTCGAGCTTGCCTCCTCCGGGCTGCTCGACCCGGCGACCAGCGTGCTGCTGGCCGAGGCCGCGCACGACGCCAGGGCCGGGGACAGGCAGCGGGAACTGGCCGAGAGCGACCTGTCCCGCGCGCTGCGCGCGGCGTTCGGCCAGCCGGACTTCCGCGCCTCGCTGAACGGCGGGCACGGCGCGGAGGAACTGCTCGCCGAGCTGGAGGCAGCGGCCCACCAGGTCTTCCTCGCCAGGAAGTTCTACAACGAGGCGGTGTCGGCGACCATCTCGGCCAGGCGGCGCTTCCTGGTCCGGGCGCTGCGGCTTGCCGGGCGGGCGCCGGCGCCCGAGTTCTTCGAGATCGACGACTCGCTGGTCGAGCCCGCCGCCGGCAACGGCGCCGACATGCCGAGGCTGACCGGCTGACGGCCGGCCTGCCGGCGGCGAAGGCCAGCCGGCGCCGTCGTAGGCCCGTCCCGCACCGGGCCGTCACGGCCGCGTCGCGGGGGTATCGGCAGCCGTTCGGAAAAATCCTGGCTGCGGCCCTACCCGTACTCCTCGTCGCTGACATGGCGGTCCCAGGACGTCGTGCTGCCGTCGGCGTTCGCTTCCTGCAGGGCGAGATGGGTCATGGCCGCCTCCGGCGCGGCGCCGTGCCAGTGCCACTCGCCCGGCGGCGTGCGCACGATGTCGCCTGCCGCTATCTCCTCGACCGTGCCGCCGCGGCTCTGCACCCGCCCGGTGCCTTCGGTGACGTGCAGCAGCTGGCCGACCGGGTGGCTGTGCCAGGCGGTACGCGCGCCGGGGGAGAAGTGCACCCGCAGCGCCCGCAGCCGTGACGGCGGCTCGCCGCTGGCTATCTCCTCCATCCGCACCACGCCGGTGAACCAGTCGGCCGGTCCCGTCCTGCTGGGCGCCTCTCCTCGGATGATGTCCATGATCCCAGGCTAGCCGGGCGGCGAGGCGGCACCCGGAACTACCATGTGAGGAGCAGCCAGAGGATCAAGTGAGGTTTTAACGGTGTCTGTCACTACTTCCGCGCACTCCTCTCCCGGCGATGCTCACGGTGGCGTGGGGCGGGATACGGATAACAAGGCGCTTACCGGGACATCACGCGTCAAGCGCGGCATGGCCGAGATGCTCAAGGGCGGCGTGATCATGGACGTGGTCACGCCCGACCAGGCGAAGATCGCCGAGGACGCGGGGGCGGTCGCGGTGATGGCGCTGGAGCGGGTGCCCGCCGACATCCGCGCGCAGGGCGGCGTGGCGCGGATGAGCGACCCCGACATGATCGAGGAGATCATTGCCACGGTGACCATCCCGGTGATGGCCAAGTGCCGGATCGGCCACTTCGTCGAGGCCCAGGTGCTGCAGGCGATCGGCGTGGATTACATCGACGAGTCCGAGGTGCTCACCCCGGCCGACGAGGCGCACCACGTGGACAAGTGGAAGTTCACCGTGCCGTTCGTGTGCGGGTCCACCAACCTGGGCGAGGCGCTGCGCCGCATCGCCGAGGGCGCGGCGATGATCAGGTCGAAGGGCGAGGCGGGCACCGGCAACGTCGTCGAGGCGACCCGGCACATGCGCCAGATCCGCGCGGAGATCCGCCGGCTCGCCGCGCTGCCGGCCGAGGAGCTCTACGCCGCCGCCAAGGAGCTGCGCGCGCCCTATGAGCTTGTCGCCGAGGTCGCGGCGGCGGGCCGGCTGCCCGTGGTGCTGTTCACCGCCGGCGGGATCGCCACCCCGGCCGACGCCGCGATGATGATGCAGCTCGGCGCCGAGGGCGTCTTCGTGGGATCGGGCATCTTCAAGTCCGGCGACCCGGCCACCCGCGCGGCCGCGATCGTCAAGGCCACCACGTTCTACCAGGACCCGGACGTCATCGCCAAGGTGTCCCGCGGGCTCGGCGAGGCGATGGTGGGCATCAACCTGGACACGCTGCCGGCCGACCAGCACTACGCCGGCCGCGGCTGGTGAGGCCGCACGCCGATCTGGCGAAGCCCGTCGGCGTGCTCGCGCTGCAGGGAGACGTCGCCGAGCACCTGCGCGCCCTGGCGGCGGTGGGCGCCGGCGCGGTGGCAGTCCGCAGGCCGGAGCAGCTCGAGGAGATCGGCGGCCTGATCATCCCCGGCGGCGAGTCGACCACGATCTGGAAGCTCGCGGTGGCCTTCGACCTGATGGAGCCGGTTCGCAAGGCAGTCGGGGCAGGCTTGCCCGCGTTCGGCTGCTGCGCCGGGATGATCATGCTGTCGGACCGGATGGTGGACGGGACCGGCGGCCAGGAGACGTTCGGCGGTATCGACATGACGGTGCGGCGCAACGCGTTCGGCCGTCAGGTGGACTCGTTCGAAAGTGACATCGAGCTGCGGGGAATTCCCGGGCCGCCGCTGCGCGCTGTATTCATCAGGGCGCCGTGGGTCGAGCAGACCGGGCCGGATGTCGAGGTACTCGGCACCGACACGGCCACGGGTAGGATCGTCGCGGTCCGCCAGGGGGCATGTCTTGCCACCGCGTTCCACCCCGAGCTGACGCCGGACCTGCGGCTGCACCAGCTCTTTGTCGACATTGCGAGGGAACAGTCATGAGCGGCCACTCCAAGTGGGCAACCACCAAGCACAAGAAGGCCGTGGTCAACGCCAGGCGAGGGAAGCTGTTCGCCAAGCTGGTCAAGAACGTCGAGGTGGCAGCGCGGACCGGCGGCGGTGACCCGGCGGGCAACCCGACGCTGTTCGACGCGATCCAGAAGGCGAAGAAGAACTCGGTCCCCAACGAGAACATCGACCGGGCCGTCCGCCGCGGCGCGGGCCTGGAGGCCGGCGGCGCCGCCTACGAGAACATCACCTACGAGGGGTACGCCCCCGGCGGGGTCGCCGTGCTCGTCCAGTGCCTGACCGACAACAGGAACCGCGCCGCCTCCGACGTGCGCACCGCGCTGACCCGCAACGGCGGCTCGATGGCCGACCCCGGTTCGGTGTCCTACCTGTTCCACCGCAAGGGCGTGGTCATCGCCACCAAGGACGGCGGCAACGACGGGCTGACCGAGGACGACGTGGTGGCCGCGGTGCTGGAGGCGGGCGCGGAGGAGGTCAACGACCTCGGCGAGTCGTTCGAGGTGATCAGCGAGCCGAGCGACCTGGTGGCCGTCCGCACCGCGCTGCAGGACGCGGGGATCGACTACGAGTCGGCCGAGGCCGCGTTCCTGCCGACCATGGAGGTCCCGCTGGACGAGGAGCAGGCCCGGCGGGTGTTCCGGCTCATCGAGGCCATCGAGGATTCCGATGACGTGCAGGACGTGTACGCGAACTACTCGGTCTCCGACGACGTGATGGAGCGCATCGGCTGACGGCGGTGCAGGCTTCGCGGCCCCGGGCCGGCGGCGTGACGATCCGCCTGCTGGAGCCTGGTGACGGCACCGACGCGCTGTGGGACCTGCAGGGCCGCGCGTTCGGGCAGCGCGCCGAAGGACGGGCGGCCTGGCTGGCGGAGCAGGAGCTGTCCGTCCGCGGCCGCAGGTATCTCGGCGCGTTCGACGGCGCGCGGCTCGTCGCCGCCGCGCGCTTCCTCGACATGCAGCAGTGGTGGAACGGCCGGCCCGTGCCGATGGCGGGGGTGGCGAGCGTCGCGGTCGCGCCCGAGGAGCGGGGCAGAGGCGTCGGCCGCGCCCTGATGACGGCGCTGCTCGAGCTGATCGCGTCCCGCGGCTACCCGCTGTCCGTGCTGTTCCCCTCCACGCTGCCGATCTACCGCTCGCTGGGCTGGGAGATCGGCGGCACCTCGCACGAGGCGGTCATCGCGGCGCATGCGTTGCGCTCGCTGGCGGCGGCCGACCCCGCGGTTCCTGACGAGCCGGTTGCTGGCGGGCCGGTTGCTGACGGGCCGGTTTCGGCCGGGCCGGCGCCTGACGGGACGGAGCGGAGACTCGCGGCCGGCGGGGTGCGGAGGGCCGGGGCGGACGACGCGGCCAAGGCGCTCGACGTGCTCGCCCGCGTGCATGGCGGCGCCCGTGACAGCGGGCCGAGCATGCCCGAGGCCGGGATGCTGCAGCTCGCGCTCAGAGGCGATCGGTTCTACAGCTACCTGGCCGCGGACGGCCTGCTCCTGTACACGTGGCGAGCGGGACACGAGGAGATCTTCGTGCAGCTCGCCGTGGCCGGGTCGGCGCGGACGACCCGGGCGCTGTGGGGCATCGTGGGCTCGCACTGCTGGATGGCTGACACCGTCCGGGCCCGGCTCGCGCCCGCCGACCCGGTGTGGTGGCTGACCCGCGAACCGGTCGCCGATGCCGTCGATCATGACGACTGGATGCTCCGCGTCGTGGACCCGGCGGCCGCTGTCGCCGCGCGCGGGTTCCCGCCTGCTGCGCGGCTGTCCGTGCCGCTGCGGATAGCCGACACCGCCAGGCCGGCGAACTCCGGGCTGTGGCGGCTGGAGGTCAGCAGTGGCCGCGGCTCGCTGGTCCGGGACGGCGGCGCAGCCACGGGGCCGGGCGCAGGTCCTGGCGTGGTGACGGGCGGCGGCGGCGCGGCGGGCGGCGGCGCGGCGGGCGGCGGTGCGGCGGGCGGCGGTGCTGCGGGCGGCGGTGCTGCGGGCGGCAGCGCTGATGGCAATGGCGGGCCGCTGGCGCTCGGCGCTCGCGGGCTCGCTGCCCTGTACGCCGGCACCCCGGTCGCGACCCTGCGCCGGGCCGGGCTGGCGGCCGGCGGCAACGCGGCCGATGATGCGCTGCTCGACGGCGCGTTCGCGGCGACGCCCTACATGCTCGACCGGTTCTAGGGGGCGCCGGGCGACACGCCGCCCGCGTTCGCCGCCGCGCCGCCTCCGGCCCGGTAGCCTGGCAGCCGAACACATGTTCGCGGACCACGCGCGCCAGGGCGGCCCTGCGCAGCGCGCTTGCGATCGGACGGGTGACCATGTCGCGTGCCGGGTGCCGGTGATGCACGGGCAGCGCGTCATGCGCGTCCTCGGCGTCGACCCCGGCCTGACCAGGTGCGGGCTCGGCGTCGTGGACGGCAAGCCCGGGTCCGCGCTGACCCTGGTCAACGGGGGAGTCGCGCGCACCGACGCGGGCATCGACATCGCGGCGCGGCTGCTCGCCCTCGAGCGGGAGATCGAGCGGTGGCTCACCGAGCACCAGCCCGACGCGGTGGCCGTCGAGCGGGTGTTCAGCCAGCACAACGTGCGCACCGTGATGGGCACGGCCCAGGCCGGCGCGGTCGCCATCGTCTGCGCAGCACGGCGCGGCCTGCCGGTCGCCACCTACACTCCCAGCGAGGTCAAGGCCGCGGTGACGGGCAGCGGGCGGGCGGACAAGGCCCAGATGACCATCATGGTGACCCGGCTGCTCCGGATGGCCGACCCGCCGCGGCCCGCCGACGCCGCCGACGCGCTGGGCCTGGCCATCTGTCACATCTGGCGCGGCGGCGCACGGCTCAGGCTCGCCGCCGCGGTGGCCGCCGCCGCCCGCCCGGCCGCAGTCCCGCCCGGGCCCGGCGGGCCCGTCCTCTCGCCTGGAGGTGTCACATGATCGCGCACCTGGACGGCACGGTCAGCGCGCTCGCGCCGGACGGTGCCGTCATCGACGTCGGCGGTGTCGGGCTCGCCGTGCAGTGCACGCCCGGCACCCTCGCCGGGCTCCGCCTCGGCGAGCGGGCCAAGGTCGCCACCTCGCTGACGGTGCGGGAGGACGCGCTGACCCTGTACGGGTTCGCCAGTGACGACGAGCGGAACGTCTTCGAGCTGCTGCAGACGGCGAGCGGAGTCGGCCCCCGGCTGGCCCTGTCCATGCTGGCCGTGCACGGGCCCGACGCGCTGCGCCTCGCGGTCGCGAGCGAGGACCTCGTGGCACTGATGCGGGTACCCGGCGTCGGGAAGAAGGGCGCGCAGCGGATCGTCCTCGAGCTGAAGGACAGGCTCGGCACGGCGGGGGAAACCAGTGGCGCCGTGCCGGGCCGCCCGGCCGGCGCGGCCTCGCCGTGGCGTGATCAGGTGCGGGCAGGCCTGATGAACCTCGGCTGGGCGCCCCGTGACGCGGAGCAGGCGCTCGCGGCGGTCGAGCCCGAGCTCGCGGCCGACGGGGAGCCGGTGGACGTGGCCATCGCCCTGCGCGCCGCGCTGCGGCGGCTGAGCACCCGGTGACCGTTCAGGAGCCGAGGGGCCCGGTGAGCGGCGCCGAGGAGGACGACCGCGTGGTGTCCCCGCTGGCGGACGTTGATGAGCGGGCGCTGGAGGGCGCCCTGCGGCCGAAGCGGCTGACGGAGTTCATCGGCCAGGCACGGGTGCGGGAGCAGCTGTCCCTGGTGCTGGAGAGCGCGCTGCGGCGCGGCCGGCCACCGGATCACGTGCTGCTGTGCGGGCCGCCCGGCCTCGGCAAGACCACCATCGCCATGATCATCGCGGCCGAGCTCGGCGCGCCCTTGCGGATCACCAGCGGGCCGGCCATCGAGCGGGCCGGGGACCTGGCCGCCGTGCTGTCCACGCTCAGCGAGGGCGAAGTGATCTTCATCGACGAGATCCACCGGCTGGCCAGGCCGGCGGAGGAGATGCTCTATCTCGCGATGGAGGACTTCCGGGTGGACGTGGTGGTCGGCAAGGGGCCGGGCGCGACCGCGATCCCGCTGGACATCGCCCCGTTCACCCTCGCCGGGGCCACCACCAGGGCCGGGCTGCTGCCGGCCCCGCTGCGGGACCGGTTCGGCTTCACCGCGCATCTCGACTTCTACGACCCGGCCGAGCTCGAGATCATCGTGCGCCGCTCGGCGGGCCTGCTCGGCGCAAAGCTGCGCGACGACGGCGCGACCGAGATAGCCGGCCGGTCGCGGGGAACCCCGCGGATCGCCAACCGGCTGCTGCGCCGGGTCCGCGACTACGCGGAGGTCCGCGCGGACGGGATCATCACCAGGGACATCGCCCGCACGGCGCTCGAGCTCTACGAGGTGGACGAGGAAGGACTCGACCGGCTCGACCGCGGCGTGCTGGAAGCCCTCATCCGCCGGTTCGGCGGCGGCCCGGTCGGGCTGTCCACTCTGGCCGTGGCTGTCGGCGAGGAGACGGAGACCGTCGAGGTCGTGGCCGAGCCGTTCCTGGTCCGGTCCGGCCTGCTGGCCAGGACGCCGCGCGGCCGGGTGGCCACTCCGGCGGCCTGGGAGCACCTCGGCCTCACGCCGCCCGAGCCCCAGGGCCCCCCGAGCCTGTTCGACTAGGGTGAGGCTTGCGCGCCACGCGGGACCGAGCCGGGTCGCGCGCAGGTCACGATCAGTCTCCGAACCCCGTAGCCTGTTGGTGCGTGGCACTTGCACCGCTAAACTTCGGCAGTTGGCCAGTCGCCGCCACGGCGTGCCGGTGCTAGGCCGCGACCAGCAATTCAACGGAAGGATGCCCCAGTCATGGGGGAACTGACGATTCTCGCCGCGGGTACCACGGCTGCGGCCAAGAGTTCTTCGGGCTCGTTCAACGTCATTCTCATCATCGTCGTGCTCTTCGGAGTCCTCTACTTCGTGATGATCAGGCCGCAGCGCAACCGGCAGCGTAAGGTCCAGGAGCAGCAGAGGCAGGCCCAGCCCGGCCAGCGGGTGCGCACGACGGCCGGGATGTACGCGACCGTCGTCGCCGTGGACGGTGACGACGTGATCCTCGAGGTCTCTCCGGGGGTCGAGGTCCGCTACGTCAAGCGCGCCATCATGCAGGTGCTGCCGGACGAGGACGGTGCGCACAGCGAGCCGGCTTACGAAGCCGAGGACGATCCGGCTTACGAAGCCGCGGACGAGGCGGACGAGGACGCCGCAGCCGCCGATGACGAGGCCGCGGAGCACGGGACCGCTGGTCATGGTGAGCCGCTGGCCCACGCCGGCGAGGAGACCTCGCCGCACGCCGCCGGCGGGAGCCCCAACGGCACTGCGGCCGCAGCGGATGAGAGCCGGACGCAGGGCACCCTGTAGCCGCGGCGCCACGGCGACGCGGCGGCAGCCGGCAATCGGCAACTGGTGACAATGACCCGGTCGAGCTAAGGACACAGAGAAGTGGCTCCCCCTAAGAAAACGGTCTCCAGGCCGGGACGGGCGCTGGCGGCACTGGCCGTTCTGGTCATCGCGATGCTGCTCGGGATCCTCGGCAAGGACCTGGGCAACCCGGGCAACTGGAAGCACGACTTCAAGGTCCAGCTAGGCCTCGACCTGGCCGGCGGCACGTCGGTGACGCTTGCGGCGCAGACGCTCAACGGGAAGCCGATCACGCAGGCGTACATGAACGAGGCCAGGTCGATCATGATCGCCCGGGTGAACGGCGCGGGCTTCAGCGGCGCGCAGGTCCAGCAGCAGGGCGCCACCAACATCGTGATCACGGTGCCCGGCGCGAACGCGCAGAAGGTGGTCAACCTGGTCGGCAAGACCGCGCAGCTGTTCTTCCGCCAGGTGGTGCTCGTCGGGGCCGCGAACTCCAAGGCCACTGCGTCTGTGACCCCCACGACTCCCGGCACGACGCCGACCCCCGGCGCGAGCACGCCCGCGGCCAGCCCGTCGCCGAGTGCCAGCGCGTCCGGCACTTCCTCGGCACACGCGGCCGGGGCACCCGGCGCGACCGGCCAGGCGGCCGGCCGGGGGCTTGCCAGCGGCTCGCGGCTGCTCGGGGCGGCCAAGCCGAAGGCGGCCAAGAGCCCGAAGGCGTCCAGCACCCCCAGTAACTCGTCGAGTGCCTCCCCGTCCGCCACCCCGACGTCCCCCGCCCCGACGTCCACCACCCCGCCGACCAGCCAAGTCGCGGGGGACCCGGCCCTGGTCAGCCCCGCCGCGCTCAAGGCCTTCAACAAGCTTGACTGCTCCAGCAAGAACTGGCGTAAGCAGATCCCCTACACCACCGCTTATTACGACAACCCCAATAACCAGGTCGTTACCTGCAGCTTCAACACGAATGCCGGCTTCACCCCCGGTACCAAGGTCGTGCTGGACAAGGCCAAGGTGCTGGGCAGCGAAGTCACCGGCGCTCAGGCGGGTACGGCGAATTCGCAGACATCGATCAGCTCTCAGTGGCAGGTCAACCTGTCGCTGAACGGCCAGGGAACGACCGCGTTCGGCAACCTCACCGCCACCATGTTCAGCAAGTACGGATCGCAGTCCGGCAACCCGCTCGACCAGCTTGCGATCGTTCTCGACGGCCAGATCGTCTCGGCTCCGGCGATCAACCAGGGAGCCATCACGGGCGGCCAGGCTCAGATCACTTATTTTCCGCGAGCCGAGGCCCAGACCCTGGCCCAGGAGCTGAACTACGGGGCGCTGCCCGTCACGTTCAAGCAGAACAACATCCAGTCGGTCTCGCCGCAGCTCGGCAGGAACCAGCTGGACGCCGGCCTGATCGCCGCTGCGATCGGGCTCGGCCTGGTGGTGGTGTACTCGTTCCTCTACTACCGCGGCCTGGGCATCGTGTCGGTCTCCAGCCTGATCGTCGCCGGGATCCTCGCCTTCGGGTCGGTCGTCCTGCTGAGCAGGTACTCGTCGTCCGGATTCTCGCTGTCGCTGGCCGGCATCGCCGGCCTGATCGTCGCGATCGGCATCACCGCGGACTCGTTCGTCGTGTTCTTCGAACGGCTCCGTGACGAGGTGCGGGAAGGCAAGTCGCTGCGCCCGGCGGTGGAGAGCGGGTGGAAACGCGCCAGGCGCACCATCCTGGTCTCGGACACCGTGTCCTTCCTCGCCGCCCTGCTGCTCTGGTACTTCTCGATCAGCGACGTCAAGGGCTTCGCGTTCACGCTGGGCCTGACCACACTCATCGACATCATCGTGGTGTTCTTGTTCACCAAGCCGATGGTCACGATCCTCGCCAAGACCAGATTCTTCAGCAGCGGCCACCGGATGTCCGGCCTCGACCCGGCCAGGCTCGGCGCCCGGGCGCCCTGGCGCTCGGGTATACCCAGACCGGCCACCCGCCGCTCGAAGGAGGCATGATGTCGCGCCTCACCCAAATCCCCGCGCGGCTCTACCGCGGCGAGGTGTCGATCAACTTCGTCGGCCGCAAGCGGACCTGGTACACGATCTCCGGGCTGATCCTGCTGATCGGCATCATCGCCCTGGCCACCCGGGGGCTGAACTTCAGCGTCGAGTTCAAGGGCGGGTCCATCCTTCAGTTCAGCGCCCCGGGCGCGACGCTCGCACAGCTGCACAACGTGGTGGCGAACTCGCCCGCGGGTAGCCAGGCGATCATCCAGCACGTCGGTAGCGGCAGCGGCTGGCAGATAGTCAGCTCCAAGCTGGACCTGAGCCAGATCACGAAGGTCGAGAACGCCCTCCTCGGCGCCGGCATCCACGTCCCGAACGGCATCAGTGGCTTCAGTCCCAGCGTCGTGAGCGCGACCTGGGGCGGCGAGATCACGAGCAAGGCCGTGCAGGCGCTGATCGCCTTCCTGGTCGTGATCGTGATCTACCTATCGATCGCGTTCGAGTGGAAGATGGCCTCGGCGGCGTTCGTGGCGCTGATCCACGACATCGTGATCACCATCGGCGTCTACTCGCTGTTCGGATTCACCGTCAGCCCGGCATCCGTGATCGGGCTGCTCACCATCCTGGGTTACTCGCTGTATGACACGGTGGTGGTCTTCGACAAGGTCCGGGAGAACACCGCCGGGCTGCTGGGCTCCGGCAAGAGCACCTACAGCCAGGCGGCCAACCTGGCGCTCAACCAGACCCTGGTCAGGTCCATCAACACCTCGCTCATCGCGCTGCTGCCAGTGGCGGCGATCCTGTTCATCGGCAGCGCGGTGCTCGGCCCGGGCGAGCTGCAGGACCTCGCCCTGGTGCTGTTCGTGGGCATGCTGTCAGGTACCTACTCGTCGATCTGCATCGCCACCCCGGTGCTCGCCGACCTCAAGGAGCGCGAGCACCAGTACAAGGCGCTGGCGAAGCGAGTGGCGCTGCGCGAGGCCGGCGGACGGTCGGCGAAGCGCCAGGCCGCGAAAGCCGGCAAGACCGCCGCGGGCGGTGCGCCCGCCACGGCCGGCCCGGCTACCGCCGGGCTGGCTACTGCCGGTCCCGCGCCCGGGGGTCCCGTTCCCGCGGGCCCCGCGGCAGGGCGGTCCGGACCGGCCGCCGGCCGGGAGCCGCCAGCCGCCTGACCGCAGGGCTGTCCGGCCGTCCCGTCGGCCAGCCCGGCGCCCCGGGCGGCCCTGCCGCTGACGCGGCAGACGACGAGGATGCCGGCGATGCCGGGACCGGCTACGCCGGCGAGCCGGAGGACGCGCAGCCACCGCAGGACCAGGAAGCCGGGGCGACCGCCACCGACGGCTGGGTGCCGGCCGGGCAGGGAACATCGCGTGCCGCCCCCGGTCCCGGCGGTGTCCGGCCCGGGCCCAGGCAGCAGCCGCGCCGCACCACCGCGGCGGGGCGGCGCCCGGGCGGGAAAAAGAAGAAGAGGTAGCGGGTGGCCGCCGACCAGGACGAGACCACCGGCTCCCCCCCGGCCCAGGGCATCCGCGACGCGGCCCTCGAGCAGCTGATCACCAGCAAGATCCGTGACATCCCCGGCTACCCGCAGCCGGGCATCCTGTTCAAGGACATCACCCCCCTGCTGGCGGACGCGGCGGCGCTGAGGATGGTCGTGACCGCGCTGGCCGCCGCGTTCGGCCCGGTCAACGTGGTCGTCGGCATCGAGGCCAGGGGGTTCATCCTGGCGGCACCGGTGGCCTGTCACCTCGGCGCCGGCTTCGTCCCGGTCCGCAAGCAGGGCAAGCTCCCGGCGGCGACCTATACGGAGAGCTACCAGCTCGAGTACGGGACCGCGACGATCGAGGTGCACACGGACGCGTTCATCCCCGGGCAGCGGGTGCTGATCGTCGATGACGTGCTCGCCACCGGCGGTACCGCGCGGGCGGCCGCCGAGCTTGTCCGGCGGGCTGGCGCCGAGGTGGCCGGCATTGCCGTGCTGCTCGAGCTCGCGGCCCTGAACGGGCGCGCCAAGCTGGCTGGCCTGGAGGTACGCGCGCTGCTCGGCGCCTGACCTGGCTCGCTAGGCGGCTGCCAGGCGCAGCGGCAGCGCGGGTAAGACCCGTGGTGACGGGCCGGGAACATCCGGCCACGTGCGGAAACGTCCGCCGATAGACTAGAGGCCTGGCGGACATGAGGAGCAGAGTGGCGGGTGACGTAGCTACCACTGGCACCGGTGCCGCCCAGGACGGAGCAGGGCAAGGCGGGACGAGCGATCTCCCGGCCGCTGCGGACCGGAGCGGGGCGGCTCGGCGTACGTCCGCGCGCGAGCGCAGCGAGGCAGGCGGACCCCCCGTCGAGCAGATCCCCGCCGAGGAGATCCCTTCCGAGGAGATCCCTTCCGAGCTGGCAGATTCCGGCGAGCCCGCATCGGGACAGGCTGCGTCAGCCCAGGCCGCATCCGGCCAGGGAGCCCCCGGCGACGGGACCGGCGAGGCCGGTTCCGCTCCGGCTGGTCCCGGCTCCGGCGGTGCCGCTCCTGACGACGCCGGGGACAGCCAGGGCACCAGGGCCGGCGGCTCAGGCGCTTCGCGGCGGGCAGGCAAGACTGCCGCCCCGCGCGCCGCGGCGGCCCGGTCCTCCGCGCCGGCGGCAGCGGGCTCCTCCTCCGCGGCGGCCGTGCGCCGCCGCCTGGCCCGGCTCGGGGCGCAGCGCGGCGGGGGCACGAACCCCGTGCTCGAGCCGCTGATCAAGACCATCCGGGCCACGCATCCGAAGGCCGACGTCCGGCTCATCGAGCGGGCCTACGGCGTCGCGGCCCACTGGCACCGCAGCCAGCAGCGCAAGAGCGGCGACCCGTACATCACCCACCCGCTGGCCGTGGCGACGATCCTGGCCGAGCTCGGCATGAACCACGAGACCCTGTGCGCCGCGCTGCTGCACGACACGATCGAGGACACCCCCTACACCCTCGACGAGCTGCGCAGCGAGTTCGGCGAGGACATCGCCGCCCTGGTCAACGGCGTGACCAAGCTCGACAAGGTGAAGTACGGGGAGTCCGCCGAGGCCGAGACGGTCCGCAAGATGGTGGTCGCGATGTCCCGGGACATCCGCGTCCTGGTGATCAAGCTGGCCGACCGGCTGCACAACATGCGGACCCTGCGCTACCTGCCCCGCGATAAGCAGGAGCGCAAGTCGCGCGAGGTACTCGAGATCTTCGCGCCGCTGGCGCACCGGCTCGGCATGAACACCATCAAGTGGGAGCTCGAGGACCTCGCCTTCGCGACGCTCTACCCGAAGCGGTACGACGAGATCGCCCGGCTGGTCTCCGAGCGGGCGCCGCGCCGGGACGTCTTCCTGCAGGAGGTCATCGAGGACGTCGCCACCGACCTGCGCCAGGTCAAGATCAAGGTGAGCGTGACCGGGCGGCCCAAGCACTACTACTCGATCTACCAGAAGATGATCGCCCGCAACGTCGGCTTCGACGAGATCTACGACCTGGTCGGGATCCGGGTGCTGGTCAACTCGGTGCGGGACTGCTACGCGGCGCTCGGCACGATCCACGCCCGGTGGAACCCCGTCCCCGGGCGGTTCAAGGACTACATCGCGCTGCCGAAGTTCAACATGTACCAGTCGCTGCACACCACGGTGATCGGCCCGGAGGGCAAGCCGGTGGAGCTGCAGAATCCGCACCTGGGGGATGCACCGGCGGGCCGAGTACGGCGTCGCGGCGCACTGGAAGTACAAAGAGGAAACGGTCCCCGGCGGGACGTCAGGCCGGGGCGGGGAGGCCGCCGAGGACATGGCCTGGCTCCGCCAGCTGGTGGACTGGCAGCGGGAGACCGCCGACCCGGCGGAGTTCCTCGAGTCGCTCAGGTTCGAGCTTGGCGCCGCCGAGGTGTACGTGTTCACTCCCCGCGGCGAGGTGATCGCGCTGCCGAAGGGCGCGACCCCGGTCGAACTTCGCCTACGCGATCCACACCGAGGTCGGCCACCGGACCATCGGGGCGCGGGTGAACGGCCGCCTCGTCGCCCTGGAGAGCGTGCTCGACAACGGCGACACCGTGGAGATCTTCACCTCCAAGGCGCACGACGCCGGACCCAGCAGGGACTGGCTGAACTTCGTCAAGAGCGCCCGGGCCAAGAGCAAAATCCGGCACTGGTTCTCCAAAGAACGCCGCGAGGCCGCGACCGAGACCGGCAAGAGCGCGATCGCCAAGGCCATGCGCAAGCAGGGACTGCCGCTGCAGCGGCTGGCCACCGGGGAGGCGCTGCTCACGGTGGCCCGCGACCTGCACTACGCGGACCTGTCGGCGCTGTACGCGGCCGTCGGCGAGAGCCACGTGAGCGCCCAGTCGGTGGTCATGAAGCTGGTCAGGTCCGCGGGCGGCCTGGACGGCGCGCAGGAAGACCTCGCCGAGGTGACCACGCCGACCCGGGCGCCGAAGCCGCCGCCCGCAGGTGACTCCGGCGTCGTGGTGGAGGGCGGAATCCGACATCTGGGCGCGGCTGTCCCGCTGCTGCACGCCGGTGCCCGGCGACGACATCACCGGCTTCGTCACCCGGGGTCACGGGGTGTCCGTGCACCGCGCCGACTGCGACAACCTGCGGCACCTCAGCTCCGCGCAGCCGGAGCGGCTGGTGTCGGTGCACTGGTCGCCCACGGAGGAGTCGGTTTTCCTCGTCGCCATCCAGGTGGAGGCGCTGGACCGCACCCGGCTGCTGTCCGACGTGACGCGCGCGCTGTCCGACCAGCACGTGAACATCCTGTCCGCCTCGGTGACCACAAGCCGGGACCGGGTAGCGGTCAGCAGATTCACCTTCGAGATGGGCGACCCCAAGCACCTCGGCCACGTGCTGCGCGCTGTCCGCACCATCGACGGCGTCTACGACGTCTACCGGGTCACCAACTAGACCGGAGCCCGCTGGAGACGGCGTTAGCCGCGGACGGCCCCAGCCGGGGACGGCCCCAGACGGGGACGGCACCAGACGGAGACAGCACCCGCCGGAGACAGCACCAGCCGGGGACGGCTAGCCGGAGAATTCGGCCAGGGTGCGCTCGGCCTCCTCCAGCCAGGCCCGCCGCGCGGACAAGGCGTCGGCCGCCTGCTGCTCCGCCTTGCCGTCGCCGCTCGCCCGTGCCTTCTCCAGCTGCTTCTCGAGCTGATCGATCGCGGCCCTGATCTGTGCCACGGTGCCCTGCGCCCGGGCGACCGCCTCGGGATTGGACCGCCGCCACTGCGTCTCCTCCGCCTTGCGCAGCGCATCCTCCACCCGCCGCAGGCCAGACTCCAGGTTTTCCCTGGCATCGCGCGGCACCGGCCCCGCCTTCTCCCATCGCTCCTGGATGGACCGCATCGCGGCCCGGGCCGCGCGCAGGTCGGTGGCCGGCAGCAGCGCCTCCGCCTCACCCAGCAGCTTCGTCTTGACCGCGGCATGCTCGCGCAGCTCGGCCTCCTTGGCCGAATACACCGCCGAGCGCGCGGTGAAGAACTGATCCTGGGCGGCCTTGAACCGGCTCCACAGGGATTCCTCGTCAGCCCGGCCGGCCCGGCAGGCTTCCTTCCAGGACCGCATCAGATCCCGGAACGCGCTCGCCGTCGGCCCCCAGTCGGTCGAGGACGCGAGCTCCTCGGCCTGCGCGCACAGTGACTCCTTGCGCGTCTTGGCGGTCTCCCGCTCACCCTCAAGGCCGGCGAAGTACGCCTTGCGCCGCTTCGTGAACGCGTTGCGGGCGGCGGAAAAGCGCTTCCACAGCGCCGTCTCGATCGCCCTGTCGGCGTGCGGCGCGGCCTTCCACTCCTCGAGCAGCTGGCGCATCCGCTCACCGCTGATCTTCCAGTGGGTCGCCTCGGTCACGATCCGCTCAGCCTCGGCGACGATCCGCTCCTTGACCTCCCTGGCCTCGTTCCTGGCCTGCTCACGGGCGGCCTTGGCCTCCTCGCGCCGGTTATCGACCACCCCGGTGAGCGCCTCCAGGCGTGCCTTCAGCCCGTCCAGGTCGCCGACCGCCCGCGCGTCGCTGACCGTGGCCAGCAGCCGCTGGATGGTGGACTGCGCCTGGGCGGGCGACAGGTCGGTGGTCGTCATCCGCTGCTCGATGAGGGTGACCTCGGTCTCCAGCGACGCGAACTTGCGCTGGAAGAAGGCAAGAGCCTCGTCCGGGCTGCCTGCCTGCCACGAGCCGACCTCCCGCTCGCCCTCGGCGGTGCGCACGAACACCTTGCCGTCGTCGTCTACCCTGCCCCACGGATCGTTGGCGGTGCTCACCCCGCGACCTCCTGCCCGCTGGCTGATGCCGGACGGCCCGGCTAGCCGGCCCGCTCCCGGCTCTGCGCTCAGTAACTGCTGATCTTGACGCTCTCTATTGTGACCTTCTGCTTCGGCTTCCCGCCGCCGGCCGGATTGCTGTTGTCGTTGCCAGCCTCGGCTACTTTCCTGACGATATCCAGACCCTTGACCACGACGCCAAACGGCGTGTAGTTCGGCGACAGGCCGCCGCCGGCGTAGACGATGAAGAACTGGCTGCCGTTGGTGCCCGGCCCGGCGTTGGCCATGGCCAGGGTGCCCGCCGGGTAAGTGGCTCCCTTGAGGTTCTCATCAGCGAACTTGTAGCCGGGGCCGCCGCTGCCGGTCCCGGTGGGATCGCCGCACTGCAGCACGTAGATCCCGGTGCTGACGATCCGGGGGCACGGGGTGTTGTTGAAGTACCCCTTCTGGGCGAGATAGACGAACGAGTTCACGGTGCACGGCGCCCAGCTGTTCAGCATGTCGATCACGACGCTGCCCCGGTTAGTCACCAGGGTCACCTGGCTCTTCGCCGAGGAGTTGGGCTTGGCCGGCGGCGTGCCGACGTTCCGGGCCGCCGGCGGGCTGGGCGTGTACGTGCAGTGCGACGCCGGCGGTGTCGCCGGGGCGCCCTTGGGCACCGTAGCCAGCGGGGTCGCCGGCGGCAGCGTCACGTGAGATGAGGACGGGGAAGCGGCGGGCGAGGTGCTGACGGGCGGCTTCGGCTTCGAGGCGGCGGAAGGCTTGGATGAGCCCCCGAACGCGAAGAAGGAACCCACGGCGATGGCTATCACGGCGGCGGCGGATCCCCCGATCGTGGCCCGCTGCCGGATCCGGCGCGCCCGCTCCATGCGCCGCTCCTGCTGGCGTTCGTAACGCTCACGGGCCAGCCGGCGCTGGCGCTCCTTGTTGCCCGTCACCAGTGCTGCCTTCCTGGTCGTTTCCCTCATTGCTCTGATCAGTGAAACTTCGCGAATGGTACCCGCGCCGTGACGCTCGCGGTGGATTCGTTATCGGTTCGGTAGCCTGGCAGGGGCCAGCCGGGCGCAGCCGGGACGCGCGGCACCACCACTGCCCGCGTGGCGCCCGCCGCGCCTTGCCCCGGCGCAGGTACCGCCGGGCGTTTCACCAGAGAGGACGACCGTGCTCGTCGCCGGGTTCCCCGCAGGATCGTTCGGGACGAATTGCTATCTGGTCGCTCCCGGCGCGGGTGAGGAATGCGTCATAGTCGACCCGGGCCAGGACGCCGAGCAGGGGATCGAGGAGATCCTCGCGCGGCACCGGCTCCGGCCCGTGGCCGTGCTGCTCACCCACGGGCACATCGACCACATCTGGTCCGTCGTGCCGGTCTGCGGCGCCAGGAACGTCCCGGCTTACATTCACCCGGCGGACCGGGCACTGCTCAGCGACCCCGCCCGCGGCTTCCCGGTCGGCGTGGGGCAGCAGCTGCTCGGCGGCCTGACGTTCACCGAGCCCGACGATGTCGCCGAGCTCACCGACGGGGCGATGCTGCCGCTGGCCGGCCTGGAGTTCAGCGTGGATCACGCTCCCGGTCACACGCCGGGCTCCGTCACGTTCCGGCTGCCCGGCGGCGGCCCAGGCGGCCCTGGCGCGGCCGCCGCGGGGGAGGAGCCGGTGCTGTTCTCGGGCGACCTGCTGTTCGCGGGCTCGATCGGGCGCACCGACCTGCCCGGCGGGGACTACCCGACGATCCTGGACAGCCTGGCCCGGGTGTGCCTCCCGCTGCCAGATGAGACCGTGGTGCTGTCCGGCCACGGCGCGGCGACTACGATCGGCGCCGAACGCGCGTCCAACCCGTTCCTGGTCCCGCTCACCGAGCAGGCCGGGAATCCGCCGCGGGGGACGCTGCCCGGTTAGGGCGGCCTGGCAGGGGCGCGGCAGCTGAGGAAGGACTGAGGTCTGCATGATCCGGACGCACGAAGCCGGGGAACTGCGCGCGTCGGATGCCGGCCACCGGGTCACGCTGGCCGGCTGGGTGGCGCGCCGCCGTGATCACGGCGGGGTGGTCTTCATCGACCTGCGCGACGCGAGCGGGGTGACCCAGGTCGTGCTCCGCTCCGAAGACCTCGCGCACGACCTGCGCGCCGAGTACTGCATCCGCGTGACCGGCGAGGTCAGGCGCAGGCCGGCGGGCAATGAGAACCCGGAGCTGCCGACCGGCGAGATCGAGGTCAGCGCCGACGAGGTGGAAGTGCTCAGCGAGTCCGCCCCGCTGCCGTTCCCGGTCGAGGGGACCGTGGACGTGAACGAGGACATCCGGCTGCGCTACCGCTACCTGGACATCAGGCGCGCCGAGGTCGCCGACGCGCTCCGGCTCCGGTCCCGGGCCGCGTACCTGACCGCGGACGTGATGGCCGCCCACGGCTTCGTGCAGGTCGAGACCCCGTACCTGACCAGGTCCACGCCGGAAGGGGCGCGGGACTTCCTGGTCCCCGCGCGGCTGCGGCCCGGCACCTGGTACGCGCTGCCGCAGTCGCCCCAGCTGTTCAAGCAGCTGCTCATGGTGGGCGGCCTCGAGCGCTACTGGCAGCTCGCGCGGTGCTTCAGGGACGAGGACTTCCGCGCCGACAGGCAGCCAGAATTCACCCAGATCGACATCGAGATGAGCTTCGTCACCCGGGAGGACGTGCTCGAGCTGGCGGAGGACCTCGTCGGCCGGCTCTGGTCGGAGATCGTCGGCTACCAGGTGCCCAGGCCGATCCCGCGGATGACTTACGCGGAGGCGATGCGGCGGTTCGGGTCGGACAAGCCGGATCTGCGGTTCGGCAGCGAGCTCGTCAACCTGACCGGGTTCTTCGCCGAGACCGGCTTCGGGGTGTTCCAGGCGCCGTACGTAGGGGCGGTCGTGATGCCGGGCGGCGCCGCGCAGACCCGGCGGGAGCTGGACGGCTGGCAGGAGTGGGCCCGCTCGCGCGGTGCCCGCGGCCTTGCGTACGTGCTCATCGATGCCGACGGGAACGTCTCGTCGTCGGGCCCGGTCGCCCGGCACCTGTCCGACGCCGAGCGGTCCGGGCTGCCCGCCGAGGCCGGCGCGGCGCCGGGCGACGCCGTGTTCTTCGCCGCCGGCACCCCGGACGCGACCCGATCCCTGCTGGGCGCGGCCAGGCTGGAGATAGCCAACCGCTGCGGGCTAATCGACCGGTCAGCCTGGGCCTTCACCTGGGTGGTGGACGCCCCGATGTTCGAGGAGGACGGCCGCGGCGGCTGGACCGCGGTGCACCACCCGTTCACGGCGCCGCTGCCCGAATGGGCGGACAAGTTCGCCGACTCGCCGGAAAGCGCGCTGGCCGACGCCTACGACATCGTGTGCAACGGCAACGAGATCGGCGGCGGGTCGATCCGGATCCACCGCGCCGACATGCAGCGCAAGGTGTTCGACGTGATCGGGCTGTCCGCCGAGGAAGCCACCTCGCAGTTCGGCTTCCTGCTCGAGGCGTTCAAGTACGGCCCGCCGCCGCACGGCGGCATCGCGTTCGGCTGGGACCGGGTGATAACGCTGCTGGCCGGCAAGGACACCATCCGCGACGTGATCGCCTTCCCCAAGGCTGCCTCCGGCCTCGACCCGCTCACGGGGGCACCGACGCCCATCACGCCCGAACAGCGCCGCGAGGCAGGCATCGACGTCATCCTGCCGCTGGCCGCATCCCAGCCCGCACTGCCGCAGGACATCGTGGCCCCGCCCAGCTAGACCGCAGTGAGTCTTTCGCTGCCGAGGGCCACATCGGCAACTGGCGTTCCTCGCCGCCGCCAGCCACCGCCCAGGCGGTCAGGGCCGACCCGCTTCCCGTGCTCATAGTCACCCGCTGGCCCCCATGGTCACAACCACCACTGTTCACCCCTACGATGACGACCACACTGTTCGCCTCTGTGGTCGCAGCCGCCCCGCTCGCCCCGGCGGTCACAACCAGCCGCACACGACGGCGCAGTCCGCCGAACACAGCTTGGGCAGGCCGGCCCAGCCACGCTGCCGGAGGACCCGGGCCAGCTCGCCAGCGGTGCGGCAGGGATTCGCCGTGACGTCGGACCAGCCGTACCGCAGCGTGATCCCGCCCTCGGCCGCGGCCGCGTTGTCCCGGCGGATGTCCCGCCAGCGGGCGTCGCCGGGATGAGCGAGCCGGCCGTCGAGCTCGGCCACGATCCGGTACTGCGCATACAGAGCGTCCCGGTACTGGGTGCGCCGGCCACGGACCACCTGCGCCTGGCGGACGGCACGCGGGAGGCAGTGCGCCCGCTCCACGTCCCGGTAGTAGCGGAACTCCAGCACGCTGTGCACGCCGTCCGCCGCGTCAGCGAGCACCTGACTCAGCGACTCGCGCCAGCGCAGCCGGCCGCGGGCCGCCATGGCCGCGCGCAGCCGCTCCTCCGTGGTGAGCCTGCGCCCGCAGGCGCGCGTCACCCAGCCGCAAGCGTCGTCGAATGAGACGGACACCCCGACGAGGTCGAGCACCGTGTCCTCGACCCTGGTCCGGGGCGGCAGCAGGGTCGGGTGCCGGATCTGGCTGGCATAGATCGACCTGTGAATCACCAGCCCAGGGATCGGCCGGGTGTGACGGCTGGCCGGCACGGTGACGTGCAGCGCCTCACTCGGCCGGTCGATGATCTGGGCTAGCTCCGCCGCAGTGCGGTGGCTGAGCATCGCGTCGGGGCCAGCCCGCAGGACTGCCGCCCACAGGACGGCCTCCCGTCCGGGCTCGCCCGCTGAACACGGCATACACCCCGCGCCACGGCTGCTGCCACCGCGCGCTGCACAACTGCCAGTTGAGCGCGGCCCTCGTCATGCCCGCAGTCAAGGCCTGCTGGGTGCTGATGACACCTGCCTGCATGCGCGCCAGCTCGCGCAGGGACTCGGGGATGTCGGAGGTCATGCGTCCAGCCTGGCCCGCCGTGCCGACATCAGCGCGCCGCATGCCCTGGCGTTTGTGGATAACTCGCGCTCGTCCACACCCCGCGCTTGGGCCGCCCGAGATAATGGAGCATTTGATAGGTGATCACCCATCAAACGCTCCATCATCTTCCACAGTCACCACCAGAGTGAGCAATGTGACATCTGTGCTCGGTGTGGCGACGGCGCTGACCACGTGCGCAGGTGCGGCGGTAATCTCAGTTCGTGGCCAGGGCGCAGGGCGGGGAGCAGCAGTCGAGCAGCTTGTTCGATGCTGCCGAGGAGGAGGCCGCCCGGGCCGCGGCGCCGCTCGCCGTCCGGATGCGGCCCCGCATCCTGGCCGAGGTGATCGGCCAGCGGCACCTCACCGGCCCTGGCACCCCGCTGCGCAAGCTCGCGGACAACGACGCGCCGATGTCGCTGCTGCTCTGGGGGCCGCCGGGCACCGGCAAGACCACGCTCGCGCACGTCGTGAGCCTGTCCACCAAACGCGACTTCGTCGAGCTCTCCGCGGTGACGGCCGGCGTCAAGGACGTGCGGGCCGCCATCGACGCCGCCCGGCGCAAGCTGGGCCTGACCGGTACCCAGACCCTGCTGTTCATCGACGAGGTGCACCGGTTCAACAAGGCCCAGCAGGACGCGCTGCTGCCGGCCGTGGAGAACCGGTGGGTCTCGTTCATCGGGGCCACCACGGAGAACCCGTTCTTCTCTGTGGTCGGCCCGCTGCTGTCCAGGTCGCTGCTGCTCACGCTCGAGCCGCTGAGCGAAGACGACATCACCGCCGTCATCGGCCGGGCCCTCGAAGACGAGCGCGGCCTGGCCGGCGCCGTCACCCTGGAAGATAAAGCGCTCGAGCACCTGGTGCGGCTGGCGGGCGGCGACGCGCGGCGGGCGCTGACCTACCTGGAGGCGGCGGCGCTCGGCCTGCCCGAGGGCGGCACGATCGACGTCGAGACGGTGGAGCGGGCGGTGGACCGCGCCGCCGTGCGCTACGACCGCGACGGCGACCAGCACTACGACGTGATCAGCGCGTTCATCAAGAGCATCAGGGGCAGCGACGCCGACGCCGCGCTGCACTACCTCGCCAGGATGATCGAGGCGGGGGAGGACCCGAGGTTCATCGCCCGGCGGCTGATCGTGCACGCGAGCGAGGACATCGGCCTGGCCGACCCGACAGCGCTGCAGGCGGCGGTGGCGGCCGCGCAGGCGGTCGAGTTCGTCGGGCTGCCCGAGGCCAGGATCAACCTCGCCCAGGCGGTCATCCACCTGTCCCTGGCGCCCAAGTCCAACGCCGTGATCAAGGCGATCGGGGCGGCCGACGCCGACGTCAAGGCGGGCCTGGCCGGACCGGTGCCCGCGCACCTGCGAGACGCGCACTACGCGGGCGCGGGGAAGATCGGCCACGGGCACGGGTACGAGTACCCGCACGACTACGAGGGCGGAATCGTCGGGCAGGCTTACGCACCCGAGGCGATTGCCGGGCGGCGGTATTACGAGCCCACTCAGCACGGCGCCGAAGCCCGATATGCCGAACGCGCCGAGCGAATCCGAGCGGTCCTCGGCAAGCGCGAGGAGCCGGCCCAGTCCTGATCGGGCGCTGGCCGCGCCGGTTACACGGCGAGCCGGAGCAGCCCCGCTCGTCCCGGCCCGGTGCTAGCGACGCTCAGCGGGCCTCGTCCCAGGCGGTTGATTGCGCATTCAACGCCGCCGGCGGGCAGCGAAGCACGCATCGACCACCCGCACGACAGGCGCCGAGCCGTCCTGACCGGACACGGGGCGTCCCGGGTACGCGGTAAGGTCGGGCGGGTGAAGGAGCAGGCTCGTTGACATCCTCCGCCGGCCTGAAGGCCGGGGATTCCAGCAGTGGCCTGCGGCCGCTCTGCCGGTTCGCGGTTCACTGCCCCAGACTGGTTCCCTGGAGGGCTCCCCGCGCTGCCACCGCATGCCCTGCGGCGGTCGTGCCTGGTATTACTGGTCCTGCGCGCCCGCTTGGCTATCACGGGCAAAGCCGGCTGAGCAGTATCTGCCTGCCCTGAAGGCCAGGGTTTCC
The DNA here is from genome assembly GCA_963697445.1 of uncultured Actinomycetes bacterium. Lineage (GTDB taxonomy): Bacteria > Actinomycetota > Actinomycetes > Streptosporangiales > Streptosporangiaceae > PALSA-505. The sequence goes on from CAVOOC010000040.1 coordinate 69,908, forward strand.
AGAAAGGAATTTCCATGAACGCCGGACAGCTGGCCGCGCTGATAGCAGCGGCGTTCTTCGCCGTCGGCGTCTGCGTGGCCGCGTACGCGCTGGTCAAGCTGGCCGGGCTGGCGACCGCGGCGACCGGGTTCCTGACCGGGATGCACGAGCGGACCGACCTGCTCATCGACGAAGCGCACGCCGCGATCGGCCGGACGAACGAGCAGCTGGACCGGACCGACGCCATCACGGCGAACATGAACGAGGTGTCGGCCAACGTGGCCGAGCTGACCGAGCACGTGTCTGCGCTGGCCGCGCTCGGCCGGGCGCTCACCGCCGGCCCGGTCGGGAAGGCGTCCGCCGTCGCGTTCGGCGTCCGCCACGCGCTCGACCTGCGCCGGCCAGGCAGCGGCTCCGACCTCACGGCCCCCGGGGCGGTTCCCGGGCAGCGTTCGGCGCCGCAGATCGGCGCCGGGTCCGTCCCCGCCGGGCGCTTCGCGCCCGAGGCCAGCTCGGGGACCGCTGCGGTCTCCGCCCGGCGACCCGCGTCTGCGGGTGCCGGTTCAGCGGCCGCGCGCCAGGCCGGCTCTGTCGCGGTTCGCACGGTCCGCTCGGCGGCGGCCCGCAAGGCGGGCTCGCTCGCCGTGCGCGGGGCCGGCGTCGCGGGCAGGACCCTGGCCGCACGGGCGATCGGACGGTCGGTGCGGTGATCCGGAGACTGTTCTGGCTGCTGGCTGGCGCCGGGCTGGGTATTTCCGGCTACCGCCGGGTGACCCGGGTACTCAAGGGACTGGCGGGTTCCGCGTCCCGCCCGCGCCCGCGTCGGCTGCGCGGGGCTGCGGGGTTCGCTCGCGACGTTCGGGATGGCATGGACCTTTACGCGGAGCAGCAGCGGCTCAATAACGAGCGGCGGCGAGCTCCGGGAGGACCTACTCTCGGAATGCAGCAGGTCACCGCCGCGAGCGCCGGCTACGAGGCCAGCCGTAACGGCTCGTCCGCACCGCGGGCGCAGCACTAACCTACTCACTACCTGAAGGACGGCCGCAGATGGAGTCGGCAGAGATCGCACGCCGCTTCCTGACCTATTTCGAGCAGCGCGGGCACACCGTCGTGCCCTCGGCCAGCCTCGTATCGGAGGATCCGACGCTGCTGTTCGTGGTGGCCGGCATGGTCCCGTTCCTGCCTTACCTCCTCGGCCAGCGCAAGCCGCCGTACAACCGCGCCGCCAGCGTGCAGAAGTGCCTGCGCACGACCGACATCGAGGAAGTCGGGAAGACCACCAGGCACGGCACGTTCTTCCAGATGCTCGGCAGCTGGTCGTTCGGCGACTACTTCAAGGACGAGGCGATCACCTGGGCCTGGGACCTGCTCACCAAGGCCGAGCGGGACGGCGGCTTCGGGTTTCCCGAGGACCGGCTGTGGGCGACCGTCTACCTCGATGACGACGAGGCCTACGGCATCTGGCGGGACAAGATCGGCCTGCCGGAGAGCCGGATCCAGCGGCTCGGCAAGGAGCACAACTACTGGGACATGGGCGTGCCCGGCCCGTGCGGCCCCGACTCGGAGATCTACTACGACCGCGGGCCCGACTACGGCCGCGAGGGCGGCCCGGCGAAGAACGAGGAACGGTACCTGGAGATCTGGAACCTGGTCTTCATGCAGTACCAGCGCGGTCCCGGCCGGGGCATCGACTACGAGATCACCGGTGACCTGCCGGCCAAGAACATCGACACCGGCATGGGCCTGGAGCGGATGGCCTCGATCCTGCAGGGGGTCAACAACCTCTACGAGATCGACACCACCTGGAAGGTGCTCGACCGGGCGGCCGAGCTGACCGAGCAGAAGTACGGCAGGGACCACAGGTCCGACGTCGCGCTGCGGGTGGTGGCCGACCACGTGGACAGCGCGGTGATGCTGGTCGCCGACGGGGTGCTCCCGTCGAACGAGGGCGCCGGGTACGTGCTGCGCCGGATCCTGCGCCGCAGCATCCGCAACCTGCGGCTGCTGGCCGGCGGCCAGCGCGGCAGCACCGAGGAGAGGTTCCTGCACGAGCTGTCCGGCACGGCCATCGAGGCGCTCGGCCCGCAGTACCCGAACCTGCTGCGGGACGCGGCGAACATCCAGACGGTGATCGACGCCGAGGAGGCGGCGTTCATCGGCACGCTGCGCACCGGCAGCGCGATCTTCGACGCGGCGGTGGAAGAGATCAAGCGCCGTGGCTCGGCCGAGCTGGGCGGCGCGCAGGCGTTCCAGCTGCACGACACCTACGGCTTCCCGATTGACCTGACCCTGGAGATGGCGGCCGAGCAGGGGCTGAAGGTCGACGAGGACGGGTTCCGGCGGCTGATGACCGAGCAGCGGGAACGGGCCAGGCGGGACGCCCAGGAGAAGAAGACGGGCAACGCCGACGTGTCGGTGTTCGCCGCGCTGCTCGAGCAGTCCGGCGCCGCCGACTTCACCGGCTACGACCAGGTCACCAGCGAGGCGACGGTCGTCGGCCTGCTGGTGAACGGCGTCCCGGTCCCGGCCGCGGGGACGGGCACCGAGGTCGGCATCGTGCTCAACCGGACCCCCTTCTACGCCGAGGGCGGCGGCCAGCTCGCCGACACCGGCGTCATCCGGGTGGCGGCCGCCGACGGCACCGACGCGCTGGCGGAGGTCTACGACGTGCAGTCGCCGCTGCCCGGGGTGATCGTGCACCACAGCCGGGTGCGCTCTGGGGAGATCGTGCTCGGCTCGCCCGCCTACGCGGAGATCGACACCGAGCGGCGCCGCGCGGTCTCCCGGTCGCACACCGCCACCCACCTGCTGCACCGTGCCTTCCGCGGCGCGCTCGGCGAGTCCGCCGCCCAGGCCGGCTCGGAGAACGCGCCCGGCCGGCTGCGGTTCGACTTCACCGCCGGCGGCGCGGTGCCGCTCTCGGTCGTCAGGGACGTCGAGGACGAGGTCAACCAGGTGCTCATCAACGACCTTGACGTCCGGGCGTTCCACACCTCGATCGAGGACGCCCGCGAGATGGGCGCGCTGGCGCTGTTCGGCGAGAAGTACGGTGATGACGTCCGGGTGGTCGAGGTCGG
>CAVOOC010000041.1:0-120998 GCA_963697445.1 uncultured Actinomycetes bacterium
CCCATCCGCAGCTCGGCGGCCCGGTTGAGGTCGTAGGCCCGCTCGGCCCGCTCGGCCTCGCCGCGGACCTGCTCGATCTCTTCCCGCAGCGCCTGCACCTTGCGCAGCGCCTGCCGCTCGGACTCCCACTGCGCCCGCATCGCGTCGGCCTCGGCCCGCAGGTCGGCCAGCTCCCGGCGCAGAACCTCGAGCCGGGCCACGCTAGCCGGGTCGTCCTCCTTGGCCAGCGCGGCCTCCTCGATCTCCAGCCGCATCACCCGGCGGGACAGCTCGTCCAGCTCGGCCGGCATCGAGTCGATCTCGGTGCGCAGCATCGCGCACGCCTCGTTGACCAGGTCGATCGCCTTATCCGGCAAGAACCGGTCCGAGATATACCGGTGGCTCAGGGTCACCGCGGCGATCACCGCCCCGTCGGAAATCTTCACCCCGTGAAAGACTTCCAGCCGCTCCCGCAGCCCGCGCAGAATCGAGATGGCGTCCTCCACCGACGGCTCGTCCACCACCACCGGCTGAAACCGCCGCTCCAATGCCGCGTCCTTCTCGATATACCGCCGGTACTCATCCAGCGTGGTCGCGCCGATCATGTGCAGCTCGCCGCGGGCCAGCATCGGCTTGAGCATGTTCCCCGCGTCCATCGCCCCCTCCGCCGCCCCGGCACCCACCACCGTGTGCAGCTCGTCCACGAACAGCAAGATCCGGCCCTCGGCCGCCTTGACCTCCGCCAGCACCGCCTTCAGCCGCTCCTCGAACTCGCCGCGGTACTTCGCCCCCGCCACCAAAGCGCCCATGTCCAGTGCGAACACGACCTTGTCCCGCAGCCCCTCGGGCACGTCGCCGTGGCTGATCCGCTGGGCAAGTCCTTCGACGATGGCGGTCTTGCCCACCCCCGGGTCCCCGGTCAGCACCGGGTTGTTCTTGGTCTTCCGGGACAGGATCTGCACCACCCGCCGGATCTCGCCATCCCGGCCGATCACCGGATCCAGCCGTCCTGCCGCCGCATCCGCGACCAGATCACGGCCGTACTTCTCCAGCGCCTCATAAGCGCCCTCCGGCGTCGCCGACGTGACCCGCTGATTGCCGCGAATCCTGGTCAGGTGCTCCAGGAACGCGTCCTTGCTGAGTCCGTGCTGGGCCAGCAGCCGCCCCGCACCAGAGGAGGCGCCCTCGTCGATCATCGCCATGACGAGGTGCTCGACGGACACGTAGTCGTCCTTGAGCCGGCTGGCCTCCCGCTCGGCGGCGTCCAGCAGCCGGGACAGCCGCTGGGTGACCGCCACCTGGCCCGGCGCCACCCCGGGCCCGCTGACCCGCGGGCGGCGGGCCAGCTCGGCCTCCAGGTCAGCCCGCAGCCGGCCGGTATCCACCCCGGCCTGCCCGAGCAGCCGCGGTGCCAGCCCGTCCGGCTGGTCGAGCAGCGCCAGCAGGAGGTGCTCCCCGTTGACCTCGGTATGACCGAAACGCAGCGCCTTGGTCTGCGCGTCGTGCAGGGCTTCCTGCGACTTCTGCGTCAGCCGGTTCGGGTCCACTGTTAGCCTCCGGTGCGCCTAGGGTGACTACGGGCTGCCGCCTCGAGTACCGCGATCCGGTCGAGCAGGTCGCTGACGAGGCCGATGGCCGCGTAGTTGAGGCCGAACCCGGCGCGCAGCCGCTGCACCCGGGCCATCGCCGCGCGCTGCGACGGCGCGAACCACAGCCGCCCGGCCGCGTCGGTCTCCGCGTCCAGCAGCCCCAGGGTCACCAGCCGGCGGACCAGGTCCGGGTGGGTCCCGGTGACCCGGGCGAACGATTCGAGGTCCAGCCGCGCGGGCCGGGCGAGCGCGTAGGTCACCGTCACCCTGGTGCTGACTGCCGTCTGCGGGTTCGCACGGTGCGGGTTCACTTCGGTCTCCTCGGGTCGAACGTGGACGTGGCGGCGAGTTCCTCGAACAGGCGCCGCTCCTGCGCCGACAGCGTCTTCGGCACCATGATCTTTACCTCCGCGTAGAGGTCGCCGGGTGTCCCGCGCGGATGGGGCAGGCCGCGGCCGCGCAGCCGCAGCCTCCGGCCGCTCGACGTCCCCGCCGGGACCTTGACCTTGGCTTCCCCGTCGGGCGTCTCCACGGCCACCGTGGTTCCGAGCGCCGCCTCCCACGGGGCGAGCGGCAGCTCGACCCGCAGGTCGCGGCCGTCGACCCGGTACCGGGGGTGCGGGGCGATGCGGACGATCAGGTAGAGGTCGCCGGCCTGCGCGCCGTCGCTGCCCCGGCCGCCCTGGCCGGCCAGCCGGATCCGCTGCCCGTTGGTCACCCCGGCGGGAATGCTGACCTCCAGGGTCCGCGTCTGCCCGCCGCCCTCGAGGGTGACCGACCGCCGGCCGCCGCGGTACGCCTCCTCCACGGTCACGTCGATGACCGCTTCCTGATCCGCGCCGGGGATGGGCCCGAAGCCGCGGCCAGCCCGGCCGCCGAACATCCCGCCGAGCAGGTCGTCGAGGTCGATGTCCCCGAAGTCCGCCGTGAAGCCGCCGTCCGCCGACGGGCCCCGCCGGGCCTGCCGCCCGGCGCCCGGCCCCCTGCCTCGCGCGCCGCCGCCCGCGGTGGCGCGGTTCCAGGTATCGGGGTCAACGTCGTCGGGAACCCGGCGGAAATCCGGCCCGAAGGCGTCGTAGCGGCGGCGGGTCGCCGGGTCATGCAGGACGTTGTAGGCCTCGGAGACGTCCTTGAACCGGTCCTCCGCGCCCGGATCCTTGTTGACGTCGGGGTGGTGGGCGCGGGCCAGCTTGCGATACGCGCGCTGGATCTCGTCCTGGGTGGCGTTCCTGCCCACGCCCAGGATCTCGTAGAAGTCACGCTCCGCTGCCATCAGCCGTCCTTCGCCACCACCACCAGCGCTGGCCGCAGCTGATGGTCACCGTCGCCGTAGCCAGGGCGCAGCACCTCGACCACGGTGCCGGCCGGGGCGTCGGTCCCGGCCCTGGACCCGATCGCTTCGTGCCGCGCCGGGTCGAACACCCTGCCCATGTCGTCGCGCCGCGGGAAGCCCTGCCGCTGCAGCACGCCGGCCGCCTGGTCGCGGACCGCCCGGACCCCGTCGATGATCGCGGCCGGGTCGGCGCCGGCGTGCGCCAGCGCCAGGTCCAGGTTGTCCAGGACCGGCAGCCAGTCTGCCGCGACCCTGGCCCGTTCCTCCGAACGCGCCCGCTCCATGTCCCTGGCGCATCGCTTGCGGACGTTGTCCGCATCGGCCAGGGCCCGCAGCCGCTGGTCCTCGAGCTCGGCGATCCGCGCCTGCAGCTCATCGCGGCTCGGTCCCGGCTCCGCCTGGGCGCCGTCGTCCTGGCCGGGCCGCGGGTTCGGCTCGGGTGCCCGGTCAGTCATGTCGTGAACTCGGCGTCGATCACGTCGTCGTCACCGGGGGCCTGGCCTGGTGAACCCTGGCCGGACGGGCCCGCACCGGCCGGCCCCGATGAGCCAGGCCCCGCGGCGGCGCCGAGGCTCTGGTAGACCTGCTGGAGCTCGCCGGTCAGCGGCCGGAGCCGGCTGACGGGAGCCTGGTCGGTGAGCGCCTGCCGCGCGTCGGCCACCAGCGTCTCGGCTCGGGCCTTCTCGTGCACCGGGACCGCCTGCCCGAGCTCACCGAGGCGGCGTTCCACCTGGTAGGCGGCGGAATCGAGCTCGTTGCGCGCATCGGTCAGCTCACGCAGCTGCCGGTCCTCGGCGCGGTTGGCCTCGGCGTCGGAGACCATCCGCTCAACCTCGGCCTTGTCCAGGTTGGAGCTCTCGCTGATCGTGATCCGCTGCTCGGCCCCGGTGTCCTTGTCCCGCGCCGAGACGTTCAGGATGCCGTTCGCGTCGATGTCGTAGGTGACCTCGACTTGCGGTTCCCCGCGCGGGGCGGGCCGGATGTTTTCCAGCCGGAACCGGCCGAGCACCCGGTTGTCCGCCGCCCGCTCGCGCTCGCCCTGCAGCACCACCACATCGACCGCGGACTGGTTGTCCTCCGCCGTACTGAACACCTCGGTCCGGCGGGCCGGGATCGTGGTGTTCCGCTCGATCACCTTGGTCATGACCCCGCCGAGCGTCTCGATGCCCAGCGACAGCGGCGTGACGTCGAGCAGCAGCACGTCCTGGACGTCGCCCTTGATGACCGCGGCCTGGACCGCCGCGCCGAGCGCGACCACCTCGTCCGGGTTGACCGTCATGTTCGGGTCCTTGCCGCCGGTCAGCCGCCGCACCAGGTTCTGCACCGCCGGGATCCGGGTCGACCCGCCGACCAGGATCACCTCGTCGATGTCAGCGGCGGTCAGCTTGGCATCGGCCATCGCCTGCTCCACCGGGCCGGTGGTGCGCTCCACCAGGTCGGCGGTGAGCTGGTCGAACTTCGACCGCATCAGGGTGGCGTTCAGGTGCTTGGGGCCGGCCGCGTCCGCGGTGATAAAGGGAAGGCTGATCGTGGTCTGGGTGACCGAGGACAGCTCGACCTTGGCCTTCTCCGCGGCCTCGAACAGCCGCTGCAGCGCCTGCGGGTCGGCGCGCAGGTCGATGCCGTTGTCCCGCTTGAACTCATCGGCGAGGTAATCGACGATCCGGCGGTCGAAATCGTCGCCGCCCAGATGGGTGTCCCCGGCCGTGGACCGGACCTCGATCACGCCGTCGCCGATATCCAGGATGCTCACGTCGAAGGTGCCGCCGCCCAGGTCGAACACCAGCACGGTCTCGTTCTTCTTCTTGTCCAGCCCGTAGGCCAGCGCCGCCGCGGTCGGCTCGTTGATGATCCGCAGCACCTCCAGCCCGGCGATCCGGCCCGCGTCCTTGGTGGCCTGGCGCTGCGCGTCGTTGAAGTAGGCCGGCACCGTGATCACCGCCTCGGTGACCTTCTCGCCCAGGAACTTGCCGGCGTCCTCGGCGAGCTTGCGCAGCACCAGCGCCGAGATCTCCTCCGGCGCGTACATCTTGTCCCGGATCTTGAACCGGGCCGCGCCGTCCGGCCCCGCCACCACGTCGAATGACACCGCGCTCAGCTCGCTCGCGACCTCGTCATAGCGGCGGCCGATGAACCGCTTGGCGGAGTAGATCGTGCCCTTGGGGTTGAGGATCGCCTGCCGCCGGGCCAGCTGCCCGACCAGCCGCTCACCCTGATCGGTGAACGCCACCACCGAGGGCGTCGTGCGCGCCCCCTCCGCATTGGGGATCACCACCGGTTTCCCGGCTTCCATCGCCGCGATGACCGAGTTGGTGGTGCCGAGATCGATGCCGACCGCTACTGCCATCACTGCCTCCTACTGCGCGCGCAGTGGCTGCCGCTCCGCGAGAGGGTGTACGGAAACAGGTCCACTGGCATTGTCCCGCCCCCCGAGTGGCACGGGCGACGGGTCTGTGCCCTGAAACCCGGCGCGGCGGGGTTCGTCTCCTCAACACGAGACGCCGCACTGTCAGCCGCTTCCGGCCGAAGCAGCCGCGGAACACCCGAGCCCTGGCGTACCCCGGGCAGTCCGGCCTGAATCACCTGGGGACGGCGAGGCGCCCGACCGCATGAAGCTGGCTGCACCTCTCGCATACCGGTTAGCCGGTAGCAGGGCTGGCCGCCTGCCGTGAAGACAGGGTCATGCTGCACGCGCGATGGTGGGCACACAGCAGCGTGAGCGTGCCGCTCGCCGGGACGCTGAGGGCGGCCAGCGCGGAGGAAGGGCCATGCGATCGAGCATCTGGGCGACTGACCGGCAGCAGCTGCCCGCCGGGGCGGCCGATCCGGCCCGGCCCGTCTCGGCGGCCGACCGGATGCGGACGGCGTTGCTCGCGGCGGTCAGTCACGACCTGCGCTCGCCGCTGGCCGCGGCGAAGGCCGCGGTCAGCTGCCTGCGCTCGCGGGATATCGAGCTGACGGCGGCAGACCGGGACGAGCTGCTGGCCACCGCCGATGAGTCCCTGGACCTGATCACTCACCTGGCCGCCAGCCTGCTGGACGTGAGCAGGCTGCAGGCCGGGGCGCGGTCGGTTTTCCCCCGCGCGGCCGACCTCGAGGAGATCGCCGCGTGCTCGCTGGCCGGCCTCGGGCCGCCGGCCCGGGCGGTCATGATCAGCATTCCGCCCGACCTGCCCCCGGTGCTGGCCGACCCGCCGATCATGGAACGGGTCATCGCGAACGTGACCGATAACGCGCTGCGGTACTCTCCCGCCGGATCACCGCCGCTGCTGACGGCCAGCGCCCGCGGCGACCGGGTCGAGCTCCGCGTGATCGACTGCGGGCCGGGTGTCGCCGAGGCGGACAGGGACCGGATGTTCGTGCCCTTCCAGCGACTCGGCGACACCGATGCCGCGACTGGCGTCGGGCTCGGGCTCGCGGTGTCCCGCGGCCTGACCGAGGCGATGGGCGGCACGCTGGAACCCGGGCAGACTCCCGGCGGCGGCCTGACCATGACCATTTCACTGCCGGTCGCGGCACATGGCGATAAGGAGGTCTGATGTGAGGCAAATCACGGGCATGTCGCGCGACCGGGAGTTCTCCGCGCGGCCGAGCGATCGGGCGATAGGCGCCGAGGTCACCAGCAAGGCGCGATGCGCTGATGCCAGCCTTGATCCCGACGAATGGTTCCCCATCAGCATCGACGTGGAGGCAGCCCGCCGCGAGGCGGCCCGCGCAATCGCTATCTGCGCGGATTGCCCCGTGCGCGACGCGTGCCTGGAATTGTCACTGCGGCAGTGGCGGACCGGCCAGCACGGCGTCTGGGGCGGCCTCGTCCCGGCCGAACGCGCAGCGCTTCGGCGCGGGTGGCTCACCAGCCCGCATACGATGGGCCGCGTCCCGTCTATCCTCGATCGCGTCCCGGACGGACTCCAGGTAGCGAGTCACGCCGGGCGAGGGGGGCGGCCGCCTGCCGCGGCCGTTGCCTTGCAGGTGCCGCGGCACGCCTACGGGCAACGGGCCGTAGGTGTCGCGGCAGTTGGACAAAAAGGTGATCACCGTGAGCGCGATACCCGACCCTCTGCGTAGGACCAAGCGGCTCGCCCGGCGCCTCGGGCTGGACCGCAACCCGCTGCGCCGGGCCACCGACCGGGCCCTCTCCTGGATCCGCGTCGCTGTCGTAGCCGCATTCCTGACCGGTGGACCGCTGGTGGCTCTCGGCGTGGGGAGCTGGATGCACCACGCCGCGACGGCCGAGGCCCGCAGGCAGGCCGCGCAAAGACACACCGCCCGGGCGGTTCTGCTGGAGCCGACACCGCCGCCTGTCGCCACCATGGCCATACCCCGGTGGGGCGATCAGGCCTGGGTCCGGGCACGGTGGGAGGTCAACGGCGCCGCGACCCGCACCGGTCACGTCCTCGCTACCCTGGGCTTGCCCGCGGGCAGCCTGGTAACCATCTGGCTCGACGCTTCGGGCAGGCTCACCGTCCCGCCGCTCCAGCCTGGCCAGATCACCGACCGGACCGTCGCGGTCGCCGCGCTGGCGCCGGCGATCCTGGCGATAGCGCTGCTGGCCGCCCTATGGCTAGCGCGCCGCCTCGTCAACCGGCGGCGGCTTGCCGACTGGGACGCGGCCTGGTCGGCGGTAGGACCCGAGTGGACCCGGCGCGGACCCTGACAGGCCCTGATCCTGGGCTGGCCAGCTCAGGCTGCGGCGGGCGGTGCCGCGCAGGTGCCGATGCTGACGAATCCGGCCGCGGCGGCGACGGCCGCCGGATGTCCGTGGCTGAGCTGCGCCTGGGCCTGAGCCAGGGCGGTCGCGGCGGGTACCCCGGCGGCTAGGAGCCGGTGGAACGCGACCATGAGGGGCGCGGTTTCGGCATCGGGGACCGGCACGACGGAGGCGATGACGTGCTCGGTCCCGAGCGCGAGGAACGCCGCGCTGAGTCCCAGCAGCTCATCTCCTGGCCGGACGGTCAACCGGCCCACGTCGCAGGCCGCGAGCACGACAAGCTGCGGCGGCTGCCGGAGCCGCTCGACGTCGTAGACGGTGAGCGGGCCGTCGGCGAGCGCCAGCGAGGTGAACAGCGGGTTGTTCGGGTGGATGTGCCCGTGCGCGGCCAGATGCGCCAGCCTGGCGCCATCCAGCCTTGCCGTCACCGCTGCCACCGTCGCGGCTGTCCCGGTCAGGGCGGCCACCTGGTGCACGGCCGCCACCGCGGCGGCTTCGGTGTCGGCGCCGGGGAGCCCGGGGCCGGCGACCACCAGCGCAGGGCCGCGCCGGCCGCCGCCCCGGCGGCCGGCGTGCCAGAGCGTGGCTGACGGCGTCACCGTGACCGGCCGCCCGGCGCACGAGGGCAGGATCGACCAGGGCAGCGACTGTAGCGCGCCGGTGGGGACCACGACCAGCGGCCGGCCGGCGGTCTCGCCGCCGACCGGCCGCAGCAGCAGGGCATCGAGCCGCACGGCAGCGTCGGCGAGCATCGCGCTGGCGGCCGCGCTGCCCGCGTCGCTGGGGTGATGGCGGGCCAGCCGGTGCAGCGCGAACCGGGCCCGGTCGATCAGCTCCTGGGCCTGGGCCGCCGGGCCGAGCGGGCAGAGCCTCACCCGGTCGCCCGTCAGCGTGAGGACGTGCAGCGTGTCGTCGAGCCGGATGAACTCAAGCAACGCCGCCTCACCCAGAGCGCCGCGGAGCGTGCGCACCGGCGGCGGGCGCTGGGGCCTGGAGATCTGCTCCGCGGGAAGGCGCCGGTCCTGGTCGCGGATCTGCCGTTCCAGCGCCACCTGCCGGCGCTCGAGCGGGGCCGTGTTGCCGCCCGTACCGCGGACCTTGTCGATCTGGCTGACCGTGGAACGCAGTTCCGTCAGCGCGGCGGCGAGATCAGGATCGCTGGGCGGGCGGACCCGCCGCAGCATCAGATGGCTCGCCCTGCCCTGCTCGGCCCATTCCAGCACGCGGGCAGGCCGGCCGCTCGCGACCGCCATGCGGAGCCCGAACTCGGCCACGTCAACGCGGTGCCCGGCGGCGTGCGCGCGCAAATCCGTCGCGCCCATCCCGGCCCGGTGCTCGTCAATGACGCGCAACGCCATCCGGGCAGCCGCCACCGCGCCGCGGCGGTTTCCGCTGGCCCACCTGTGCAGCGCCTCGGCGTGCCAGGCCCGGGCACGCTGCACGGCGGGTCCCCGTCCGCGCTGCCGGGCTGCCTGCTGCAGTTGCGGGAGAGCTCTGCTGGTCCGGCCCCGCTGGACGGCAAGCTGGCCAGCGAGCAGACGGGCGTCGAGGGCGGAAGCCGTCCACCCGGCGCCGGCCAGGTCGTCGGCGACGTGCTCGAGCTGGCCGATGCCCACGCGGGGCCCGGCATCAGGCAACTGGCCGACGGCAAGCCGTGCCCGCAGCACGGTGAAGCGGGCCAGCGTGGCCCAGCGGCGACGCCCCTGACGGCCGAACTCACGCGCCGCCATGCGCGCTTCCCTGAGCCCGCGGCTGGCCTGGCCGTCCAGGATGGCCGCCTGCGCCAGCCGCAGCCGCGCCTCGGGGAGGCCGACCTTTCGGTGCTGCTGCTCGAACTCCTGGACGGCTTCCTCGGCCGCCCGCACGGCCTCCGGCAGCAGCTGCACCGACAGCAGCAGTTCGCACTTGTCGGCGAGCAGCTCACCGACGGGTGCACCGTGCGCGCGAAAGCGCCGTTCGGAAATATCGAGGTAATGCAGCGCCGCCGGCACCTCGCCGCGCAGGGCGCTTATCCAGCCGAGATTCTGGTGCGCGAACCCGAGCGGCAAGTCCAGCCCGAGCTTCGTGCACAGCTGCTCCGCCTCGTGCAGGTCGGACTCGGCGGCGGCGAATTCCTGCCGGTAACCGTGCAGCACGCCCCGGTTGCTCAGAACCCGCTGCAGCCACACCTGATCGTCGGCCCGGCGCAGCACCGGAAGCGCCGCCTGATAGTCGCGGAGCGCCGCATCCAGCCTGCCGAGCTGGTGCAAGATCGCGCCCCGCTGCGCACGCGCCCTGGCCCGGGCCGCGCCGCCGAGGCTGGACATCGCCGTCTCGATCTCCAGCAGCGCCTGCCGCCCTCGCCCGCGCACGACGAGGACATAGGCCAGCTTCAGCTGCGCCTCGGCGACCAGCTCGGCCGAGCCCGCACGGCGGCCCAGCCGGATCGCCGCACGCAGATGCCGCTGCGCGCCATCCGGATCGTCCAGCCGCAGGGCAGCCACGCCAAGAGCCCGCTCGGCTATCGATAACGGCTCGAAGTCGCGGTGCTGGCGCGCCTGGTCGGCGATCGCCCGGGCCAGCACGGCCGATCGGGCGGGGTTTGCGTCCGCGAGCTGGAGCGCCGCGCGTGCCTGCTCGTTCAGCGTCGCGATCACAGCCGATTGTATGCGCGGCACCGCGAGCCGGCGTCAAGAGGATTTCCCGGCACCCGGGTGTATCAGGCGGCCGGAAGCGTGCTCCGCATAGGTGAGGGCTGAGGTAAAGGGCACCCGCAGCAGGTCAGCCCCGGAACCCGCCGCTGGAGGGACTCATGGGCATCGCACATGGCCGGGTCGAGAGATTCGAGGACGACCAGCTCGTCGTCGCGCTCCCCGATCTGGAGCTAGTGACGAGGACGCTAGCGGACCTGGACGTGTACCTGGGCCAGGAGGACCGGCACCAGGCCCTGGGCCTGGCTCGCGTCCGCGGGCTGGCGAACCTCGGCGCGGCGGTCCGCGCACTCCTGGCCGAACCAGCCGTCGGAACCGAACTCGAGCGCTTCAAGGGCCAGCGGGAAGGTCTCGTCGGGCGCGGAGTGGCTGACCTCGATCTCTTGCTGGAGGGCATCCGGCTCCGGTTCGCCCGGGATTACCCGGGCTGGCAGGTCACCATCGGCAAGAATCACCGGCCGTCCCCGCTGCATGGCAGTCCGCATATCGACGGCGGAAACGGGGATCCCCAGCCCGCCCAGGCTGCGCTGGCACCACTGGGCGCCGGGCCGGGCTCCGGGCTGGGCCGCGGCGTACGCGTCGGGCTGCTCGACACCCGCCTGTTTCCCGCCGGGTGGCTGGCCGGCCGCTACCTAGCCAGCCCGGACGACCTCCTCGACCCCGGACTGGGCACGTACACGGTGCACGACGGGCACTGCGCGTTCGTCGGCTCCTGCATCCTGCAGCGGGCACCGGCCGCCGAACTGCACGTGCGCCACGTGCTCGACAGCCAGGGCGACGGTTCGGCCTGGGGTGCTGCCACCGCGATGGCTGACATGGCCCAGGCCGGGATGGACGTCGTCAACCTGTCCCTCGGCGAGTTCTTTACCGACGACAACACCGCGCCGATGGTCTTCGAGGCCGCGGTCAAGCGGTTCAGCCCCGAGACGGTGGTCGTGGCAGCGGCAGGAAACAACGGAAACGCCAGCGAGCTGACGGCCGAGATGGTGCGCAGCGGAATCACGGCGAACACGGCGTCGTATCCGGCCGCGCTCGTGGACGTCGTCGGCGTGGGCGCGCTCGACCAGCAAGGAAAGCTTGCCGAGTTCACCCCGGATCCGGCGCCATGGATCAGCTTGCTGGCACCCGGCGTCGGGCTTACCGGGGCGTATGTCAAGGGTGACGTCACCATCGAGCACAAGGACAAGAGCGGCGCGAGCGTGGACAAGCAGGTGGTGGCCTTCGACGGGACCGCCATCTGGGAGGGCTGCTCTTTCGCAGCCGGCGTCGTCAGCGGTGCGATCGCGGCTCGCACCGTGCCCGGGCACCGCCCGGCCCGGCAGGCACTGGGCGAACTGCTCGACCTCGATCCGGACACAGCCCGGTGCGGCATCCTGCCGAACAAACTAAACAGCTAATCAAATGAGGTGCGCGGCGTGCCTGACTTGTGGGACGACGAGGAACTCCTGGCGGCACTGAAGGAGTCGCTGGGAGCAGGCCAGCCCGTCCGGTCTGAGCTTGCTGAGCTTGCCGAGCTGGGCAAGAGCGCGTACGCGTGGCACAACATCGACGCCGAGCTTGCGCAGCTCGCCTACGACTCCACCCGCGAGGAGTACAGCGCCCCGGGCACGCGGTCCGAGAGCGCAACGATCCGCGCACTCACCTTCACCTCGGCGCATCTGACCATCGAGCTCGAAGTCAACGGGGACTCGATGCTCGGCCAGGTCATCCCGATCCAGGAAGGCACAGTCACGTTCCAGTCCCGCACGGGCGTGACCGGCACCATTGATCTGGACGAGGTCGGCTGCTTCGCCATCCGCCCCCTTCCGGACCACCCGTTTCGCCTGCACTGCCACACCGCGGCCGGATCAGACGTCCTGACCGGCTGGATCACTCTCTGAGCGCCAGCAAGGCGAATCCCGCCCGCCAGCTGCTACAGGAGAACTACCTTGCGAACGCTCTCGTCTAGCTCGATCACCGCGATCTGGTTCCCAAGCGCCGTCTCATCCTCGAGGAACTTCCAGACGGCTATCGCCCGGCGGATGCCCTCGCTGATGGAGATTCCCCTGCGGTCGATAAGCACCTTGAAGACCTCAGCAGTCTCGGAGCTCAGGTTGACCGACATGCGCACGAAGCGGTGCTTGCCAGGCTTTAGCCCGAGAGACTTTTTTGTCGCAGTGGTTCGAGGAGGCATCAGGCTGGTCTCCGGCAGACTGGTCTCCGGCAGACTGGTCTCCGGCAGACTGGTCTCCGGCAGATCAGTCGCGGCGCCCGCGGGATGCTCCCCATCGGCTCAGTGGAAATGGCCATAAACCTCACCCCCCGTGAGAGGTTCTGAACCACCCGTTTCAGAACTAGTTCCCTATGCTGGACCCGTCAGTTCACAACGTCAAGGATGGCGGATGGCACGGCCTCGCAGCTTCAGCACCGAGAACGCGGTGGAAGCAGCCAAGGCCGTGTTCTGGTCCAAGGGCTACCAGGATACGGCGATCTCCGATCTTGAGCGGGCGACCGGCCTGAGTCGCTCCAGCCTCTACGCCGCGTTCGGCACCAAGCAGGCGATCTTCGAACTGGCCCTGGAGTCGTACCAGCGCGACTTCATCGGGCCGCGGCTAGCGCCCATGGAACGGCCGGACGCCGACACCGGCGACATCGAGGCCTTCTTCACCGGCCTTGCCGGGTTCTTCCGCACCGGCCCGCAGACCCGGCGAGGCTGCTTCATGATCAACTCGATCGCCGAGCACGAGGGCCGCGACACCCGCATGGGCCGCCAGGCCGAGGCCTTCCGGGACCGCCTCGCAGCGGCTTTCGCCAACGCGCTGGCCGGCCAGCGCGAGCCCGCGCGCGTAGCCGAGCGGGCACAGCTTCTTACCTCGATCACGTTCGGCATCTGGCTGACGGCCCGCATCGACAACGCCGGCGCTGCCCGGGCCTGTTACGCCGCGGTCGCCTGCATCCGCGAGTGGCACGAAGCCCCGCCGGGTGCGACCCCCTGATCCCTCGATGCGAAGGGGGAGGCGGGGGAGGCCGGGTGGCGGTGGCTGGCAGCGGGCCCGATGGTATGCAGACGCGCGTCAGCCCGCCGTCCAGGGCCGGAGCTTGTCGGGGTTTCGTATTGCCCAGATGCGCGTGATCCGGTCGCCTGCGACGGCGAACGCGAACACCGTCACGGTGACGCCGTCTTGCTGAGCCACCAGGCCGGGCTGGCCGTTGACCGTGCGCTCCAGGAACGTCACGTTGCCGGCTGCCCGGCCGGCGAGACCGGCCAGGTAGCGCGCGATCTGCTCGCCGCCTTCGGTCGGGCGGAGCCTGGCGCTGGCGAGGCCGCCGCCGTCGGCGATCAGGCTGGCGCCGGGGTCGAGGAGGCCGATGAGGGCGTCGATGTCCTTGGCTTCCCATGCCTGCCTGAAGTCCCTGACAATGCCGGCGCGCTGGGCTGCCGGAGTCACCGGAGCCTGTGACGCGCGGATGCGGCGGCGGGCCGAGGAGGCCAGCTGGCGGCATGCCGCCGGGGTACGGCCAGCGATCTCGGCCACCTCGGCGAAGGAATAGCGGAAGACATCGTGCAGGATGAACGCGACGCGCTCGGCCGGAGTCATCGATTCGAGCACGACCAGGAAGGCCATGCTGACCGACTCATCCAGGGTGACCCGGTCCGCCGGGTCGGCCGGGTCGGCCATGGTGCCGCCCGGCCGCCCGCTGATCCACTCCGAACGATCGGGCAGCGGCTCGGGGATCCATTCGCCGACGTAGCTCTCCCGCCGCGCCCGTGCCGAGCCGAGCAGGTCCAGGCAGATGCGGCTGGCGACCTTCGTCAGCCAGGCGCCGGGGGATTCGATGACTTCCCGCTGCTGCCGGGACATGGCGTACCAGCGGGCGTAGGTCTCTTGCACGGCATCCTCAGCCTCGGCCAGGGAGCCGAGAAGCCGGTAGGCGAGATTGATCAGCCGGCGCCGCTCGCTCATGATCGCGCTCAGGCTCGGGTCGGGCCGGCCGTGTCCTGGCCCGGAGTGGGTGGTCATGGCGCCGGCGGCTCCCTTGGTCGCTTCTGCTGGTCGCTTCTGCTGGTCGCTTCTGCTGGTCGCTTCTGCTGGTCGCTTCTGCCCTCACCAGGTCGACGAGACAACGCGCCGGACTGTGAGGCTGGCGTGCCGCCTGACATTCCGGGGGGTTGTGTCGTCGTACTGCCGAGAAGAACACACCAGCCAGCGAGCAGGAAAGCTCGGCGACATCATGACCGGTAAGGGAGATCACCATGGACGTACGTCTCGACTACAACGGCAGCGAGATCCTGCAGAAGTTCGTGAAGCACCTCATCTCGGCGGGGGCGGCCGTCCCGCAGGGGACCCTGCCGGTCGCGACCCAGAACCTGGTGCTGACCCGGGCCAGCCAGATCAACGGCTGCGCGGTCTGCGTCAACATGCACACCAAGGACGCCGGACACGCCGGGGAGACCTCGGTGCGGCTTAACCTGGTGGCGGCGTGGCGGGACGCGAAGGTCTTCACCGACGCCGAGCGGGCCGCGCTCGAACTCACCGAGCAGGGCACCCGCATCGCCGACGCCGCCGGCGGTGTCACCGACGAGGCCTGGGCGAACGCGGCCAGGCACTATGACACCGACCAGCTCGCCGCGCTGGTGTGCCTCATCGCCGGGATCAACGCGTGGAACCGGCTGAACGTCATCTGCCAGAACCAAGGCGGTGACTACCAGCCCGGACAGTGGGGATGACGCCGACGCGTCCGCGGACAGGTCCCAGTGCCGCGGCAAGTAACGTTCGCCCTGGTCTGTTCTGCGCTCCGGCGGGGCCGGACCTGTCGTCGGCCGCATTGCGAAGATCAACTCCCATGATCGAAGTGAGATTGCCTACCACCGGTGGTAGGCCACGTCACATCGATGAGAAACGATCATGGCCTGGCGTCCGGAGCGACCCATCGTCCGGGCGAACAGAGCTTGAAGTGGCACTAGTCTCCGGCTCATCCGCCCTGCGATCGCGCCGGGTCGGCACCCTGGCCACTCCGGGCGGCACCGACTGCACCGCCGGCGTGGGCGCTTCCCGCAGCACCATCCAACAAGAGCTCGCGCGCCCGCGACGGCCGCCAGGGGCTGAACTACGCCATCTACCACGACCGCTACCAGCGGAGCCGGGACGGCTGGAAGTTCACCGACCGGGTCTACGAGGTCAGGTACCTCGACACCGGTCCGCTGGCGGGCTCGGCGCCCCGCCCCGCCGGGGCCCGCTGACCCGCCGGCCGGGAACAAGGCTGCGGCGGCAGGTCAGTCACTCGTATAGGACCGGAGGGGGTCTATGTCGTGTGATGCGGTTGCTGCACTTTGGTGCTGCATCAGGCCGTGTGGGGGCTCGAACGGGCTACCACTTAATTCCAGGCACCCCGAGCGGCCTGGCGGGCCGACCGGACAGGCTGATGATTCCTCGCGGTGGGATCCGCGCGGATGCGGACCAGCTCTGCCTATGGGCCGTGGCGCGGGAGATAAATAGGGCATTCGCCCGATGTAGCTGGCCCGGCGGGTTGGCAGAGTGGGCAGGGCCTGCTTTGCTGACGTGCGGAGGTTCGTGATGACAAGTGTGACGGGTGTGCTGGCTGCGGCCGGGGTGGTGGTGCTAGGCCTGGCCCCGGTGGCGGGACCAGCGATCACCGGAAACGGTGTGGGCATCCACTGCGAGGAGGACACGCCATGAAGCGGAGTATGCGCATCATGATTTCCGGGGCGGCGACCCTGGCCCTGCTAGCAGGGGGAACGGCGGCGGGGGCCGCCGCCGCAACCACGCCGTCTTCGTCGGTACGGACGCCTGCGGCGTCGTCGGCCTGTGTTGGCATCTGGACCGGCTACTGGACCTGGACCGGCACCAGGTGGGTTTGGACTTGGGTTTGGACGTGCCTTGTTAACGTGTCCGTGTCCTAGGGACGCAGCATCCCAGCCCATGGACGACTGACGTTTGAGCGTCTTACCGTCCCTGGCCAGACTTACCCCTGCTCCCGATAGCTGCGAAATTCCGGGACTTTCGGACAGGTTCAGTCAAGAGTCGGAGATCGGCGCAGCCGACGCCACAGGCACTCTTGACGGGTTCTGCCCGACCCGGACAATTCCGGCAGCGGGAGCAGGCGCACCACTACGCGGGTGAGCTCTGGTGACTGCTGGATGTCATGGCGGCCCGGCTCAGCCGGGGACGGGCACCTCGAACAGGGCCATCATCGAGCACACCGTCTGGTACTCACCCATCACGGTGAGGATGTCGAACAACCCCGTCCTGCCGAAGGCCTGCTCGGCCTCGCGGTACAGCTCGTCGTTGACACGATGGCGGCTCATGAGCTCGAACGCGAGCCGCGCCGCGATCTTCTCCTCGTCGCTCAGGTCCTCGGGGACGCCGCCGCTGGACAGCGTGGCGACCGCGTCGTCGGACAGGCCGGTCTTGCGCGCCACGTTGACCTGCGCGTACAACTCGTACTCGGCGAGCCAGACGGCGCCCACCGCGATGATGACCAGCTCACGGACCCGAGGCGGGAGGGTCGTGTTCTTCGCCTCGGAGGCTTGGAACTCGTTGAGCTTCACCGCCACCTCGGGGTGGAGGAGCATGGCGTTGAACGGGCCGATCAGGCGACCGTCCTCCGTCGTCGCCTGGACCCCCAGCTCCTCTGCGTACGCGACCCACGTCGTCTTCAAGCTCTCGTAGAGATCTCGGCGTGCACCGGTCAGCGTCTCCGGATCGGCGAGCGGCAGCCGCCCGCCCAGGGATTCGGTTGACTTGGTCATCCTGACTGATCCTCCTCCATGTTCGTCGGCATCGGCCAGCACAGGGCCTGCGCTCCCCAAGCGTCAGCCCTGCGCGGCGTGCTCCACGGGGAACTCGATGCGCACCAGCCGCGCGGGGCGGAGCTCTCCATCCGGGGGGAGCTTGATGACGCCACCGTCGGTGGGGACGTAGGCGACGCGACCGTAGTCGCCGGGCGCGCGACCCCAGTGGATGCTCGTCGGGCCGATCAGATGGTCGGTGAAGGGATCGCCGGCCGCGACGGCCCGCCCCGGACCCGGGGACCCCGGCTCCAGCGGCACGCGCTCGATCTTGTGATCCGGGTGCCGGGTGATGTAGGCGATGCCCTCGACCTCGTCCATGCAGAGATCGTCCACGTTCTCGACGTCCCCGAGGTGTTCGGGTTCCCCGGCCGGTCCCAGGGTGGTCGGGTCAACCGCCACGCGCATGAAGAGGTTCTGCGACGAGGTGGCGTAGTACACGTGCTGGGTCTTCGGCCCGTAGCGCAGGCCGTTAATGCCCGGGAACGGGACCTCCTGGGTGTCCGAAAACTTGACCGGCGGATGCCCACCGCCCGCCGCCATCGTGTCGTGCTTCAACCAGACCTCCGCCGTCGCGCTGAGGCCGTCCTCGCTCAGGTCGATCCTCCAGATCAGTCCCTCGACGCAGTCGGCGAGCAGCATCACACCCGGGGCGAGCAGGTCGGAACCGTTCGGGCCGGCCGGCGGTTCGAAGTCCAGGACCTTCGTCGGAGCCACCGGGTCGCCGGGTGCCCAGCCGCGCAGATCGAGGCGATGCATCATGGCCTTGCCGTAGGTGAAGACGTAGTACAGGTCCGGCTCTGCCTCGACGAGGCTCTGGGCGAGCTGCCCCTCGTCGAACGTGTGCAGGAGGACCGGTTCGACCGGCAGGTGGTCGCTCGGAGCAGGTGCGTACCAGAGCTGTCGTTGGGGCGATGCCACGACCAGCACGGAACCGTCGGCGCGCACCGCTAGGTTCTCCAGCATGGTCCGTTTCGGGAACTCTGCGAACGTAGTGATCCTGGGAGTGGTCTCGGGCATCGAAGCTCTCCTGTCTTAGTCGTTCTCCTGGCGCGGCGTCGAGATCATCGGCGAACTCGATGCTCCTACTGAAACGATGCCGTCGGCCGCGGTGCGCTCGCATCCGCCAGTGGCTAGTCGCCGCAGCGGGTCGGCGGGGATATCGCGCTGGTTCTGGATGCCCGTTTCAGCGGCTCGACGGTGTCCGGGACGTACACAGACCGGGTCATCACTGCTCTCTCCGGCCACTTGGCTTGGCCCTCAATGGCATCGCCAGGGGCCCCGCGGGTGCCCGACCCAGGCGGGGCACCAAGATCCTCACCCGTGGCCGCAGCGGCATACAGCCGGGAACAGCATACGGACAGGTCTTCGGCAGCATGTCAGGTCTCCGGCAGCCGCAAGATCCGCGCTTGGCTTCCATTAGTTACCCAAGCTAAATAGTCTCAGATGCCCTGCAGGCCTCTGAGCTGCAGAAACTGGTGGAGCTGAGGGGATTTGAACCCCTGACCCCCTCGATGCGAACGAGGTGCGCTACCGGACTGCGCTACAGCCCCAACGGACGCCAGTCAGCGTAGCAAACACCGGAGCCCATCCGCGCCGCTCCACACGGGGCACCCAGGCCAAACCACGCCTCAATCGCCCACGGCACGCCGCTCGGCGTCCGCGTACTGGTCGTAGAGCTCATCCCGCACCCGCTCGGAGATGTCGATGATCCGCGCCGTTCGCGGCTCCACCCGCCGTTCCGCAGCCGCCCGCTCGGCGGCCTCCCGGTCGGCAGCCTCCCGGTCGGTCTGCCGCCGCTCCTCTTCCTCACGGTAAGCAGCGGCGTCGGCCAGCAGCTGCGCCCGCTCGGCATCGGCATGGCTGGCCTCCCGAAGCAGCAGCAGGTACCCGCCCAGCATCAGGATCGGCGGCACGGCCACCCACCAGACGGCCAGCCCGATCACCACGATCCCCAGCGCCACCACGGCGAGCGCGAGGAGCATCATCAGCATCCGGCGCCGCGCGCGCAGGATCCGGGTCCGCGTCTCCGGATCGCCAGGCCGGTACCCCGTCGGCGCACCGTCCTCGTACTCGGCAAAGTCGTCGGTTGCCCGGCCGTCGTCGAGCTGGTCCCGCGTGCCGCCCCGCCCAGCGCCAGCCCCGGCCGCGGCCCCGGCGTCGGCCCCAGCGTCATCCACCATGTGAACCCCCGCCCCCCCGGCGTCGGCATCTGCGTCTGCGGGCAGCGAACGCGACGACTTCGACTTCTTCGCCTGCGACGTGTCTCGCTTGAGCCACCGGGGGATGAGCACGCCCGCCCAGATGGCGATGATCGCGAGGTAGAGGATCGCGCTGCTCAACGGCCGTCCCCCTGCCCGCGCCCGTGCGGGAGCCGTCCGCGGCACGCGCAGCAGGGACTGCCGTGCCCGGCGCATACGGCAACGACGGACGGGCCCACGTCACGCACGGTAAAGGTCTTGATCGCCGTTGACGAGCATTCGGCCCGGTGTGTCGTGAGATAGGCGGTCAGAAGCCCTCTCGGCCGCCGCCCCGCCGAGCCAGCCGCCGCCCCGCCGAGCCAGCCGCCGCCCCGCCAAAGCCCGCCGCCGCCCCGCCGAGCCAGCCGCTGCCCGCCAAGCTCGCTGAGCCCGGTACCAGCCTAGAAAATCAGCTAGCTCCCGAACGGGCAGCGGCCAGTGCACTGCGCCAGCGCGGGAGTACTCCGCCCGGAACATCCTCCACGGACAGCGCGTAGCTGAGATGATCCCGCCACGCGCCGTCGATGTGCAGGTGACGGCGGCGGACGCCCTCCTCACGGAACCCGAGCTTCTCCACCACCCGGCGGCTGGCGTGGTTCTCCGGCCGGATGCTCGCCTCGACCCGGTGCAGCCCGACGGTGAAGAAGCAGTGGTCAACCGCCATCGCGAGCGCGGTAGGGGTGATCCCGCGGCCGGCCCACTCCTCGCCGACCCAGTAGCCGACCTGCGCGGCGCGCGCCGAGCCCCAGACGATGCTGCCGACGGTGAGCTGCCCGGCGAACGTGCCGTTGTAGGTGATCACCCACGGCAGCGCCTGCCCGTGGCGCGCTTCGCGCCGCATCGCGCGGGCCATCGCGATGTAGGGTCCCAGGCCGGACCGGTACAGCGGCGTCTCAGGGTTGGTCGGCTCCCAGGGCCGCAGCCAGGCAACGTTCCGCACCCGCATGTCG
Source organism: uncultured Actinomycetes bacterium (assembly GCA_963697445.1). Taxonomy (GTDB): domain Bacteria; phylum Actinomycetota; class Actinomycetes; order Streptosporangiales; family Streptosporangiaceae; genus PALSA-505. The sequence continues at coordinate 20,283 of CAVOOC010000041.1, forward strand.
CGCCAGGCCGACGCGTCCCGGGCGCGGACCGGCCGCAAGCCGATCGAGGCGCCCACGAGGCCGGGTTCGATCAGCGTGGCCGGCCATCCGCGCATTCGTGCCACGGTTCAATCTTCCCCCCGGTCAGGTGCCCAGCGCACGCACTTACCGGACCATTCTGTGTTGGATCCCGGTTGACGTCGGCTTACACCAGCGCTGGGGCGTCAGCGGGGTACTTCTTTCACGCTACAACCTGGCGCGCCCCGGTCAATCCTGGCGGACGGCGTGATCGCCGCCGTGCGCCTGGTCGATGGCGTGCCCGAGCACGGACTGCAGCACCGCCATCCCGTCCCGGACCCCGCCGGTGGAGCCGGGCAGGTTGACGATGAGCGTCCGGCCGGCCAGCCCGGCGATGCCGCGGGACAGGATCGCCGACGGCACCCCGGCGGCCGCGCCCGCGGCGCGTATCGCCTCGGCGATGCCCGGCACCTCACGGTCGATCACCCGCCGGGTCATCTCCGGCGTCAGGTCGCCGGGCGTGAGCCCGGTTCCGCCGGTGGTCACCACCACGTCGTAGTCGGCCGCGATCGCTTCCAGCAGCGCCGCCTCCACCGGCTCGCCATCCGGAACGACGACCGGGCCGTCCACCGGATCGCATCCTGCCGCACGCAGCAGATCCACCAGCACCGGCCCGGACCGGTCCTCGTACACCCCGGCCGCGGCGCGGTTCGAGGCGGTGACGGCCAGCGCCCTGATCACGGCCGCATCCACCGCCCGCTCTTGCCGCCGTCCTTCTCCTCCACCCGGACACCGGTGATCACCGCGGCCGGATCCACCGCCTTGACCATGTCGATCAGCGCGAGCGCCGCCACGGTCACGGCCGTCAGGGCCTCCATCTCCACCCCGGTCCGGTCCGCCGTCCGCACGCTCGCCGAGATCAGCACGCCCTCGTCCGCCACGGTCAGCTCCACCGCCACCGAATGCAGCCCGATCGGGTGACACAGCGGAATCAGCTCGGGCGTGCGCTTCGCCCCCATGATGCCGGCGATCCTGGCGACCGCGAGCGCGTCGCCCTTCGGCACCTCGCCGGCCCGCAGCGCCGCGACGGCAGCGGCGGACAGCAGCACCGTGCCGGACGCCCGCGCCGACCGCGCGGTCACGTCCTTGCCCGACACGTCCACCATCCGGGCCTGCCCGGCCGCGTCCAGGTGGGTGAGAGGACCGCTCGCTACGCTGCGTCGCTCAGGCCTCCTGGTTCGCTCCGCTCGCTACGCTCGCGTCGCTCAGTGCCTCCTGGTTCGCTCCGCTCGCTACGCTCGCGTCGCTCACGGCAGGCTCATCACGTCAACCTCGTCGCCCTCGGCCATCTTGATGACCCATTCCGGCACGACGATCAGCGCGTTCGCCCGGCCCAGCGTGGCCAGCTGGTGTGACCCTTGGTTGCCGAGCGGGGTCACCGTCCCCGCCGCCTGGCTGAGGATGCCGCGCAGGTACGCCCGGCGGCCGGGCGGCGCCTTCAGCGGCCCGGACAGCACCGCGCGCCTCACCGGCAGCCGCAGCTCGCGGGTGACCAGCAGCGCGTCCAGCGCAGCCCGGACGAACACCTGGAACGAGACGTAGGCGCTGACCGGGTTGCCCGGCAGCGTGATGATCGGCGTCGCGTCCGGCCCCACCACGCCGAACCCCTGCGGCTGCCCCGGCTGGATGGCGACCTTGCGGAAGGTGACCGTGCCCAGCCGCCGCAGCACGTCCTTGACCACGTCGTTCTCGCCGCCCATGCTCACCCCGCCGCTGGTGAGCACCAGGTCGGCGCGCAGGAACTGGTCCTCGATCGCCTCCATCAGCTCGTGCGGGTCGTCGGTGACGATCTGCGACCGGTAGGCCAGGCAGCCGGCCTGCCGGGCGGCGGCGGCCAGCATGAAGCTGTTGGATTCCCAGATTTTTCCCGGCGTCAGCGGCGTGCCCGGCTCGCTCAGCTCGTTCCCGGTGGAGATCACCGCGACCCGCGGCCGCGGCCGGACCAGCGCCGTCCCGCCGCCAGCCGCAGCAGTCAGGCCGATCTGCGCCGGGCCGAGCACCGTCCCCGCGGTCAGCAGCACGTCACCGGCCCGCGCGTCGTCACCGGTACGGCGGACCGCATTGCCGGCCCCGGCGGCCTGCCGGATCGCTACCTTCGTGTCGCCGCCGTCGGTCCACTCCACCGGCACGACCGCGTCGGCACCAGCGGGCAGCTGTGCACCCGTCATTATCCGAACGCACATTCCCGGGGCTATCGCGTAAGCGCCGGTGTCGCCGGCCGCGACCTCGCCGGTGACCGGGAGCACGACCGGGGAGCGCTCGGTCGCGGCGGCGACGTCGCTGGCCCGGACCGCGTAGCCGTCCATCGCCGAGTTGTCGAACGACGGCAGCGGGTGCCCGGCCAGCAGGTCGGCCGCGAGCACGCAGCCCTCGGCCTCGGCCAGGGTGAGCTCGATCGGCGCCAGCGGGCGCATCATCGCGACCAGGTCAGCCACGTGGTCGTCCACCGACACCAAGTCGGCGCCCTCGTGCCCGCCGGCCGTTCCGCCGTGCTGGTGCTCAGCTGTCAATGCAGGTCATCCAAGTACTTGCGGAGCCAGGGCACGAACTCCTGGGCGAGGTCCGGCCGCTCGCAGCCGAACTGGACCATGGTGCGCAGGTAGTCGAGCTTGTTGCCGGTGTCGTAGCGGCGGCCGCGGAACAGCACCCCGGTCACGCCGCCGCCGTCGGTGCCGTGGCCGCGGCTGGCCAGCGTCTTGAGCGCGTCGGTCAGCTGGATCTCCCCGCCGCGCCCCGGCGGGGTCTCGGCCAGCACGCCGAACACGGCGGGGTCGAGGACGTACCGGCCGATGATGATCCAGCGGCTCGGCGCCTCGCCGGGGACCGGCTTCTCGACCAGGTCGGTGACGGTGACCACGTCTTCCTCGCCGGTCGGGCTGATCGCGGCGCAGCCGTACTGCGACACCTGCTCGGGATCGACCTCCATCAGCGCTACGACGCTGCCGCCGTACCGCTCCCGGACCTCGATCATGCGGGTGAGCAGCCGGTCCCTGGCGTCGATGAGGTCGTCACCGAGCAGCACGGCGAACGGCTGCGAGCCCACGTGCCGCGCCGCGCACAGCACCGCGTGGCCGAGCCCGCGCGGGTCGCCCTGGCGCACGTAGTGCACGTGGGCGAGCTCGCTGGACTCGCGGACCTGGGCCAGCTTGTCCGTGTCGTCCTTGGCCGCGAGCGCCTCCTCGAGCTCGTAGGCGCGGTCGAAGTGGTCCTCGATGGAGCGTTTGCTGCGGCCGGTGATGAGCAGCACGTCATCCAGCCCCGCGGCCACCGCCTCCTCGACCACGTACTGAATGGCCCGCTTGTCGACCACGGGCAGCATTTCCTTGGGGGTCGCCTTGGTCGCCGGCAGGAACCGGGTCCCCAGTCCGGCAGCGGGAATGACTGCCTTGGTCACGGCAGGAAAGTCGGCCATACGCAAACCCTAACGGCAGCGGCACCGCTGCATGTCCCGGCCGGCGTAGGCTTCTTGCTGCCCGGGCGGTGACGGACCGGGCAAGGAGGGCATCATCGGGGATCAGCGGGAGACCGACGCCGCGCTCCGGGACGCCAAGGCGGCCCTGCGGCGCCAGATCCGTGTGGCCAGGGCCGCGCTGACCAGCGAGCAGCAGGCCAAGGCGGGCAGGCTGCTGCGCGACGCCGTCCTTGCCCTGCCCGAGGCGCAGATGGCGGGCACGGTCGCCGCCTACTACTCCGTCGATACCGAGCCCGCCACCATCGGCCTGGTCTATGCGCTGTGGAAACGCGGGACCTATGTGCTGCTTCCGCTGGTGCGTTCGGATGGAAGTCTTGACTGGGGATCCTACGAGGGGCCCGAATCGATGGCCCTGGCCAGCCACGGCCTGCTAGAGCCCGTGGAGGCGGCTGCCCGGCATTCGATCGCGAGCGCGGATCTGGTCCTCGTGCCCGCGCTGGCCGCGGACCGCCGCGGGAATAGGCTCGGCCGCGGCCGCGGTTACTACGATCGCGCGCTCAGGAGTGTGGGCCCGCTGATTCCCACGATCGTGCTGCTCTACGACGGCGAACTGCTCGACGACGTGCCGTCGGGGCCGCTCGATCACCCGGTCCGGATGGCTGCCCAGCCGACCGCGGGATTGACGAGGCTGACACCGCCGTAGGCTAGGATTTAGCAGTCGAACGGCGCGAGTGCTAGCGCGCGAAGGCCAGAAGGAGGCCCCGTGCCTACGTATCAGTACGCGTGCACCGAATGCGGTGAGCAGGTCGAGGCGGTGCAGAAGTTCACCGACGACCCGCTGACCGTGTGCAAGGCCTGCGGCGGCAGCCTGCGCAAGGTGTACTCGCCGGTCGGCATCGTGTTCAAGGGATTCCGGCTTCTACCGGACCGACAGCCGCAAGGCGCACGTCGCCACCGAGGACGCCGGCTCGAAGGCCGCCAAGTCGAACGGCTCCGGTGAGGGATCGGCCGGCGACAAGAAGGACGCCCCCGCGAGCGGCTCGCCGGTGTCCAAGCCGGACGGCCAGAAGTCCTCGGACGGCAAGAAGAAGTCCGGTGACACGAAGGCGCCCGCGAGCGCCGGCTCCGGTTCCGGCTCCTGAGGGCGATGGCTGACGGCCGCGACGCCGGCCTGGTCGGCGTCATCGGGGGATCCGGCTTCTACGAGTTCTTCTCCGCGGCCGACGAGGTCGCCGTGCAGACCCCCTTCGGGCCGCCCAGCGACCCCGTCATGGTCGGCGAGGTGGCCGGGCGCCGGGTGGCGTTCCTGCCCCGGCACGGACGCGACCACCGGTTCCCGCCGCACCGCATCCCGTACCGGGCGAACCTGTGGGCACTGCGCTCGCTGGGCGTCCGGCAGGTGCTCGCGCCCAGCGCGGTCGGCTCGCTGACCGCGTCCTACGGGCCCGGCGCGCTGGTGATCCCGGACCAGCTGGTGGACCGCACCTCAGGCCGGGCGCGGACGTTCTACGAGGCCGGCGGCGCGGTGCACGTGGCCTTCGCCGACCCCTACTGCCCGGTCGGCCGGGCGCACGCCGCGGCGACCGCGCGGGCGTCCGGCTGGGTGCCCGCCTCATCCGGCACCCTCGTCGTCATCGAGGGCCCGAGGTTCTCCACCAGGGCCGAGTCGCAGTGGTACGCAGCGCAGGGCTGGACGCTGGTGGGGATGACCGGCCTGCCCGAGGCGGCGCTGGCCCGTGAGCTGGCACTCTGCTACACGACGCTCGCGCTGGTCACCGACACCGACGCCGGCGCCGTCGAGGGCGAGGGCGTCACCCACACCGAGGTGCTCGAGGCGTTCGCGCAGAACGTGCCCCGGCTGCGGCAGCTCGTCGAGAAGATCATCGAGGGGCTGCCGCTTCAGCGCGACTGCCCGTGCCCGGACGCGCTGGACGGGATCAAGCTGCCGTTCGAGCTGCCCGGCTAGCTGCGTTGGTCCCGGATAAGAGAACGCTTAATCTGGGATCGCCCGAACGGCTGACGGGAAATAGAGTGATGGCGGCAGAGGTGTCGGCTGAAGGGTGCCTGGACATGAGTCATGAGCCCGACGAAGCGCTCGAAGTGCTCCGCGGCGTATGGAGTGCCCGGGGGCAGAGCAGTGCTGACCTCGTTGATCATGGCGAGACCAAGGCCTGCAAGCGGATGGCGAACGTCGGCTTCGACGGCGTGCCCGGCGACGACGAGGATTCTGCGGGCCGCATGGCGGGACAAGCTGCAGCGCGAGGGCAAGCTGCGGCCCGAGGGCGGTAGCGTCAGGGACCTGGTGCTCGGGTCCGCCGAGTCCGGCTGAGGCGGGGACGCCGGCGGCGAGGAGAGCGCTGGATGGATTATCCGGAGACCGTTGGTGACCTGACCGGGATCTTGCACCAGGGCGGCTACCTGGCCGATCGCGGGCTGGCCACGGCGCTGCTCGTCGCGCTGTCTCTGCAGCGCCCCATCCTGCTCGAGGGCGAGGTGGGGGTGGGCAAGACCGAGGTCGCCAAGGTGCTGGCGTCGGTCTTCGGCCGCAAGCTGATCCGGCTGCAGTGCTACGAGGGCATCGACACCAACCAGGCGCTCTACGAGTGGGACTACGCCAGGCAGATGCTGCACATCCGGGCGCTGTCCGAGCGGCAGCTCGCCGACTCCGGCACCGTCAACCAGGTGTTCGGCCCGAAGTTCCTGCTGGAGCGGCCGCTGCTGGAGGCGGTCCGCAGCGGTGACCAGGCGGTGCTGCTGATCGACGAGGTAGACCGCGCCGACGACGAGTTCGAGGCGTTCCTGCTCGAGGTGCTGTCCGACTTCCAGATCAGCATCCCGGAGATCGGCACGATCAAGGCGGAGAGCCCGCCGCTGGTGGTGCTCACCTCCAACCGCACCCGGGAGCTGCACGACGCGCTGAAGCGGCGCTGCCTCTACCACTGGATCGGCTACCCGACCGCCGAGCGCGAGCTGGAGATCGTGCTGCTGCGCGAGCCTGGCGTGCCGGAGGAGCTGGCCCGCAAGGTGGTCGCCGTGGTGCACCGGCTGCGCGAGCTCGACCTGGCCAAGCCGCCCGGCGTCGCAGAGACGATCGACTGGGCCCGCACCCTGGACTTCCTGGGCGCGACCGGCCTGGACCCGCAGACCGCCGAGGAGACCCTCGGCTCTGTGGTGAAGGAACGCGACGACCTCGACCTGGTCAGGGAGAACCTGGAAGAGATCACGTCCGGTGCCTGACGGCAGCACTCCCGGTGACGGCGGCACTCCCGGTGACGGCGGCACCGCGTTCACCGGCGTGCTGGTGAACTTCGTGCGCGAGCTGCGCGGCGCCGGCCTGCCGGCCGGCACCGGCGACGCCGCCGCCTACTGCGCCGCGATGACCGCGCTGGACCCGACCGACCTGGTCAACCTGTACTGGGCCGGGCGGACCACCCTGGTCAGCAGGCGGGAGGCCATCGGCACCTACGACCAGGTGTTCCGCAGGTACTTCCTGGACGCCGGGGGCCCGGCCGCCGAGCTGCTCACGCTCAACGCCCGGCTGACCACCGAGAACGAGGCCGTACTCAACATCCCCGCGACCGACCCGGCCAGCGCCGGCGAGCACGAGGAGGAGGCGGTGCTCGGCTGGATGGCCTCGGACACCGAGGCGCTCAAGCGCAAGTCGTTCGCTGCCTGCACGCCCGAGGAGCTGGCCACGCTGCGCCGGATCATGTCCCGGATCCGGCTGACCCCGCCGCGGCGGCGCAGCCGCCGCACCGTGCCCGCGCGCTCCGGGCGCGCACCCGATCTGCGCCGCACGCTGCGCGAGTCGATGCGCATGCACGGCGAGCCCGCCGAGCTGCTGTGGCGGCAGCGCCGGGTGCGGCTGCGGCCGCTGATCCTGATCCTGGACATCTCCGGATCGATGGCCGACTACTCCAGGAACCTGCTGCAGTTCGCCTACTGCGCCAACCGTGCGGCGGCGAAGGTAGAGGTGTTCTGCTTCGGCACCAGGCTCAGCCGCATCACCAAGGCGCTGGAGCACAGGAACCCGGACGCCGCGCTGCAGCGGGCCGCGGGGGAGGTGTTCGACTGGGAGGGCGGCACCAGGATCGGCGAGTCGCTGGACGCGTTCGTCCGGGACTGGGGCCGCCGCGGCCTGTGCCGCGGCGGGGTGGTGGTGATCTGCTCGGACGGCCTGGACCGGGGCGATCCCGACGTGCTGGCCACCGCGATGCAGCGGCTGTCCCGGCTGTGCCACACGCTGCTGTGGCTGAACCCGCACAAGGGTGACGACCAACAGTTCCGGCCGAGCACGCTTGGCATGATGGTGGCAGCGCCGCACATCGACGTGATGCTGTCCGGGCACGACCTGCGCAGCCTCGAAGAGCTGGCGGCGCTGCTGCCGACGCTGAACTAGGGAGCAGCCGGTGAGGTGGAGCGTGGGCATCGAGGCCGAGGGTGACCAGGTGCTGTCCCGCGAGCAGGTCGTCGAGCTCGCCGACGCCGTCGCCGCCAGCTCCGGCATCGCCACCGGGATCGGCACCAACCGCTACGGCGCCCAGCTGGTGGTGCGGGCAGAGAGCCGGGACGAGGCGATCGAGCGGGCCACCGAGGAGTTCGCCCGGGCGGTGGCGACCGCCGGGCTGCCGGTCTGCCCGGTGGTGCGGGTCGAGGCCGTCAGCGAGGAATCCGAAGAGTTGGACGTCCCCGGATGATCAGGCTCGGCTCGCTGGCCGGCTACCCGTTCGAGGGCCCGCGGCTGCTCGGCGGGTGGACCCCGCCGGCCTGCCCGGCCGTCTACGCGATCGTCTACAAGCCGGAGCCGGATGCGAAGGCCGAGCGGTACGCGGTCATCTACGTGGGCCATTCCGACGACCTGACCGGGGAGCGGTTCCCGTTCCAGCACCCACGGGCGCACTGCTGGGTGCAGCGGGCCGGGTCGAAGTGGAAGGTGTACATCTGCACCTATGAGGTGCCCGGCGGCGGCCGGGGGCACCGGGAGCAGATCGCCCGCGAGCTCACCGCGGTCTACCGCCCGCGCTGCAACGCCGAGCAGTTCGACCATGCCTGGAAGGACGAGTGGATCGGCGGCTATTCGGCCCCCACCACCGGCCCGCTGGCCGAGCGCGGCCCGGACCCCCGGCCCGGCTGACGAGCTGGCCAAGCTTTCCGTACCGTGTCCGTGGTGCATCGGTGCTCAGCACGGATCGGTGCAGACCCAGGTGACCGGGATCGACGACATCGGCAACACGAGCGGCTTCTGGGTCGGCCCGAAGGGCACCAACCACGGTTTCGTCGAGTGGAACGGGGTGTTCGCGTCGTTCATCAACCCCAAGACACCGCACACGGCGGGCTCGGTCAACCAGCTGCTGGGCATCAACAACAGCGGCGTGGCGGTCGGCTTCTACAACGACGCCGCTGGCCACTCGCACGCCTACAAGGTGAGCCAGGCCACCGGCGTGTTCACCCCGATCAACATCCCCGGCGGGGTCAGCACGCTGGCCACCGGCATCAACAACGCCGGTGACATCGTCGGCTTCAGCACCGACAGCACCGGTGCCGTGTCCAGCTGGCTGCTGCACAGGGGGCACCTGACCGCTTACCAGTTCCCCGGCGGCAACACCACCCAGGCATTCGGGGTCAACTCCGTTGACCAGATCGTCGGCTCCTACCTGGACTCCGCCGGGAAGATGCACGGCTTCGTGCTGACCGCCCCGTTCGGCCCGGTCTCGCACTGGCAGCGCATCGACGACCCGAACGGCGTCGGCACCACGGTGGTCAACGGCATCAACGCCGCCGGCGACCTCGTCGGCTTCTACGTTGACAGCGCCGGCAACACCGACGGGATGCTCGCCACCCCGTAGCGCGGCTCAGACCGGAACTACGGCCTGTCCCGGGTGCGGATGCACCCGGGACAGGCCACGTCCCTGTCCCACCGGACCCACTGATGCCCTAATTTCCGCCTGGACTGACTGGTTTCCCGCTAGCCGGGATGTTGCACGCGCCTTTTTCGCCTAGATTGCGGGAAGCCGGCGGCAACCGAAGCGGCAACCGAAGCGGCAACCGAAAGGGAAGGGCGGTCATGTTCGGAGCACTGCTTCTGGCCGGGCTCGTGTCCGCGCCGCTGGGCACTATCGCCCTGCTGGTGAAAGCCAGGCGGCCCGCCCGGACCACCGGAGCCTGGCCGTCGGCCCGCAGGTTCACCCTCGCGATCGCAGGCACGGCGGTGCTGGCGGCGATCGTCTACGGCACGCTCAGGCTGCTTGGCGAGTCCGGGCACAACGAGATCGGCGGCGTGGCCGGCATCGTCGTCGGCAGCCTGGTCTGGCTGCCGGTGACCCGGCGCTGGACCGCCCGCGCGCACCTGGCCTGGGCCGCGAGCATCTTCCTGTTCGTGGTCTACCTCGCGTTCGTGCTGGACTGGATATTCGCCAGCCATCTGGGCCCGGGGAGCACCATCGGCGGCCTGCTGCTGTGGTTCTCCCAGGTCTTCGCGGCGCTGCTGGCCTGCGCCTACCTGTGGGAGATCTGCGACGCCCTCGGCTCCGAGCGGTGGAGCAGGCGGGTGACCGCCACCACGCCGTTCCCGGCCATCGGCGGCGAGCTGCCGTTCGTCAGCCTGCACGTGCCCGCGCACAACGAGCCGCCCGACATGGTCATCGACACGCTCCGCGCGCTGCTGCGCATTGACTACCCGCGCTACGAGGTCATCCTCATCGACGACAACACCGACGACGAGCAGCTCTGGCGGCCGGTGGAGCAGTGGTGCGCGCGGCACGCGGTGAAGTTCGCGCACCTGCAGGACTGGCCCGGCTACAAGTCGGGGGCACTGAACTACGCGCTGCGCGAGCTCACCGACCCGCGGGCCGAGGTCATCGGGGTTGTCAACTCCGACTACCAGCTCGAGCCCGGCTTCCTGCGCCGCTGCGCGCCGCTGTTCGCCGACAGCTGGATCGGCTTCATCCAGTGCCCGCAGGACTACCGCGGCTGGTCGCGCTCGCGCTACTACCGGCGGCTGTACTACTCCTACCAGTACTTCTTCTCGGTCTCCCAGCCGTCACGCAACGAGCGGGACGGGGCGATCTTCGCCGGCACGATGGGCCTGATCCGCCGGGTGGCGCTGGACGAGCTCGGCGGCTGGGACGAGTGGTGCATCACCGAGGACGCCGAGCTGTCGCTGCGGCTGCTGCGGGCCGGCTGGCACGGCCTGCACGTCGATCAGTCCTGGGGCAAGGGCATCATGCCGCTGACGTTCGAGGCGCTGAAGGGCCAGCGGTACCGGTGGTGCTTCGGCGGCATCCAGATCCTGCGGATGCACTGGCGCTCGCTGCTGCCCGGCAGGCCGTCGAAGGAGAACCGGCTGACCCTCGGCCAGCGCTGGGCCTACCTGTCCGGCGCGGTGCAGTGGTACGGCGACCTGCTCGGCCTGGTGTTCCTGGTGTTCCTGCTGGCCGGCGCCGCGAACCTGGCCACCGGCGGCGGCGTGCTGTTCATCAAGCTCAGCACGTTCCTGGTGGCGACGATCCCGGTGCTGGTGGTGCTCGGGCTGGTCCGGGCGGTGGCGCTACTGCGCCGGGGGACCAACGCGTCGTGGCGAGACGCGCTCGGCGCGTTCTTCATCTGGCAGTCAACGTCGCTGGTGGTGGCGCGGGCGTCGGTGCTGGCGCTGTTCGCCCGCAAGGCGGCGTTCCTGGTCACCCCCAAGACCAGCGAGCAGGCCAAGTGGTGGGAGGCGCTGCGAGCCAACTGGGCGGAAACCACGCTGGCGCTGCTCGGCTTTGCGGGCATGGCCGGGGCGCTGACCAGGTACAACGAACTAGCCGGCCCGCTGCTGGCCGGCCTGCTGTTCTTCCCGACCATCGGCCTGGCCGCCGCGCCGTTCAACAGCTGGGCGGCGCAGCGGGCGGCGCTGCCCCCGGACCTGGTCGAGCGGCGCACCACCGAGTGGAAGCGGACCGACCGCCGGGGGTTCGCCCGCAGCGCCGCGGCGCTCGGCGGCCTGGCCGCCGTGGGGGGCGTGATCGTGGCGGCCGTGGCGCTGCTGCTGACGCCGAGTCCGCAGCAGGTGCAGGCGCCGCCGCTGGTCGCCCCCGCTTCGTCCGCGCCGGCGACCCCGCCGGCGACCCCGTCCCGGTCGCCGACGCCCACCCCGAGCACCAGCTCGCCGACTCCGACGCCCACCCCGAGCACGAGCTCGCCGACGCCGACTCCGTCGACAAGCACGAGCTCCCCGCCACCCACCTCGCCGGGCGCGACCCCCTCGACGGGCACGTAAGCCGCGCCGGCGGTGACGGGTCAGCCCGTCCCGGCGGCGGGCAGCGGCGGCACGGCGTTGGCGCGTACCACTCCGGAATAGAACCGGGCACTGGACTTGGGGATCCGGCGCTGCGACCCGAAATCGACGAAGACGATCCCGAAGCGCTTCTGGTAGCCCCAGGCCCACTCGAAGTTGTCGAGCAGCGACCAGACGAAGTAGCCGGCCAGGCTGGCCCCGTCCCTGATCGCCCGGGCGGCGGCTTCCAGGTGCTGGTGCAGGTAGCTGACCCGCTCGACGTCGTTCACGACGCCCTCCGGGGTCACGTAGTCCTCGGCGGCGCAGCCGTTCTCGGTGACGTACAGCGGCAGGCCGGGTGCCTGCTCGGAAAGCCGCAGCAGGACGTCGTAGAGCCCCTCGGGGTCGACGAGCCAGCCCATCGCCGTCCGCTCGAGCTGCTCCGGGCTGTACCCGACGACGCCGGGCACGGCCCCGCGGGCCGGCTTCTCGTTCCGCCGCAGATCGCCGGCATCACCGGCGCGCAGGTAGACCGGGGTGTAGTAGTTGACGCCGAGGAAGTCGATGGGCTGGCTGATCGTTTCCAGGTCGCCCGCGGCGATGAGGGACTCCGGCGGCAGCAGGGCTGCCCGGGCGTGGCCGGGATAACGGCCGTGCAGCAGCGGCTCGAGGAAAAGGCCGTTCAGCTCCGCATCGGTCAGCAGCCGAGCCCGCTCCAGCCCGTCCGTCCGGCTGTCCCCGAGCACCGATACCGGATGCAGGTCAACGGTGATGCCGACCCTGGCGCCACCGGGGAGTGCGGCCCGCAGCGCCTGGGCGGCCAGGCCGTGGCCGAGCAGCAGGTGATGGGTGGCGGCGGCGGCGGCCGCGTCGTCACGTATGCCGGGGGCGTGGTCGCCGGCCCGGTAGCCGTGGCTGACCACCGCCTGCGGCTCGTTCACCGTGATCCACCGGTTGACCCGGTCGCCGAGCGCGTCGGCGGCGATCGTGGCGTACTCGGCGAAGCGCTCGGCCGTGCTGCGCACCGCCCAGCCGCCCTCGTCCTGGAGTTCTTGCGGGAGGTCCCAGTGAAAGAGCGTGACCGCGGCGGCGATGCCGTGCTCGCCAAGCTCGTCCAGCAGCGCCCGGTAGTAGTCGATGCCCTTCTGGTTGACGGGCCCCCGCCCGCCCGGCTGGATCCGCGGCCAGGAGAGGGAGAACCGGTAAGCGGTCAGGCCGAGCGAGGCCATCAGCTCGACGTCCTCGCGGTACCGGTGGTAGGAGTCGCAGGCGACATCGCCGGTATCGCCGCCGCGGACGTTGCCCGGCGTGTGGCTGAAGATGTCCCAGACCGACGGGCCCCTGCCGTCGGCGCTCGCGGCTCCCTCGATCTGGTAGGCGGCCGTCGCCGCTCCCCAGGCGAACCCCTCCGGAAAGGGCAGGGCACCACCGGCGCCGGACCCCGTTGTCGTCATCAGACCCTCCTTGGCGCGCTCTCGCGACGTTCGTATCACCCGGGCCGGGGTGCCCTGCACAGGGCGGCGTGTCACCCAGCCGGGTGTTCTTAACAGGACGGGCCACGGCCCTTGACGGCCCTAGCGGTGCGCCTTAGTGTAAGCGCTTAGATCGGGCGATGTAAGCGCTTAGATCAAGAAATGACCGCTGATAACCCCGTCTCGTGGGGGATGGCCGCAATGCTGCGTAGCCGGGTGACGGTGCTGCTGACCCGAGAGCGGGAACCGTGGTAACGCTGTACGACGTCGCCCGGCTGGCCGGCGTGTCCACCGCCACGGTCTCCAGGGTCGTGCACGGCCAGGACCGCGTCCGGGACGCGACCAGGACCCGCGTGCTGGGGGTCATCGACCAGCTGGGTTACGTGCCCGACGGCGCCGCGCAGAGCCTGTCCCGGCGGCGCAAGGACGTCATCGGCCTGGTCTGCGTGGAGCGGCCCAGGGCCAGGCAGGACGACATCGAGAACATGAGCCTGCTGTATTACGACGAGATCCTGCGCGCCGTCGAGTCACGCATCCGCGATCGCAGCTGGGATCTCCTGATCACCTACCTGCAGAAAAAGGACGAGCGTGAGTTCGCCCGGCTGCGGTCGCTGTCGGGCAAGGTTGACGGGCTGCTGCTTGGCGAGGGGTTCCCCTCAGAGGTACTGACGCGGCTCGCCGAGCGGGTGCCCGTGGTGGTTATCGCTGGAACCCCCGGCGACCGCGCGGCGGACGTGGTGGTGGCGGACAACCGCTCCGGATCTCGTCGCGCTGGTCACTCACCTCGTCACCGATCACGGCAAGCGCCGGCTGTTCCATGTTGACGGACCGCCGACCGCCCCCGACGCCAGGGAGCGGCGCCTCGGCATGGAGCAGGTGCTGCGGGCCCATCCTCGCAGCAGGCTGGTTGGCTCCTATCGCGGATCCTTCAGCGTCCAGAGCGGCGAGGAGGCAGCGGAGGAGTTGCTCGCCCTCCATGGCGAGGCGCTGCCCGACGCGGTCGTCTGCGCCAACGACCAGATGGCGATCGGGGTGCTCCAGGCGTTCGCCAAGGCCGGCGTGCGCGTCCCGGAGGACGTGGCCGTCGTCGGCTTCGACGGCATCTACCCCGGGAGCCTCTTCGACCCTCCGCTCACGACGGTGCACCAGCCGATGCGCCTGCTCGGCGAAAGAGCCTGCGACCGGCTGCTCGACCGGATCGCCCGGCCGGGCCTGCGCCCCAGGGTCGAGGTGCTGCCGACCGAGCTCGTGCTGCGGGTCAGCTGCGGCTGCCCGCCCGGCACCGCGGCCCGCCTGCCCGTGCCGCCGCTCAAGCCCGCCCGCCCCGCCGCCGGCCCCGCCGCCGCGAAGCGCGGCAGCCGCCGCGCGCGCCCCGCCACCGAAAGCTAGGAGCCGGAGATGTCCTTCATCCTGCGCCGCCTGGCGTTCTACCTCGTCGCGGCCTGGGTGGCCCTCACCGTCAACTTCTTCATCCCGCGGGCGATGCCGGGAAACGCCGTCCAGGCGATCCTGTCGAAGTTCCCCAACCTGCAGCCGTCGGCCTACCGGGCGCTCGAGGCGATGCTCGGCGTCGGCCATCCCGGCTCGCTGTGGAACCAGTACGGGTCGTACCTCAATGACGTCTTCCACCTCAACTTCGGCACCGACGTGGCCCAGTACCCGGCCACGGTGTCGGCCCTGCTCGGCCAAACGATCCCGTGGACCCTCACCCTGGTGGGCACGGCGACGGTCATCGCCTTCTTCGCCGGCACCGCGCTCGGCATCATCGCCGGCTGGCGGCACGGCGGCTGGCTCGACCGGGTACTGCCGGGCCTCATGTTCCTGCAGGCGATCCCCTACTTCTTCCTCGCGCTGATCCTCGTCGAGGTGCTCGCCGTCAACCTGCACCTGTTCCCGATCGGCCAGGGGTACGCGGGAGGCCTGATCCCGGGATGGCACTGGGACTTCATCGGCAGCGCCATCTACCACTCGCTGCTGCCGGCGTTCACGATCGTCATCACGTCGGTCGCGGGCTGGATGCTGCAGATGCGCAACGTGATGATCACGACCATCGGCGAGGACTACGTGCTCGCCGCGCAGGCGAAGGGGCTGTCCCCCCGCCGGGTCGTCTACACCTACGCGGCACGCAACGCCCTGCTGCCCCAGCTGCAGGGCTTCGGCCTGGCCCTCGGCTTCGTCGTGTCCGGCGCCATCATCATGGAGATCGTCTTCTCCTACCCGGGCATCGGCCTGCTGCTGGTCAACGCCGTCACCTCGAACGACTACCCGCTGATGCAGGCGATCTTCCTGGTGATCACGTTCGCCGTCCTGCTGGCCAACCTGGTCGTGGACCTCGTCATCGTGATCGCGGATCCGCGGGCGCGGACGCGGAGGGCACTGGCATGACCGTCGCGCTGCCGGTCAGCGCCGGCCCCCCCGTGCTGACCGAGGACCGTCAGCGGCTGGGCCAGTGGCGGCGGCTGCCCGCCAAGGCCAAGGTCGGCGCCGTCCTGCTCGGCCTGTTCGCGCTCGCCGCCGTGGTCGGGCCGCTGGTCACCCCCTACGACCCCTCGTACCAGAACCCCTCGCCAGCCCTGTCGCTGCACGCGCCGGACGCTGCGCACCTGCTCGGCACCACGCAGAGCGGCCAGGATGTGCTGTCCCAGCTCCTCGTCGGCATCCGGCTGACCCTTGAGCTGGCGGCCCTCGTCGGCGTCGCGGCAACGGCGCTGGCGGTCGTCGTCGGGGTGTCCGCGGCCTTCCTCGGCGGGCTGTGGGACGAGGTGCTGTCGCTGATCACCAACGTGTTCCTGGTGATCCCGGCGCTGCCGCTGCTCGTCATCCTGCTCGGCTACCTGCCGCAGCGGGGCCAGTGGCCGACGATCCTCGTGCTCAGCGTCCTCGGCTGGCCATGGGGAGCCCGGGTGATCCGCGCCCAGACGCTGGCCATCCGCAACCGCGACTTCGTCGCCGCCTCCCGCGAGACCGGCGAGAAAACCTGGCGCATCCTCGCCTTCGAGATCGTCCCGAACGAGGTAAGCCTCATCGCGGCGAACTTCGTGAACACCGTGCTGTACGCGATCGGGGCGTCGGTCTCGCTGGCCTTCATCGGCCTGGCCAACTTCTCCAGCTGGAGCCTCGGCACCATCCTCTACTGGGCGCAAAGCCAGCAGGCACTGCAGCTCGGCGCCTGGTGGTGGTTCGCGCCCCCCGGCGTCGCCGTTGCGCTCATGGGCACCGCCCTCGTCCTGCTCAACACCGGCATCGACGAGCTCGGCAACCCGCGGCTGCGCGACGCGAGCAGCGCCAGCCGGATCGCCGGCCTGCGGGTCCGGGCTACCGACCCGACCCCCGTGCTGGCGGCGCTGTCACCAGATCGCGGCCGGCTGGCCGGGTTCCTGCACTCGTTCTCCCGCACCTCGCTGATGAACGGGAGTGACCCGCGGTGACTGCCGAGGCGACCCCGGCCGGGCCGGTGCTCACGATCCGCGACTTCTCCGTCGTCTACCGCACGCCCGCGGGTGACGTGCGGGCGGTGGACCAGGTGAACCTCGCCCTGCACGCCGGGGAGGTCGTCGGCCTGGCCGGCGAGAGCGGCTCGGGCAAGTCCACGCTCGCCTACGGCGCCTGCCGGCTGCTCCGGGCGCCCGCGCTCATCACCGGCGGCAGCGTCCGCTACCGGGGGCGGCGCATGGCCCAGCCGGCCGAGATCCTGCAGCTGGGCCCGGATCAGCTGCAGCGGCTGCGCTGGCGGGAGATCGCGATCGTCTTCCAGAGCGCGATGAACGCGCTGAACCCGGTGCTCAGCGTCCGGGACCAGCTGCTCGACGTCATCCGCGCCCACCTGCGGATCTCCAGGGACGAGGCGATGGACAAGGCCGGCTCGCTGCTCGACCTGGTCAGCATCCCGCGCTCGCGGCTGCGCAGCTACCCGCACGAGCTGTCCGGCGGCATGCGCCAGCGAGTGATGATCGCGATGGCGCTGGCCACCGACCCGGAGGTCGTCATCATGGACGAGCCGACCACCGCGCTGGACGTCGTGGTGCAGCGCGACATCCTCGCCCAGGTCGTGGAGCTGAAGGAGCGCCTGGCGTTCTCGGTCCTGTTCATCACCCACGACATCTCGCTGCTCCTCGAGCTCGCCGACCGGATCGCGGTGATGTACGCCGGCAAGCTCGTGGAGATCGGCACCGCGGACGAGATCCGCCGCGAGCCCGCGCACCCCTACACCAAAGGCCTGCTCAACTCGTTTCCCTCGCTGCGCGGCCCCCGCCGCGAGCTGGCGGGCATCCCGGGTTCCCCGCCAGACCTGCGCAGCCCGCCGCCCGGCTGCGCGTTCCTGCCGCGCTGCGGCCACGGCACGCACGCCTGCACGGGCATCGACATGAGCCTGGCGCCGGTCGCCTCGTCCCGCGACCCCGGGCACGTGACCGCCTGCCCGTTCGTGCTGCCCGGGACGCCGGTCCCCGCCGGGCCCGGCGGGCTGGCCGCCGCGCGCCCGTCCGCTCCGGCCAGCCGCGAGGAGCTCAGGCCATGACGAGCCCGAACGCCGGCGGCAAGCCGCCGGGCCAGCCGGTGCCGGCGGTCGGCCCGGACGCCGTGCCGGAAGGCCCCGGCGCGGCGCCGGACGGCCAGGACATCACCTCGGCCGCCGCCGCGCGCGGGCCGGTCGCCCTGGAGGCGATCTCGATCGGCAAGGACTTCCGGCTGGCTCGCGGCCAGGTCCTGCACGCCGTGCGCGACGTCTCTTTCCAGCTGTACAGCGGTGCCGTCGTCGCCCTGGTCGGCGAGAGCGGATCGGGCAAGTCAACAGTCGCCAGGCTGCTCGCCGGCCAGGAGCGGCTCAGCTCCGGCTCGATCCGCCTCGGCGGCACGCCGGTCGATCCGTCCGCCCGCCGCGCCTTCCGCCGCCACAAGAGCGAGGTCCAGCTCGTCTTCCAGGATCCGTTCGCCTCGCTCAACCCCGTGCACACCGTCCGCTATCACCTGGAGCGCCCGGTCCGGCTGCATCAGGGGCCGAAGCCGAAGGGCGAGGTGCGACAGGAGATCACCGCGCTGCTGGAGCAGGTGCGGCTGACGCCCCCCGGGCAGTATCTCGGCAAGTACCCGCACGAGCTGTCCGGCGGTCAGCGCCAGCGGGTCAGTTTCGCCCGGGCGCTCGCCGCCCGGCCCAGCGTGCTGCTGGCGGACGAGCCGGTTTCCATGCTGGACGTGTCCATCCGGCTCGAGATGCTGAGCCTGCTCGACAGCCTGCGCACGCGCTTCCAGCTCGCGCTGCTCTACATCACCCACGACATCGCCTCGGCTCGCTACTTCGCCGATGAGGTGCTCGTCATGTATGCCGGGCAGATCGTCGAGCGGGGTCCTGCCGAGGAGCTGACGCAGCACCCGGCGCATCCCTACACCCAGCTGCTGGTCGCCTCGGCGCCCGACCCGGACAATCTCGGCAGCGTGCTGCGCGGTGGCCAGCGCGGCGCCCGCCCGCCGGCCATCGCCTGCCGGCAGCGAGCGCCGGCCCGGCAGCGAGCGGCTGCCCGTTCAGTCCCAAATGCCCGCTTGCCGACGACCGCTGCCGCGAGGAGGCGCCCGCCCTGCGGCGGGTCTCTCCCGCGCGGGCCGCCGCCTGCTGGCGCCTCGACGTCGCAGCGCCTGAGGTTCTTGCCGGACCGCGGGGAGGTGGGGACCTGACCAGCTAGCCCGCAACCACAGCCCCCAGGGTCACATCTGATCTTTCAACGACAGGAAAGACGCAATGATGAGGAGACAGGCAGGACACAGAAAGCTCTTGGCGGTTGGGACGGCCGGCCTGCTGGCCGCCGGGCTCGGCGCGTGCTCGTCGAGTCCGAGCGCGAGCTCGTCACACTCGAGCTCGGCGCAGACCCTGGTCATGGAGAGCTCACCGGAGAGCACGATCACCCAGGCGTTCAACCCCTTCGTCGCCACCCAGGCCGCCTATGGCATGGGCGCGACCGGGCTGATCTACGAGCCGCTGCTCCAGTTCGACATCGCCGCGCCGCCCACGTACTACCCGTGGCTGGCGACGTCCTACAAGTGGTCGAACGGCGGCAAGGCGGTCACCTTCACGATCCGTTCGGGCGTGAAGTTCAGCAACGGGACGCCGATGACCCCCGCCGATGTCGCGTTCAGCTACAACCTGGTCAAGAAGAACGCCTCGATCAACCTGGCCGGGCTGGCCATCTCGAATGTCAGCACCTCGGGCAGCACGGTCACGCTCACCTTCCCCTCGGCTCAGTACACCAACCTGCAGGAGATCGCTGGGGTACCGATCCTTCCGCAGGCGATCTGGGGCAAGGCCGGCAACCCGGCGACGTACGTCGATCCCAACCCGGTCGGCACCGGACCCTACAAGCTCAAGAGCTTCACCCCGCAGGGTTTCACGCTGACCAAGAACCCGGGTTACTGGCAGGCGGCGAAGGCAAAGGTCCAGAACGTCTATTTCCCCGTCTACACCTCCAACACCGGCGCGCTGTCAGCGCTGTTCTCCGGGCAGATCGACTGGACCGGGAACTTCATCCCCGGCCTGCAGAAGCAGTTCGTCGCCAAGGCCCCCGCCTACCATCACTTCTGGGAGGCGCCCGGCAGCACGAACGCCTTCATCCCGAACCTGACGAAGTGGCCGACCAACCAGCTGGCAGTCCGCAAGGCGATCAGCCTGGCGCTGAACCGCTCGCTGCTGGCCTCCGAAGGCGAGGCGGGCCTCGAGAACCCGGTGCTGAACGCCACCGGCATCACGCTGCCGACCTACTCCGCCTGGAGCGGGCCGGTCTCGTCCCAGACGGTGGCAGCCACCTCTAATGCCTCGGCTGCCCAGTCGGTGCTGACGGCGGCCGGCTACACCAAGGGCGCGGGAGGCTTCTTCGCCAAGGGCGGCAAGACTGTCACGGTCACGCTGATCAGCCCGGCCGCTTACACCGACTACGCGCAGGTCGGCGCCATCGCCGCCCAGGAGCTGAGGAACGCCGGGATCGACGCGACGTTCCAGGGCATCAGCGTGAACACGTGGAACGCCGACATGGGCAGCGGTAACTTCTCGATGGCCGAGCACTGGTCCAACGGCGGCACCACGCCGTACAACCTGTATGACAACTGGCTGAACAGCGCCCTCGCCAGCGGCAGCACCGCCACCGGCGACTACGAGAGGCTGAAGAACCCGGCCATCGACGCCGCCCTGGCCAAGCTCGCGGGCGCCGCCACGGTGCCGCAGCAGACGGCCGCGCTCGTGCCCATCGAGAACTACGTCGCGGCGAACCTGCCGGTGATCCCGATCACCACGGCGTCGGACTGGTTCGAGTACAACTCGCAGCACTGGACCGGCTGGCCGACACAGGCGAATCCGTACGAGTCGGGACAGCCCTCCGGCACCAACAACAACGCCGGCACCGGTACCGATGAGGTGGTCATCCTGCACCTGAGCCCCCGCTGAGGCAGCGGGGTTAAGCGGGCCCGCCCCCGGAACACCCCCCGGGGGCGGGCCTGACCGTCTCCGGGGGGGCCGGTTATCTGCCCGCGCCGACGGGTTCCCTGGCGGGCGGCGGCGGCACGACGACCCGGGCGGGCTTGCGCAGTGTCAGGAAGAGCATCAGCGCTCCGTACAGGGTCACGATGATGCCGGTGACCAGCAGCAGCGGCGGGAAGACGGGCAGCCGCGGCCAGGTGTTGCTGACGGTCTGGTAGTCAGCGTTCTCGGTGGACAGGAAAGGCACCACGTTGGTTGACAGATACGCCTGCATCTGCGGCACCGAGTGCACCGGGGCGCCGCTGAAGTTGGTCAGGCCGGCCGTCCCGGGTATGTTGTTCCAGCCGTTGGTGACGAAGGGAAGATTGGTCACGGCCTGGAAGATGGCGGGGAAGTTCGTCTTCAGCGCCGCCGACACCTGGGCCGGGCTCAGATGCAGCGCCGTCCCGAGGAAGGCCAGCAGGTGCGGGGTCTCTGCGGTCACCGCGGACAGCGGCAGCGCCTTGAGCAGCGCGGTGACGTGCGGGAAGTTGCTCGTCAGCGCAGCCAGCACCGCCGCCTGCGACAGGTGCGTCTGCTTGGCCACGCCCGCGATCAGGGCCGGCACCTCGGCGGCCGCGCCGCCCTGCGGCGTGACCGCGGGGGCGGCGAAGTTGACCACGTGCGACACCATGGTGATCGCGGCCACGTCGCCGTGCACCCGGGTGGGGTTGAAGGCCGGCTTGGCCCGGTCGAGCAGTCTCTGCCCGCCGTCCAGGCGAGGGAACAGGTTCAGCGCGAGCACCACGACCACGATCGCCACGCCGACGGCGGTCACGAGGCTCCATCCGGCCGCCGCCATCTCCTTGGGCAGCCCCTTGCGCGCGAACAGCGCCATGGCCACGCCAAAGATGATCACGATGATGCCGACGGTCAGCAGCAGCGGCGCGATGAACGCGACCCCGTCGCTGCCGGACAGTGCCCTGAAATGAGTCTGCTGGTGCTCGAGCACCGGGATGACGTCTGCGCTGAAGTAGTCCCTGACCTGCGGAACCGTGTGCACCGGCGCGCCATTGAACCGGGTGAGCGCAGCGGTACCCGGCACGTTGTTCCAGCCGCCCGTCACGAACGGGAGGTTGATGATCGACTGGTACAGGGCCGGGAAGCCGGCCTTGAGCCCGGCGAGCACCTGGGTGGGCGACGCGTGCAGGTTCGCCGCCAGGAAGTTCACCAGCCCGGGCAGCTCAGCGGTCACCGCCGACAGCGGGATCGCCTCGAGCAGCGCTGTGGTGTGCGGGAAGTTCTTCGTCAGCGCCGCCAGCACCTGCGTCTGCGACAGGCCGGTCTGCTTCGACACGAACGCCACCAGCTTGGGAACCTCGGCGGCGGCGCCGCCCTTCGGCGTGACGATCGGAGTGAGCGTGTTTGCCGCGTGCGAGATGATCGTGATCCCGGCCCGGTCGCCCGCCACCCGCTTGGCGGCGAACACCGGGTTGCCGTGGTCGATCACGCGATTGGCGGCATTCAGCCTGGGGATGAGGGACACTCCGGCGACGACCGCCACCACGAACACGCCCACGAGGGCGACGACCAGCCACGAGACCATGGCAGAAGTGGCTTTCATGGGTGCATCCCTTTCCTGCGTTCCGCGCCAAAGAGACTGGTAGCTAAGTGACTTACCGGTGCGGGCCGAAGCCGACGGCCTCGTGCAGCCGCGACCGGCGGGTCCCGGACGCCGGCCGTGCCACCGGCGCCACCTCGGGCGTCGGCTCGCGCGGGGTGACCCCGGCGACGATGCCCTCGGCCATCCCGTACAGCAGCGGCAGCGCGCCGGCGACCACGCCGCCGGTCTCGTTGATGTGCTCCACGCCCGGCCCGATCAGCTCGGCGTGGCTCACGATCGCGGCGACCAGCTGCGCGCACTCTTCGAGGTTGGTGGCGATCCGGGCGAGCAGCGAGCCGACCCAGAACAGGTAGAACGCGAGGCCGGCGATCAGCAGGGCGATGTTGACCACCGACAAGATGACCAGCAGGGTCATGATTTGACCTTTCCGAGTACCCGGCCGAGGAACAGGTGGTGCTGCAGGCCCTCGGCGAGGACCGCCTCCACCCCGTCGGCGACCTGCGGGATGAGCGCGGTGTTCGAGGTGTTCGCCGCCGCCGCCTTCAGCGTGTCCCGCACCGCGACCACCCGGCGGTCGATGATTTTCACCAGGTAGATCAGCAGGCTGAGCAGGGCCGCGACCGCCAGCACCACGACGAAGCCGACGATGATCGCGGTGACCCAGAGGGCGTGCTCGGTGGAGTTCATCGCGAGCGTATGCAGCGCATGGGGTTCCATCGTCAGCCTCCCAGCCTTTCGCGGCCCCGCCTCAGCCCGGCGATGATGATCGTGGCGTGCTCGATCGTCGTGCTCAGCGCCGCCAGCGGCGCGGTGTTGCGCACCGACTGGGTGAGCGACTCGTCGATCGCGAGGGCCTGCTTGCCGATCGAGCGGGCCAGCAGCAGGATCGGGATCACCAGCATGAGCACGACCAGCAGGACGAGGAAGCCGAGCGTGAAGCCCAGCCACCAGCCGGTGGTGCTGACCCCGCCGACGGCGTCGCCGGCGACGGCGAGCGTGTGTCCGGTCATGATTTCCTCTCCCTGCCGGCGCAGACGGTTTCGCAGAAGTCGCGGACCGGCTTGAGGTTTTCGTTCACCGAGGTGAGCCGCGCGGGCACGGTGCTCGTCCGGTCGGCGACGACCCCGACGCCCCCGATGACGGCGCCGAGGGTATCGCGCACGGTGTTGAGGTGATAGATGACCCGGATCAGGGCCACCGCCGTGATCAGGATGATCACCGCTGAGACGATCAGCGTCATCCAGGCGGCTGCAGGCATGTCGGCGTTCCTTTCTGCCTAGCCGAGCAGGCGGGCGACGGAGCCGGCGTACCGGACCGCGCCGACCTTGACTTCCTCGATGGTCTTGTCGGTGAGGGCCAGCGCCTCGGGCACGCCGTCGAGTTGTTCGGTGAGCGCGACGCCGCCGGCCAGGATGTCGTCGGTGGCGGCGCGGATCCGCTCGACCGCGGCGAGCACGCGGTTGAGCAGCCAGATCACCACGGGAAGTACCACGGCCAGCAGGACGGCGTTGCCGATCCACCACAGCAGCATGGCTCGCTCTCCTCAGCTCGGGTTGGTGCGGTAAGGGACGAAGAACCGGCGGAATACCCGGCGCAGCGCCATCAGCGCCGCCCGCAGCCCCAGGGTGAGGCCGCTCGCCGGGCTGGCCGTGGCCGCCCCGGCGCTCGCGCCCCCCGAGATCCGGTTCTGCAGGTTGGCCGAGAAGTCGCGCATCAGCACGGACGAGACGTCGGAGATCATGCCGCGGCCGTACTGCGCGGCCGCGCCGGACAGCTGCAGGTCCTGCGCCACGAGAACCTTGGTGCCGCGGCAGGCCCGGGTCAGCGTTGCGGTCACCGCCATGCTGGCCTGGCCGCGGCCCCTGGCCTCGCTGCCGGTGGCGTCCACCACGATGCGGTGCGCGGCCTCGTCGCGCTCGGTGATATCCGCGGTGCCGCCGAACGACAGCTTGACCGGTCCCATCCGGATCGCGACGCGTCCCTCGTACTTGTCGTCGCCGAGGTCGGCGGTCAGCTCGGTTCCCGGCAGGCAGCTCGCCACCTGCGGGATGTCGCCGAAGAACTCCCAGACCTTCTCGACCGGCGCCGCTACCTCGAACTCATTCTTGATCAGCATCGCGACTCTTTCCCGATGTAGGCAGCCGGATCCTTCTCGAACGCGTCCCGGCATCCGGTGCAGCAGAAGTAGAACGCCTGTCCGTCGTGTTCCACCGGCCGGCTCGTGGCGTCGGCCGGCACGGTCATCCCGCACACCGGGTCCACGGCTTCGGCGGCGGCGCCGGCAGCGGCCGGCCGCTGTGCCGCCAACCTGTCCGCCGGGCCAGGGCCCGTGGCGCCGGCCAGCGCTCCGGAGGCCCGCAGCCCGACGAGCTCGGCCAGGATCGCCACCGCGATCTCCTGGTGCCTGATCCGCCCCAGGTCCAGGCCTGCGGGCACGGTGACCCGGTCAAGCTGTTCCTTCGGCAGGCCCCGTTCGGCTAGATACCCCAGGATCGCGGCGCCGCGGCGGCGGGACCCCACCAGCCCCAGGTAGGCGGGGCGGGCCTGGACCGCCTGCTCGATGGCCTCCTCGTCACCGTGGCCCTGGGTGGCGACCACCACCATCGAGCGCTCGCTCGCTGCGGCCGCGGTGAAGTCCGCTCCAGCGATCAGCTCGGTCCGCCAGCCGAGCGCCCGGGCGAGGGCGGCGAGCGTCTGCGCCATCGGCGAGTCGCCGACGACCACCAGGTGCGGCACCGGAAGCACGGGCTCGATGTAGACCTCCAGCGCGCCCTCGCTCTGGCAGGAGATGGGCACGACCATCATGCCGTCGGGTACCGCCCCGCCGAACTGGTCGGGGCTGCCGAGCAGCAGCAGCCGTGGCGTCCCCTCGGTGATCACCTGGCGCGCCTCGCGGACGACCGCGGGCTGGGCGCAGGCGCCGCCGATCCAGCCGTGGAACTCGCCGGCGGCCGTGATGATCGCCCGGGATCCTTGCTGGCTGGACGAAGGGCCCTGCCGCCAGACCACCGTGGCCAGCGCGAACGACTCCCCGGCGTGGGCAAGCTCGGTGGCCCGCTGCAGCACGCCCCAGCCGTCCGTGGGCGGTTCCTGCCCGCTCATCGCGCGTGCCTCCTCGTCCCCGCGCGGCTCATTCATCGGCACGCACCGGGGGCGCGCCGGAGACGTCCCGGCGGTAGGTCAGGGCCTCCCAGACCCGGTCCGGCAGCAGCGGCATGTCGATGTTGCGCACCCCGGTGTCGGAGATCGCGTCCATCACCGCGTTGACGAACGCCGCGGGGCCGCCGACTGCCGCGCACTCGCCGACGCCCTTGGCGCCGATCGGGTGGTGCGGGCACGGCGTCATGACCTCGGCGTGCAGCTCGTATCCGGGCGTCTCCCAGCTGGTCGGCAGCAGGTAGTCCATGTAGTTCGAGCCCACGCAGTTGCCCTCGGCGTCGAACGTGATGAACTGCATGTTCGCCATCGCGTACGCCTCGGTCAGCCCGCCCATGATCTGTCCCTCGACGATCATCGGGTTGATCCGCACCCCGCAGTCGTCCACCGCGACCATGTTCGTCACGTCCCAGACCCCGGTCTGCGGATCTACCTCGACCGTGACGATGTAGGCGGCGAACGGCCAGGTCAGGTTCGGCGGGTCGTAGAACGACTGGTTCTGCAGGCCCGGCTCCATGCCGTCCGGCATGTTGCTGTAGGCGGCCATCGCGCATTCCTGGATGGTCACGCCGCGGCACGGCGCGCTGCGCACGTAGAACCGGCCGAGCTCCCACTCGACGTCTTCCTCCGACACCTCGAGCAGGTGCGCGGCCAGCCGGCGAGCCTTGGCCCGGATCTTGCGCGCCGCCATGGCCACCGCGGCACCGGCGACCGGGGTGCTCCGGGAGGCATAGGTCCCCATCCCGAACGGCGCCGTGTCGGTGTCGCCCTCCTCGACCACGATGTCGTCCGCGGGGATTCCCAGCTCGTGGGCGACGATCTGCGCCCAGGTGGTCTCGTGCCCCTGGCCCTGGCCCCGCGCGCCGGTCCGGACGATGGCCTTGCCGGTCATGTGCACCCGGATCTCGGCCGAGTCGAACATCTTGATGCCGAGGATGTCGTACTCGCGGCTGTTCCCCGCGCCGAGCGGCTCGGTCATCGTGGAGATGCCGATGCCGAGCAGCCTGCCCCTGGCCTTGGCCTCCTCCTTCTGCCGCAGGAAGTCGTGGTAGCCGACCGCCTTGAGCCCGACGTCGAGGCAGGCACCGTACTGGCCGGAGTCGGTCAGGAAGCCGAACGGCGTCCGGTGCGGGAAGTCGTCGTCCCGCACGAAGTTCATCCGGCGGAACTCGGCCTGGTCCATGCCCAGGTCGGCCGCCGCCGCCTGCACCATCCGCTCCTGGAAGAACATCGCCTCGGTGACCCGGAACGAGCACCGGTAGGCCACCCCGCCGGGCGCCTTGTTCGTGTAGGTGCCGCGCGCCAGCAGGTGCGCGTACGGGATGTCGTAGCAGGCGAACGCCGAGTGCAGCAGCCCGATCTTGAACTTGCTCGGCTGGGCGTCGGAGAAGAACGCGCCGTGGTCGGACTCGGTGCGCATCCGGACGGCGAGGATCTTGCCGTCGCTGCGCAGCGCCATCTCGCCGTCGAGGTAGATGTCCCGGGCGAAGCCGGTGGAGATCAGGTTGCCGGTCTTGTCCTCGATCCACTTCACCGGGCGCTCGAGCAGGATCGAGGCCAGGATCGAGCACACGTAGCCGGGGTAGACCGGCACCTTGTTGCCGAACCCGCCGCCGATGTCCGGCGAGATGATCCGGATCATGTGCTCGGGCAGCTCGGCCACCAGCGCGACCGCGGCGCGGATGATGTGCGGCGCCTGCGTGGTCATGTACACGGTGAGCTTGTCCGTGGCCCGGTTGAAGTCGGCGATCGACCCGCAGCACTCGATCGGGGACGGATGGCTGCGCGGGTAGTGCAGCTGCAGCCTGGACACCATGTCGGCCTGGGCGAACGCGCGCTCGGTGC
The DNA here is from genome assembly GCA_963697445.1 of uncultured Actinomycetes bacterium. Taxonomy (GTDB): domain Bacteria; phylum Actinomycetota; class Actinomycetes; order Streptosporangiales; family Streptosporangiaceae; genus PALSA-505. The sequence continues at coordinate 47,538 of CAVOOC010000041.1, forward strand.
CCTCGGCGTCGCCGACTTCCCAGTTGAAGATGACGTTGTCGGCCTGGTTTTCCTTGTCGTCCCTGATCACCGGCGCGTCCTCGGCCAGCGCCTGGTGCGGGTTCACGATCACCGGCAGCGGCTCGTACTCGACGTCGATCACCTCGCAGGCGTCCTTGGCGATGTACGGGTCGTCGGCGATCACGCAGGCCACTTCCTGGCCCTGGAAGCGCACCTTGTCGGTGGCCAGTACCGCCTGCGTGTCATAGGACAGCGTCGGCATCCAGGCCAGGTTGCGGGTGGCCATCATCTCGCCGGTCATCACCAGGTGCACGCCGGGGATCTGCCACGCCCGGCTGGTGTCGATCGACTTGATCCGGGCGTGCGCCAGCGGGCTGCGCAGGATCTCCATGTGCAGCATGCCGGGCAGCACGATGTCGTCAACGTAGTTGCCCTTGCCCCGGATGAACCGGTTGTCCTCCACCCGCTTGCGGCTCGAGCCGAGCCCGCCGATCTTGATCTCGTCAAGTGCCTGCGTCACGTCAGGACTCCCCTCTGAGCTTGGCTGCCGCCCACAGCACCGACTTGACGATGTTCTGGTAGCCGGTGCACCGGCACAGGTTGCCGGACAGCGCCCAGCGGACATCCTCTTCGGTGGGATCAGGGTTGCGGTCCAGCAGCGCCTTGGCGGCCAGCATCATGCCCGGCGTGCAGAACCCGCACTGCAGCCCGTGCTCCTGCTTGAAGCCCTCTTGCAGCGGGTGCAGCTCGCTCGCGGTGGTCAGTCCCTCGACGGTGGTGACCTCGTGCCCGTCGGCCTGCACGGCCAGCATGGTGCACGACTTCACCGGGGCTCCGTCCACCAGCACGGTGCACGCGCCGCAGTTCGTGGTGTCGCAGCCCATGTGCGTGCCGGTCATCCCGAGCCCCTGGCGCAGCAGGTGGGACAGCAGCAGCCGGGGCTCTACTTCCGCGACCTTGCGCGCGCCGTTGACCGAGATCGTGATCCGGCGCACCGGCACATTCTCGGCTCCGGCGTCGTCGATGCCCTCGTACAGGGTTGTCATGTCAGGCCGCCCTCTCCGCGGTCCCGTCGGCACGGGACAGCAGGCGCACCACGAAGGTGCGCACGATGTGCCGCTTGTACTCCGCGCTGCCGCGGTGGTCGGTCCTCGGCTGCGCCGCCTCGGCGGCGAGCTGGCCGGCCAGCTCGATCTTCTGCCAGGTCAGCGGCTCGCCCACCAGTGCCTCCGCCGCGGCGGAGGCGCCGATGGTAGACCCGCCCACGCCGGTGAGCGCGATGCCGGCCCTGGTCACCGTGTCGCCGCTGGTTTCCAGCGCGACCGCGACCCCTACCGTCGCGAAGTCACCGACCCGGCGCTCCAGCTTGAGGTAGCCGCCGGCCGGGATTCCCCGCGGCGGCGGGACGAACGCCTCGATAGCGATCTCGTCCGGCTCCAGCACGTTCTGGAACGGGCCGGTGACGAAGTCGGCGACCGGGATCGTGCGCCTGCCGCGCGGTCCCTGCGCCACCACCGAGCCGCCGAGCGCGAGCATCACCGAGGCCCAGTCACCCTGCGGGTCGGCGTGGCAGAGCGAGCCGACCAGGGTGCCGCGGTTGCGCACGATCGGGTCGGCGATCAGCGGCGCGGCGGCCGCCATCGTGGGCTGCTTGTCCTGGAGCAGTTCGGAACGCTCCAGGTGGACGTGGCGGCACAGCGCCCCGATCCGGATGGTGCCGTCCTGGTCCTGGCGGTGGTAGTCCAGCCCGGGGACGTTGTTGATGTCCACCACCAGCTCCGGCGAGGCGAAGCGCAGCTTCATCAGCGGGACCAGGCTCTGGCCGCCTGCCAGCACCTTCGCGTCGTCCCCGCCGTCGCGCAGCAGGCCGATCGCCTCGTCGAGCGAGCGAGGGGCCTCGTAGCGGAACCGAGACGGATACATGTCTTCCTCCCGATCCGTTAGTGGCCGTAAGGGTGGGGGCCCAGGCTGGACCTGGGGTGATACTCCGGGGTCTCCTCGTCGCGGTACTGCACGGGTTCCTCGTCGGCGGCCTCGGATCCGCCGAGCGCCGGCGTAGGCGGTCCGGACTCCGGCGAAGATACGGGGGCGGCCGGCGCCGCGGAGGCCGACGGCTGCGGGCTGAAGGGCCCGGTATCAGCGACAGCTACCGGCAGCGAGTCCTCTTCCGGATCCGGCCGCGGCTGCTGGTGCGGCGGCCACGGCCCGGGCACCGGCTGGCCGGCGATCTTGAGGTAGTCGATCAGCTCGGGCCAGGCCCAGACGGTGGGGCTCTTCCCCGTCTTCGGTGCGTGCTCGATGAGCTCGTACAGGCGGGGGTTGCCCCGGCTGTGCCCGTCAGACTCGATCCGCATCGTCGCGCTCCTGGTGCTCGGCGGCCCGGTGTCAGGCAGCCTGGTGATAGACAGCCCGGTGATAGGCGGCCCGGTGTTAGGCAGCATGGCCCGGCGCCACTTTGGTGTGACGCGTAACACATCTTTCACGTAGACGTCACACCCGGCAACTGGCGAATAACCTCTTGCTTAACTGGGTGGTATCGGCTGGATGTCACGGTATGCCTAGCTTCGTGACCTGCGCCGGAGCGGTTCCGGCTCCCGGCGAACAGGGCACGGCGTCATCTCAGTGACAAAACACCTACCTTCGGGACGCTAGCTGTGCCGTGTTCCGCCACCGCACACTGATCCCTATGGCGCTGGGGGGCGCCTGCGGGGCTGATCACGGAGGCACGGTAGGTCATGCGGTTCTGCACGTCGTGCGGGCGGCCGGCAGACGGGGACGACAAGATCTGCACCGGGTGCGGGAGCCCGGTCACCGAGATAGCGGCAGCGCCGCCGGATATCGTCCCGCCTCCGCCGCGCGCGCACCCTCTGGGGGAGGCTAACGGTCCGCCGGCGGCTTCCGGGCCGCCAGCGGGAGGTTCCGGGCAGTCATCTGGAGTCTCCGGGCTGTCAGCGGCGCCGGCTGGGCCCGGGCGGGCGGCCGCACCGCACGCCTCGCTGCGCACCTTCGGCCGCCCCGCGCCGGCCCGCAAGGCTGACCTTCCCTACAGCGGCCGCGACACTGGCGGACCGCCATGGCCGCCCGCGGATCCTCCGGTGGCCGCAGAGAGCACGGGAGCCGAGCCAGGTGCCGGAGCCGGAGTGGGCGCTGGGGCCGGACAGGTCGTCGCGGCCAGGCTGGGCGCGGAGACCGGGCAGAGTGCCGGGACCGGAGGCCTGCGTAGCCACGGACTGCCGGGGCGGCATGGACCTGGCAACATCCTTCCCTGGCTGTCCGGGTCGATGGGTGACCGCACGGGCGGTGGCGTGCTGGCGTCCGGGCGTCCGTCGCGGCGCGCGGCCGGCGCTCTGATCCGTTACCGGGCAGTCGGTGGCGGGCCGTCCCGGCGCGTGGCCGTCGCGCTCATCGCCGTCACCCTGGCGGTGTCGGGCGTGACCGGGATCGTGCTGTCGGGCGGCCACGGCCCCCGGCCTGCCAGCCTGCCGGCCCTCAGCCCGGCGACCGGACGGGCACAGGGCAGCGGCGCCGCCCCCGGGACCGCGCAGCCGCCGCCGTCGCGGCGCGCCCGGTCCGAGCCCCGGTCCGCACCCGTGCCCGTGCCCGTGTCCGCGTCCTCACCCGCGATCTCGCCCGCGCCCGCGTCCCTGGCCCCGGCGCCGGCCTCCTCAGCTGGTGGCACGCCCCGCAAGAGTAAGCCAGCCCGGGTGCCGGGGCCGCCCGCGAACACGACGAAGCAGAGGATCCTGTCGCTGCTCGGACAGTACTTTGCGGTCATCAACGCGCACGACTACCAGGGGTACCTGGCGCTGCTCAGCCCGCAGGCGCAACAGGGCTGGACGGCCGCGGCGTTCGCCGGCGGATTCCAGGCCACGCAGGATTCCGGCCAGACGCTGACCGGCATTTCCACTGCGGCGGACGGGCGCACCGTGGCGGCGGTGACGTTCACCAGCCATCAGGCTCCGTCGGCCAGCGTCAACGACAGCCAGTCCTGCACCATCTGGCACATCCTGCTGTTCCTCGAGCCGGCCGGCAACGGGTACCTCATCGGCGATCCGCCGCCCGGCTACACGGCCTCCTACGCGGCGTGCTCCTGAGGCACACATACCTCGAGCTAGACGCGCGGGCCGCGGTTGGCTACCCGCCACACCACCCGCTGGCCGGACCAGTCGTCATCGATAGCGGCGATCTTGACGTCCACGACGCCGAGCGGCAGGGCGTGCTCGCGGACGATGTTGTCGGTGATGTCGCTGTGGTGGCCGGCCGCCCGGCGGGGCCAGGCGATCCACAGCGCGCCGCCGGGAAAGATGCGTTTCACTAGGTCCGGTAGCCGGTCGGCGAGCTCGTGAGCGGCGCCGAAGAAGCTGATGATGACGTCCGCGGGCTCGGGCGCATCGACGTAGCCGAGATCGGGCGGCGGGTCGGTGAGCTGCCAACCGGCAGGCGGCTGGTCGAGGCAGACCCGCTGACCAGGCTTGAGCCCGAGCTTGCGAGCCTGGGGGGTGCCCGAGTATCCGGCGGCCATCTGCTCAGTCTCCTCCTCGCGGGGGTAGCGGCGGCCAGATGATCAGCGTAAAGGCTTCAGGCCGCGGATTCCTGGTGGCCGGTAGCGGAGATGGCCGCCTGCCGTGACGACAGGGCCGCGCTCAGGCACGATCGTGGGCAGGTACGGGCACGAGCGTGCCGCCGGCCGAGACGCTGAGGCCAGCGCGTCACCCGGCGCCAGGGGGAGGATGATGGCGACGGGAGGGGGGAGCGCACATGATTACGGTGGCCGCGGGCCAGCCCGGCCCGGCCGTGGTCGCGCTGACGACCGCGGCGTCGCACGTCAGCGGCGTGGTGGTCCCGGCGCGCGCCCAGATGGCGACGACCCTGGGGTTCCACATCATCCTCGCGTGCCTGGGGATCGCGCTGCCGACGATCGTCCTGCTGGCCGAGTTCATCGGGTTGCGGCGGCGTAACGAGGTGGCGATGCTGCTGGCGCGGCGCTGGTCGCAGGCCATGGGGGTACTGGTCGCGGTCGGCGCGGTCACCGGGACGGTGCTGTCGTTCGAAATGGGCCTGCTGTGGCCCGGGCTGATGAGCCGGTACGGGTCGGTGCTCGGACTGCCGTTCGGGATCGAGGGGCTGTTCTTCTTCCTCGAGGCCATCTTCACCGCGATCTACCTGTACGGCTGGCGGCGGCTGGGCGGCTGGGCGCACTTCTGGACCGGTATCCCGATCGCGGCGAGCGGCATCTTCGGCGCGATGTCGGTGATCGCGGTCAACTCGTGGATGAACCAGCCCGGCGGCTTCACCGCGCGCGGCGGCCGGATCGTGTCGGTCTCGCCGTGGCAGGTGTACTTCAACCACGCGGCCCTCTACGAGATGCCGCACATGATCCTGGCCGCCTACATGGTCACCGGGTTCACCCTCGCCGGGGTGTACGCGGCCGGCATCCTGCGCGGCCGGCGCGACAGGTACCACTACGCCGGCTTCGCCATCGCGTTCGTCCCGGCCGCGCTGCTCACCCCGTTCCAGATCTTCGTCGGCGACACCGCGGCCCGCGCGATCGCCCACGACCAGCCGGTGAAGTTCGCGGCCATGGAATACGTCGCGCGCACGTCGAGGAATGTCCCGGAATGGCTGGGCGGCGTGTATGTCAACGGGCACATCTACGGCGGCCTGCGGATCCCGTACATGGACTCGCTGCTGGTCGGGTTCGGCCCCGGTACCAAGGTCATCGGGTGGGACACCGTGCCGCCCGCCGCCCGGCCGCCGGCCGTGTGGCTGATCCACCTCGCCTTCGACGTCATGGTCGGCCTCGGGTTCCTGCTGCTGCTGGCCGGACTGTGGGCCGCCTATGAGTGGTGGCGGCGGCGCCGGCTGCCGCCGCAGCGGCTGTTCTGGTGGCTCGGCGCGGTCAGCGGCGTGGCCGCGATCGCGGCGATGGAGTGCGGCTGGGTGGTCACCGAGGTGGGCCGTCAGCCGTGGGTGGTCTACCGGCTGCTGACCACCACCGCGGCGTCCACGACCAACGGCGGCGTCATCGCCAGCCTGAGCCTGGTCGTGGTGCTGTATGCGGTGCTGGGCACCGCGACGATCCTGATCCTGCGGGCGCTGGCCCGGCGCTGGCGCCGCGGCGCCGCGGCCGATGACGCCGTCCCCTACGGCCCGCCGGAGCCGCACGACCAGGCGCTGGGCAGGGCCGGGACATGATCGCGGCCGACGCCGTCGGGGCCATCCTGCTGGCCTCGGTCAGCCTGTACGCCATCCTGGGCGGGGCCGACTTCGGCGGCGGCCTGTGGGATCTGCTGGCCGGCGGGGACGTGCGCGGCCGTGCGCCCCGAGCGCTGATCGAGGACTCCATCACCCCGGTGTGGGAGGCCAATCACGTCTGGCTCGTCTTCGACCTGGTCATCTTCTGGACCGCATTCCCGCACGCGTTCGCCGCGGTGATGTCCGCCGCCGCGCTGCCGATATGGCTCGCGGTACTCGGCATCGTGCTGCGCGGCTCCGGGTTCGCCTTCCGCAAGGAAGTCGACCGGCTCAGCCTGCAGCGCGTCCTGGGCGCGACCTTCGCGTTCTCGTCGCTGCTGACCCCGTTCTTCATGGGCACCGTCGTCGGCGGGATCGCGGCCGGCCGGATACCCGGCAATGCCAGTCATGCCAGCCTCGCGGCCTGGACCGGCACGACGTCAGTGCTGACCGGCTTGCTGTTCACCTGCGCCTGCGGCTACCTCGCCGCCGTCTACCTGGTCGGTGAGGCGGCCCGCCGGGACGACCGCCGCCTGCAGGCCTACTTCACCCGCCGCGCGCAGGCCGCCGGTGTCGTCACCGGCGCGCTGTCGCTGGGCACCCTGATCGAACTGCACAGCTCGGACCTGGCGCTGTTCCGCCACCTGACCGGCCGGGCGCTGCCGCTGGTGATCATCGCCGGGGTCACCGGCCTGGCCGTGCTGGCCCTGCTCACCGCCTGCCGCCCGCGCGGTGTCCGGGTCATCGCCGCCCTCGGCGTGGCCGCCGTCGTGTGGGGATGGGGCGTGGCGCAGTACCCCGCGCTGCTGCCCGGAACCGCGGTCACGCTGACCAACGCGGGCGCCCCGCACGCCACCCTGACCGCCCTGGTGGTCCTGTTCGTGGCGGTCGTCGTGCTGATCGGGCCTTCGTTCGCCCTGCTGTTCTGGCTGCAGAGCCGCCAGGTGCTCAGCGGGGGCGAGGCCGGGCTGGCGCTGGCGGCCGCGCCCTCCGGCGGGACGCAGCCGCGGGGGATCGCGCGGCACGGGCAGGCCGTTCAAGAGCCTGGCGAAGGCACCCGGGCGGCCGTTCTCGGCCTGGTCGCGCTCGGCGCCCTGGTCCGCGCGCTCGCCCGCCGCGGCCGGAACCGCTGACCCTCGCGAACCGGCCGCTCCGCCGGATGAAAGTGAAATCACCTACCACCGGTGGTGGGCAACTCCACATCGATCCTGCCCGGCGCCCAGCCTGCCGGCGGGCTAGCAGGTGCTGGGGGCCGACTGCCCGGCGAACCGGGACTGGATGTAGGCGAGGGCGGCGGGCAGGCCCTCGGCCGCCGCGGTGACGTGCTCGGCGAGCGGGTACTGGAGGTACTGGATGGTCGCGCCGGCCGCGCAGTACCGGTTCACGAGCGTGGTCACGTCCGGCGTGACCACCAGCTCGTCAAAGGTGGCCATGTAGATCTGCATGGGTATCTTCGGCACCCCGACCACGCCCATCTCATCGGCGGCGGCGACCTGCTGGACCACCGGGAGGCTGAGCGGGTTGAGCCCGCCCTTGGTATAGCTCTCGATCCGCTGGAACGCGTAGGTCGCGGCGAACTGCGCGATGCACATGCCGGAGATGGCCTGCTTCATCTGCTCGCCCGCCGGGGTGAGCAGGGAGTCGAGGTTGATCTGCGGGTACGCCCGCGCGATACCGACGGCGGCGGCGAAGTAGATCCCGGCGAACAGCCCTCCGTCGGCCTTCGCCGCGATGTGGGCGATGTTGACCGGCAGGCCGCCGATGGCGGCGCCGACGATGTTGAGCTCAGGTGCGTACGCCGGGGCTTCCTCGGCGGCGAATTCCGACGCCTGTGATCCGCCGGAGTACCCCATGAGCCCGACCGGCGTCTTGGCCCCGGTCAGGTTGAGCGGCGCGAAGTTCTCCGCGGCGCGGATGCCGTCCAGGGTGCCGTAGCCCGCCTCGAGCCCGGCGGTCCACTCGTTGTTGGGTCCCTCGAAGTTCGGGATGACCACGGTGTAGCCAAGCGAGATGCCGGTCGCTACCGCCGCGAACGACTCCAGCCCGCCCAGCGACTCGTAGCCCTGGACGGCCGGGGGCTGGGTCAGCACGTACGAGGGCTGGCAGTTCGGCGAGTCGCTGTCGATGGCCGGCTGGTAGGACAGCAGCCTCGGCGGGAGTCCCGGTGTCATGGGCTTGACGACCGTGGCGACGTCGGCCTGCAGCGCGCCGGCCGTGCTCGTCGAGACGTACTGGATCTGCCAGGCCTGGTACGGGGCCGGGATACCCACCGCCTGGATGGTGACCGGCCGCGAGGCGAGGATTCGGCCGGGGTCGTGCCCGGCGAGGGAGGTGTGGATCATCCCGAACGGCTTCGCGATGGCGCCGTTTGCCCCGAGGGCGAAGCTCGCGCTGGCCGGCGCGACAACCAGCGCCAGCGAGAGGAATCCGGTAGCGGTGAAGCTGAGCAGGCGACGGCGCATGCGGGCTCCAGGGTAGGTGAGGCAGCCGACGAATTTGTGCATTTGCACCAATTAAGTGGGACGAGCGTACAGTTTCTCGCTACGATGTGTCAATGGTCACATCGGCCGTGCCTTCGCAGGATCGTAGCCGCGCCCGGCGCGAGGCACTGCTGCGGGCAGCGGTCGCGCTGCTCGCCGAGGGGGGAGTGCGGGCGCTCACCCACCGGGCCGTGGCGGACCGGGCCAAGGTGCCTCTGGCCGCGACCACCTATTACTTCGCGTCGATCCAGCAGCTGACCGAGGAGGCGCTGCGGCTCCACGTCACCGAACGGGTGGCTGAGCTGCAGGAGCTGGCAGAGTCGGCGGCAACCGGATCCCGCACCGCCGGCCAGGTCGCCGAGCGCTTCGTCGAGGCGCTGCTCGCACGCGACCGCGATGCGACCATCGCCCAGTTCGAGGTCTACCTGGAGGCGGCCCGCAATCCCGCGCTCCGGCAGTCCGTCGCCGAGGCGCTGGATGCCTTCGAGCGGCTGGCCTATGTGGCGTTGTCGGCCCTGGGCGCGCGCCGCCCGGCCCAGGCCGCGGCCGCCTTCGTAGCCGTGATCAACGGGTTCGCGCTCAGCGGGCTGGCCCGGCCGCGCTCGCCCGAGGCCGACGGCGCGGCCTTGCTGGACACCATGCGGTCGCTGTTCATCATCCAGATCATGGACGACGACGAGGTCGCCCGGTGGAGCCGCCGGCTGGACGAGCCCATCTGCGAGCTGCGGCTGGAGGTCGGGGTCAGCCAGTTGAGCGGCCGCGACGAGCCGGAGCCCGGGGCTTAGCCGGATACGGCGCTGGGAGCTGCGGTGGATGGATAGCAAGCGGGGGAAATTCACCGCCGGGCGGCGGTCCCCTCGGGTTCGCGCAGGTAGGCTAAGGTGCCGGTCGGCCCCGATAGCTCAGTGGATAGAGCGGCTGCCTCCTAAGCAGTAGGCCGCAGGTTCGAATCCTGCTCGGGGCGCGAAAATGTGGCTCTGAACTGGGAGAATGCCTCAGCTGACCGGCTGTGTCGGCACCGCGGCTGGTCAGGCGGATGGTCATCAATGCCGACCGCTGCATGTCCGAGAAATCCCCGCTCTACCTGCGGAAACACGGGCGTGGCTGGACTCGCGCCGGGTAGGTACAGCGCTCAGGCACAAGATAACTAGATAACCCCCGGATGTCGGCACCGGGCCCGAAGTCCGATACCGGCAGGCAGGCTGCCGCGTTCTAATCCAGAGATCGAGACGTCACACACCCGGGTCGTAAGAATTGCTGAGGTAACCAGTGCATCGCATCTGGGTAAATGTCCAGCTCTCGTCTTGCATTCCCGCGATGTTGGGAGGCAAGATGACCTGGTTAATCGGGGCGGCTTCGACCTTCGGGACGAAGTCGCTGGACAGCCTGGTAAATCGTCCCCTACAGCTAGATCAGCACATCAACAAGCCGAGGCGGCCTGTGGACACGTTGGGTATCGATGGCGCCTGGATCTTCAAACCGCAGATTCACAAGGACAACCGCGGAAGCCTTCATGAATGGTTCCGCGGCTCCGATCTACTTCGTGATCTTGATTATCCTTTCCGTTTGGCTCAGGCCAACTGCTCCGTATCTCACCGAGGGGTGGTCCGGGGCATTCACTTCACCGAGGTCCCTCCTGGGCAGTCGAAATATATCGTCTGCGCGACTGGCGCAGTCATGGACGTGGCCGTGGATCTCAGAGTCGGATCCCCTACGTTCGCACGGTGGGAGGCAAGGCGCCTGGATGACGAGACACGGCACGCAGTGTTCCTTTCCGAAGGCCTGGGGCATGCGTTTGTGGCACTTACCGAGCATGCAACGGTGATGTACCTGTGCTCAACCCCATATGCCCCCAGCCACGAGCACGCTGTGCACCCGCTGGATCCTGTCCTGGACATAACCTGGCCGCGGGACATGCAGCTCATTCTCTCGGCGAAGGACGAAGCCGCGCCGTCGCTTGACATGGCCCGGCGCGCCGGGTTGCTCCCGGTCTACAGCGACTGCGTGGCCTTCGCGGCCCAGCTGACCAAGGCCGCCGGAGTCAATCCGGAGCGAACCGGATTACCCCGCATCCTGTCCGTCCTGCCGACAGACCGCTGACACGCCTCCGGCGGAGCCATTACCACGTCACCCTTTCCCGCCGCTTGCTGTTTCGGCCGCTATCAGCTCAGGAAGCGCCCGGCGCAGTGCCGACTGCCAGTCGCCGATAGGGGCGATGCCAGCCCGGCTCCATCCGTTGTGGCCGAGAACGCCATAGACCGGTCGCTGAGCCGGCCGTCCGATGGCGCTGGTGGAGACCGCGTTGACCCGTGCCGGGTCAGCCCCGAGCAACCGGAATACCTCACGAGCTAGGCTGCACCACGTTGCCTGACCGGCACTTGTCGCATGATAGATGCCGGGAGCGGCTCCCCCCTCGATCAGCGCTACGATCTGGCCCGTCACATCCATCGTCCAAGTAGGCTGGCCATGCTGGTCATCGATGACGTCCAGGGACGGCCTGAGCCGCTCCAGCCGGAGCATCGTGCGAACGAAGTTCGGCCCGTGAGCGCCGTAAAGCCACGCCGTCCTCAACACAAATCCCAAGTCTCCGGCTTGTTCGAGCACTGCTCGCTCCCCGGCCAGCTTGGTCCGGCCATATGCGTTCCGCGGGGCTGCGACCGCATTCTCGGCATAGGGCCGCCGCGCCGCGCCGTCGAAAACGTAGTCCGTGGACGGCTGGACAAGCCGTATGCCGCTTGAAGAGCACACGGCGGCGAGATTGGCCGGGCCGGTGCCGTTCACCGCGTGCGTCTCTGCTTCGCGCTCCTCCGCTGCGTCGACTGCGGTCCATGCGGCGCAGTTGACGATCACATCCGGCCGCACCCGCCGGATCGTGGCACGGACCGCAGTAGCGTCGGTGATGTCGAGGTCGCGGCGGGCGAGTGCGGTCACCTGCGCACCCTCGCGTCTCAGCCGGCCGTGCATGTCCCGGCCCAGCATCCCCCCAGCTCCTGTAATCAGCCAACGGATCACTGTGCATGCCCGCCAGGAGTCTGCATCTCGCGGGAGGGCGGGTGCTGGTCATGCGGTCCGGGCTGCCGCGCTTTCAGGGGTTGCCACCAGGCTCGGTTCTCCTCGTACCAGCGAACGGTCGCCCTGAGGTTTTCCGCGAACGGCTTGGCGGGCGCATAGCCCATGCGGCGGAGAACGGAATCGTCGAGCGAGTAGCGGCGGTCGTGACCTTTCCGGTCCTCGACGTGGCGCACCATCTCCCATCCTGCGCCGCATGCATCGAGCAGCAGGCCAGTCAACTCCCGGTTTGTCAGCTGCACGTCGCCGCTGATGTGGTAAATGGCCCCGGGGCAGCCGTGCTCGGCCACCCGTTGGATGCCGCGGCAGTGATCATCCACGTGCACCCAGCTCCTGACGTGGCGGCCGTCACCGTAGAGCGGGACCTCGAGTCCATCCAGGAGATTGGTGACGAATAGCGGGATCATTTTCTCCGGAAACTGGTACGGCCCGTAGTTGTTGCAGCAACGCGTGACGCTCACGTTCAGCCCGTGGGTTCTGGCGTAAGCCAGGGCCATGAGATCTCCGGCCGCCTTTGCTGCCGCGTACGGAGAACTCGGCGACGGCGGAGCGTCCTCCGCCCACGATCCGCTCGGCACGCTGCCATAGACCTCATCGGTGGATACCTCGATCATCCGGGGTGTCCCTGCGTTCAGGCACGCCTGCAAGAGGGTCTGCACGCCTGAGATGTTCGTCGCCACAAAGCTGGCCGCATCGGCGATCGACCTGTCAACGTGAGTCTCAGCGGCGAAGTTGATCGCCAGGTCATGCCCGGGGACTAGGGTCGCTAGCAGTGCCGCATCACCGATTTCCCCCTGTACGAACTCCAGGCGAGGGCTGCGGGAAACGGGATCGAGGTTCGCGAGATTGCCTGCGTAGGTTAGCTTGTCCAGCACGGTCACACGCGCGTCTTCGAAGCCGCGATAGCCGCCGGTAAGCATCGTTCGGACGTAATGGGAGCCGATGAAGCCGGCGCCGCCGGTTACCAGGATGTTCACCGTACTTGCACCTCAGCAGCAGATCTGGACCTTGCTGTGATCACCGAGGACCAGCCGGTGGGCTCTCGGGACCTTCTGGGCCAGAGTGACCGTCGCCTCGTGGCCGATGAGCGACGCCTCGATCCGCCGCACCCCGTAAATGAACGCGCCGCCGAGCACGATCGAGTACTCGATCTCACTGTCGGCGATGGCGCAGCCCGCTGCGACGGACGTGAACGGGCCGACGTAGGAATCGGTCACCCTGGATCCGGCACCGATCACGACCGGGCCGACGATCCGCGATCTCGTGACGTGCGCGCCGTCCTCGATCACGACGCGGCCGATGAGCTCGCTGGCATCGTCGACGGTGCCGCGCCGTTCGGGCTCCAGGCTCTCCAGCAGCAGACGGTTGACCTCGAGCATGTCCGCGACGTTCCCGGTGTCCTTCCAGTACCCGGTGATGAACGTGGCGTGCACCGTGTTACCCGCGTCTATCAGTCGTTGGATCGCCTCGGTGATCTCGAGCTCGCCTCGCCACGACGGCTTCAGGTTACTGACCACCTCGTGTATGGCGGGCGTGAAGAAGTAGACGCCAGTCAGGGCCAGGTCACTTTTCGGCTTCTCTGGCTTTTCCTCGAGCCCGACGACCTGCCCGGCGCTGTCCAGCTCCACGACACCGAACTGCCGCGGGTCCGGCACGTGGGTCAGCATGATCTGCGCGTCAGGCCGCCTCAGCCGGAATTCCCGTATCAGCGCCATTATGCCGCCGACGATGACGTTGTCGCCCAGGTACATGACGAAGTCATCGTCACCGAGGAACTCGCGGGCCACCAGCACGGCATGGGCTAATCCGAGCGGGGCGTTCTGGCTGATGTAGGTGACCTCCAGGCCGAAGGCGGAGCCGTCGCCCACCGCGGACTGGATCGCCTGCGCGGTGTCCCCGACGACCAGGCCGACGTCGGTGATGCCGGCGTCCCTGATCGCCTCGAGGCCGTAGAACAGCACGGGCTTGTTGGCGACGGGGATGAGCTGCTTGGCACATGTATAGGTGATCGGCCGCAGGCGGGTACCCGCCCCGCCGGCCAGTACCAGGGCCTTCATGTACTGAAACTAGCGCGTGTCAGGGCCGCCGGAGCGGCCTGCGGGACGGGAGTAGAGCGTGATCGCGCTGCCCAGGATCGACAGCAGAAAGGGGGACCTGGCCGTCGCCGCGCCGGCGACATCCTCCGGGGCGGCGATGACGACGTCCACCCGCGGAAAGCAGTCGGCCGCGAGTTGATGGGCCCGGCGCTGATGCAGCGCCGGATTGCCTTCGAGATGGGCGACGACCAGCAGGTCAACGTCGCTCGTTTCATGCGTCGTGCCCTTGGCGTACGAGCCGAACAACAGGATGCTCTCCGGGGCGAACGCGCGGATGAGGCGCTCGACGGTGCGCTCGACGAGCGGAGGCAGGTTCACTGGCATCGGAATGATCTAACTCACCGTGTAGCCGATCAGGAACAGCAAATCTCCGATGTCATTACTGCTCAGCGAGCGGAAGTCAGCGGCGCCTTGCTTCTGCAGCTCGAAACTCCACTTCCCGACAGGCGTGTTCGCGGGCGTGTTTATCGTGCCCGAGCAGACGTTCGGCTCGGCCGAATGGGGTACCGGATTCAGGGTCACCGTGGCGGTGGGCAGTGGGACCTGGGGGGCGAGAACGAAGCTCGTCCCGGCTGGCCAGGAGACACTGATCACGGTGAGGCTCGTCACCGAGATCGTCTTGCCGTGCGCCCAGGCCGGGAACTTCGCCGGCGAGATGTTCAGGCTGAGCGTCTGGTTGGCGGGGGCGACCGCCGGGGCCAGGAAGGCCTGCCATGCAGCCGGGAAGTCGTTTTGCGCACTGAACAGCTTGAGACCCGCGGTGGGCTGGTTCGCGGCGTTGTCGTTCTCGACCGCCTGCTGGAAGGCGTTGCCGCCGTCCAGCGCCGTGTAATAGAGGTGGAACACGACGTCGCCGATGGTCGAGAGGTCGATCTCATTCGTGGCCGCGGGCATCTCGAAGTGCCATGAGCTGATCGCTCCGGCGTTCTCGAACGGCACGTAGCGCTGGTCGGTGATGTTGCCTGAGATGGACGTGACGAACAGCCCGGGGTCGTCCTGCGCATTGCCCAGGGCGATTTTCTGCGGTACCGCCGCGTACGTGTAGGCGAAGCGGGGATCCGAGCCGGCCGGGGTCTCGGCGTAGCCGGGGCTGGTATCTGTCGAGGTCCGGACCTGGTTGGCGGTCAGCGTGAGCGTGGCCTTGACGTTGTCGAATTTGCCGGGACCCGGATAGACGACGGTGACGCTGACCCGGGTGAGCCGCCGGTTGTAGTGTCCCGGATAGTCGTTGTCGAAGAGGGATTCGGGAATCTTGAAGTCACAGGCGCCGCTCACCAGGAGTTGCTGGAAGGCACCCGGATCCAGCAGGCCCAGCGAGACGTAACGGCTGAGCTCGTAGCGGCGCGAGTTCTCCTGCAGGTACGAGGCCTCCATCCGGCGCAGGTCGTGGTTCAGGGTTTCCCCGGCTAGCAGCCCCTTGTACAGGCTGTCCCAGTAGCCGAACTGGATGAAGGAGCTGTCTGGTATGCCGAGCTCGAACTGGTAACAGCGTTCGACCTGCTTGCACATCTGGTACGCGAGCTGGTAGGCCTGGAAATAGGTGGCCGCCAGCATCCCGGCCATCCAGTCATACAGGCTGTCGCTGGTGAACTTGCTGTTCACGAAGTCGATCTGCTTCTGGATGTTGTCGATCTGCTCCTGGTGGTTTGCCTGATTGCGCTGGGCGATCTGGAGCGCCAGTTGCAGTCCGGCAAGCTGCGCGGTCGTCTGGTCCATCGAGATCTTCGCCTCGGCCGCGGCTTCCGTCCAGTTGTCCGCCCGGCGCTGATAGCCCGCTATGGTTTTGGCGAGCGCCGCGTTCTTTTCGAGAGCGGTCTGAACGGTCTTGATCGCGTCGCCCCCCTTGCCCGCGCTGTTTCCGGCGCTCGTCCCTCCGGTAGAACCGCTCGCTTGCGGCGAGCCGCCGAACCCGGCCGCGCCGAGCATGAACTGGGGGATGATATGCGCGATCGCAGAAATGCCTTCCGTGATCGCGGCAACCGTGTAACCCACCGCGATGACGGTGCCGATCGCCGCGTCAACCGTCTCGCCGGCGTTCATGAAGCTCTGGCTCGTGTTGAACGCATACTTCTGCTGGGCAAGATTATAAACCTGCTGCGTCGCGTCGATGTTGGCTTGCGCCTGCTGCACTTGCCATTCGAATATCTGGCTGCCGTCGGCGAGCAACTGCTGCTGCGTGGTCTGCTGCAGCAGGGAGAGCGCGCCAGCGTCAATCTTTTCCAGCGCCGACTGGAGCGCGGAGCCGTAGGAGCGCACCGCATTGACGAAGTCGAGCGCCACCGGGTAGAGCGCCGTGAAACGGTAATTGGGCAGCGGCACGAAGATGTTGCTGAGCACGCTGGAAAGGTTGACGCCGGCGGCCTGGGCCGCTATCAGCAGGCCGGGATCGATGGGCGCGTCAAACAACGCCAGCTGTAGCGGGGCGCCGGTGATCGCCTGGCAGTGCCGCATCTTGTAGAGCCGGTCGCCGACCGTCCGCCAGTAACCGAGCAGCTTGTCGTTGGGCGGAATCTTGAAATAGAAGGTGTGCGGCAGCGGAAGGCCGCCCGTTCCGTCGCCGGTGCCCCCGCCGCCGCCCCCGTAGCCGCTCACGTTCTCGATTTCCACCATGGCGTTGGCGAAGGCGTCGAGCGCGGGCTCGAGCTGGTCGAAGGACTGGTCAGCGTGCTCGGGCGGTGTGACTGCTGTCGGGGCCGGTCCGAGGATCTCGGAAGCCATCACGTACAGCAATGTCGCCTCGCTCAGCGCCTCGCGGGACTGAGTCGTGAAGAGGTTGTCGGCCCAGGCGACCAGGTTGTCGAGATACGACATGACCGTGTACTTCATGTACGGCACGCCCAGTCTGAGGTCGGCCAGCAGGAACGGATTGAATGGATTGGCCTGCCACTCCGCGACCTGCTGCAAAGCGCCCGGATCGCCCCGGTTGACCGCCTCGAGCAAGACGTTGACCTGTTGCCCGAGGATCTGCGCGCTAGTGAGATTGTGCAGCGGCTTCGGAATCCAGAAGCGCTGCGGGGCCGGGTCGCTGCCCTGCCGCGTCGGGTTGAACACGTAGTGGAACCAGGCTCGCGCCTCGTCGAATTGCTGGTTCTGGCTCAGCAATTGCGCGATATAGACCGGAATGTGGTAGAAGAGCTCCCAGTTGTACACCGAGAAGGCGGCGCCTCGGCCGAAGTCGAGGAACTGGCGGTCCGCCCCCGTGACGTCATCGTGGTCCCAGGTGACCCGCCACGTCGGCGCGTAGTTGCTGTTGAAGCTGAGGACATCGGCGCCGCTGGGGTTGACCTGATCCGGGTTCTGCTGGAGATTGGGGTCGTAGAACAGGTCGAATCCGCCGCCCGCCAGCTGGTTCCAGAACAGCCGGGTGAAAGGATGGTAGAAAACGTGGAACGAGTATTCGACCTGGTACGGGACGCTCCCCGGGCTGGACGGCACCACCGGCGACCACGCGCTCCCCGTCCAGTAGAACTTCTGGCTCTGCACCCAGTAGCAGCGCCGGCTGTCCTGGAAGAAGAAGTAGGACGTCGGGTCGAAGGCCAGGTCGGTGTCCGGCCCGACCACGCGGAGCGGAACCTGAGCGGTATCCAGCAGGGACCCGACGTTTTGCTCCAGCGCGCCGGCCGAGGTGAAATTGAGCTGCAGCGTCTGTCCGGATCCCCCGCTCGCGTCGGCCGGGGCGGAGGCGAGCGCCCCGGCTTGCGGAATGAGCCCGGAGTCGGTCACCAGGCCGGGGTCGGCCTGGCCGTCCGGGAGCGGCAGGAGGGGCTGTGCGTCCGGGCCGTAGGTCGCCTGCGCGTGGCTCAGCAGCGCCACACCGAAATCGTAGCCAGGTGGCAACTGCTGCGGAGCTGACCCGGAAACCGGGACGAAGGAGCCGGCCGGCACCTCCATGTTCCGCAATTCGACATCGTTGAACCGGCCATCAAAGACCACCCGGCCCAGATGGACGGCGACCGAGTTGTTTTCCCCTATTATCAGGTTGAGATTCGGGTTTCCCAGCCACCCGAAGTTCCATACCTGGAAGTCACCCAGGCGGAAGACGTCCAGGAACAGGTTGGCCCCGTAGCCGGGCGCCGGGGCAGGGGCCTGCACCTTCAGTGTGTAGAGCGCCTCAACCGTCCTCGGGTCGCTGGCCAGGTTCGGGTCGTAGAACGGTTTGTCGAAGAGCTTGCCTTTCGCGGCCTGGGCCGGGGCCCAGCTGCCATTGCGGAAGATGCTGAAGAAAACGGTCAGCGATACGTATTTGTCGCCGTCGGCGGGTGGCGGATGCGCCGAGGACTGCGGCGCGGGGACCGTCTGGCTGGGCTCGTTGGATATTTTGGTATCCATCCAGAACAGGCAGAGCCGTCCCCGGTAGAGCGCCGGCACGGCCTCATGCGCCTTGATGTCGAGCGGTATTTGCACCCAGCCGGTCCATGCGCCCATCGAGTAACGGCGGTAATAGTAAACGGGCGGGTCCGCCAGCGTGCGCGCCACCACGTAGATGTCTCCGCTCGCCGGATCCTCGCACGTGCCGGTCACCTGCAGGTGGGCCACCCCGTCCAGCCGGTCGATGTAGTTGAGCACGACCGTTTCCAGGTAGTCCGCGGTGCTCTGCCCCTGGTGAACCTCCTGCTCGAGCTTCCGGAAGATCTCGCTGCGGTTCGGCCGCTGTGATTCGATCAGCCAGTTTTCCGGGTACAGGAAGACCTCGCGGTTGGCTTCCCAGATGCGGAACCGCTTCATCCAGTCCCACTGGCTCCACGTTTCGTCCCGGCCGAGATCGACCACGACGCCGGGCGCTTCAAGGTTCATCAGGCAGCGCTCGACGAAGATCTGCACGGCTATGTAGGCCTGCACGACGCGCGACGTCAGCTGGCACGAGGTCATCTGCGTGTCGATGAGGAAGTAGTCGAACAGGCCGTTCGTGTCCCCGTAGATGAGGTTGCCGGAGCTGTCGCGCTGGCCGGTCAGATAGGCCTGCAGGGCCGCGGCGCGGCGGTCGCGGAGCGGATTCGTGACTGCCGGGGCAAGCGCGAGCCAGGCGTCGTTCGAGGGCTGCTGGGCCTTGAGCACGCCCAGGGCGCCTGCGGCGATGCCCTCTGCCGTCGGCTCGTCGGGCGGGACCGCGCCCCAGGCGACGATCTGCGCGCCGGTGGCGCCGGCCGCGGTGGCCATGGCTTCGAGCGTCCGCAGCGCATCATAGGCGTGTGGCCGCGTGTAATCCGCCGGGAACGCCAGGCCGAGCGCGGTGGCAAAGGCAGTAATGTCGGTGATCGGCCAGCCGGTGATGGTCGCGAGCGCCCCATGTGCCGCGGTCTGGCTGCCGAGCGCGCCCGTGCCAACGCCGCCGATGACGTCATCGAGCGTCTGCACCGGCGACTGCGGCGGCGCGGCGGTCCACAATCGCGCCAGCTTGATCAGAAGCAAGGTGGTCAGGAGCGGAGCCAGGTTGACTGCTGCCTGGCCCAGGGTGACTGGGAGTGCGGTGAGATCGAGGCCGCCGTAGACGGCGGCGTTTGCCAGCAGCCAGCCGAGGTCGCCCGCCACCAGCCGGACCCCGCGCACCAGGACGCCCACCTTGTCGAACAGCTGGATGGCGAGGAACTGGCTGGGGAAGTTCTGCGGCGTGAGCGGGCCGGTTGAGCCGGTGAACGCGGGATCGGCGAGGATGGCCAGGAGGGTCTGGCCGGTACCGGGAACCTGCAGGGTATTCAGGATGAGGAAGGTCACGTCGTTGGCGAGGCCGCTGTTGCGTGCCGTGTGCGCGCTGGCGGCGACCGCAGCAACGACGCTGCCGTTCAGGTTGCCACCGGTGGGCGTGACGGTGGCCCCTGCCGCCGCCGGGGCAGCGGTCGTGCTTTGCTGGCCACGCCCCACGGTCCAGGTAGTGTTGCCCGCGCCACCGACGGCGTTGACCAGCATGATCTCCGAGCCGACGGAAATGTAGAACTTCGCCGGGGGGAAGCCGGCGGCGCTCGCTACGGTGAGGGTGGTCGCGGTGGCGGTGAGCGGCGCGGCAAGGGTCGTGCTGGCCGAGACCGGCGTGACGGCGGCGCCGGCCGGTGCCGCCGCGGCGGCGGTGCCCTGCTGGCCGCGCAGCACCGTCCAGGTCGTCTTGCTGGCTCCGCTGACTGCCGTCACCAGCAGAACCTCCGAGCCGATCGAAACGTAGAAGTTCGGCGGGGGAAACTGCGCGATGCTGGCCACCGTGATGGACGTCTGGGCCGGAGTGATGGGCGCCGTCAGCGTGGTGGGCAGGCTCTGCACCGCCTGCTGGACTGCGGCCAGCGTGGTCGTGATGTCCGCCGGGGTCATCTGCGTGGTGGTCGGCCAGCCGCCGGCCAGGCCAACGGCCGTACCCGCAGGCGCCGCGGCCGCGGTGCTGCCCTGCTGGCCGCGCAGCACCGTCCAGGTTGTGTTGCCGGCCCCGCCGGCACCCGTCACCTGAAGGACCTCCGACCCGATCGTGATGAGGAAGTTCGGTGACGGGAAGCCGGCGTCGCTCGCCACGGTGAGCGTGGTGGCAGCGGCGGTGAGGGGAGCAGCCAGGGTCGTCGCGACTGGCGGCGTGAGCAGGTACGTCAGCGCGTCCATGCTCAGGCTCGGCTGCTGCACGGCCTTGACCTGCGACAGGAATGCGAGCGTGGCCGCCGGCGAGGCGAACGGTGGCGCGAGCGCCGCGGCGCCCCCCGCCCCAGGATTGAGCAGCTCCGCCATGGCAATGAGGCCCGAAACCGGCAGCTTGGCCACCACCGCCAGCGTTCTCACCCGGTAGATGAGACTGAGATTGGCCAGGGTTAGCTGGTTATCCGTCACACCGAAGAGCGTGTTCGCGTCGGCGGCCGAGACACCGAGTGCGGCCTGGAGGGCGGGCAGGTGGTGGCTCAGTGACGGATTCCGCGATGGTCCCGCCAGAGGGCAGGACGGCCAGATCCGGATCGGGAGCCACCGAGGTTACGGTCGGGTTCAGGAAGATCTGCGAGTAGAGCGACGCCGTCGTCGTCCCGTCGGGATCGCGGTGCGTGGCGGTGTCGATGTCCTGGTAAAAGGCGAGCTGGTAGTCCGCGGCCAGCCCGGTCAGGTCCTGAAGCTGCCGGAAAGTGAACAGGGCTGCCAGCCCGCCCGCGTCCAGGGTGCCGTTGGCCACGGCCGTGGACCGGAGCAGCAGATCCAGCTCCCACATTTTGTAGCCTGTGCTGTTCCACAGCCTGAGGAAGCGATGGGCCCGGTCCAGGAACCCGCTGTCTAGCGGCGCGGGCGCGAGCGACTGCTTGCTCGTCATACAGAGATCGTTGATGCCCTGGATGGCGACGCCCGCACCACCCTGGACCCAGGCCACCTCGAGAAGCTCGAGCAGCTGCTCGTAGGTGACCGACGCGGCTTGCAGGAAAGCGTCCACCGGAGCGAGGTCGGCCGCCGGGGCAGGGGAGTTCCACGCCGCCGGCGCGGGCACATAGCCGGGGTCCCCGGGCGCTTCGGTGATCAGGTCCTGGCCGTGCGGCGGCAGGCCAAACCGCTCGGCCGCCCCCGCCGCGTGCTGCGCCACCGTCCCGCCGCTGAGGGGTATGAGCGCCTGCCGGACCTGCCACAGCGGCAGCCCCCACTGATGCAGGTAGGTTCTGAGCGCGTCCAGGCCGGCGCTGTAGGGCAGCGTGAAGGGATAGCTCGCACCGAACAACGTGTTGTACGCGCCCTGGTTAAAGTATTCCGGCGCGGCCGCGAGCTCGGCCGCGGACTTGTTCGCCGATGTCTGCTTCCGTTTGGGGTTACGGGCGCCGGTGATTTCGGTGCCGGTGGCCGTGGTTACCCCTGCGGTGGTGGACCAGTAGATGTTGTAGCTGGTCGCGCCGGGCACCGGGTTCCAGGAGATGGTGACCTGCCCGTCGCCGGGCACCGCGGTGACGCCGGCCGGCGCGGCCGGGACAGCCACCGGTGCCGCGGGTGTCGCGGAGACCTCTGCCGGCGCGGCGCTCTCGCCGATGGCGTTGACGGCGGTCACGATGTAGTAGTAGGCCGTGCCGTCGGTCAGCCCGGTCTGGATGGCCGGGCTTGACGCGTTCGCGATCTTGGTGCCGGTGGCCGTGGTTACCCCTGCGGTGGTGGACGAGTAGATGTTGTAGCTGGTCGCGCCGGGCACTGGGTTCCAGGAGATGGTGACCTGCCCGTCGCCGGGCACCGCGGTGACGCCGGCCGGCGCGGCCGGGACAGCCACCGGTGCCGCGGGTGTCGCGGAGACCTCTGCCGGCGCGGCGCTCTCGCCGATGGCGTTGACGGCGGTCACGATGTAGTAGTAGGCCGTGCCGTCGGTCAGCCCGGTCTGGATGGCCGGGCTTGACGCGTTCGCGATCTTGGTGCCGGTGGCCGTGGTTACCCCTGCGGTGGTGGACGAGTAGATGTTGTAGCTGGTCGCGCCGGGCACTGGGTTCCAGGAGATGGTGACCTGCCCGTCGCCGGGCACCGCGGTGACGCCGGCCGGCGCGGCCGGGACAGCCACCGGTGCCGCGGGTGTCGCGGAGACCTCTGCCGGCGCGGCGCTCTCGCCCATGGCGTTGACGGCGGTCACGATGTAGTAGTAAGTCGTGCCGTCGGTCAGGGCCTTCTGAGTGAAGGATGTGGCAACCGCATCGACCGGCGGGCTGATCTTGTCCGCGAGCAGCTCGTTGACCAGGTCGATATACGGCAGTTCGGTGTCCGTGTTCGGGCAGTTGAGCAGCAGGTGGCGTATATCGGGCCGGCGGGAATCGAGGACGTCAAGCGCCGTGTAACCGGCCTGCTGATGGTTGCGCAGCCAGAGCAGAAGGTCACAGAGATAAGCCGCCGGGCTCAGGATCGACGTGCAGCCATCGACCGCGCAGAAATCCTGCGAGCCGAACAGCGTCGCCAGGGACTGGTCCCGCTCGATCGCCTGCTGCGCTAATCCAGTTAGATCGGCAAGCTGCCCCATGGCGGCCGGCCAGATACCGACAGAATCGGTATTGAAACGAAGGTAGAGCGAAAGGGTATCGGCGTAACGCCGGGCGGCGACCCGGTAAACCTGCGTCGCTTCCTGCCCGGTGAGGCCCGCCCCTGTGGCTTTGCCGAGGAACTGCTGCTCGCCGAGCGTGGCGATCTGGGTCGCGGATCCGATGCCCACGCTGAGCAGGTTGCCGGCGACGTCAACGTTCGCTGTCACCCGCAGCACGCGCTGGAAGGTACGGGCGTGCGCGATGACGGCCGGCTGGTCCTGTGCGCCGATACCGGTAAACGCGCCCTCGCCGTGCGCATTCAGATACGCCGGCAGGCTGTCCTTGATCAGTTCGAGGGCGGGATTGTTCTGGAAGAACTGGGCCAGGGGCTGCTGGTGTGGCTTCGGCACCAGCCCGCCGGTCACGATCCTGGCCGACAGCGCCACGGTCGGGTAGGCGCGGGTAACGCGGGCATGGACCACGCTCGCGAAGACCTCGGCCGGAGTGACGTTTCCCGCCGCCTGGATCCCTGGCGGAGTACCGTGCTCATTTACCAGCTGCACCCAGTCAGGCAAGCTCAGCCTGGCGAGATCGGCCAGCGTGGTGTAGGTTCCCGCGGTAAATCGCTGGACGAGGGCCTGAACGAGCGGCACGTAATTCTTTACGAACGCGCCCACGGACAGTGTCCGCTCGATCGCGGAGGCTTCCGCCGCGGTGAGCCCGTGCGTACCGTCACCCAGCGTGCGCCAGAAGTTCCGCATGGATTGATTGCTGGTGGTCAGTGCCTGGGCGAAGGCTTGCTGCTTGGCCTGGGGCAGCGCCACTACGCCCAGAAGCTGCCCCAGCGTCGTCTTCCCGGCAAGATACGGCTGGCTGAGCAGGTCGGTGGAACGGAGGGCCTGCAGTTCATTAACCCACCTGGGGATTTGCCTGGTGAATTGTTGCCCGATCAGGTCGAGGGCTATGGCCGCGGTCAGTGTTTTGGTCTGGGTGTCGGCGGAAAGAGCGAAGATCAGTGATCCGATTCGCTGGATCAGGGGCCCGATGAGCGTGAAATTCTGGCTGGCGTCCAGTAACGGGCTGGGTAGGCCCGCCGGCACGTGCTGGCGAAGGAAGGCGTAGAAGGCGGGCGCGGGAACTTTAAACGCCGTCTCGAGGCGGGCCGACACCGCCACCCGCATCACCGTTTCCGTGTTCTTTCCCAGTTCGCGCGCCAGGAACGTAATGTCGTGGTGCGTGCGGTTTTCCGCCAGCTCGCTGAGCGGGAGATCCCCGAGAAAAGGCTCGATCGACCGCACGAGCGTTGCCCACTCTGACTGGTCCCTCGGCTCGAGGTGAAGATCGACTTCCAGCTGCGGCGCGACCTGCGTCAAGGGCGAATACAGCGGTCTGGGGAGGCGCTCGGATACTGCCTCTACCGTGAGAAGCACTGGTTGCGCGGCATCTTCCGGAAGCCTGTACCTGAGATGATAGCGGCCATCCTCCGAGGTACTGCCGGCGGTCAGTTCATTGCGCCGGCGGAGGTGCTGCCACCACACCGTTACCCGGGCGTCGTCGAGCGGCCGACCCTCGCGGCCGGTTACAGTACCATGTACCTCAAAAGTGTTTTCCTCGGGTGCCATGTCCCACCTCCCGAATTCTGCGGGAATTGCGCTAGAGCAGGTGCGGCGAAAAATCGCCGGCGCGGGGAAGATTTGATCGCGGGCGCGCCTTTAATTCTGGCCTCAGAATACAGATCTCCGACCGGAGACTGTTCGCCCATGCCGCCACCCTCCCTAACGGTTGCGGCTGGAGAACCGATGGCTGACAGGTCTTTCCAGCGGAAATTAAGACCGCAATGTCTTGACCGGCTGCTCCCAGTCTTCAACCTAGTCCATGGACGGGCGGGGCGGCAAGGCACCGGAATCCGCCGCAGCGGGCGGGCCGCGCGCCCGGCGCTCATCGGCGTGGCCTGCGTTCTTGGTGTATGAATGGCCCTAGGTGATGAGGCCTGCCACCCGGGCTCCTGCTCAGTGTGCGCCGGGGCAGGCTCCGTCGGCCCGGGCGGTGCCGTCCGGGACCAGGCAGGCCAGTACCGGACCGGCGGGAGGAGGTGAGCAGCCTGACCCGGCCAATGGTCGCGTTCTTCGGGCATCATAAGGCCGGCAGTAGCTGGTTCTGTGCGATCTTGGAATCCATCGCGCGCGCCACCGGCCTCCGTTATGCCTGTGTGAGCAACCCGCCGTGGTTCGATTTCGATCTGGCGTCCTTCGTCGCCCGGCGCGGCGTTCAGATCCTCGCCTACACCAATGCCGACATGCGCTACGTCGATCAACTTCCCGCGCACCGCGGTTTCCATGTCATCCGCGATCCGCGGGACATGAGTGTCTCGGCCTATTTTTCGCACCTTTCCTCGCATACCGAGGAGTACTGGCCGGAGCTGCCGGCGCACCGGGCGCTCCTGGCGGCGCTTCGACCGCCCGATGGGCTGCTGCTCGACATGGAGTTCACCCGGACGCTCAGGACCGACGGGTTCGAGCTGCGGCCGTTCGATGCGATGGCGAGCTGGGACTACACGCGGGCCGGCATCGCCGAGGTCACATTCGAGGAGCTCGTGGCCGATCCCATCGGTGGCGTGACCCGCCTGCTGACCGAGCTGGATCTGCCCGCGCCCGCCGACGTGATCGCGGCGGCGGCGCGCGCACACACCTTCGAGGTGCTTTCCGGGGGACGCTGGCCAGGCGAGGAGGATCCCGGCAGCCACTACCGCCGTGGCCTGCCGGGAGACTGGCGGCGGCATTTCCGGCAGCAACACAAGGAGTTTTTCCTTGCCAGTTACCCGGATCTTCTCCGCCAGCTCGGGTATGAGCTGAACGGCTGGTGACCCTCGGGGCTGTCTGTGCACGAGGCCTTCACCGCTGATCGGCAGAGCCTTGCTATGGCCGGGTCACGCGAGCACACTGCAACAGAGGGAGACCACTTCACTCCCAGATAGCGGGGTGCTGGATGAGCGACCGCACATACCCGTTACCGCGAGCGTCCGTAGTGATCCCCACCTACAACCGGGCCTCCACCCTGGCGAGAACGCTGGCGCAGCTTGCCAGGCACGAGGACACCCAGCTGGCCGAGGTCGTCGTCTGTGACGACGGCTCGACCGACAGAACGCCCAGCGTCGCCAAGCGGTTCGCCTCCCGCCTTCCGATCGTCTATCTCCGCCAAGAGGACCGGGGCTTTCGCGCTGCGGCAGCGCGGAATATGGGCATCCGGCGCTCCGTCGGCGACGTCCTGATCTTCCTGGATGATGACTGCCTGCCGATGCCCGGGTTCGTGTCCGCTCATTGCGCCGCGCACGCGCAACGGTCGGGGATGGTCGGGCTCGGGCTGCGCCGCAGACTGAGCGGACAGCTTAGCCGCAGGCTGAACGGGCAGCCCGTGCGACCGCCGCTCCAGCCCTGGCTCGGCGCTGGCACCGAGCCGGATGACCGGGCGCCTTTTCTCGTGTCCGGATCAGTCATCCACCCGTACCCCTGGAAGCTCCTTTACAGCTGCAACCTGTCGCTTCGCCGCGACCATCCGGAGGCTTACTTTGACGAACGGTTCCAGGGCTGGGGAATGGAGGACACCGAACTCGGTTTCCGTCTGTGGATAACGAAGGCGGATTACCGCGTGGTCAACGGCGCTACCGTACTTCACATCGATGAGAGAGTCCCGCGAGACCCGTTTCGGCGCGAACTCCTCGGGGTTCAGCCAGATTATTTCAGCTATCTCATCAATTGTCATCGCCTCCTCGACAAGTACCCGGCCGAGACTGAACTGCGGTCCAGCCTGCTGCCCGATCTCCGGTGGTACCGTTTCGACCCGGCCCATGGTCGCTGGGAGAAAGACGGCTACCAGCACGACACCACGGAGGTACTCCGCGCAGTTGCCGCAAATCGGCCCGGCCCGACGTAAAATGGTGGATCCGGCAGGGCTGGAGGGTCAGATGCCCGTCACGAATTTGTCACAGGAAGTATCTTCTCCTGTCCACGTATGGGCCATGAGCAGGCGGCTCGACGAAATAGCCATCGAGCTCACTGTTTACTGCAACCTTTCGTGCGTCATGTGCAGTGTCTGGCGGCGGCAGACTCATGGCATCGCGTACGACGTCGCACTGCAGACGATGGCCGACGCCCGGGCGCTCGGCGCGGTTACGCTCACTCCGTGCGGCGCCGAGACGTTCATGCGCCGGGACGCCATCGACCTGCTCGAGCAGGCCGATGCCATGGGGTTCGAGTCGATAAACGCGGTCACCAACGGCCTGCTGCTTACGGCACGCAAGCTTGACCGGCTGGAACGGCTGCGCTCGCTGCACTTCAACATATCCATTGACGGTCCTCGCGAGGTCCACGACGCCCTTCGCGGACGTGGCGTGTACGATCGCGTTCTCCGTGTCCTTGGGGCTTTGCAGGCCAGAGGCATATCTTTCGGCATCTCCACCGTCCTGATGCATCAGACAATCGATCATGTCGAGCGGATCCTGGATCTGGCCGTCACCTTCGGCGCGACGGAGGTGTCGCTGCAGCCGTATCAGCCCGAGAT
Source organism: uncultured Actinomycetes bacterium (assembly GCA_963697445.1). Lineage (GTDB taxonomy): Bacteria > Actinomycetota > Actinomycetes > Streptosporangiales > Streptosporangiaceae > PALSA-505. Next base: position 74,901 of record CAVOOC010000041.1, read on the forward strand.
CGGCGGCCCCGAAGCGGACCATGCCACCTTCTGCTTCCTGCCCTCCGACGAGCCACGGCTGCGCGAGCGGCTGCATCAGGTTGTCGAGTACGCGGCGCTGGTGAACGTCGAAATCTTCACCGAACACGTCGTCAGCCACATTCCCGCTTACCTGGCCCGCGGAGTGCGGCCGATCCCGGCCGGCGGCTGCTTCGTGCCCTCCCGATTCCTGCTTGTCGATTACCGCGGGGACGTCTTTCCCTGCTTCTTCATGCGCGACCGCGCGATCGGCAACGTCACCACGAGCAGGCTGACGGAGTTGTGGCACAACGAGACCCAGCGCTCGCTGAACGCGCTGGCGCTGAACGAGGGGTGCCCGGGATGCCTGGCGGCGTGCAGCGATATCGCGACGTACAGAGGACTGGCGACGTAGGAGATGGCCGTGACACCTGAACGGCAAGAAGTGCGCTGCGGCACGTGCGGTAACCGGCATGAAGCCGCCATCAGCCGCTTCTCGGCCCTGGCCGAGACGCGTTGTCCGGCCTGCGGGGCTGTGGGCCTGGTCAGCAGGTACCGGCGAATCGACATCGGTCTCAGCGAAGCGTGCAACCTCTCCTGCCTCATGTGCCGCCGCCCGCAGGAGAAGGAGGCACTGCCGACCGATCATGTGCTGTCGCTGCTCCGCGAGGCGTCGGCCATCGGGGTGCGGACCGTGTCGTTCTCCGGGGGCGAGCCCTTCATCCACCCCGGAATCCGCACCATCCTTCGCGCCGCCCTGGATCTGTCGCTGGACGTCGAGCTCGTGACGAACGGAACGCTCGTCAGGACGGATGACATCACCCTGCTCGAACGACTCAAGTGCGTCACGGTATCCGTTGAACGGACCGCAGGTGGAGCACGATCACATCCGCGGACGGGCGGGGGCGTGGAAGCGGACGATGCGGACCGTGCAGTGGCTGACCGCGTCGTCCGCCACGTGGGGCACGAACACGGTGATGCAGCGGCCGAACGCCGCCGTGCTCTACGACACGTGGCGCGGCATCAGGGAGCACGGGCGCCCGGGCTATGTCGGCTTCACTCACGTCGAGGTGGTGCCGGAGACCGAGCATTTGCTGATACCCCGGGAACAGCGCGCGGCGGCCCGCCAGCAGGTTGTCCGGATCCGGCGGGAATGCGCGAAGGAGGGCATCTACTTCAACGACCCAAGGATCGTCATCGAGAACTTCGACGTGTTCGCCGACAAGACGAAGCGCTACCGCCCGGCGCAGGGCTGCCCGATACCGCAACTCTTCCTCGGCATCACGGCGTACGGTTACTTCCCGTGCTGGCACCAGGGCCGCTACATCCAGGCGAACTCGCTGATCGAGGCCCTGCGGGATCCGCTGTGCGACGACATCATCCGGGAAGGACTGGAACGCCGCTGCGTCGGCTGCAACGGTGCCAACTACTCCTGGAGTGAGGAGTGGGTGGAAGGGATTCTCGAGTCGCACCGCCGCGGTGACTACGAGCAGGGGCTCGTGCACCTCAGCCAGGCCGAGCGCGAGGCGGGTGCGGTGCGCGCGGGCCGCCGCACGCTGCCTCTGCTGGAGCGGACCGCGGCTCGCCGGCTCTGAGGCCGCCGGTCCCTCGCCGCCGCGGGCGCACCCGCCCGCGATCCATCGCCGAGCCGCAGGAGGACACCGTGACCGACCGTCCGCGGATTCTCGTCGTGCCCGCCCACCCCGGTATTCAGTACCATTTCTGCCGAACCGGGTTGCCAATTTACTTTCTGGGCAACTGGGATCAGTTCCGGTACTGGCGCCCGCGGCTCCCGAATGTCACGGATCTGCTGCCATCTTTTCAGGACGAGCACCTGCGCTTCGGTCCCGACGAATATAGTAAGGTGCTGCAGGACATCACGCACGGCCGCCCTTCTGAGGCCTTTGACCTGGCCTGGCTGCACTTTCCCTGGCAATTCAAGATGTTTCGCGGCATGACCGAGCTGCCCAAGGTTTACTGCGCTGCGAAGTGGAATGAGCTGACCGAGACGGAATGGCGCGAGGTACTCAGCAGAGAAGATTTCCTGGTCACTGCCTTCTACCCCAGCACGGCCAGGTTTGTGCGCGAGAAGTTCAGCCGCACGATCCCGTTCGTACCGATCGGGCTCGACCCGGCGGGCTACAGGAGCCGCGACCCCGCCGCTTGCGGGATTCTCTCAGTCATCCATTCATGGCCAGTCCGGAACTGGCATTATGAACTCTACCGCGAAGCCACAGAAGGACTGCCGGCCTGCCATATAGACCACCTCGACCGTGCCGCGCCGCCGAAAGACTACGAGGCATTGCTGAAGTTGTTCAATAGCGCCCGGCTCTATCTGCACGACGGTGAGCAAGAATACACGATCGCCCTGGCCGAGGCGCTGATGAGCGGTCTTCCGGTCGTGAGCTTCGATCTGCCGGGCGTCGAGCGCTACGTCAGGCACGGGGTCAACGGGTTCATCGGCCGGACCGCCGCGCAGATCCGTGCATACTGCGAGCTGCTCCTGCGCAGCGACGAGACGGCGGCCCGGTTCGGGGCGGCAAGCAGGCGGATCGCGGTTGCGGAGTTCGCCGAGTCACGCTGGATTCGTGACTGGCGCGCGGTAATCGCCGCGTTCGTCGCCAGGAACGACGGGGCCCCGGCGTGACGGACGCGGCGCCCGGTCAGCGGCGGCTCCTGGTCAACTGGTGCACCTACCATCCGATCGGCCACACGATCGAAGGCCTTCATCGCGCTCACGGGTATGCCGTTGCCGACCCGGATCTGCGGGTTTCGATCCTGCTCAACGCGCAGACCACCACCGAGCTGGCGGACTGCTGCCCGTGGCTGGCGAGCGTCTTCGCCATTGAGCTTGGCACCACCGGCGACACGGCCATGGACGGTGCTTTCGCGGCCATACCCGGCGACTGGGACTGGGTCGTTCAAGAGCCCCGGCGGCGGCACGCATGGGACGTGAGCAATTTCGGTCAACTTGGCCGCCTCGCGGAAGCCGCCGACGCTCATTACCGCTGCCGCTGGCCCGGTGAACCCGCGTACCTGCCGGAGCAATCTCTGCGGCTCCAGCTCCCTGAGGCCGCGCGACAGCAGGCCGGACGCATGCTGGAGCCGGGCCGGGTGGTCGTGTCGGTGATGTTGGGCGGGAGCGGGCCGAGATCCCGTTACCCTTCGGCCGGGACCTGGGCGCTTGTGCTCGGCGCGCTCAGGCGCTGCTGGCCGTCCGCCACATTCGTGATCCTGGGCAAGACACCGGGCCCGGACGGCCGGGGGCCCAGCGCCGTGACGAGCCACGAGGCGTCCGCGCTGGTCAGTGGAGCCGGTGCCCTCAATGCTTACGACCTCCCGCTGCTGGTCCAGCTGGCCCTGGTGGAGCGGAGCAGCCTTTTTCTTTCCCCGCATACCGGCTTCGCGTTCGCCGCGCTGTGCGTGGGCACTCCCTGGCTGGCGATTTCCGGTGGGCCATGGTTCGAGTACTTCCACAACGGCGTCCCGTTTCATTCCGTCATTCCTGATACCTCACGATTCCCGGCCTACCTCGGCATGGCGGGTTCATACCTCGTGCCGGATGGGGACGGCAGCGGCCTGCGGGACGCGTCGATGACGCGAGCCCGGATCGTGGAGGCCATGCCGGAGGTTCTCGATAACGCTGGGGTCCTGATCCGCGGTGAGCGCCGCTACGAGGATTGTCTTGCGCTGTACTTCGCGGGCCTGCTGCAGGCAATGGGCGGCGATGTCGGGAAAATCAACTCCTGGGACGGACTACACCGCCGATACCTGTGACTTGGCAGCACGATGCGGTTGCGCTCCGCGTGTGCTTCAGCCCCAGGCTCCGGGGGTCATCGGGGTAGCGCCACCCTGGCGAAGGGCGTCGAGACGCCTTGAGCATTCCGCCAGTTTCGCGGCCACCATAGCCTGGTCCTGCTCGTAGCTGACGTAGAAGAAGTGAATCACGACGATTTCGGAAAGTATGTACCGCAGGCCCAGGACCGACATGGCCTGCGAGGCGAGCCCGAGGGTGTCATGGAAGCCGGCCAGCTGAGGATCCTGGCTTATGACGATCGCGCCGGACATCCCGATGATGTCTGCGACGCGCCTGAACCCCTCCGAGCCCGCGATGAGGGCACAGGCCGGGTGACATCGTTTCTTCCGTGTCCCGGCGATCGGGTAATCGTGCGGACCCGTGCTTTCCCGCATCCCCACCCAGACCTGGTGGTCCTGGCCTGCCCAGATGTCCAGGCTCGACCCCGCCCCCTCGTACTGCTCATGCGACCGGAACCGGGCCTGCACGGCCCAGACGTCGGGATGGGATTCCGCTTCCCTCAGCATCGTCCAGACGGAGCCGTTCGTGTCGAAGACAACGTCGGAGTCCACGAATAAGAAGTAGTCGGCGTCCTGATGATCCCGGACGAACGCGCGGAGGACGTCGCCGTGCGAGTTGACCCAGGACGCTGATGCAGGCCATCGCGACGTATAGAAGGACGCGCCGACTTCCGCGGCGGCGGCCTCGAGCTCGGGTACCCTGCCGTCCTCGGAATGATTGTCGATCACGGTGATCCGGAGCTGTGCCTGGGCGGCAGCGGGAGGATGCGTTGCCGCGAGGGATCTCAGCGCCAGTTCCGCGAAGGGGGACGTGTTGTGGTTGACGATGCAGGCGTCGATGATCCGAGATGGCGCGTTGGACATGGCCATGTGCGTAGTCTGACGCGGATGACGTATCCGGGGAAGACGCGCGCGGCACATGGCGTCAGTGGTCACCGGAGAGGCTCCCAGTCGGGCACGGGTGATGGCCTGGCCGGGATCGCAGGCAGTCGGGGAGCATAGCTCTTTGGTGGCAGAGGGATGCCCGCCCTCGGCTGGTGCCTCCCGGCAGGTCTGGAGAAGAGGTCGGCACGGCGGTGGCCGCAACCCGATGCTGGGGCGAACGGATATCTCAGCGGTGGCGCTGGAGGCCTCCTGGCCTGGTGGCTGTAGGCTGCCGACCAGCTTGCTCCTCCCAGCAGTTGGGAAGCGATCTTGCCGCTGACCGGCCCGGTTTGATGACCAGATAACTTGGCCTACAGCAACCCGGCGTGACCTGCGTTTTCGCTGGTAGCTACAGCGTCAGGCCCCGGATAGCTCCTAAGCAGTAGGCCGCAGGTTCGAATCCTGCTCGGGGCGCAGGTCAGAGGCACATTGCGATCTTGAAGTGGTCGCCGGGGAGCCAAACGGGGAGCCAAACTGTGAGGGTCCCGGCATGGCGGAGGCCAAAACCCGGCGCCGGGGTCACGGCGAGGACGCGATCTACTTCGACGCGGCGAAGAACCGGTACGTGGGCGCGGTCTCGCTCGGCTTCGCGACTGACGGTAAATGGATCCGGCGGAAGGTCTCCGGCAGAACCAAGCAGGAGGTCCGGGACAAGCTCAAGGCGGTGCATCAGGAACTGGACGCGCGGATCAGGTCGTCAACCGGGTACACGGTGCGCCGAGCCGTGGAGGACTGGCTCCGGGAGGGGTTGGACGGGAGATCCGAGCGGACCCGAAAGCTCTACACGGGCCTGCTGGAGCCAGTACTGGAGATCATCGGGGCCAAGCCGCTGCGTGACCTGACCGCGGGCGACGTGCGGTCCGCTCTAGGACAGCTAACGTCTCGCTACTCCACCCGGTCCCTCCAGATCACGCGAAACTCGCTGGAGCGGGCTATCCGGCACGCCGAGGCTGAAGATCTCGTCGCGCGTAATGTCGCCGCGCTGGTGAAGCTCCCGAGGGGCCGCCAGGGAAGGCCGTCGAAGAGCTTCACGCTGGAGCAGGCGAAGGCCTTGCTGGGGGCGGCCGAGGGCAGGCGACTGCACGCGTACGTGGCACTGAGCCTGCTTGCTGGCATCCGCACCGAGGAGGCCCGAGCGCTGCGCTGGGATCACCTGGTGACGTGGGTAGACGATGCCGCCGGGTGGCAGCCGGTCACCACGGTCGGGTTCGATCTCGCCCGGGCAGGAGAGGCCCGCTTCGCGATCTACGTCTGGCGCGCCGATCGGTATGGGGGCGACACCAAGACCCAGAAGTCACGCAGAACCTTGGCGCTGCCCCGGCGTTGCTCGGAGGCGCTGCGGGAGCAGAGGAAGCTGCAGGCAAAGGACCGGCTAAGAGCCGGGGCGATGTGGCAAGATCACGGCCTGGTCTTCGCGTCCCAAGTCGGCACACCGCTGACCGCGACCAACGTACTCAGATCGTTCCGGCGGATCACCGAGAAGGCCGGGCTCGGGCCGGACTGGGCACCTCGAGAAATGAGGCACACGTTCGTGTCCGTCCTATCCGCCAACGGGACCCTGTGGAGAGCATCGCACTGCTAGTCGGCCATGACCGCACATCTACCACGGACTCGGTCTCCCGCCACGAGATCCGGCCGGCCCTCATTCAGGGCGCAGAGGTGATGGACAAGATCTTTGGCTAACAGTTGCGGGTGCCTGGCATCTGTGGGTAGGTCGCATTTGGCCGAACAGGGCGACGGCGATGTGGACCTGCCGGGCCAAAGCGGGCTGCTGGGAACTCTGAGCAATTGCCGCGACGACCAGGAGCACGTTCGCACATGCATGAAAGTAGTGCGTATCTCGCGACGCATGACGATGCGGATCAACGCATGGATTTGCGTGATTCCCTGGTCGTACGGCGGATCCCCGCATCAGCGGCATTGATCAGCCGGTCGCTGCGCACGCCAGAACGGTTCGCCACCATATTCGACCGGCGCGCCCTGGCCACCCATAGCTACGTCGCACGCGTCAAAATTTACCTCCTGAAACAGAAGTCAGTGGCGCCCCAAAATACACTCGCGCCACTCAAGCCCCAAATGCCACAAAGATTATGCCGAATTTGATGTATCTCGGTCGCGATTAGCTGCTCCGTATGAGCAGGGTGCGCGGCAGGCTCCGAACCGCCAACCTTGACGTCATTTAGGCCACGTTACCGCGAACGCCGTATCGGCAGACGAGAGGAGTCGACATGAGGAAACGCGTTCGGCCAGCGTTCTGGATCGAGTGTGCGCTGGGTTCGGCTACCACGTTCCTGGCTCTCCTGACGCTCACCTGGCCGGACTGGATCGAGCGGGTCTTCGGCTATGACCCCGATCACCACAGCGGTTCACTTGAGTGGACCATCGTGGCTCTGTGCTTCGCGATCACGATCGCGACTGCGGTGCTGGCACGACTTGAGTGGCGCCGGGCCGCGTCGTCCGCCATCTGAGATCCGCACCTGCATCCGGATTTTCACTTCCGTATCCGACGACAAGCTCTTCCCTCCGGAAAGGTTCGGTCCATGGCAAATGTCCAGGTCACGTTCGACAACAGCCCAAGTAACGCGAGGAGCGAGAGCTCGGTAGCGATTAACCCGAGCGATCCTCTGCAGATCGTTGCCGCATCGAAGAAGTTCATCAACACCCAGATCTACGACTTCACGCTCGCGACCGAGTACAGCTCTGACGGCGGTCAGACCTGGCAGGTCTCGCAGGCCCTGAGCCTGCCAGCGGGCGCGACGGTGATGACCGACCCGACCCTGGCGTGGGACGACTCCAACAACGTCTTCCTCGTGGGGCTCACCGGGTACAACCCCCCCACGTGGGACACCATCGGCATCGTGATCTACCAGTCTAGCGATGGCGGCCAGACCTGGAGCCCACCGAACCCGATTCACAACAGCCCGGGGGATGACAAGCAGTGGGCTGCTGGGGACGCGTATGCGGGAAGCGCGTTCAAGGGCAACGTCTACGCCGTGTGGGATAACGGCGGGCTGGCCTTTGCTCGGACGACTAACCACGGCGCCACTTGGACGGGTACCGCTGGCGCAGCGGCCGGAGACATCATCTCTACCGGCACCTACTACCCCGAGATCACGGTCGCAGACGACGGCACGGTGATGATCGTATCGACGGATACCAGCTCGGTTGTCCAGATGCTGGTGTCACACGACGGCGGCGACAGCTTTGCGGCGGCGACAGATCCAGCGACCGGCATCATCACGTTGGAGGACGCCGCGCCGAGTATCGACGGCTGGCCCGTGCTGCCCGGTGGCACCTTCCGTGTCATCAGCGACCCGACCGTGGCGTCCCGCGGCGGGATCACCCTCGTGGCCTGGGCCGACTACCGGGAGGGGGCATCGAGGATCTACTACGTCCGGTCCACCGATGGCGGCAACACGTGGAGCACGCCGTCTGGCCAGCCGCTGCTGACCCAGTCATTCCCGTCCACCTTCCACCACGTCATGCCCCAGATGGTGGTTGACGCCGCCGGTGTCTTCGGGTGCGTGTGCTACGAATTCGGCCCGAAGCCGACCAGCATGCTGATCGACGTCGTCCTCTCGCTGTCCTTCGATGGCGGCCTGACGTTCGGCCGGGGTGTGCTGACCGACCAGCCATGGGACCCCACCATCGACGCACCCTGGGCGCATGGAGACCCGGCCGTGACGTTCATCGGCGACTACATGGGCCTGGACGCCAGCCCCCGGGGTTTCCAGCCCCTCTGGACCGACACGAGAACCGGGATCCAGGAGCTGTTCACGGCAACGGTGCCGGCGGATCTCGGCCTGTGCATCGTAGAGCTCCTCAAAGAGCTCTCCGGCGGCGAGATCCGGGTGCTGCGGGCATTCCGCGACGAGCAGATGGCGCAGAGTGCTCTGGGTCGGCGGCTCACCTCCCTCATTCAGCGCCACGGTCGGGAGGTCGCTCGGCACCTGGCGACTGACCGCGAGCTGCGGTCTCAAGCTGCGGATCTCCTGCGGCGGGCGTTCGACATCGTGCACTCCGCCCGAAGCTCGGAGCCCCTGCGTGTTGACGAGGCGATGGTTCAAGACCTTACGGACATGGCAGACCGGCTCTCGCGGATTGGCGGGCCGAGCCTCAAGCGCGACATTCAGCAGATGCGCCCGGTGCTCGAGGCCATCCACGGAAGAACCGCGGCAGAGATCTTGCAATGAGCTCCCGCGCGGATGCGTGATCCTCACAGCAGAATGCCTGATGATGAGCTCAGCGCCACGACAGAATCGCCCGCCGCGGGCCAGACCACCGAGGCGCATCATGTCCGGTATCCGGTTGAGATCGCACACGCGCAGCCTGGCCCGTATGCCACGACGACGGGGACCATCACCGACGGCGCTGGCAATGCGATGCGATCTACGACCTGTGCTACCCCGAGAATTATGTCGCCCTGGGGTTCCAGAGCCCGATCATCACCTGGGCAACGGGACCCTTGGCATACCGACGCAGTACTCGACACTGCTTGGCCACCTAGCTTCCCATGGGTTTACCGTCATCGGCACCACCTCGGAGGAAACCGGAAGTGGCGTTGAGATCGGAAGATCACCAAAACGTGACACCGATTGGCCCAGTCCGCCTGCCCGATCTCATCACCTTGGCACGCGGAGCTCGCAGTCACTCGGTGCGCCCGCCTTCATCCTGGTGAGGTCCGCGCATGGCACGATATCCTTTCGGTGAGGAGTGTGAGCAGGTGCCGTACGATAGGGATTCCGCCATTCGGGTCCTTCTCGATGCCATGACGAGCGCAGAGCGTCAATACGGCGTTGCCTACCTCCGAGGCGATACGCTTGATGAGGGAGAAGGCTTTCCGGCGTCACCCACTCCGTTCGTAGCGGCAGACGCCTCTTATTTGGCCTTCGTCGATCCCACACCGTCAGCGAACTGGGGCCATGACTGCCGGTACCTGACAATCGACACTGCGACGCTTGCCGTCGCATCGCATGCTGCTCGCTTTCCACCGTTTCGGGTTCGCGGCGAGCTCCGGTGGGAAGCAGTTTACCGGGCGCCAGGAGTGCTGGACGAATTCGTCTGGAGTGGCAACGACTAAAAGGAGAGAATCATGACAACCGCCGACGACCGTATCTTGGGACAGGTACGGGAACAAGCGTACCGTTGGCTCGACCCAGCAAAGATCGGACAGACGAACCTCGCAGTGGATCACACGGTACGCGACGAAGGAGAACTACTAGGGCCGGAGTTTCAACAGCTTGTCGCGCAGCGGCCCGCTATCGTCGTCTTCGCAGATGAAGAACCGCAAGCTAACTTCGGGCACCAGTGTCATTATCTCCTCTATGACCCGGAGAGTGCCGAGCTGTATGCCGTGCTGCCTGCCCGCTTCCCACCCTGGACCGGCTCGATTCCCGACTCACTGGAGACTTTCCACGCTCCTATTAAGCCTGTGCGCGCCGAAACCCTCTTTCATGTTAGGCCGCCATTCCGGTGTCCGATCTTCATCCCGGACGGCGTTCGCTATGCCATCTTCTATTCAGGGATGTCTAACACCCGGCACCTCAACGACCTAGAGTTTGGCTACCGGACGGTTGTCCACAGGTACGGCTTCGAACCCGGGAACATCACCGTCCTGTCCTACGATGGCACCACGAATACCCAAGAGGGAGCGAACGCTATCTGGCCAGGCGATGGCACTGCGTATCAGATCCAGGTCAACGGCGAAGGCAACCGGGCTGCGTTCGAGGCCGCAATCGATGCGCTCAAGCCGAAGCTTAACGATGATGATTTGCTCTTCATCCATACCAACAACCATGGTGACAACTTCGGTGCCGGGTCATTTCTTTGCGAGTACCCAGCCTGGGGCACGTATCTCGCGACGGACTTTTGCGCCAAGCTTGCAGAACTGCCGCCTTACCGTTCACTCATCGTCATGATGGAACAATGCAATAGCGGCGGGTTCAACGCTCCCATCATCGCAAGCAGCACGGCCGCTGCAACCAGTGTGGCCTCCGCGGCCATTGCCACACAGAGTTCCTGGGCATCGCCTGACGGGCACTGGGACTCGTTCGCGCGCGACTGGTTCGCCGCGCAGGCAGGCGCCGATCCATACGGGGTGGCTCTGGCATTCAACCCAGACACCAATGGCGACGGGAGAATCGAGGCGACCGAGGCTTTCGGGTACGCCAACGCAATCCGCAACCCAAACGACTCGCCGCAATACAACGAGAGCTCCGTCGCGGGTGGCAACATCTGGCTCGGCCAGGAATACATAATCTGGTGGTGGTGGTGTTGGCTCCTGCGAGAGCTGCTTGAACGCCGGTACTACCAACTCCCCGAGGATGAGTATTATCGGCAACTACGCGAGATCGAGCCACAGCTCAAGGAGCTACTACGCTCCATCGACGCCCGCTCCGATGAGCTCCGTTCGGAGGTGGCCGCCCGGCTTGCGGAGATCCTCGGCTGACTCAGGTTAGGAGCGCCGGTCACCTGGATCTGCATGCGACCAGAGGTCCGCCTTGACGCACCGGCTCATCGCACCGATCGGTAGCTACGTGCGCGGTCGCCCGGCGGCGAACGGAACAACGAACGGTCGCAAACCGTGAGCCGATAGATGGCCGCATATTCATGCATCATCGCGTTGAGTCGTCTCGTCCGCTCCGTAGCCGCGTAGGGTGCGCGGCAACGGCTCCTTGCGCTGAGCAGCCGATGGGCCATCATGGCAAGACGGCACCATGGACGGGGGAGGCGACCGTGTCGGCAGTCCTCGTTCCAGCTGTCGAGCCGACTGGCGGCCCTGAAGGCCGCGCGGCTGCCTTAGTCGTAGTCGGACGCGTAGTCCCGCTCGCCTGTGCCTGGCTGCCATGGCGCCGGGCGCGCAGACGCTCGGTCTGCCGTCCTACCGCGTACGCAATCGTCACCGGAATCGTGGCCCACCTGAGCCACGCGCCTGCCCCGACTACGCAGGCGGTAGCGGCGAGAATGGTGATCATCTGATGGCTACGTCCTTACTGCGGGGACTTATGGGTTTGACGCCTGAGCGCGGTAGACGGTGTACCGGCGACGGTACCTACGCCCGATGAGGGCCACGTGCTCACGCTCCGCCCAACCCCTCAGTCGTTAGGACGCGCGGCGGTCTGCGAAGAAACTGAAGATCACCTACATGCGAACGAGATCCCAATCATCGGTCGATGTCGCTCACTGAAGCTCGGTACCTAGTAGTCGTCGGGAATCGAACGCTCAAGTTTGCTCCACGTGGCTCCATATGGACCGATGATGGCTCCCCACTTGGCTCCCACGACCCCAACCATCAGCGTCGCCCAGTCGCCGACCTGCAGATGGGCTACGCGGCGTCCCTCGGTGGGACGGCAAGCTTGCACTGACGGATGGCATCACGCTGAGTGAGGAAGTAGTCCGCGGAGAAGCAGGCCAAGCCGATCCGATCTGCTCCGTAGCGCGGCACTGACCGTGAACGGCTGATGTAGCGGAACGCGACCCGGACTGTGATGCCAGCGCGGGGTTGCCGGCCAGGGTATCCGGCCAGGGACTTCACGGGCGAAATCGGCCGCCCTAGGCGCGACCGTAATGGTACGCATTCTTCCGGCCAAGTAAGGAGTGCCTGCGATGACGAAGCACGCTTACCCTGCCCCCGAGCGGCTCGGGCTGGCGGCGTTATGACCGGCAAGGTCGCTATCATCACGGGAGGCTCTCAGGGCATCGGCGCCGGGCTGGTCGCCGGGTACCGGGGGCGAGGCTGGGCGGTGGTGGCGAGCGCCCGTGCGATCGAGCCGTCGGAGGACCCCGATCTGCTCACCGTCGCCGCAGACATTACCGAGCCCGCGACCGGCGCCCTGATCATCGACGCAGCGCTGGAACGCTTCGGCCGCATCGACACCCTGGTCAACCACGCTGGCGTGTTCATCTCCAAGCCGTTCACCGACTACACCGCCGCCGACTACGCGGCGGTCGTCGGGGTCAACCTCACCGGGTTCTTCTGGCTTACCCAGCGTGCCATCGCCGAGATGGCGGAGCGATACGGAGGCCACATCGTCAACGTCACGGCCACTCTCGCCGAGTCCGCGACCTCCGGCACGCCCGCGGTGCTGGCGGCCCTGACCAAGGGCGGCCTGGCCGCGGCCACCAGGTCCCTGGCTATCGAGTACGCGTCCTACGGCATCCGGGTCAATGCCGTCTCGCCCGGCGTTATCCAGATCCCGGTGCACCCGCCGGAAAGCTACGACGACCTCGGCGGCCGGCTTTCCCCGCTCGGGCGGCCGGCCAGGTCAGCGACGTCGTCGACGGCGTCTTGTTCCTGGAGTCCTCGCCCTACATCACCGGCGAGATCCTGCACATCGACGGCGGCCAGATCGCCGGTCACTGAGGCCCGTGGCTAGGCCGGCAGGCCGTCCTGCCCATGCCGTGCCAGCGCGGCGTACAGTTCGCGGCGGGAGCCGATGCCGAGTTTGGTAAATATCTTGCGCAGGTGCCATTCAACCGTGCGCGCGGGACAGGAACAGCTGGGCGCCGATCTCCGGATTGGTCAGGCCGTCGCGGGCCAGCCGGGCGATGTGGGCCTCCTGCACGGTCAGCGTGGTGAGGGTCTCGGTGCCGCGCTTGCGTACCGTCTCGCCGGTGGCGACCAGCGCGCGGCGTGCGCGCTCGGCGAACGCCTCCATGCCGATTGCGGCGAGCATGTCGTGGGCCGTGCGCAGCTGCTCGCGTGCGTCGAGGCGCCTGTCCTCGCGGCGCAGCCACTCGCCGTAGACCAAGTGCGCGCGGGCTAGCTCCGGACGCAGCCGCGTACGGCTCAGCCGGTCGATCGCTTCGCGATAGCGGTCCTCGGCGTCGGCGCCGTGGCTGAGCAGCGCCCGGCATCGCGCTTCAATGCCGAGGGCGACATCGTTGCCGCAGGGCTGGGTTGTCTCCGCGAGCCGCTCGAGCGCGCCGCGTGCGAGCTCGAGGTCGCCTGCGCGCGCGGCCGCCTCGACGAGCTCGGGCATCGGCCACATGGACATCCACGGGTTCAGGGTGTTCGAGGTGGCCTGCTGCGCCGCCGACGCCGCCTCCTTGTAGCGGGCGAGGCCGTTGTACAGGACCGCGGCCGTCCAGTGCGCCCAGGCCGCCGCCATCCCTTGCCCCTCGGCTGCGGCAAGCTCGATCGCGCTCGCTATCGCTGCAGAGGCCTCGGCTTCCCTGCCTTGCAAGGCCAGGAGCCTCAGCAAGGTGTAGGGCGCGATGGGGCTTCCGGTCGCCGCCGCCACGCTGTCGGTCTCCGCGATGACTGAGACGGTTCCGGCGAAGTCGCCCATCCACGGGCTCACTATGCCCATCTGATTGAGGTAGAACGGCAGCTGCGCAAGCGCGCCGGCGTCGCGGACCAACTGGACCTGCCGTGCGGAGATCGCGTACAGGCTGTCGAAATCCCACACGACGGTGGAGGCGGCCGTAGCCATCCAGCCCCACCGCAGGACGTCCTCGACGGGAATGCTGGTGAGCAAGTTCGCCGCGCGTTGCAAGGTCGCCGCGGCGGCGGCGGGTCCGTCGGAGGTCAGCAGGGCAAGGCCGTGGAGCAGCAGGTCCAGGGGACGCGGATCACCTGGCGGCGGTGGGAGGGCCTGGACTGCGCGGCAAATCTCCAGGAGGAGATCCCGCCCCGAGAGCTGCCCCGCCAGCCCGGCGGCGCCCCACGCGGCCAGGTAGGTTTCGCGCGCGAGGTCCAGGTCGAACGGCTCGAGCTGTCTGGCGGCCTTCAGGAGCAGTGAGGGGGCGTCGCTGCCAAGACCCGAGGCGAAGGCGACGTGGGCCCGCAGCAGGTCAACCCGGACGTGCTGGAACTCGTCGAGCGGCCCGTCCTCCGCCATCGCCAGAAGTTCCAGAACCTTGGCGAAGGCGCCGGCCTGCATGCTGGCCTGCGCGGCGGCCAGTGTGCGTTCGGCGTGCCGCGCCGGATCCGCGGTCAGCAGCACCGACCCCTCGAGGAACGCCGCGGCTGCGGCAAGCCCACCCCGGGCCTGCGCCCGGCCGGCGGAGCGCTCAAGTTCCGCAGCGACCTCCTCGTCCGGGCTGGCTGCAGCCTGGGCCCGGTGCCAGGCCCGGCGGTCTGGATCGGCCTGCGGGTCGGTTACCTCGGCCAGCGCCGCGTGTATCTGTTGTCTCTCGGACAGCGACGCCGACCGGTAGACCGCCGAGCGCGCCAGCGGATGCCGGAACCGCACCTGACCGCTGAATTCGGCCAGCCCCGCCTCCGCCGCCGCTGTTCCCGCCTGGACCGGGATGCCTAGCCGCCGGGCCGCGCGCCATACCAGCGCCCGGTCACCGGACGGATCGGCGGCCGCCAGCTGCAGCAGCTGCCGGGTCTCGGCCGGCATGGTGTCCAGCTGGCGCCGGAAGCTGTCCTCGATCCGGCTCGTCAGCGGAGCGGCGCCGGACAGGCCGAACCCGCCTGCCAGCTCCGCGGGGGTCAGTCCGCGCGGCAGTTCCAGCAGCGCCAGCGGGTTGCCGCGGGTCTCGGCGATGATCAGGTCGCGGACTCGCGGGTCCAGCGGCCGGCCAGCGCCGAGTCCAGCAGCGCACGCGCGTCATCGTCCCGCAGCCCGTCAACTTCCAGCTCTGGCAGCCCGGCCAGATCGGCGCTCGGATCGCGGGCCGCGAACACGAGCCCGACCGGGTCGGCCGCGAGCCGCCGCGCCGTGAACCCCAGCGCCTGTGCCGAGGCGTGGTCCAGCCACTGCTCGTCGTCAACCAGGCAGATCAGCGGGCGTTCCCCGGCCACCCCGGCCAGCAGGCTCAGCACTGACAGCCCGACTAGGAACCGGTCCGGCGGCGGCCCCGTAGCGATGCCGAGCGCGGTCTGCAGCGCGTCGCGCTGCGGTTCCGGCAGGTGCTCCGCGCGACTCAGCATCGGCGCGCACAGCTGATGCAGCCCCGCGAACGCCAGTTCCATCTCCGACTGCACGCCCGCCGCGCGCGCCACCCGGCATCCCGAACCCGACGCCCGCCCCGCCAGGTGGTCCAGCAGCACGGTCTTGCCCACGCCCGGGTCGCCGCGTACCACCAGGGCTCCGCTCTCGCCGGCCCGGACGGCGTCGACGAGCCGGTCGAGCTCGGCGCGCTCGCTGAGCCGGTCCGTCATCGCTGTCACACGGCCCCGCATCCGTCTGGGATTTGCGCTCATCAGCCGACGTCATACCGCGTCGTGGTCGCTTGGTGGGGCGTGGCACTCACACGGCCTCCCAGGCTGGTCCGGATCACCGCCCAAGATGGGGCCAAGACCGGCCGCCACGAGCACCTCAGATTCCATCCGCGGCAGCTGCCGCTCAAGACCACGCCCAGGGACGTATCGGCTTCATGGCCACCAGCCCCTGCCCGCAGGAGCCGCGCCATTGCCTTGATCGAAGCGTAACCTCCAAGAACGAACCGGGCAATATCCTGCAAAACGCGGGCCACCGAAGCCTCCCGACCTTATCTCCGGCAGCGGGCGGACCGTCATAGGCGCGTCGAACAGACCCGGCTAGTCACCCTAGACTCGCCGGTCCGCAACACCTCGAGGCCGAGCCGTCCCGGCACACGTAGGCAGGCATTAACGTCGCGGCCACCACCGCGGAATAATGGCCCGAGCACGTCAACCACCCCTGACGCACATGTCCTCGCGGTCGGTGCGGGACCGTCTGCGAATGCCGGCAGCGGCTCCTTGGCTCCGACGCGGGCTGTTCCGGGTTCGTCAGGGCGTGGATGACATGGCCGGGCCGACCTGATCTAACCGAAGGTGAAGCAGTAGGCCTGAGCCCCTGGATCGAGGAAGGTGATCTCGAAGGTGCGGTCGGTGATGGGGCCGGGCTGGCGGATGAGCTGGTAAACCCGCTGCTGCGGGAGGGTGCCGTTGCCGTCGGCGTCGGTGCCGGTTCCGTGCGCCTCGTCCGGTGGCTGCCCGTCGATACCGACGCGGAACCGGAGGAAAGTTCCTGGCGCTGCCGGTCCCATGACGAGGTTGAGGTCGCGGGCGTGGAAGCGGCAGGCGATTTGCCCGCCTGCCACGTTCAGCGTGGTGGCCTCTTCTTCCATGCTCCAGTCCCCGGACAGGGCCCACTGGTTGAGCCCCAGCCGCGCCGGAACGATATAGACGTGCGCCTTGCCTGGCACTGGGCCGCCGGGGGAGGCGAAGCCCTCGGTGCGCTCATAGCCGGTGTAATTTTCTGGTGATCTCAAGCTGGCCCAGTTGGCTGCGACTTCCAGGCCGCTGGGGTCAACCGAGACCATTTCAGTACCCGCGCCGGTGGATTCGGCCTCGGCCAGCAGCTGCTGGATGACCATTTCCGACTGGCCGTATTCGCCCTCGCCGAAGTGGTGGTGTCGGATTCGCCCCTGCGCGTCGGCGAAGTAGAGCGCGGGCCAGTAGTGGTTGCCGAAGGCACCCCACACCGCGTAGTCGTTGTCGGTCGCGACTGGGTAATCGATCCGCATGTCCTGCACGGCCCGGCGGACGTTATCGGCGTTGCGCTCGAACGAGAACTCGGGCGTGTGCACGCCGATTACCACGAGCCCGTGGCCGGAGTACTTCTCGGCCCAGGCGCGGACATAGGGAAGCTGCCGTAGCCAGTTGATGCAGGTGTAGGTCCAGAAGTCGACCAGGACCACCTTCCCGCGCAGGCCTGCCGGTGTCAGCGGCTCCGAATTGAGCCACCCGGTCGCGCCGTCGAAAGAAGCCAGCTCACCCTCATCGGGCAGCCGGGCCGAGGCCTCGTGCAGCCCGGCGGGCGCGCGCCAGAACGCTGCCATAACATTGCCCTCCCTCTAGCTCGAAGCCCCGGCCCGGGGCCCGGGCCGGGACTTGGCGGGTACGGGGCGGCGCGTAACTGGCGCGCGCCGCCCGCCGGTGTCTGGGTCAGCGCAGCGACCGGAACGCCGCGCTAACCTCGCTGCTGAACAGGGCCGGTTCCTGCCAGGCGGCGAAGTGGCAGCCCCGGTCAACTTCGTTGAAGTAGATGAGGTTGGGGTAGGCCCGCTCGGTCCAGCTGCGCGGGGCCTTGTAGATCTCCCTGGGGAAGACACTCACGGCGGCGGGGATGGTGACGCCTTTGACGCCGAAGAAGTCGAACGTGTTCTCCCAGTACAGCCGGGCCGAGGAAATCGCGGTGTTCGTCAGCCAGGTGAACGTGATGTTATCGAGGACTTCGTCCCGGGTCAGGTTGCCGACCGGGTGCCCCGCGACGGCGTCGGTGATGTCCTGGTAACTGGCCGCGTCGTGGTTGATCATCCAGGTGGCCAGGCCGACGGGGGAGTCCGCGATCCCGTAGAGCGTCTGCGGCTGGGTAATCATTTCTATCCCGTAGCCGATGCCCTTGGTGTAGAAGAAGTTGAGCTGCTCGTACGTGCTCTGCTCCTCGGCGGACAGGCCCGATGGCGGCGGGCCGCCGGCCCCCAGGATGTTGCGCGCGAGCGCGATGGAGACCTCGGCTGGGACAACGCCGGCCATGTTGGTGTGCATGCCGAGCAGTTCCGGGGGGGCCTGGACGGCCATCACGTCGGTGACGATCGCGCCCCAGTCGCCGCCTTGGGCCACGAATCGGGTGTAGCCGAGGCGCTTCATCAGCTCGGTCCAGGCCCGGGCGATGCGGTCCGGGCCCCAGCCGGTCTCTCGTGGCTTGCCGGAGTACCCGTAGCCCGGAATCGACGGGATCACCACGTCGAAGGCGTCTGCTGCGCTGCCGCCGTGGGCGGTGGGATTGGTGAGCGGGTCGATGACCGCCAGCAGCTCGATCACCGAGCCAGGCCACCCGTGCGTGATGATGACCGGCAGCGCGTTCTCGTGCCCCGAGCGGACGTGGATGAAGTGGATGTCCAGCCCGTCGATCTCGGTCATGAAGTGCGGCAGGGCGCTCAGTTTCGCCTCGCACTTGCGCCAGTCGTACTCCGTCGCCCAGTAGCGCGCGAGCTCGGTGATCACCGCCAGCTGTACGCCCTGCGAATGGTCCGGGACGAGCTCCTGGTCGGGCCAGCGGGTGGATGCGACACGCGCACGCAGCGCCTCCAGTTCCGCCTCGGAGGTGACCGGGACCGTGAACGGCCGGATCGCTGCGGTGCCTGCTGATTTTTCGGTCGTGACAGACATGTGAGTCTCCCTTGATGGTTGTGGCGGCCGATGCGGTACTCCTTCACGATCGCGCGCCATATGGGCACGCTTCGCCAGTGAGATCCCTGGCCCTAAACCCTGGTCTGCACCCTGGCTGTTTCCTTGGACTGCGATAGGGCGCAGATGGCGGCCGCGCCGCGTCAGGCTCCGGGGCCATCCCGCGCCTGGGCGGGACAGCCTCGGAGCTGACCACCCGGACGATGCCGTGTCCGGGAGCGGCCCTTCAGGGCCGCCGCCATGGCTTCGTGGCCGCGCAAGGCGACTGACAGCGCTGGTGTGACCGGTCCGGCAGGAGCAAATGCCGTGATCCGGTTCTTCCGCGGTCGGCCATGTGGCGGGCCATCCCGGCCATGCCCGACGCCAGCACGGACGCCGCCGCCGCTGCGGCCGCGGCGAGTACTGGACGGGATTTTGTGACACCGGTTCTTCCTCGTCGGCCAGCACGGACGCGCAGCGGCGTTGAAGTTGTAGCCGTTGGCATACCAGTTCGGTGAGACGACCAGGCCCAACGACGGCGAGGCTCCCGGCATAGACCGCCAGGCAGGCACAAGCGGCCACGCCGATCCGTGCCCAGGTCCTGGCTGTCGATGCGGTCTGTGACCGGGCCGGCCGTAGGCATGACCAGGCAGCGAATACCACTCGACCGGCACCGGGGATCCCAGACAAACAGCCGGCCCGGGGCCTGGTGTGGCACTCTCCTGGGCGCGGGAGGCCGGGCCTGCCGGGATGCCCCGCGCTGACGCAGCAGGCCCGGCAGCCATCACAGGCCAGCGATCCACCATCGTGAATCATCAGGGTTAAGGTCGTCGTTGCTGGGCGGTCACATTTACCGTAAGTCGGCCTGGTCGCTGGGCTGGGTAGTGCCATGGGTTGGTCTCAATGATTCGGTGCTGCTTAGGTGGCGATCCCGCTGAGTAAGTATCACCTGGCCGTCGCGACAGGGACGAAGGTCCTTCCATATCTACGCGAACGGTGAGAAAATTGTGGCTGGCCCAGCGGCACGGGCGCTAAGCAGCTGTCCTGGCTTTCCTGCCAGTCAGTTGGTAAACCTGGCGGCCTTGCCTGGGCTATAAACGAGGAGGATGAGGGGGATCGATCTTAGCCAGTCTTATTTGGCATGCGTAGAACCAGAAATAGGAATGAGTTAGAAATGCCCGTGCCCAGAACCCTTGCCACCGCACTGGCTGCGGGCCTGGCCGCCTTCGGGCTTGCCACCGCAGCGCCCGCGCTGGCGCAATCCCACTCCACCGGCGGCCACGGCGTCGTCAACCCGTACTCGCCCGCCTACCACCATCCGTACCGGCACGGGGTCGTGCCCACGATCCCCCGGTTAAAAGAAATGCGCCGGTGGCAGGCCAGTCATCCGGGCCTCCAGTCAGCGAACGATCTTAACTACGGCGGCGGCATAGACGGCATTGGCGTCACCACCGGCCACGAACAGGTCTACCTGGTCTTCTATGGCTCCCAGTGGGGCACCGTGGGCACCAACAGCAACGGCGACGTAACGCTGTCGGGTGACCCGTCCGGTGAAGCGCCCTACCTGCAGGAACTGATGAAGGGCCTGGGCACGAACAACGAACTGTGGTCGGGCGTCATGACCCAGTACTGCGACGGCGTGGCCACTGGCGCCCAGAGCTGCCCCGCCAGCAACACCGAGCACGTCGCCTATCCCGCTAGCGGCGCGCTGGCCGGGGTGTGGGTGGACGAGAGCACCGCCTCGCCGTATCAGGCCAGCGCCGCTCAACTCGGACAGGAGGCAGTCAGCGCCGCCAGCCACTTCGGCAACACCACCGCCGCCTCCAACCGGGACGCGCAGTATGTCATTCTCTCCCCCACCGGCACCGACCCAGATGGGTGGCTGGAGAACGGGTTCTGCGCCTGGCACGACTACAACGGCGACGTTGGCGTAACCTCCCCCTACGGCGACATCGCCTTCACCAACTTCCCGTACGTCACCGACGTCGGCGGCTCGTGCGGGCAGAACTTCGTCAACCCTGGCAGCGCCGGCACCCTGGACGGAGTGTCGATCGTGGAGGGTCACGAGTACGCCGAGACCATCACCGACCAGAACCCGCGCGGCGGCTGGACCGACTCCTCCGGCGGGGAGACCGGCGACAAGTGCGCCTGGAATTCAGGCCCCGGTGCCCCAGCGCAAGACGTGACGTTTGCCACAGGCAGCTTCGCGATGCAGTCCACCTGGGCCAACGACGGCGCAGGCGGCGCGGGCACCTGCGAGATCAGCCATCCGGTCGTCACCAACCCCGGCGGCGACACCGTCACGGTGACAAATCCGGGGAACCAGAGCAACTACCAGTCCACCAATCTCAGCGTGCAGGTCATCGGGACATCCAGTGGCGGTCACCCGTTGACCTGGTCGGCCACCGGCCTTCCGTCCGGCCTGACAATCAGTTCGTCCGGCGGCCTGATCAGCGGCCAGCTCACGGCGTCCCCGGGCAGTTACAGTGTGACCGTCTCGGCCACGGACACCACGGGGGCACACTCATCGGTCAGCTTCGGCTGGCAAGTCACGGCCGATGTCGGCTCGGTCGTCACCAATAAGGGCTCAAACCTGTGCCTCAATGATTACCAGTCTAAGATCACGCCCGGTAACGAGATGGTCATGTGGAAGTGCAACACGGCCGGGAATGAGAAGTTCTCCCACCCCACCAATAGGGGTGAACTAATTGTCTTCGGCCAGTGCCTGACTGACTCTGTTAATGGCGGTGCCGGGGCCATCCAGCAAATTCAGCCCTGCACCGGTTCCTCCAGCCAGGAGTGGTACAAGAACAGCAACAGCGAATTTGTCCTGCAGAAGAATAACCTGTGCCTGACCGACCCGAACAACTCCACCGTCAACGGGACTCCCGTTGAGATCAAGACGTGCACCAACGCCAGCGATCAGCACTGGCTCGGAAGCTGATCAGCCTGTGGGGTGCCGGGCCCGCCCCGGCACCCCACGCCGGCCATTCACCACATCGGTCGTCCGGTCACGGTGCGGCCATCGCCGAAGCGAGGGCGTCACGGCGTTAAACAGCGCGCCTGGTAAGACAGTGCACTTGGTAAGACAGTGGGAGCATCAGGATGCCTAGGCGACGCAGATACTCGCGGATCACTTGCTCAGCGGCTGCAGTTGTTGCCGGCCTGGCCATGGCCGGGCCGGTCAGCCCGGCAACGGCAGCTGCGCGCACGGCCGCAACCAGCGATACCTGGCCCATGTTCGGCCATGATCGCCTGCACTCGGGTGTCTCCCCCGACACCGCCATCGGGGCATCGACGGCGCCGGGCCTCACCACGCGGTGGTCGCAGCCGCTGGGCAGCGGGCTGGATCAGCCGTCTGCGGCCGTCGCCTCTAACGCCACGCTGAAACAGACCCTCGTCTACGAGGTGACCCATGCCGGGGTGGTATCGGCGTTCGACGCCGCGACCGGGGCGTTGGCCTGGCGGCGGACGCTGGCCGCCACCGTGTACTCCTCGCCCGCGGTCTACCGCAACACCGTGTACTTCGGGACCAAAGAGGGAACGCTGGAGGCGCTCAACGCGGCCACCGGGGCCGTGCAGTGCACCTTCAGCGTGCCGGTCTCCCCGCCGGCCACCACCCGGGGCCGCATCATCGGCTCGCCCGTGGTCGGCAACGTCGACGGGACGGGCCCGACGGTGTTCTTCGGCGACGCGGGCATCGCCTCGGCGGCCGAGGCGCAGAACGCCGGTCACATGTGGGCGGTCACCGGCGTCGGCAACACCGCCGGGAACTGCAAGAAGAAGTGGTCGTACAACAACTGGCAGAACAAGGGCACGAACGGCACGATGACCGGGGTCTGGGACGCGGCCGGGGTGGCACAACAGAGCAACGGCACCTGGACCGTCGTGTTCGGCACCAGCAACCCCGACGGCGCCGTGTATGCTCTCAACGCGGCCACCGGCGCCAGGCTGTGGCGCTTCCAGACGGCGCAGACCGGCGACGACCAGGATGTCGGCGCGGCACCCACGATCAGCCCGCCAGGAGGCAACGGCTTCGCTGACGGCGTTGTCTACATCGACGGCAAGGACGGCATCGAATACGCGCTGGACCTGCTCACCGGGAACATGATCTGGTCGTTCACCTTGGGCCCTGGCAGCGCCAGCGCCCTCGCCGTCTCGACCGCGGTGCTAGCCGGAGACACCCTGGTGGCCTGCTACGCCGGGTCGCTGTTCGCACTCGACGCCACGACCGGCACCGAGATCTGGCAGGCCACCCCTGGCGGGACGATCCAGGCCTCCCCGGCGGTCTCCGGCGCCCCGGGTGACCAGGCGGTGTTCGTCGGCGACCTCAACGGCGATGAGTACGGGTTCAGCCTGGCGACCGGGGCCCAAATCTTCGCAGCCGTCACCGCTAACAAGATCCAGGACTCAGCCGCCGTCGCGGACGGGACCCTTTACTTCGCCTCCGCCGGCACCCTCTACGCCTACACGCCAGCGGGATGAAACCGCCACGGCAGCCGGCCCGGCTGGCGGTCCCCAGTGACAGCAGTTGCCGAGTGCTTTGCCTCGCTGTCATGTCGGACAGCGTCGCACAAGTGGACGGCCGTCAAGGATTGAGCCGATTCAGTCGCTTATCGGTTATGGCTGGCCCATCCAAGCCCACAACTGCCAGCGCCATAAGTGGCTCTCCGCTCTCCTCCGGATCAGCCGATAGGCACACCGAACCATGCAAATAATCGATCTGGTCGCGTCGATATCTTCTGGCTCAGCCGCCCGGAGTAACGCAGTCGTGGTGCCAGAATCAGCTAACGATCATGAAGCTCTGCATACGTATTTGCTGCCCGGCATCCTCATGTGTCAAGGCAACGCACTACTTTCGGCATTCTCTGAACTTGGACATATCGGGTTGAGTGATCAAGACGGACCGTGGCTGTTCAGGGTTTGCGGGTGGCGGGCATGCCGAGGTCGGTGGTGGGGTGGGGGCGGCGGTCGATCTGGGCGAGTTTGTCCTCGGCGCCGGCGAGGCTGATTTTCAGGCCTTCGGCTTCACCGGGCCAGCCTTGGCGTTCGGCTTCGGCGATGCGGGCGATGAGGTTGTCGCGGATCTCGGCGATGCGGAGCCGCTGGTCGGGGTCGGGCCAGTGCAGGGCGCAGCGCAGGCAGCTGTGCTCGTGGATGCAGGGGTGCCGAAGGCCCGGCCGCAGATGCCGGTGGCGACTTTGCGACGTTCGAAGTGGCTGAGGAACTCATGCCATTCGGCGTCGGTGGGGGTGCGGTATTCCTTGGTGAGCCGCAGTGCCCGGCGGCGGGCGAGGAAGACCAGGTGCGCCTGGATGGCTTCGTCGGGGTAGGCGGCCTTGTAGCCGAGGGTGACGTTGATGTCGCGGTGCCCGGCGATGACCTGGGCGATGTGCGGCGGGAGCCCGTTCAGGATCGCGTCGGTGAGGAACACCGTATTCGCTTACGCCGGGCATGCCGGGACCGGCGGCGCTGGTGCAGACCTCGAGAGCTACCGTGGAGTGACCCATCCGGTCCATCACGGCGGACACGCTCCTGGCCTCGGACCGCTGCGAGCTCGAATACGCCACCACGATCCCGCGCCAGCAGTAGGCCCGGCCAGGCTGTTGCCACGGCACTCGCCACTGGACACTGGTAAGACTCAGACTTATTCTCATTGAGTCCCGGATAGTCACTCGAGAGGAACCCAATGTCACTCAACGTACCGACCGCACTCCTTGAACGAGCCGAGCGAGACGACGTCACCGATGCCGACCTCATCGCCTGTATCGAGACCTCGCTGCCGTACGCCTGGTCGGTCATCAGCGGGCTCGTGGACGAGACAGAGCAGTCCGGGTCAGGCTTCGCGGACAACCAGACCCCGCCGCCGGACGAGCAGGCACGCGGCCAGCTCCTCCGGATGATGGCCAGCGATGCCATGCGCCGGGCGGCCGAGCGTCACTTCGGCGTCCGGATCGCCTTCCAGAACTGCCACCGAGCAGCCGTGTTCACCGCCCAGGCCGATGACCACCTCTACGAATCGTTCGTATCAGCCCGCGCCCAGCTCATGAACCAATCACCAGAACTGCGCAACTGCTAAAGCGCGCAGCACCGAAGGCACCCAGCGTCAGCGCAGTGCGACGGTGCCTTCAGGTGCTCGCCCGCTTGTCTGCCACACCTCACTTGATCCTTGACGGATCGAGGGCAACCGTCTTCATCTGCTTGACAGGGGCCGCAGCCAAGCGTAGGCAGGGGACACCCAGGCCTGCCGGTCGGTCTCGGCACCGGCTGCGGGCCAAGGAGGGAGACCCCGTGGACGACAACCGCCAGCTGCAGGTCAGCCGCGTCATCGACGCGCCCCCCGAGCGCATCTTCGCAGTGCTGGCCGACCCGGCCCGCCACCGCGAACTCGACGGCGCCGACATGCTGCGCGGCCTGGACTCCGGTGACGCCCCGGTCACCGCCGCCGGCCATGCGTTCGTGATGAACATGAACCAAGACGGCATCGGCGATTACCAGATGCGCAGCGAGATCGTAGTCTACGAAGCTGACCGCCGGATCGGCTGGGCCCCCGCCATTCACCCGCCGGGGGCGCTGGCCCACATCATCGGCGAGCTTGACCCGAGCGGCCATACCTACGTCTGGGAGCTGGAACCAGCAGGGGACAGCCGGACCAAGGTCACCCACACTTACGACTGGAGCGGCGTCCGCGACGAGAACGCCCTGGGCCTGTACCCGCGGGTGTCACAGGAGCAGATGGAGGGCAGCCTGGACCGGGTGGCCGCGGCTGTCGCCTGACCGCGGCGCCCGCCAGCCCGGCCCCGCAGCCACGTCCGCGGCAAGCTCCGCGGGTACCTGGCCGGTGAGATCGTTTATCGCGTTTCCTTCGTGATCGAGGTTCCGGCGTCGTGACGGGCTCGGTCCATCGCCCGCGTGCGGCGGCCGGTGCTAGCCGTGATCCACCAGCTGGCGGGTCGGCCGAGGTAGTAGGCGGGCGCATTGTTCGGGCGAGCAGAGCGCGATTTGGCGTGGGATGGCATGGGGTTCTCCGGAAGGGCCAGGTGTCCGTGCGGCTCGCCGCCGGGCACAGTCGGGTCGGTTAGTAGTGGCTGGTTGCGTGGTGGTCAGCGAGGATCTCGCGACCGAAGCCGCCGGCCGGGTAGCGCCACACGCTGTAGACCCGGACCCCGCTAAAGTCCACGATCGCGCACGAGCCTTCCTTCGTCATCCCGGCGGGCGGCCAATCCGGCTACCGGCTAGTGGGGCGGGTTGGGGATCTTGGAACGCGGTTACGGGCTGCGCAACCTGCCGTGCCCGCTGCCCTTCGTCGTCGCGATGAACTGCTTCGACGACGCTCCCCGGTATGATCCGGAAGGTGTGCGCGTGGCGCTCGACCTCGACCGGCGCATCCCGGTGATGGCATGCGACGCCCGCCAGCACGCCTCGGTCAAGGAAGTCCTGATCACCCTGGTCGAGCACGTCCTGGCCAGGATTGCGCCGGCGGTTCCCGAGCAGACCGCCGGGCCGGTCGCTGACGGCCTGACGATGCTGGCGCCCTCCGCCGGAGAGGAACGAGCGGGCTGACCTTCATGCGTTCGGCGGAAAGCGCCCGGCTGGTACGCAGGGAACTGGCCTGCGACCTGACCGCCGCGGACGTGCTGGGACAGCTTAGGGCCGATCCGCACCCGTTCGCCCTGATCGGTGCCTGGGCCGGCGGTGGCGCCGTGCTCGGGTCGGAGCCGGTGCGGCAGTGCAGCCCGCCGCAGCCGCTCGCCGAGGTGCTCGATGCATCGCTTCCGCAGGCCGGCCAAGGCGCGTTCGGCGGCGGGTGGGTCGGCTATCTCGGCTACGGGCTCGGGGGTGAATTGCATAACCTGCCCGCACCGCCAGGACCCGCGCGACGACTGCCGCTGTGGTGGTTCGGTTACTACGATCACGTTCTCCGGCAGGAAGCGGCGTCGGGCAGGTGGTTCTTCGAGGCGCTGGTCGATCCGCAGCGCGCTGCCGCGGTGGAACACCGGTACGCCGAGCTGACCAGGCGGCTGCGGGTGCCGCAGGCGATCCGGCCGTACAGCTGCGGTGATTTCGTGATCACGCCCTCAGCGGACGTGCACATCGCCGCCGTTGCGCGAGCGATCGAGCTCATCCGGCAGGGCGACATGTCGCAGGTGAACCTGTGCCTGTCAGCGGAAGCCGAGTTCCGCGGCGATCCGCTCGACCTCTTCCGCCGCGGGGTCGCCCGGCTCAAGCCGCCGTTCGCGGCGTTCATCCGCGCGCCTGGCGGATCCGTCGCGAGCCTCTCGCCGGAGCTGTTCCTGCGCAGGCACGGCAGGACCGTGGTCACCAGCCCCATCAAGGGCACCTGCCGGCGCTCGGCTGACCCGCGAGCTGCCGGAGAGCAGCGCGCGGACCTCGAGCGTTCGGCCAAGAACGTGGCGGAGAACGTGATGATCGTCAACCTGATGCGCAATGATCTCAGCCGGATCTGCGAACCGGGCACGGTAGCGGTACCCAGGCTGGCGGCGGCAGAGCCGCATCCCGGACTCTGGCACCTTGTGTCCGACGTGCGCGGCAGGCTCGTCTCGGGCGCGGCCGACGGAGACCTGATCCGGGCGACCTTCCCGCCAGGATCGATCACCGGGGCGCCGAAGGTCCGCGCCATGGAGGTGATTCACGAGCTGGAGACCGGGCCGCGGGAGGCATACACCGGGGCGATCGGCTACCGGAGCGGTTGCGGCGGGCTGGAGCTCAACGTCGCGATCCGCACCTTCGAGTTCCACCGCGACAGGGTCTGGCTGGGCGCCGGCGGGGGGATCGTGGCCGACTCCGACCCGGCCGACGAGTTCCGCGAGTGCCTGCTGAAGGCGGGCCCGCTGGTGGAAGCCGTGGGCGGCACGCTCGGTACGGTGAAGGCCCGCCGCGGCCGTCCGGTCGCCGCCCCGCCCGCTGCCCCGCCCGCTGCCGGTGACCGGCCGGCCCGGGTCGCTCCCCGGCCGCCGGTACGCCGGTCCCCGGACCTGCCCGCCCAGCTCCGTCACCAGTTGCCGCGCCGCGACCGTGCACCGGGACGCGGACCAGCCCTGGTCGCCACCGGCCGGTGATCCTGCTGATCGACAACTATGACTCGTTCACCTACAACCTGGCCCATCTGCTGCTCGCCGACGGCGCCAGTCTCCACGTGGTACGCAACGACGAGGTGTCGGTGCGGCAGGTCGCCGGGCTGCGGCCCGACGGCGTCGTCATCTCTCCAGGCCCGTGCACCCCAGCCGAGGCCGGTATCAGCGTGGACGTCATCCGCCGGCTCGGCAGCAGCACGCCCGTGCTCGGCGTCTGCCTGGGTCACCAGGCCATCGCCGTGGCCTACGGCGCCCGGATCGAGCGCACCGCGCCAGTGCACGGGAAGACCTCGGTCATCGAGCACGAAGGAACCGGAATCTTCACCGGGCTGCCCGCGCGTTTCGAGGCGACGCGCTATCACTCACTGCTGGTAGCCGAGCGCACCCTCCCCGGCTGCCTGCGGGTCACCGCCCGCGCCGCCGGGGGGCTGCCGATGGCCGTCCGGCATGTCAGCGACCCCGTCGACGGGGTCCAGTTTCACCCCGAGTCGATCCTGACCAGCCACGGCGCGAGGCTGGTGGCCAACTACGTGGGCTCCGCCCGGCACCCCGCCCGGCATCCCGCCCGGGGCTAGGTGAGCTAGGGCCGCCCCTAGCTCACCTAGTCGCCCAGC
Source organism: uncultured Actinomycetes bacterium (assembly GCA_963697445.1). GTDB lineage: Bacteria > Actinomycetota > Actinomycetes > Streptosporangiales > Streptosporangiaceae > PALSA-505. Next base: position 103,433 of record CAVOOC010000041.1, read on the forward strand.
TCGGCGCGGCGCCGGGTCACGTACTCCTCGAGCTCGGCACGGATCGCATCGTCCAGGGGAGGCGCCTCAAAGTCATCGAGCCGCTTGCGGTAGATCTCCCCGGCCCTGGCGGCCGCGTCCTTGCCGCCGAGCTTCAGCCAGCGCTCATAGTTGGCCGACGATGACAGCAGCGGCCGGTAGAAGCACTCCCGGAACCTCTCCATCGTGTGCTGGGCGCCCAGGAAGTGACCGCCGTGACCGACCTCCTCGTGCGCCCCGAACGCCAGCGACGCCTCGTCGATCTCCAGCGGCGTGAACTCGACCCGCAGCATCCGCAGCAGCTCCACGTCCACAATGAACTTCTCGTAGCAGGAAACCAGCCCGCCCTCGAGCCAGCCGGCCGCGTGCATCACCCAGTTGGTGCCGGCCAGGAACGTGGGCAGCAGCGTCATCAGGGACTCGTACGCCGCCTGGGCGTCGCAGGTCTGGCTCGAGGTCAGGCCGCCCCCGGTGCGAAACGGCAGGCCGAAATGCCTGGCCAGCTGCCCGGTGCAGAGCAGGCCGATCCCGGACTCGGGGGTGCCGAAGCTCGGCGAGCCGGACTGCATGTCGATGTTGGACAGGAACGACCCGAAAATGACCGGGCAGCCGGGCCGGATCAGCTGCGCCAGCGCGATACCGGACAGCGCCTCCGCCAGCTGCTGCACGAGCGCGGCCGGGACGGTCACCGGGGACATGGCGCCCATCAGCAGGAACGGCGTCAGCACCACCGGCTGGTTCGCCGCGCAGTACTCGAACTGGGCGTCCAGCATCCGGTCGTCCCAGCGCAGCGGCGAGTTGCAGTTGATCAGCGAGATCGTGGCCGGAACCGCCTCGATCGCTTCGCGCCCGCCGAAAAGGATCTCGGTCATCTTGATCGTGTCGGCGGCGTTCGGGCCGGAGACGACGTTGCCCATGTAGACCTTGTCGGTCAGCGTCTGCAGCGCGAAGATCATGTCCAGGTGCCGGGAGTCGAGCGGGGTGTCGTTCGGCTCGCAGATGACACCGCCGGCCGAGTCCAGCTCGGGGAACGACTGCGCCAGCATCGCCAGCCGGCGGAAGTCGGACATGGCCGCGTCCCGGCGCACGTCACCCTCGCGGATGAACGGCGCCCCGTAGACGGCGCCGAAGGCCATGCTGTCCCCGCCGATGTGCAGGTTGCTGGCGGGGTTGCGCGCCTGGACGTCGAACTCCCGCGGCGCCTTAGCCACCTGCTCGAGTACGAAGTCAGGGTCGAGCCGGACGACGTCGCCGTCCACCGGCTGGCCCGCCTTGCGGAACAGCTCGACCGCCTCGGGCTTGGCGAACTGCACGCCGATCTGCGAGACGATGCGGCGCCAGCCCTTGTCGAGGACACCGATCGCGTCGGCGGACAGGACCTCATAACGGGGCATCCGGTTGACGAACATTGCCACCTCGGGTCGCGGCTCGCGGGCGGTGTCCCGGCAGATCGCTCACTTGACGCCGGGAATGACCAAACTTAAGATCACATCGTAGAACAGAGTTCCGCAACATGGAACTGCGCGAAGGCTGGATCTCCCCGCGGAGCGGACCGGGAACTCCGCGCGAGCCGAGACAACGAGCCGAGACAAGAGGCGGCAATGGCAGGCCCTACCGGAACGCAGGCCGTCGACCGGGCGGCGCAGCTGCTGATCCAGGTCGTGCACGGCCGGAGCCCCATCACGTTCACCGAGCTGGCGGCCGCCAGCGGGCTGGCCAAGAGCACGACGTCACGCCTGCTGATGGCGCTGGAGCGCAACGGGCTTGTCCAGCGGGACTCCCGCGGCAGGTACCGGCCCGGCGAGGTATTCGTCTCCTACGCCTGGCGCGGCGGCACCGAGGCCGGCCTGGTCGCCGTGGCGCAGCCGTTCCTCGACCGGCTCGGCGACGCGACCGGGGAGACCATCAACCTCGGCGTCGTCAGCCGCGGCATGGTCGAGCAGATCGCCCAGGTGGACAGCACTTACCTGATCGGCGGTACGAACTGGGTCGGCCTGTCGGTGCCGCTGCACTGCGCCGCCCTTGGCAAGGTGCTGCTCGCCCACGCCGCGGCGGAGCTGCCGCCCGGCCGCCTGGAGCAGCGCACCGAGCGGACGATCACCAGCCGCGCCGCGCTCGAGCTGGATCTGCGCGAGGTCCGCCGCCGCGGCTACGCGGTCACCGACGAGGAGCTCGAGCCGGGCCTGGTGGCCGTCGCCGCGCCGGTGTTCCGCGACGGGGGCTCCGTGGTCGCGGCGTTGTCGGTGTCCGCCCCGGCCAGCCGGCTGACCCGGTCCCGCATCCCCGCCGCCGCCGCCCTGTGCGTCGCCGAGGCCGGCGCGCTGTCGGCGGTACTCGGATACCAGCCCCAGCGATCCCCACGCCAGCGACAGAAAGAAGGTGCAGCTTGACGCGAGAAGAGCTCCTGAAGCAGCTCTACGACGACACCCTGGTCGGCAACGCCCCGTCGGTGCTCGAGCTCACGAACCAGGGGCTCGGCATGGGCCTCGGCCCGGAGACGCTGCTGTACGAGGCGCTGATCCCGTCGCTCGAGGAGGTCGGGGCCAGGTTCGAGCGCGGCGACTTCTTCGTCCCCGAGATGCTGATCGCGGGCAAGGCGATGGCCGGCGCGCTGGAGATCCTCCGGCCGCTGCTGGCCGAGACCGGCGCCCAGACGATCGGCACCATTGTCATCGGCACCGTGAAGGGCGACGTCCACGACATCGGCAAGAACCTGGTCAACATCATGTTCGAGGGCGCCGGCTTCCAGGTCATCGACCTCGGCGTGCAGGTCGCGCCGGAGAAGTTCGCCGACGCGATCAGGGAGCACAAGCCCGAGATCGTCGGCTTCTCGGCGTTCCTGACCACCACGATGCCCATGTTCAAGGCCAACATCAACGTCCTGCAGAAGCAGGGCCTGCGCGACCAGGTCATCGTCATGGTCGGCGGCGCCCCGGTCACCCAGGAGTACGCCGACGTGGTGGGCGCCGACGGCTACGCCTCCGACGCGTCGGCCGCTGTCGTCCGGGCCAAGGAACTGCTCGCCCAGCGCCGTGCGGCCGTCACGGCCCAGGCATAACAGCCGGAGAGGCACATGGACACCGTGCTCCGCTCGCGTTCCCGCGAGGTAGTCATCGGCCCGGCTCACCCGTTCTGCGTGATCGGCGAGCGGATCAACCCGACCGGGCGCCGGCTGCTCCAGGAGCAGCTGCGCCGCGGCGATCTTTCCCGGCTGGAGACCGACGTCGCGGAGCAGGTGGCCGGGGGCGCCATGATGCTCGACATCAACATGGGCACGCCGCTCGCCGACGAGACCGAGCTGATGGTGCAGGCGGTGCGTCTCGTGCAGGGAGCGTGCGACCTGCCGCTCTGCCTGGACTCCTCGATCGTCGAGGTGCTGGAGGCCGGCCTGGCCGCCTATGAGGGCAAGGCGCTGGTCAACTCGGTCACCGCGGAGGACGAGCGGATGGACGCCATCCTGCCGCTGGTCAAGCGGCACGGCGCGGCCGTGATCGCGCTGCCGAACGACGAGGAGGAGATCCCCGAGGACCCCCGCCGCCGGCTTGAGCTGACGCGCAAGATCGTCAACGTGGCGACCGGGCGGTACGGCATCCCGGCCGAGGACATCGTGATCGACCCGCTGGCGATGCCCGTCGGCGCGGACACCACGATGGTGCTGCGGACGCTGGAGACGATCGCGCTGGTGCACGACGAGCTCGGCCTGAACATGACGCTGGGCGCGTCCAACGTGTCGTTCGGCATGCCCGACCGGGCGTCGATCGGCGCGGCGTTCCTGCCGATGGCCATCCGGTCCGGCCTGACCAGCGCCATCATGGACGCCCGGTCGCCGCAGCTCGTCCGCGCCGTCAAGGCCGCCGACCTGCTGCTGGACCGTGACTCATGGGGCGCGTCGTGGATCGCGGCGCACCGCGCCAGGGCCCAGCAGCAGGCCCCGGCGGCCACATGACAACCGTGGCCGGCAGCACCGGGCCGGATACCGCGCAGGACGCAGCCGGGCTCCCGGCCCGCGTTGATCTTCTTTTCCTTCCGAACGACACACGCGTACGGGTCCCGCCAGGCGTGACGCTCTTCGACGCGGCCAGCTGGAACGGGATCGCCATCGACTCGACCTGCGGCGGTCACGGCACATGCAAAAAATGCAAAATCCGGATCCTGAACGGCGGTGCACCTGCCTCGTCGCTCGATACGCGGGCGTTCTCGCCTGACGAGCTCCGCGACGGCTGGCGGCTCGCCTGCCGGGTGCAGACCGGCGAGGACCTGACAGTGCAGGTGCCGCCGCTGGTCACCAGGCCGAAGGCGGCCACGGTAGGAGTCGGCAGGCAAGTGATCCTGCGCCCGGCCGCGCAGAAGCGCTACCTCGAGCTCGACGAGCCCTCGCTGTCTGACCAGCGGACCGACATCGAGCGCGTGCTGGACGGCCTGGACGACCTGGAGCCGCGGGTGGACCTGCCGGTGCTCAGGTCGGCCGGGCGGGTGCTGCGCGCGGCGGACTACAAGGTCACCGCGGTCGTCGTCGACGACGTGCTGATCGACGTGCAGGCGGGGGACACCACGGACCGGCTCTACGGTCTCGCCTTCGACCTCGGCACCACCACCGTGGTCGCGACCCTGCTGGACCTCTCCACCGGAACCCCGGCGGCGGTGGCCTCCATGCTCAGCAAGCAGCAGCCGTTCGGCGCGGACGTGATCACCCGGATCAGCGCGGTCATGATGGACCCCGCGGCGCTGGACCTGCTCGCCCGGATGGCGCACGAGACGCTGAGCGAGCTGGCCGCGGACGTGTGCGCCCAGGCGGACGTGCCCGCGTCTGACGTCGTCGAGGTGGCGCTGGCCGGCAACGCGACCATGACCCACATCGCCCTCGGCATCGACCCCGAGCCGCTGGGCGTCGCGCCCTTCATCATGGCGGCCCGGAAGTTCCCCGAGGTGCTCGCCGCCGACCTGGGCCTCACCCTGCACCCGCGGGCCCGGGCGTTCGTCTTCCCGGCGCTGGGCGCCTACGTGGGCGGCGACATCACCGCCGGGCTGCTCGCCGCCGGGATGGACCGGGACTCGCGTACCAGGTTGTTCATCGACATCGGCACCAACTGCGAGATCGTGCTGGGAAACCGGGAGTGGCTGGTCGGAACGGCGGCGCCGGCCGGGCCGGCCTTCGAGGGAGCGGCGATCCGGTGCGGGATGCGGGCATCCGACGGGGCGATCGAGGGGGTCACGATCACGCCCGGCGGCCTGTCGCTGAAGGTCATCGGGGACGTCGCGCCGGCCTGTGCGGCTCCGGGCTGGTCAACGCCGTGGCCGGGCTCATCGATGCCGGACTGCTCGACTCATCCGGCCGGTTCCTGCCCGAGGAGGAGGCCGCGGCGCGCGTGCCCGGCCTGGCGTCCCGGCTGACCATGCTCGGGCCGAACCGGGTGTTCGTGCTGGCATGGCTGGCGGAGCCCGGGGACGTGGAGCACTCGGTCTACCTGTCGCAGCGGGACGTGCGCGAGCTGCAGTTCGCCAAGGCGGCGATCGCCACCGGCTGGAGCATCCTGCTGCAGCAGGCGCAGCTGCAGCCCGGTGACGTGCAGCAGGTGCTGCTTGCGGGGTCGTTCGGCAGCTATCTCTCGCCAGCCAGCGCGATCCGGCTCGGCCTCGTGCCACGGCTGCCGGTGGTGCGGGTAGTCAGCGCGGGCAACGTGGCCGGCGAGGGAGCGAAGATTGCGCTGCTGTCCGTGCGGGAGCGGGCCGGGGCTCTGGCGCTGCTGGAGGAGGTGAGGTATGTCGAGCTCTCCGACCGCGCCGACTTCAACGACCGCTTCGTCGAGCAGCTGCAGTTCCCCGCGTGAAGGCGCGCAGCCGCGGGTGGCGGTGATCGCCTGCGGGGCGCTCGGCGGCCACATCCGGGAGATCGCCGCCCGCCGGGGCTGGCCGCTGGAGCTGCACACCCTGCCGTCGCTGCTGCACAACCGCCCGGACCAGATCGCGCCCGAAGCCGAGCGGCTAGCCCGCGAGCTCACCGGCCGGGGCATGCGGGTGGTGCTCGGCTACGCGGACTGCGGCAGCTACGGGGCGCTCGACGACGTGTGCTCACGGCTGGGCTTGGGGCGCCTGCCCGGCCTGCACTGCTATGACGTGCTGGCCGGTCCAGACCGGCTGCGGGCGATGCTCGAACGCGAGCCGGGGACGTACCTGCTGACCGATTTCCTGGTGCGCAGCTTCCGCCGCTCCGTGCTCGCCGAGCTCGGCCTGGACCGCTATCCGCGGCTGTGGCCCGACTACTTCGGCCACTACCGGCGGCTGGTCTGGCTCGCGCAGCGCCGTGACGCCGCGCTGGACGCCGAGGCACACCGGGTGGCCGCGATGTTCGGCCTGCCGCTGACCGTGCTCGACGTCGGCACCGGCGGCCTGGAAGCCGAACTCGAGCGCCTGCTCGGCGAGGCAACCGGAGTCTCGTGATGGCCCGGGTCGCGCTCCCCGTTCACGTGCCGCGGCGCGGCCTCGCCCGGGTGGCGCCGCTGCTGCGGCATCCCAGGTACGAGGTGCTCCCGTCGCCGGGCATCGAGGAGACGGTCCTGGAATGGGTGCCGCGGGAGGTGACGTTGACCGTCACCGCGTCGCCGGCCAGGGGACTCGACGCCACCCTCGACCTCACCGCACGGCTCGCCGCCCGCGGGTACCAGGTGGTGCCGCACCTGTCGGCCCGGCTGGTCCGGGACGACGCTCACCTGGCCCACATCGTCGAGCGGCTGGCCGCGAGCGGCATCGACGACGTGTTCGTTCCGGCAGGCGACGCGGATCCGCCGGCCGGGCGCTTCGACAGCGCGATCTCGCTGCTGGACCGGCTCGCCGAGGTGGGCCGCCCGTTCTCCCGGGTCGGGGTGACCGGGTACCCGCAGAGCCACCCGCGGATCGGCGACGACGTCACCATCCAGGCGATGTGGGACAAGCGGCACCACGCCACTTACCTGGTCAGCAACCTCTGCCTGGACCCGGTCGTGCTGCGCCAGTGGATCTCTCGGGTGCGGGCTCGCGGCGTCACGCTGCCGCTGTTCGTCGGCTTGTCCGGCCCGGTGGACCGGGCCAGGCTGCTGCGGATGGCGACGAAGGCGGGTGTCGCCGAGTCCGCCAGGTTCCTGGCCGGGCACACCGAGTGGTTCCTGCGGGTGGGTACGGCCGGCGGCTACCGCCCGGACCGGCTGCTGGACCGGACGGGAGCCGCGCTAGCCGCCCCGGCATCGGCCGTGGCGGGACTGCACATATTCACGTTCAACCAGGTCCGGCAAACCGAGCAGTGGCGGACGTCACTGCTCGGCCGCCTCGGCACTGGCTGACACTTTGCGCAAGACGCGCCAGCCGAATACTGTGCCAGCTATGCCACCGGGCTGGCCAGCGGCCTCGTATGAGCAGTGGCGCGACACCTGCGACACGCTGCACGCGCACAGCCAGGTGCTCGGCAAAGTTGCAGTCAGGCTCGCACCGCCCGAGCCGCAATTGCAGCACGCGGCGCTGCGGCTCACCGCGCGGGGCTGGGAGACGGCCCCGCTCCCGGCGCCCGACGGCTCGGGATCCGTGGTTGTCGCGCTGGACCTGCACACCCACGAGGCTGTCGTCGAGCACAGCGACGGCCGGGCCGAGCGGATCGCGCTGACTCCCGACCGCCCGGTCGCGGACGTCACGCGTGAGGTGCTCACCGCGCTGAACGCCGTGGCCGGCCATGTCGAGATCGACCCGGCGCCGCAGGAGGTGACGTGGAGCGTGCCGCTTGACGAGGACTACGAGCACGCGCGGTACGACCCCGGGCAGGTGGCTGACTACTTCGCGGCGGCGACCCACGCCGCCCTGGTTCTCGCCGCCTTCCGCGCGCCCTACCGCGGCCGGTCGACGCCGGTCAACGCGTGGTGGGGTTCCTTCGATCTCGCGGTGAGCCTGTTCTCCGGGCGGCCGGCCGTGCCGCCAACCGGCGACTTCATCACCCGCAACGCCGGGAACGCGCAGCAGATTGAGGTCGGCTGGTGGCCGGGCGACACGCGGTACGGCAAGGCGGCCTTTTTCGCCTACGCGTATCCCGTCCCTGAGGGCTTCGGCAGCCAGGCCCTGACGCCCCCGGCCGCCCGGTGGGACACCAGCCTCGGCGAATACATCCTGGACTGGGACGACGTCCGCGCGGATCCGGATCCCGCGGCCGCGGCGCTGGAGTTCGCCCGCTCGGCGTTCCGGCACGCCTGCGTGGTCTGCGCGTGGGATCCCGGGCTAGCCGCCAGCGCCGACTCCCATCCCCCGCCCGTCACATGACGTTGTGTACTACGTGTAGTACAATCAGGTCATGGAGACAACAGCCCGGGAACTGAACCAGCAGACAGCGCAGGTGCTCGCCCGCGTCGAGGCAGGCGAGACCGTCACCGTCACCAAGAATGGCCGGCCCGTTGCGGTGCTCCGCCCCTACGGTCCAGAAGATCCAGCGGCGTACCCATTCCGGACCGATCCCATGGGCATCGACGAGACCGTCCCGACGTTCAGCGGCGATCCCGGTTTCTCCGAGGAGGTAGATGACCTACTCGCCGGGTTTGGCAGCGATGACTGACCCGCTCCCCGTTGCCGTCGGTGACACTTCCGCTCTGATTGCGTTCTTCAACGGAACCGACAAGCATCACAGCGCGGTCCGGAACGGTATCGCTCAGATCGGTCACCTCGTCGTATCGCCGTGCATCCTGACCGAGCTCGACTACCTCGTCGCCACCCGCCAGGGTCCGCGCGCCGCGGGAACAATCCTTAGGTACGTCGCCAGCCGGGTAGCAGCGGGCCGCTGGGAGGTGCCGGGGATCGGCACGCTCCTGCTCGCCGCGTACGCGGTGCTTGACGACTATCCAGACATCGGGCTGGCGGACGCGATGAACGTCGTGCTCGCGCGGGAATTCCGCACGGACGTCATCGCCACCCTCGACCACCGGCACTTTCGCGTCATTCGTCCGCTTACTCCGCACGCTGCCTTCCGGCTGCTTCCGGACGACGTACCGTAGGCAGTCATGAGCGCATCGGAATACGATTTCGTCATCGTCGGCGGTGGCTCGGCGGGCAGCGCGCTCGCGAACCGGCTCAGCGCCGACCCGGCCAACCGGGTGCTCGTGCTCGAGGCAGGGCGATCGGACTATCCGTGGGACGTCTTCATCCACATGCCCGCCGCCCTGACCTATCCCATCGGGAACAGGCTCTACGACTGGAAGTACGAGTCGGAACCGGAGCCGTTCATGAACGGGCGCAAGATTTATCACGCGCGCGGGAAGGTGCTGGGCGGCTCGAGCAGCATCAACGGGATGATCTTCCAGCGCGGCAACCCGCTGGATTACGAGCGCTGGGCGGCCGACCCGGGGATGAAAGCCTGGGACTACGCGCACTGCCTGCCGTACTTCAAGAAGATGGAGACCTGCCTCGCCGGGGGCGGCAGATGGCGCGGCCACGAGGGGCCGCTCGTGCTGGAACGCGGGCCGGCGACCAGCCCGCTGTTCCAGGCCTTCTTCGAGGCGGTGCAGCAGGCCGGATACCAGCTGACCGATGACGTCAACGGCTACCGGCAGGAGGGCTTCGCGCCCTTCGACCGCAACGTGCACCGCGGCAGGCGGCTCAGCGCCGCCCGCGCCTACCTGCATCCGGTCATGAGCCGGCCGAACCTGACGGTGCAGACCCGGGCGTTTGTCACTCGGATCCTGTTCGAGGGCAACCGGGCGACCGGAGTTGAATATCAGAACGCGAGGCAGGCCCGGCGCGCCCTCGGCGGAGAGGTGATCCTCTGCGGCGGCGCCATCAACTCACCGCAGCTGCTCCAGCTCTCCGGGGTCGGCAGCGCTGATGACCTCGAGAGCCTCGGGATCGGCGTGGTGGCGGACCTGCCTGGCGTGGGCGAGAACCTGCAGGATCATCTCGAGGTGTACATCCAGTACGGGTGCAAGCTGCCGGTCTCGGTCCAGCCGGCGCTGAAATGGCAGAACCGTCCGTGGATCGGCGCGAACTGGCTGTTCTTCCGCAAGGGCCCTGGCGCCACCAACCACTTCGAGGGCGGCGGCTTCGCGCGCAGCAACGAGGACGTGGCCTACCCCAACCTGATGTTCCACTTCCTGCCGATCGCGATCAGGTACGACGGTTCTGTCCCGGCCGGCGGCCACGGCTACCAGGTCCACATCGGCCCGATGTATTCCGACGCCCGCGGCTCGGTGAAAATCAAGTCCGCCGACCCGCGGGTGCACCCGGCGCTCCGGTTCAACTACCTGTCCACCGACCAGGACCGCAGGGAATGGGCAGAGGCGGTCGGAGTCGCGCGGAACATCCTGAACCAGCCGGCCTTCGACCCCTACAACAGCGGGGAGGTGTCCCCCGGCACGAGCGTCGAGAGCGACGAGCAGATCCTCGAGTGGGTCGCCAGGGACGCCGAGACGGCCCTGCATCCCTCCTGCACGTGCCGGATGGGAGCAGCCAGCACCGCAGGCTCGGTCGTGGATCCGGCGAGCATGGGCGTCCACGGACTGGACGGTCTGCGGGTGGTCAACGCCTCGGCGATGCCGTACATCACCAACGGCAACATCTACGCGCCGGTGATGATGATGGCCGAGAAGGCGGCCGACTTGATCCTCGGCAACGCCCCCCTGCCGCCCGAGCCACTGGAGTTCTACCGCCACCACGCAGCAGCAGGGCAGGCCGAGCCGCAGCCCGTGTAGCCGGGCGCCTGGGCGGCTAGGGTCACGATGAGCTGCCGTGGGCGCGGATCGCCGTGATCAGGGCCGGGATCACCTGGTTGAGGTCACCGATCACGGCGTAGTCGGCGTGCGAGATGATCGGGGCCTCGGCGTCGGTGTTAACGGCCACGATGTGCTTGGCGGACATGCAGCCGGCCATGTGCTGGATCGCCCCGCTGATCCCGCAGGCGAGGTAGAGCTCGGGCGAGATGCGGGTCCCGGTCTGGCCCACCTGCTGCTTGTGCGGCCGCCAGCCCTCGCTGGTGACGACGCGGGACACGCCGACCACGCCGCCCAGCAGCCCGGCCAGCTCCTCCAGCGCCCCGAACCCCTCGGGGCCGCCGACGCCGCGGCCGCCGCCGACCACCACGCGCGCGGTGGCCAGCGAGGCCCCGGAGCTCCGCCCGGCCGACTCGGCCGCGCTGACCAGGAGGTCGGCATCGGACAGCTCGGGCTCACGGTGGTGAACGCTGGTCGCCGCGGGCGTGTCCGACGGCTCGGCGGCTACCGCGTCTACCGCCACGGTGAGCAGCGCGACCGGGGCCTCGAGTGCCGCGTCCTCCAGCAGGCTGCCCGCCCAGCGGTGGCGGACGAGCTGCCAGCCACCCGCCGTGGCGCGGGCCGCGGCAGCGCAGCTCGCCGCCATCGGCAGGCTGGTGATCGCGGCGAGGTGTGCCATCACCTCGTTTCCCCGGTCGGTCCCCGCGGCGACCACCGCGGTCACCGCCAGCTCGCCGCTCAGCCCAGCCAGCGCCCGGGCCCACGCCTGCGGCGCGTAACAGGTCAGCTGCGGCGACTGGACCGCGTACACGTCGCGGACGCCGTAGCCGGAGAGGACTTCGGCCGGCACGGCGTCCGCGGGCCCGAAGAGCGCCGCGGCTACCGTCTCGGCCGAGGACCCGGCCAGCTGCCTGGCGAAGGTCAGGGCCCGCAGCGACACGTCGGCCACCTCGCCATGGGCATGCTCGACGAGGCACAGGACCGTCACTTCAGCACCCCCAGCTCGCCGAGCAGTGCGACCAGCGCGGGCACGGCATCGGTTCCGGTGCCGAGGATTTCGGCGCGGTGGCGCTCGCTTTCCGGCACCCGCAGGCCCAGCATGCTGAGGCCCTCGGGATGCCAGTCTGGCGTGAACCGGTCGATGTCCGCCCGCTTCGCCCGCAGCCGCCCGGGGAGCGAGGGATACCTGGGCAGGTTGATGCCCTCCTTCACGCTGATCACGGCCGGCAGCGGGATGTCGAAGATCTCCTCGGTGCCGAGGTACTCGCGCCTGGCCTGGGCGGCGCCGCCCGCGGCGATCTCGAGGCCCTTCACGCCGGTCACGCACGGCAGGCCGAGCGCATGCGCGACCCGCACGCCCACCTGGTAGTCGCCGGTGTCGGCAGACTCGTTCCCGAACAGCAGCAGGTCGTAAGGGAAGCCGGCCGCCTCGCCCCCGGCCGCCCTGCCGATCGCAGCCACGATCGCCGCGGCGGTCGCCACCGGACCCCACTCGCGGCCGTCGGTCTCGAGCAGCACGGCTCGTGACGCGCCGAGCGCCAGCATGGCGCGCAGCTGATCGGCGGCCGCCGGCGGACCCAGCGTGAGGACCGTGACACTGCCGCCGTGCCGCTCGGTGAGCTGCACCGCCTCCTCGACCGCGCACTCCTCGTGCGGGCTGACCGTGAAACCGGACATGCGCGTGTCCAGCTCCTGCCCGTTCGGGGTAATCACGATTTTCCCGCCGACCATCGGGACCCGCTTCACGCAGACCAGGATCTCCACCGCGGTCAGCTCCTGACCCGCGCGTTCTCCGGGTCGAACAGCGGGGTGGAGCCCGCCACCGCCACGGTGACCGGGTAGGGCTCGCCCATATACTCCACCGACAGCCGGGTGCCGGCCACGGCGTGCGGGGCGGGCAGGTACGCCATCAGCAGGTGCCTGCCCACCGAGGGTCCGGAGCCCGCGCTGGTCACGTAGGAGTGGCGTCCCCTGGCGTCAACCAGCGGCTCGCCGTCCCGCGTCAGGATGGGCTCGCCGCCGAGCATGTACCGCAGCTCGCCGCCCGCTGAGCGGTGATCATCCACGGTGAGGGTGCACAGCACCGCGCACGGCTGGGCTTCGCGCTGCGCCAGGTAGGCATCGCGGCCGGTGAACGGCTGCGGCTTGACCGAGGGCCGGGTCATCCCGGCCTCGACCAGGTTGTAGCCGGCGTCGAGCTCGGCCCCGAAGGCGCGGTACCCCTTCTCCAGCCTGCCGGTGGTCCCGTACACGCCGATCCCCGCCGGCACCAGGCCGGCCGTCCCGCCGCCCAGATCGTGTCCCAGACCCTCGCGCCTTGCTCGAACGGCACGTGCAGCTCCCAGCCCAGCTCTCCGACGTAGGAGATGCGCGACGCCAGCACGGTCGCGCCGCCGAGCTCGATCTCGCGGCAGGTGCCGAACGGGAAGCCGGCGTGCGAGACGTCATCGGCGGTCACCGAGCCGAGCACGTCCCTGGCCCGCGGCCCCCACAGCCCGATCGTGGTCCACGCCGAGGTCAGGTCGGCGATCGAGGCCCGCCCGTCGGGCGGCAGGTGACCGGTGAGCCACTTGAGGTCCATCATCCCGGTCGCGCCCCCGGTCACCACGCGGAACCGCTCCGGCCCGAGCCGCATGATCGTAAGGTCGGCCCGGAAGCCGCCCGCCGCGTCGAGCAGCGAGGTGTACACCACCCGGCCGGCCTTCACGTCCATCTGGGCGACCGCGGCCGACTGCAGCACATCGAGCGCGCCGGGCCCGGTGACGTCGAAGACGGCGAAGGCGGACAGGTTGACCAGCCCGCAGGCGTCCCGCATCGCCAGGTGCTCAGCGTTGATGACCGGCGACCACCAGCGCGCCTCCCACTCGGCGGTGCGCTCCATCAGCCTGCCCGCGTACCGCTCGAGCAGCTCTTCGTTGCAGGCGTACCAGTTCGGCCGCTCCCAGCCTGCCGTCTCCATGAACACGGCGCCGAGCTCGACCTCGCGGTGGTACATCGGGCTGAGCCGCAGGTTCCGCTGGGACTGCCACTGCTCGGCCGGGTGCACGATGCCGTACATCTTGTTGAAGCCCTCGTGCGCCCGCGCCGTCACCAGCGCCGCCGTGCGCTGGTGCGGGTAAAACCGGGACACGTCGGCCTCGTGGATGTCGATCTCCGGCACCGCGCCGGTCATCCACTCCGCCACCGCGCGCCCGATGCCCGGGCCTTCCTTGATCCAGCTCGCGGCGACCGACCACAGGCCGGGCACCTCGGAGGTCTCGCCGAGCACCGGATGCCCGTCGGGGGTCATCGAGATCAGGCCGTTGATGGCGTAGCGGATGCCGGCCCGCTCGTCGCCCAGCAGGTCCGGCATCAGCTCCAGCGCCTCGGCCAGCTGCGGGTCGAAGTCATCGGAGGTGAACGGCATCTCGGTCGGCGACAGCACCGCCTCATCGATCGACGGGATGTCGTCCGGGCGCACGACGATCGGCCGGTGCGCGTAGGAGCCGACCTCCATGTCGCTGCCGTGCTGGCGCTCGTACATGTTCGTGTCCACGTCACGCACGATCGGGTAGGCGATCTCGCCGGTGGTGTCGGCGAACAGGCCGATCGGCCCGACGCTGATCATCTGGTGCACGACCGGGGTGAGCGGAATGCGCGCCCCGGCCATCCGGGCGATCCTGGGCGACCACACCCCGCAGCAGATCGCGCACACCGCCGTCTCGATATCGCCCGCGGTGGTGCGGACCGCGCTCACCCGGCCCGCCGGGGACCTCTCAATGGCCAGCACCTCGGCGCCCGCCAGCACCCGCAGTGCGCCGCTGCTGACCGCCTCCTCGCGCATCAGCGACCCGGCGCGCAGCGAGTCCACCACGCCCACCGTCGGGAAGTACGCGCCGCCGAGGATCACCTGCTCATCCACGTAGGGCACGAGCTTGGCCACCCCGCCAGGTGACAGCATCTCGGCCGGTATCCCCCAGGCCTTGGCCGCGGAGCAGCGCCTGCGCAGCTCGTGCATCCGCGCCTCGGTGCGCGCGACCTCGATGCCGCCGCTCTCCGTGAACACGCCGAGCGCCTTGTACTGCGCCGTGCTGTCGGCGGTGAGCTCCATCATCATCTTCGAGTACTCGATCGGGAAGATGAAGTTGGACGCGTGGCCGGTCGAGCCGCCCGGGTTGGGCATCGGGCCCTTGTTGACCAGGACCAGGTCCCGCCAGCCGAGCCTGGCGAGGTGGCAGGCAAGGCTGTTGCCGACGATGCCCGCGCCGATGATGACCGCGGTCGCCCTGGTGGGAGTGTCGTTCATGCAGCCCCTTCCGCCGCCGGCCGGTCCGGTACCGATGGGCCGGCCCCGCCACCCGGGGGAAGCGGGGCCGGCCGAGCCCGCTGTTTTGCGACGTGCCCGCTACTCGACCGGGATCTCCTTGTTGATCAGGCCGAGGTCGATGCCCTGCCTGTTGCGCACGATCCGCGCGCCGACGTAGATCACGATCGCCAGCACATACATCGCGCCCATGTAGATCAGCGAGTCGTTGTTGTTCACGAAGTAATTGTTGTTCGTGAACCACTCGTAGAGATTGAAGCCGAGCAGGCCGATCGTGATCAACCCGGCCACCGGCACGATCTGGACGCCGAAGAGCTTGATCCGGCTGGCCGGGGAGGCCCGCCACAGATCCGGCTTCCGCCACGGCAGGATCACTACCGCGATGGCACTGAACAGGTAGGTCACCGCGATGACCAGGGTGGCGTCCAGCGTGTACGTCCGGAACGTCGTGCTGTACGCGTACACCGCGGCCAGGCCTGCCGCCGGGAGCAGCATCAAGACCAGCGAATAGACCGGAACCTTCCGCTTCTCCGACACCTCGGCCGCCCGGTCGGGCAGCACGCGGTCGAACGCGGCGGCGAAGATGACCCGGGTCGAAGACAGGAACAGCGTCCCCACCCAGCCGAAGAACCACAGGCTCAGCACCAGGATCAGGATCACCTGGAACGCGGTGTTGTGCACCAGCCAGCCGGCGAACATGAACGGGTACGGCCAGATGCCGAACTTCGGCGTCAGGTTGTAGTCCAGCGAGTTGAGATTCTGGTAGAAGCCCCACCCGATCGTCTTGGCCACCAGCAGCAGGAAGACCACGGTCAGCGCGACGGTGGCCCACAGCCCGACGAACATGCCGGTGAACACCCGCTTGAAGTCACTCGCCCCGCGGATCTCGCCGTACAGGGTGGCACCCCAGTTCGGCCACAGCAGGAAGAACATGAACGCGGGAACGAGCAGCATGGTCGGGCCGAGCGGGCCGAAGCCAAAGGCCGACGTGGTGTAGCCGAGCTTCGCGGCCTGGTGGTTGGTGGCCGCATAGGCGTTGTTCGCGCCGAAGAGCTTGTGCGCCTCGAGGTTGAACGAGCTGACGAAACTGGCGTGCGAGTTGAACAGCAGCAGCACTACCACGACAGCGAATCCGACCAGCCCGCCAACGAAGCACCACTTCTGGATCCTGGCGTAGCCGGCCATCCCCAGCGAGACGAGCACGCCGGCCAGGGCGATCGTGATCAGCGTCACGATGAAGATCCCGTTCTTCGTGCCGAACCACGCGGCGCCGCCGCCCGGCCAGGTCCACTTGAGCGTCGCCCACAGCGGCTGGAACAGCTGGACCGACAGGATGTTGCCGTAGATCGGCGCCCACAGCCAGAGGATGAACCACCAGCCGGTCGCCGCCATGACGAAGCCGAGGCCACTGCCCAGGATCCGGGTCTGCCAGACGTAGTCACCGCCGGCCCGCGGGATCGTGACGATCAGCCCGGCGTAAGCGATCACCAGGAACGACACCCAGATGCCCGAGATGACCACCGCGGTCAGGAACTGGCCCTTGGGGAAGGCCTGCCCGGCGAACGTGAACTCGTAGATCCCGAGCGTGACGAAGTTGGTCGCCAGGCAGGCATAAATGATCGAGTCCCGGACCGACCAGCCGCGGACCAGGCCGGTGGCTTTCCTGAGGAAGAGGGTCGGCGTCTCGCCGCTAACAGCCTCTGTTGCCATATCAGCCTCCCAGTCATGTGCTCATCTGGGACCATCCGCCGCGGTCCCCGTCACACATACCCTGGCGCACTTGCACCGCCCGCACCAGGTGATCAGCCGTTAATGAGGATGTATTTCGTGACTTTTCCCTTTTTCGGGTTCAGCTCCAGTACCGCGCCCTGCAGCACGCCGTCGCCGTAAACACTGCCCGGGTTGATGGCCAGCGTCCGGCGCATCCGCTTGACCCCACGGCTCTCGTGAATGTGCCCGTGCACCGACAGCATCGGCTGGTACTTCAGGATCGCGTCCCGGACTGCCGTCGAGCCCACCGCCTTCATCACCGCGCCGCCGTGGGTCGGGCGCAGCTGGTCGTCGAGCGCCGGCGCCTCGTCCAGCCCGGTGCCGTAGGGCGGCGCGTGGAAGTTGAAGATCGCCCGCTCCATGTCGGGCACCTTGCTGACCACTTCGTCGATCTTCCTGGCCAGCTCGGGCTCGGGTGCCTCGCGGAAGGTGTCCCAGGGAGTGGGGTTGGTCCAGCCCATCGAGACCAGGGGAAAGCCGTCCAGGTCGAGCATCTTGCCTTCGCCGAACTGGACGAACGGGGATGACTTGATGATGTCGTCGATCTCCCAGATGTCGTCATTGCCGCCGTTGAGGATGCAGGGAATCTCCCCCCCGCGCAGCTTCCCCATCGCCATGTCCAGCCACCGGTCCAGCGACCTGGTCATCTCGACGGTGATTCTCTGGTCAACCGCGCCCTCGGTGTCGGTGAGATGCCTAAGCTCATCGGGGCTGACCATCGCCGGGTAGGACCCGGTGTTGCGGATCTGGCGCTGGATGTTCTCCAGTT
>CAVOOC010000042.1:0-82298 GCA_963697445.1 uncultured Actinomycetes bacterium
GTCGTCGGGGTCGGTGATGATGAGGTGCCAGTTGGTGGCGGGGTGGCCGGCGGCGGCGTTGGCCAGGGCGCGGACGATGTCGCCGTGCAGCGGGCCGTAGCCGGCGACGTCGCCGGGGTTGTCGGACAGGCCGAGCAGGGTGGCCAGCGGCAGGGTGACGGCGACCGAGCCGGCCAGCGGCGGCAGCGCGGCGACCGGGTCGCCCCGGCGCAGCCCGGCCGGGACCGGGTCGGGCCGGCGCAGCCCGGCGGGCACCTGCTGGCCATCCGGGCCGCGGGCGTCGTCCCGGCTGCGGGTGCCGTCCGGCCCGGCGGGCAGGTGCTGGCCATCCGGGCTGCGGGCGTCGTCCGGGTGAGTGGGGCCGTCGGTCCCGGCGGGGCCGCCGGGCGCGCCGGCGCCGGGGATGTCGGCGGCCGGGAGCAGGTCGGCGGGCGGGACGTCGAGGGGCTGGCCGAGCAGCAGCGCCAGGTAGGCGCGGGCCCGCAGCAGGTCGGTGCCATGCCCGGGCCGGGACAGGTGCTGGCCCGGGTCGGCGTGTTTCCACGCGGCCCGGATCTGCTTCTTCCACCACGCCGCCACCTGGCACAGCCGCTTGTCCGCGGCCAGCACCTCGGCCGGCGGCAGCGACCGCCCCGCCAGCGTCGCGGTGCCCTCCGGGTCGGTCCAGCATTCGACCCGGGCGTCCTTCTGCGCCTGCTCCCGCCGCCGCCGGGCCGCCTCCGGGTCCAGCTTCAGCACCGCACGCTGCAGCGACCGGCGCAGCTCGCCGCTGGTCTGGCCCGCCGCGTCCGGCAGCACCGCCGCCTCCACCCTGGCCGCGTGCTCGGGGCTGAGCGGGGCAACGGCCTCCAGGATGACCCGGACCTTGTACAGGTCAATCCGGCCCGCCTCGAGCGCGGCGGCGGTCGCGGGCCGGGCGGCCAGATCCAGCGCCAGCTCCAGCAGCACCTCACCGCCGTGCCGGGTCAAGGTCAGCGCCAGCGCCACCTCAGCGGCGACGAACTCGCTCAGCTGCACCGGGAACTCCCCCGCCGCCGCCGGCGCGGCGCGGCCGGCGGGACGGCGGCGGGCCAGCTCCGCGACCACCGCCAGCTCCCGGGCCTGCGCCCAGGAGGTCTGCCGCCGCCACGCCGCCAGCACCCCGACCAGCTCATTACCAGACAGCGCCGCCAGCTGGGCCGTGCGCGGCATCGGCGAACCCGGCCAGCGGCACCTCCGGGGCCAGCAGGTCCAGCACCCCATCCTGTGCGAACCCAGGGAACCCGGCCACGCCGGCCCCGCGTGGGTCGGCCGCGTCCGGTCCAGTCGCAGCCGCACCGGCGGAGGTTGCGGCGGCCGCGTCTACGGCCCGCCCCGCCTCGTCCAGCCCAGCCAGCAGGCCCAGCTCCGCCGTCGCCAGGTCAGCCAGCTCGGCCGGGCGGCCGCAATCGGGGTCCGGGACCGCCCACATATCGTCGTCGGGCGGGAGGTCGGCATCGGTGAGCGCGGCCAGCGCGGCATCCAGGATCTCCTCCTGCGACTCAGGTCGCGGGGTCGCTGCGGGCACGGCATCTCACCTCCATCCGGGCCGGACTGTTATGTTCTTCGAACACAGTATCGTAGACGACCGACATTCGAGCAGCGACACGCCGACAACATCGGCTCGCAGACGAGCGCGCCGGGATCGCTGCGCGCAAGCCCGCGGTTGCGTGGTAGCCGTCTGGGCGGAGCCGTTCGGGAAAATGAGCTTGACTGGGCTGTGCCGCCGAGACGCCGCGCGACCAGAAATTGTCGGTGCCTCCCTGGATGGTGGACTCTCCCGTCGGAAGGAGAGCACTATGTGCTGGGAATGCGACCATCCGGACGCCACGAGGGATGACTATCTCGATCACGTGCGGGAGAAGGTCCACTGGCTCGGCTGGACCATCGAGCATGTCCACAGGGACCGGGTCCACCCGCCCTGGCCTTACATGGCCGGGCTAACCATGTACGACGAGCCCGAACTGGTGGTTACCGGCTTGTCCATGGATCAGGCGTCTGCCCTGCTGCACCGGGCAGCGGAGCACAGGCTGGACTGCTACGCACCCGGGCAGCAATTCAAGGTCATCGATGGCCCGCTGTTTCAGGTCGTGGAGGTTGCCGAGCCGGCTGCGCACCTGCACGTCGCGGTCGAACTGTTCGGGCCGCAGGTCCGCGCGCTTCAGGTGGTGCACGCGGATGGCCGCGGTCACTGGCCGTGGGAGCCCGGGTACCGCGGAGTCCCGGGTGGTCAGCCGGTGCTCGGGATAGTGACGCCTCCGCCGGATACGCAGCCTGCCACGCCGGCGGGCGACCGTCGTCCGGAGCGAGCCAGGGTCGTCAGGACGCAGCCCAGCCGGGGATCGGGTAGTCGGCGAGGAACTCGCGGACCTCAGCGGCAATCCGCTCGATCACGGTCTCGTCGTCCTTCGCCGCGGCGGTGATCGCCTCGTCCATCCAGGCCGCGATGGGCGGCATGTGCTCCTCCCGCAGGCCGCGGGTGGTGATCGCCGGGGTGCCGATCCTGAGGCCGGACGGGTCGAAGGGCTTGCGCTTGTCGAACGGCACGGTGTTGTAGTTGGTCTCGATGCCTGCCCGGTCGAGCGCCTGCGCGGCCGGCTTGCCGCCGATGCCCTGGCTGGTCAGGTCGGCCAGGATGAGGTGGTTGTCCGTGCCGCCTGAGACGAGGGTGTAGCCGCGTTCGGACAGGGAACCGGCCAGCGCCTTCGCGTTGCGCACCACCTGCGCGGCATACTCGCGGAACTCCGGCTGCGCGGCCTCCTTGAGGGCTACCGCGATCGCCGCGGTGGTGTGGTTGTGCGGGCCGCCCTGCAGGCCGGGGAAGACGGCCCGGTCCAGCATCTTGGCGTGCTCGGCGTCCGACATGATCATCGCGCCGCGCGGGCCGCGCAGGGTCTTGTGCGTGGTGGTGGTGATGACGCCGGCGTGACCGACGGGCGACGGGTGCGCGCCGCCGGCGATGAGGCCGGCGATGTGCGCGATGTCGGCCACCAGCACCGCGCCCACCTCGTTGGCGATCTCCGCGAACGCCGGGAAGTCGATGGTGCGCGGGACCGCGGTGCCGCCGCAGAAGATCAGCTTGGGCCGCTCGCGGCGGGCGAGGTCCCGCACCTCGTCCAGGTCAACGCGGCCGGTGTCGGCCCGCACCCCGTACTGCACGGGCCGGAACCACTTGCCGGTGACCGAGACCGACCAGCCGTGGGTGAGATGGCCGCCCATCGGGAGCGCCATGCCCATGATCGTGTCTCCCGGCGCGGCGAGAGCCAGGTACACGGCGAGGTTCGCCGGCGAGCCCGAGTAGGGCTGCACGTTGGCGTGCTCCACGCCGAACAGCGCCTTGGCCCGGTCCATCGCGATGGTCTCGATCTGGTCGATGACCTGCTGTCCCTCGTAGTACCGCCGTCCGGGATAGCCCTCGGAGTACTTGTTGGTCAGCACCGTCCCCGACGCCTCGAGCACGGCGACGGAGACGTAGTTCTCCGACGGGATCAGCCGGATCTTCTCGAACTCGCGCTGCGCTTCGGCATTGATCAGGCCGGCGAGCTCCGGGTCGGTGCTGGCGACATGGGGAACGGGCGGCTGGTGCATGACGACCTCCTGGGGGCCTCGGGCCTTGGCCTCGGCACGAGGCTACACAGGGCAGCGCCCGCAGGCGCGTTCCCGGGGGGTCAGGGTTTGTCGGTGGCGGCTGGTATCTGTGACTTGGGCAGCAGAATCGTTCCTCTCCCCCGTGGAGCAGCCCGCCGCCGAGAAGGGCAGCAAGCATGAAAATTCTCACCGCAACCGCCCGCACGCAAGGCCAGCGCGATAGCGACTTCCACTGGTGCATCGAGGGAGAGCTCGTGCACTTCGGGCTGGTCTGCGCGGCCGACCGTGCGGATCCCGACGGCGGCTGCGGCTGCGGCCGCGCGTTCGCCGGGCTGAATTCGCATCGCGCGACGACGACCGCCATGGTCCGCGAGGTCGAGGGCTTCACCAGGGACGACTACATCGAGGCCATCCGGTCGAGCCTGTCCCAGCAGGGCTGGGATCCGTCCACGGCCGAGGACGAGGCCGATGAGCTGATCTGCATCCTCTCCGACTGGCCGGTGGGCGCGGTGGCCGAGCGGCGGCTCAACCACGTCCAGGTGCGCATGGTCCCGTCCACGTCGGACGGGTAGCCGCCGTCCGGGCCGGTCCGGCGGTGCTTACGCTGTGCCGCCGAGCGCGATCAACGTCACCGACATCCCCGCTAGCGGCAGCCCGGCGAGCCGGCGCGCGGACAGCCGCTCGCTCGCGAGCAGCCGCGCCAGCCCTATGGTCACCGTGGGATACAGCGAGGTCAGCACGGCCGTGATGGCCAGGAAGCCATCGTGGGTGCCGAAAAGTACAAGATGGTGGCACCGCCGCCAGTGACACCGGTGATGGCCGCCAGCCCGGTTGTGGCAGGCACGATTTTCCCGAACGCGCCCCGCGGGCCGGACTGGAACGCGCCGCTCATCGTCACCAGGCAGGTGAGCACGACAACCTCCGCGGCCTGGCCTGACAGCACCGGCCAGATGCCGGCTCGTGCGCCGGCCGGGTTCAGCCCCACGAACAGCAGCGCAAACCGGTCCCGGCGGCGAGGCCGTACGCCACCCCGGCCCAGGCTCCCCGGTGCTCGCGGCGGGGATCGCGGCCGCCGGCCCTGCGGGAGATGCGGCGCAAAGCTCCGAGGGAGGCGCGGCCGCCAGCCCTGCGGGAGATGCGGCGCAAAGCTCCGAGGGAGGCGCGGCCGGAGCGCGGCCGGGAGGAGGGTCGGGAGCGCGGCCGGGAGAAGGGCCGGGAGCGCGGCCGGGAGGAGGGCTGGGCGGCCGGGGTGCTGTCGGGCTCGCTGGCGCCGGGCGGTGCCGCGGTGAGCGATACGAGAACGATGGCCGGCAGCGCCACCCCGATCCCGGCCAGCGACAGCGCCGAGGGACGCTCGCCGAGCAGGACGCCCGCGCTGACCGACAGCCCGGCCGCGCTGACCGCGCTGAGCGGGCCGGCCACGCTGAACGCGGCCCGCGGAACCCCGCGTACGAGGCGAGCGCTCCGGCCATGCCGCCGAGACCAGCGGCCGCGCCCCATCCGCGATGTGCTGCAGCGCCTCAGCCCGCAGCACCGGGCGGTCCTGGTTCTCCGCGATGTGGAAGGTCTGGACGAGCAGGCCGCCGCGGCCGTGCTCGACGTGCCCCTCGGCACGATGCGGTCGCGGCTGTCGCGTGCCAGGGGCACCTTCAGGAAGGCGTGGGAGCAATGACGCAGGACTGGCCGGTCGCGGACCTCGACCCGGTCCGGCGGCTCCGCGTTATCGCCGCCGCCACACCGGGCAGCGGGTACGCGGAAGAGGTCATTGCCGCGCCGTTCGGCAGTGTCTGGCAGTTCGCGAGCGATCTCGAGCGCTCGCTGCCGGATCTGCTCACCGACGTTCGGTCTTTCAAGATCATTCCAGGGCATGCCGAACGGTTCCAGGCGCTGGCCCGCGGCCGGCTCGGTCAGCGGGCACGGTTTGACGTCGTGCTGCGGCCTGGCTGGTGCCTGATGCAGAGCCGGTTCGTGATCGGCGGAATCGCCGCGGCGCCCGAGTCCGGAGGTACCCGCTGCGCCTTCCTCGGCGGCCTGCGGCTTCCCGGCATCAAGCTGCTCGATCCGCTGCTCGGCCCCGTGGCCGGACGGCTCGCCCGGCGCGCGCTCCGGCGCCTGGAACACCAGCTACCCTCATGATCACGAAGACTTTTACGGGCTGGGACACGACAAACTCTTCATGATCATGGACCAGCCGCGGGCCGCTGAGGCGCGGGGTCACAGGCGGGGGTCGACGGGCTCCGATTCGAGGGCCAGCACGGCGAAGACGCATTCGTGTACCCGCCACAGCGGCTCGCCGCCGACCAGCCGGTCGAGCGCCTCGAGACCGAGGGCATACTCCCGGGTGGCGAGCGATCGCTTGGCGCCGAGATTGCGGGCGCGGAGCCGGTCGAGGTTGGCCGGCTCGGCGTAGTCGGGACCGTAGATGATCCGCAGGTAGTCGCGGCCGCGTACCTTCAGGCCCGGCTGGACGAGGCCGCGCGGGCCGCGCACGAAGTTCGCCAGCGGCTTGACCACCATGCCCTCGCCGCCGGAGCCGGTGAGTTCCTCCCACCACTTCGTGGCCGCCCGTTCGGCCGCGGGATCGGCCAGGCTGACGGTTACCTGCCTGGTGGTGAGGAACAGCATCGGGTCAGCGGCGGCCAGCCGGTCGGCCAGCCGCAGGTGCCACTGGTGGTCGCGCTCGTGAAAGGTCGCCTTCTCCGCCGCCAGCAGCTGGAACGGGGCAAGCTGCACGCCGTCCAGGCCGCTGACCGGCCAGCAGTAGCGGCGGTAGGCGTCGGTGAAGGCGCGCGCGTTCGCCTCGCGGGCCTGCATGGCGTCCAGCAGCGCGATGGTGTCCCGGCCGGCGATGGCGGCCCGCTGCAGCGCATCGACCGCGGCGGGAAGGGCGGCTCGCGCCGCGGCGCCGACGGCCGCGTACTGGCCGCGGATCAGGTCTTCGGCCTTCGCGCTCCACGGCAGCAGTTCGGCGTCCAGGACGACCCAGCCGGACGCCAGCTCGTCGAATATCCCGGCGCCGGCGAGCGCGGCGCGCAGCCGGGCCAGCAGGCGGCCGGTGAGCTCGGGCCCGAAGAACGGCCGGCCGGTCCGGGTGTAGACGGCGCCGGTGCTGCCGTCGTCGGCGCCGAAGCGTTCGGCGGCGACTCGCTCGTCGGCGCAGACCACGGCTACACAGCGGGACCCCATGTGCTTCTCTTCGCAGATGACCGTGTCAACGCCGGCCCCTTCCAGGCCAGCACGGCGGTAGCCGGTGAACGCCTCGGCGGGGTGCTCGAGCAGGCCGGGATGCGGCGAGGTCGCGACCGGGCTCATCGTCGGCGGCAGGTACACCAGCCAGCGGGGATCGGTAGCGAACCGGCTCATCACCTCGATCGCGGCGGCCGCGTTGCGTTCGGCGATGGTGATCCGGCCGTGGTGACGGGTGTGCACGATCCGCTTGCCGAGCACGTCGCCGATGTCGAGCGCGTCCGGCTCGCGCCTGGGCGCCCGGCCGGCAGGCGCTGCGCCAGGCTCCCCGGCCAGCCGCGCACCCGGCTCGGCGGCCAGCGCTGCGCCAGGCTGCCGGGCCAGGTCCGACCCCGGCTCGACGGCCAGCGCTACGCCAGGCTGCCGGGCCAGGTCCGACCCCGGCGGCGCGGCCGATGCTGCCGCCTGTCCTTCGCGCGTCGCGGCCAGCGGCCGGGCCGGCTCGTAATAGGTACGGCGCGCCGGGACGGAGACCAGCTCCCGCTCGGGATAGCGCAGCGCCGACAGCCGGCCGCCGAAGACGCAGCCGGTGTCCAGGCACAGGGTGTTGTTGACCCACTCGGCCGCGGGAACCGGCGTGTGCCCGTACAGCACCATCGCCCGGCCCCGGTAGTCGTTGGCCCAGGGATAACGGACGGGCAGGCCGAACTCGTCGGTCTCCCCCGTCGTGTCCCCGTACAGGGCAAACGAGCGGACCCGGCCCGAGGCCCGGCCGTGGTACGCCTCTTTGAGCCCGGCGTGCGCCACCACCAGCTTGCCGCCGTCGAGCACGTAGTGGCTGACCAGCCCGTCGATGAACCGCTCAGCACCGGCGCGGAACCCGGGCTCCGCCGCCTCGCGGGCCTCGATCTGGCTGAGCGACTCGGCCAGCCCGTGGCTGGTCCTGACGTCGCGGCCGCGCAGCGCGCGCAGCAGCTTGGCTTCGTGGTTGCCGGCCACCACCAGCGCATGCCCGGCAGCGGCCATCCCCGCGACCAGGCCCAGCACGCCCGGCGTGTCCGGGCCGCGGTCCACCAGGTCACCGAGGAAGACAGCCTTGCGTCCCTGCGGGTGCGACGCTCCGGTGAAACGGCCGGCCTGGTCCCGTTCGGCCTGGTAGCCAAGCAGGGCGAGCAGCTCGGTGAGCTCGTCCAGGCAGCCGTGCACGTCGCCGATCACGTCGAAAGGCCCGGTCTCGGCCCGCAGGTCGTTGAACATCCTGACCCGGGTGACGGACGCGGCGGCGACTTCCTCCGGCGTCTCCAGCACCCAGACGTGCCGGAAGCCCTCCCGCTTCAGGCTCCGCAGCGACCGGCGGAGCTGGTCGTGCTGGCGGTGCAGCACCCGCGGCTCGAACTGCCTGTCCGGGCGGTCCGCGTTGCGCGCCGCGCACAGCGCCGGGGGCAGGTCCAGGACGATGGCGACCGGCAGCACGTCGTGCTCGCGGGCCGCCTCGACCAGCTGCCGACGCGCGTCGGCCTGGACGTTCGTCGCGTCCACGACGGTCAGCCAGGCCGTCAGCCGCTTGCCCGCGATGTAATACAGCACATCGAACGCGTCCCGCGTCGCGGCCTGGTCATTCTCGTCGTCGGCGACGAGGCCGCGGCAGAAGTCGGAGGAGAGGACTTCGGTGGCCGCGAAGTGACGGCGGGCGAACGTTGACTTGCCGGCACCGGATACGCCCACGAGCGCGACCAGGGACAGCTCCGGGATGGCGATCTCCCGGTTCGGGTCGCTCATGCGGCGGTCCCGGTCGTGCCCGTTCGGGAAAAAATCGCCATCTGGGTCGGCGGGCCGACGTCGGGGTCGTCGCCGCCGACCGGCAGGAAACGTACGGCGTAGCCGAAGGTCGCGGCCACGCCGCCGGCCCAGTCGCGGAACTGCGGCCGGGTCCACTCGAACCTGTGGTCACGGTGCCGGAATGTGCCGGGGGCGAGGGCCGGGTAGCGCACGTTGCGCTCGGCGTTCGGCGTCGTCACCAGCACCGTGGCCGGGGCGGCGAAGCCGAACACGGTGCGTGCCATGGTCGCCAGCCGCGGCGGGTCGATGTGCTCGATGACCTCCATCAGCACGGCGGCGTCGAGCCCGCGCAGCCGTTCGTCGGAGTAGACCAGGCTCGACTGGAACAGCTCGGCCCGGTCCCGCTGCCGGTCGGCCATCCGGGCCAGCCGGCGGCCGGCCAGCTCCAGCGCCCGGCTCGACACATCGGTGCCGATGACCCGGGTGAAGGCGGCGTCGGCGAGCAGCTGGACGAGCAGCCGCCCGTCGCCGCAGCCCAGGTCGGCGACCGAGCGCGGGCCGGCGTCGCGGAGGACATCGAGCACGGCGCTCGCCCGCAGCTCGGCCAGCGGCTGGGCGCGGTCCGGCTCCCCGGTGGCGTGCGGCTCCCCGGTGACGTGCGGCTCCCCGGTGACGTGCGGCTCGTCGGTGGCGTTGTCGATCGCTTCGGCGGGCGAGTCGTCTGCCTCGGCCAGCCGGGCCAGTGCCTCGGTCTGCATCCCAGCCTGGTGGGCCAGGTAGCGCCGGGTGATCAGGTCGCGTTCCGGATGCCCGCCGAGCCATCCCCGGCCGGCCCGGACCAGCTTGTCGATCTCGTCGGTGGACACCCAGTAATGCTTCGCGTCGTCGAGCACGGGCAGCAGCACGTACAGGTGACTGAGCGCGTCGGCGAGCCGCAGGCCGCCGGCCAGGCGCAGGTCAACGTACGGGGAGTCGCCCCAGTCAGGGAACTGCGGGTCGAGCGGCACCGGGGTCGCCGTCACCCGCCAGCCCAGTGGCCCGAACAGGCGGGCGGCCAGGTCCGGACCGCCGCGGCACGGAAGCGCGGGCACGTGCACGTCAAGCGGCAGCGGGGCCGCGGCCAGCTCCGGCCTGGCATCGCACCGGCCGGCCATGGCCGTCTTGAACACCCGGGACAGCGCGACGGCCAGCATGCTGGACGCCGCGTACGGGCGGTCGTTCACGTACTGGCCCAGGGTGAACGCCTCGGCCGCATGCCCCCGGGTGCCCCGGACGAGCGCAACAGGATCCACCTCGAGCAGCAGCGCGGCCGTGCACCGACGCGCCGTCGCTTCCGGGTAGAAGACGTGCGCCGTCCCCGCGGTCACCGGGGAGCTCTGTACTTTCTCCGGGTGCTTGTGCAGCAGGAAGCCCAGGTCCGTCGCCGGATCCATAGTGGTCGAGATGGTGACAAGCACCCCGTCAGTCTCCTGGCGGCCGTGGGCGCGGGCAAATCAGATTCCCGGGCGGGCCCCAGGAGTAGCGGGGCTCGCGGCGTTCCTTCCCCGGTCAGGCAGCGCGACGCGTGCCAGCTGAGGCTAGGTAACGTGGGGCCTGGTCACCGTAACCGGGCCCACCCCGTAGCGTGGCCAATGCGTGACCTTGGCTATGCACAATAGGTAGCCGGGCGCCTGTAGCTCAGCTGGACAGAGCGGCTGCCTTCTAAGCAGCGGGTCGCGGGTTCGAATCCTGCCAGGCGCGCCAGCCAGAAATCCCAGGTCAGAGACTTTCCGGGCAGCCACGATCATGATCCTCATGATGCTGGCTTGCGTCCCCGTGCCACAACCGTGCCAGATTCACCGGCGCCGCCCTTCGGTTTCCGGGCCTTGCGCAGCTCGGCACGGGCCTGCCTGCCGACCGCATCCGCGAGCTTGCGCTGCCGCTCGTCGGTGGAGTGCAAGTAGATCAGCGCAGCCCGGGTGCTCGCATGTCCCATCCGCTCCATCAGCTCACGCAGGCTCGCGCCAGCATCAGCGGTCAGCCCGTTCCCGGTGTGGCGCAGGTCATGAAAATGCACCTCGCTCAGTCCGGCGCTCTCCACCGCTTTCAGCCATACCCGGCGGTAGAAGTTGCTGTGCCGCAGCGGCGTCCCGGCCGGGCTCGTGAAGACGAGCCCCTGCTCACCGTCCTGGGCGAAGCACTTCAGATGCCAGCGCAGGTCCGCCGCGATCATGTCGGGAAACGGCACCAGGCGCACGCCCGCACCTGACTTCGGCGGCCCGAAAGAGGGGGCGCCACTGATCGTCTCGGTGAGCTGCCGCTCAACCCGGATGGTGCATGCCGTCATGTCGATATCCGCTCGTCGGAGCGCGGCTAGCTCGCCCCACCGCAAACTGCCGAAAGTTCCCAGCAGCACGAGCGCCCGATAGCGCTGGTCGATTGCCTCGGCTACCTCATAGACCTGTGCGATCGTCAGGCTGGCCCGCTCGGGTGACTTCTCCTGGCCGGCGCCCTTGATCCGGCACGGATTACGGCGGATCAGCCCGTCATCGACGGCCGTGTTCATGATGGCTTTGAGCAGCCGGTACGCCTTCGCTGTCGTAACCGTGCTGACGCCTGGGTCTAGCAGATTCTTGCGCCAGCGACGTACGTGCGCCTCCTTCACCTCGGCCACTGCCACCGAGCCGAAGGCAGGTCGCAGATGTGAGCGCAGCAGGTACTTGTACAGGCGGACCGTTTTCGGTCGTAGGTTAGGCCGTTCCTCGATCCAGGCCGCCGCGTAGTCCCCGAACGGAACCCGGCCCGCGTCCGGGTTGATCCATTCGTCATTGAGGATTTCGGCCTCTTTGCGGGTCAGCCACACTTCCGCGGCGGTCTTGGTCGGGAACGTGTGGTCGGCCGGGCGCATGATCCCGTCCGGGCCCCGATAGCGAGCCTGCCATTGGCCGGACTTCAGCTCGCGGACAGCGCCGAACCGGCGGCGACGACCTGTCTTGTTGCCCATAACCCGGCCCTCCGATCCGTGCGATCGGCTCGACAAGCCCCGCCGCGATGAACTCGGCCAGAGCCGACTCCGGGATGCGTACGTGGCGGCCGAGCCGGACGAAGCGGATACGCCGCTCGGCGATCAGCCGACGCGGGAACCGTTCGGTCGTGCCGAGCAGCTCGGCCGCCTCCCCCACGGTCAGCAGTCGCTCCGGTCGTGGCTGGCGCTTGGTCATGCCGCCCTCCCCTTTGCCGAAAGATTGCCGCCCTGGTCCTGGGCTCTGCGTCTGGCTTCGTCCAGGGCGGCGCGCCAGTGAGCGCGGTCGGCGACGACGTGCAGCAGCCGCCGGTCGGGGGGCAGATGGTCGGGGTCGGAGGGTTCGACCCGTCCCAGGTGTAGCGGGCGGGGTCGGGGGTTCCAGGCCGAGCGTCTCGGTGAGCCAGGCTTTGCGGTCGGCGCGGTGATCGGCCAGGGTCTTGCCGGACCATTTGCGGGAGATGAGCACACGGCGGCCGGCGTAGCCGCAGTGTTCGCGGCGGTGGGCTTTGCCCTTGCAGGCGCCGGGGGTCAGGCTGGCCTGGGCGTTCTTGGGCTGGATGCCGTAGCGGAGCCAGTTCGCGCAGGTGGGTGAGCATGGCTCGTAGCGAAGCGCGTCGGCCAGCGGGTCGGCGTGGGCGCGTTGGGGGTCGGTGCCGGGGGTGTGGCATTCGGCGACCTGCTTGGTGAGGTACTTGGTCAGGTAGCCGATACACCGGTTGGCGTCCTTGGACCCGGCGAGGACGCCCTGGGCGTCGAACGTGGGGCCGAACCGGGCCACGTGCCGCGGCACGTCGTCGGGGCCGATGGCGTCCAGGGCGCCGTCCCAGGTAGACAGGACTTCCCCGGTCGAGGGGTCGAGGTAGGTCTTGGTGGCTTCGTCCCAGACGGGCAGGTGGTCGCCGTCGAACCGGATTTCGTCGGTGGGTGGCCACCAGACCTGGTGGTAGGTCGCGGCGAGCACCTGGCGCAGCAGCGGCCGGGGCACACTGCCCCGGATCGCGAGGTGGATGTGCGGGGCGAGCCGTTTTTGGGGTTCGACCGCGCCGAAGTACTGGACGTCGTAGCCGAGGATGCGGCGCAGGTTCTGGACGAACCGGTCAACCAGCGCCGCGAAGTGCAGCGCGTCCCTCGCGGCCCGCTGGTAGTCATACGAGCGGGGTCGGCGGGGGTGCCGTCGCCGGGGACTTTGCCGTAGCTGTCACAGGTCAGCGTGAGGAACATGGACGGCCGGTAGCGTTTGCCGTCCGGGGCGGTGTACACCCGGCCGGTGGTGCGGGCTCTATCTTGCGGCGGGGCAGATCGGGGGCGTCCTGGCGGCGGCGGGTGGAGCGGGAGCGGCGGGCCTGCTCCTTCCCGCGCTTCGGGTCGGTGGTGACGGTGCCGCGCACACCCGCGTTGGTGATCTCGGTGTCCAGTTCGGTGATGAGCGCGTCCAGCCCGGTCATGTCCTCGCCCTCGGCCTCGGCGCGGTCGCGCTGGGCCTGGGCCTCGGCGCGCAGGGTCAGCCAGTACTCCTGGGTCTCATCGGGCGGGGCGGGGTCAGGTCGGGCTCGTCCTCGAGGTGCCAGCCTTCCCGACACTGGACGGCACGCAGCGCCTTGGCCCGCTCGGCGCACGACGGACAGACGCTGGCCAGGGTCGCCCCGCAGGGCACCATGAGGTGTGACTGTTCGCCGGTCTGGGTGTCGGTTCTGCGGAGCTGCACCGGGCGCAGGCAGCCGCCGTAGGACTCAGCGATCTTGCGGATGGCGTCGCGGGCCAGCGGCGTGGCGGCAGCGCTGCACGCGGGTGGTCTGGGTCATCGATCGGCCTCGCTTCCGTGGTCGCCGGTCCAGGTGTCCGACCAGCCGCACAAGCCGCAGTCGAACGTGATCCGGGGCTGCCCGTCATCGGTGGCGGTCAGGGCGTTGCCGCAGGCCGGGCACAGGTCATCGGTCCGCCAGGTGGTCGGGATGCTCATGCGCCTGCACCTGCCTCGATCGCGAGCCGCTGCGGCTCGGGCTCGGGGTCCGGGGCCGGGCCGGGGTCGGTGCACAGGGCGGCCATGGCGTGGATGTCGTCATCGGAGACCCAGGAGGCGCGGACGCGCACCGGGTCGGGGTCGGTCTCCAGCCGGACGAACGCCACCCCGGCCCCGATCACCGGGTCGGAGGAGATGAGGTGCGCGGTTGCGCCCCGGTCCAGGGCACCATCGCCAAGCACCATGTCCACCTGCTCGGGCTCATCGAGGCGCATGGCGATCCGGTCGGGGAACAGGTTGCGGATCGACATGACCTCCTTGCGCGGGTCTTGGAGGGCGGCGACGACGCAGTAGCCGACCGCCCGGCCCTGCGTGGTCAGGGTGGCCAGCGCGGCCTTGACCCGCTCGCGGAGTTGCTTGTCGGGCATGTAGGCGGTCAGGAACGCCACCTCATCGACCAGCACCACGATGAACGGATGCTCGGTGGTCGGGGTGTGTGAGCGCTGCTTGCCCGCCATCGTCGCGGCGCGTGCCTGCATGTCGGTGACGGCGGCCTCCAGCATGGCCACGATCGCGTCGGGGTCGGCGGCGTAGTGGCCGCAGCGGTCGAAGATGGCCCGCCCGTAGGCCAGTTCCATCACCTTCGGGTCGGCCGCCAGCACGCGGACCAGGCCGCCGAGCATGGCCGGGAGCATGGCGCGGATCAGGCTCCAGATGATCGAGCCCTTGCCCGCGCCGGTCGCGCCCGCGATCAGCAGATGCGTGCCATGCAGCTTGACCAGCCACGGCGAGCCGTCCTCACACCGCCCGGCGGGCAGCGCCTTGAGGTCCACCTCGGCGGTGATCTCCAGCGCGGGGACGACGCCGGTCAGCGCGTCACGGCGGACGAACTCCAGGATCACGAAGCCGGGGCGGGCGGAGCGGACCCGGCACAGCAGCGCCTTGAACCCGTGCGCCAGGTTCTCCGCCTTGGCCGCGTAGTCGGCGGCCGACTGCCCGGAGACCAGGCCGACGAGCACCCGGTCGGTGTACCGGGTGCTGGTGATCTTGCCGAGCACCGGCATGAGCATCCGGCCCCGGAACACCACGGCCAGACCAGCGACGGTCAGTACCGCGATCCAGTGACGGCGGTAGTGCCAGCGCCGCCACCGGGCGCGGGCGGGCTGCCCGGCGAACCGGGTGAACGAGCCGGGCCAGCGCCACCGCCACACGGCGAGCACCACGGCGGCGGACAGGACCAGGGCGAGCAGGCCGGGCCATCCGGCCTGGCTGTAGGTGAACACGAGCACGAACACGCACCCGGTCAGCAGCGGGTGACGGGCCAGGAACCGCACCAGCAGCACCAGCAGCCGGACGAACTGGACGATCACCGTCAGCCAGCCGGGGGTGCGCCACACGGGCGAGCGCAGCACCGGCATGGCGAACGGGTCGGGGTTGTTCACCTGGGCCAGCTGGTCCCCGGAGAAGGTGGACATCCTCACGACGTTGCCTCCGTTCCGGGGTGACGATCGCGGTTGTGGATCAGGTCGGCCACCTGCTGCCACGCCTCGGCGGCAATCTGATGGGCCTCGGGCGTGCCCAGGTCGTCAGCGGCCCGGGACAGCAGGTCGGCCTTGCGGGTGAAGTAGTCGATCCGCTCCGTTAGGGGCGTGTCCGGGCCGATGGCCCGAAGCTGGTCGAGCAGGGTGCTGATCTCACCCGGTGTGACCCGGGCGGGCTGATCGGTCATGATGGGTGGGTCCTTCCTGAGTGGTGCTTGGGCAGGGACACAGAGAAGGCCCCGGTCGGTGGGCGAACACCGGCCGGGGCCACGGGGATCACGCCGAGGCGCGATCGGGCAGGGACTGTAGGCCACGCCAGCGGCGCTCGACCTCGACCGCGTACCGGGCGGTCGTTGAGGCGAGGTCGCGGGCGAACCGGACGTGACCGGCGTTCAGGTGCTCGGGCAGGGTGAACGCCACCAGCAGACCCGGACGGGCCGCCCACACCCGCAGCAGTGGAGTCCGCACCGGGTAGGCGTCGAACGACACCCCGGAGCGGCCGTCCACGGGCATGGTCACCGTGGTGACCCGGCGGGCGGGCATCAGGCCGCATCCTTCGCGGCGTGCTGCGGCTGCTGGCGGGCGGGCTTGATGCCGGTCGCCCGCAGCGAGTAGGCCATCCGGCCCTTGTCGGTCACATATGGGGTGACGGTCAGGTTCTCGAACTCGACCATCTCGAACGGCTGGCCGGTCGGCGCGGCGGGCTCCCGGTCAGCCAGGATCTTCACCCCGACCTCACGAGACCGCCCGGCCAGCTCGGGGTCCAGGTCGGACACCCGGACCTGCCACACCTTCTTGCCGGTCACCTTGTCGAAGGCCGGGGTCCGCTCCCGGGTCTGCTCGTTGTAGTCCTGCGCCTCGGTGATCGAATCCGGCACCAGGGCACAGCCAGCCGGGAACGCGTCGGACATGGGCACCGGGAACCGGGCACCATTACGGATCATGCTGATCACTCTCCTGTGTCGTGTATGACTCCTACACGACGAACCGTACAGGAGACCTACACGACTCGTCAAGTACTCCTACACGAGCAATGTCTAGGAGTCCTGCACGCAGGGGCGTACGCTGGATTCATGACGGACCAGGACGGCACACAGGTCGTGGCTAAGGCGCTGGCCGATATAGACCGTGCCTTTAAGGCAGCAGCGACGGTCATCGACGCCGACCGTGATCTCACGCGAGCGTTCCGGCTCGCCACAGAACTAACCGAGGCCCTACGCGAGCGCACCAATGATGCCGCCAACCTTCGGGTGCTGGCAGTCGCCCGAACCGCCGAGGCCGAACGACTTTCGCTGGCTGGCCTGGCTGACCGGTTCGGTGTTTCCAAAGCGCGGGCCGCGCAGATCATCAACAGTGCCAAGCGCGGCGAGCCCGGCTTCTCCGTTTCCAAGCGCAAGAAGGAGCAGTCCGCCGATGGGTGAACCGATGACCGTCTACGTCGAGGTATGGCCAGTCGCCGCCGATGAGGTCGGGCTATGGCTGCTCAGCGGGGAAGACGCCTGGTGGTCAGGGCCGGTCAGGGCCGACGACGAGCCCCACTCCGAGGTGGAGTACGCGCTATCCCAGCACGACGCGCAGGATCAGGTCAGCCTCCTGCACTCCACATCGTGGCGCGTCGATGGCCCGCACGTCGTGCTCACGTACATGGCCGTCATCGCCACCCCCGGCCTGGTCCGTGAGACTTGGCCAACTGCCTTGCCGATCAGCCTCGACCTGGCCGACAGCGTGGGCAAGGCACTGCCCCATCAACCCACAGAGCCGCCTACGCCCCGTTACGTGGACGTACTGCTCCATGGGTTGCGACACCTGCGGTTCCTGCTCGACACCGACCCCGGTAACAGCGCCGCGCTCAACGACTCCTGGCGACGTCACCTGGCCGCGCTGTCCCCTGCGCTTGCCACCATGTACCACCAGGAACGACAGCCCACAGATGCACCCCGGCCGACGGCATAACACCACGCAGCCTGTGCGCTGCGCTGCCGAATTGAGCCGTATTTAGATCAAGGCGTCGGCGCTGCGCGCCGCCGCTGGCCCGGCTTCACGCCGGGCTCTGCCGTGGGGCGGCCCGCCCGGCGCACGCCGGGCCACACCTTGGCGCGCCAACACTGATCACCACGACACATCCGGTCGGACGCTTAGCTGCGCAGCGCGCCGCGATGTCATCGGCGGCCAGGGTCACGGTGCTGCTGGTCCATGTGCGGGTGTCTCACCCGGACGGGGATCGTATGACGCTCCGAGCCGCCGTCAACCTCCGGCTACCCGCATGATCCTTTGCCCGGCCCCTCCACACGGGCACACTTCGCCCGCGCGGAGCCTCTACCAGCCAAAGCATCATGCAGCCTCCAGTTGACAGCGGCCCTCCGCTCTACGACCTGGCAGCAGTCGGGTGAAGGCACCCAACCGCCTCACTCCTGCCAGGCCGGGGAGGAAGCATGGCCGCGAAGCTCGATCACCGGGGATGGACCGCAGCCCAGCACCTCGCACCCTGCGTTATCTGCCACCAGCCCGCCATCTTGCGGTCACCACGAGGCAAGCCCTGCCACTGGACATGCGCGGTCTCCTGGGTCAACGAGCACCAGGAGCAGACCGACACACGCGGACGAGCAGCCTAGGCCGCGTCATCACCCTGCTCCACCTGAGCCGCAGGCTTCGGCTCAAGGGGTCTACGGCTGATCTTCGCGAAGCGTCGCTTAATTCTGTACTGCGCCTGGCTGAACCGTGTCCGCCATGAGACACGCAAGGGGTGACGGGTCAAGGTCAGCCACCGAAGGGCGGAGATCAACTCGGTGCGTAGCCTGCTTTCCTCGTCCCACCACGCATCCCAGTCCTCCTCCGATAGCTCCCGCCAGTCATCCGGGGCAAGCTTGGCCAGATGCAGCCGATAGGGAAGTTGAGCCTGAGTGAACTTGATCACCAGTTCGCTCGGTCGGTACATGGAGATGCGGTCCATTAGCCAGTCGGCGCGGGAGTTGACCTGGTTACCGAGGCTGTTCGTGGCACTGCGGGCGGATATCAGGTACTTACTCAACTCGCGTTCCACGAATGCCGGATCGTAGTCAGGGCCGCCAACCATCCCTTTGAGCATGCGGACAGCAAACTGGTCGCTTCTCGCTTGCGAGGCGGCATCGCTGACTGTGCCCGACAGCAGTTCGCCCAGATCGAGGACATCTTTCTCCCACCGCTCCAAGCGACGCCTACGTGTCTCCACCAGCGGCACGACGTAGACCTGGATCAGGAACTGCACGACGAACGCGGACGCAGCGCCTGCCAGGTAGGGCAGCAAGTCCTTCACGCTTTGGAACGCTACCCGGGGAGTGGGTCGTCCCTGGGAGCCACGCTGGCCGGTACGTGCCACATACGTGCCAGAACGGCCGGGGATCGCCGGTCATCTGCGGTCACCTGCGGGCACCGCGCCTGCGGTCCAAGCTGGGCGTCAGCAGATGACGACGCTGCCTGAAACGATCTTCTAAGCAGCGGGTCGCGGGTTCGAATCCTGCCAGGCGCGCCAGGCAAAACGTGGTGAGACACCCACTCAGAGAGCCGGTTGACACCCGTATTTGACACCTATTCCGCGCTCACGTCGTGATCGCGACCGAGCACGTCACTGATCCGGCCAAGCGCTTCCCGCTTCGCTTGCCGGTCCTCGTGGGTGTAGATCTCCAGCGTGACCGCAAGCCGTGAATGGCCGAGGATGAGCTGAGCGTCCCGGGCCGGGACGCCGAGGTTCTTCAGCAATGTCGCGGTGGTATGCCGCAGGTGATGGACCTTGATCACCCGCAGGTCTTGATGCGCGCAGATGCGCCGGAACGAGCGCAGCAGGTTACGTGGTTCGATGGGGCGCCCGGTCTTGGTCGTGAACACGAGTCCGGTGTCCTGCCAAGCACGGCCCAGCTCCCTACGGTCGGACGCCTGGGTCTCGCGGCGAAGCGCAAGCATGTCCTCGGCTACCGGCAGCAGCGGAAGTTCGCGGCGGCCTGCGGCAGTCTTGACCGGATAGAGCTGAAGCTGACCCCGTTGCCGCTGGAGCTGCTGGCGGATACGGACCTCACCCTCCTGCTCGTCAATGTTGTGCCAGCGCAGGCCGAGCACCTCGCCCAGCCGCAGGCCATAGACCAGTAGCAACATGAACGCGGGATAGAGCGGGTCGTTCCTAGCCGCGTCGAGGAACGCCCGAGCTTCGGCAGCCGACCATGGCGTAATGGGCTGCCGCTCCCATCCAGGCAGCTCAACAAGGCGGGCAACGTTACGGGAGATCAGTTCCTCCCTCATGGCGCGGCTCAGCGCTGACGACAAAACCGTCCGCATCACCTGAACAGTCCGCACCGAATGGCCCGCGGCGAGGTGGCCGTTGAAGAAAGCCTGCACCCGCGAGGCGGACAGCCTCGTGAGCGGGATGGTGCCTAGTCCGGGCTTGAGATAGAGCCGGACAGTCATCTCATACAACCGGTAGGTCGCTGGACGGCGGTTAGGCAGGACTACATGTTCCAGCCAGTGATCCAGCCAGTCGGCTAGCTTCCAGGAGCGATCCGGGACCGGAATCCCGCGCTCGTTCCGCTGCTGTGCTTCACGCATCCGTTCGGCCGCCTGCTGACGCGTCTTGCCGTAGACCGTGATGCGCTTGCGGGTGCCCGAGCTGGTCCATGCGTAGTAGCGGCCCATCCACCGGCCATCTGCACGACGAGTAAGAGAGCCGTCACCATTGACACGACGGCGAGGAGTGGTCATCAGGCGACCTCGTCGGCTTGGTCCTCAAGCTGGCGGACATAGTCGCGCAAGGCGTCGAGGGTGATGAACCGCATGCTGCCGTCCTTGACCGACCGGATCTTCCCGGCGTGCATGAGGGCGTACAGAGTGGCCCGGCCAATGCCGAGCATCTGTGCGGCCTCCTTGGGCCGGTAGAGCAGTTTCTCCATGATGATGTCCTTCTGGGTGCGATCAGGCGACTCGGGATTCCTCGCGGGCGATACGTCGGTGTTCGCGGGCGCGGGCGGCGGCGGATAGGGCTAGCAGCGCATCTCCGCTGGTGCGCCAGCCACGTCCGGCCCATTCCAGGACGGTCTCGGTGATGACGGTTGTCTCGCCGTGGTGGTGGCTGATGGGGTGCTGGCGGCGTTTCCAGTCCCGTCGGGCAGTTCGCAGCGCTCGCATGGTGGTGGAGTAGCGGCGGCTCTTGGTGGCGAAGTGGCCGCGGTAGCCGACCATGTGCGCCCAACGTCGCAGGGCCTTGAAATCCTCGTGCGGGTGGCGGCTGAGCTTGAGGCAGGCGGCGATCAGCCGTCCCTGGTGGGTACGCGAGTTGGCGTAGATCCGGGCGTTTGCCGCGGTGATCCGGGTTGGCAGGACGCCGACCAGCTCGGTTGACTTGGTGGCGTACTTAGCCAGATAGGAAGCGACCGCCACGTCGGTGATCTGGCCATCGTCGGTGAGCCGGACCACGCGCGGGTCCACCTGGGTGCCCCAGGTAATGTCCCAACCTCTCGGCTTGACCGGGTGAGGGACGGTGGCGAACCAGGTCACGCTCGCAACCTGACGGATGACGTCGGCCAGCACGTCGGCGGTGAGCGCCGGGTGGGGAGGAACAGTGCGCTCTGGATGAACAGGGTCGAAGCCGTCGAGGCGGAAGATGGCGTGGAAGTGGATGAGCCCGCGCCGCTGGAACTCGGCAACCTTGGCATACGACAGCTTGACCCACATTCCCTGGGCCTTGGCGAGCTTACCGAGACGACGGCGGATGCCGATGACCGTGCGGCGCCACAGCTCGGGCGCGTGGGCGTTCCACACCACCGCGGCGGCGTAGTCGTAGCAGTCCGGGCAGAACGGCTTGCCCAGGCAGGCGTCGTCCTCCTTGTGTCGCTGGCCGCACGACAGACGCTGCCCGTGCGGACAGTGATTGGCCTTGCGGCGCGGTCGGCAGCGGGCCACCTTGCCGCCAGCGGTGACGACGCGGGTGTGGACGGGGCCGAAGGACGGGGCGGTGAAGGTGGCGAACACGCAGGGGTGGATGGCCACCGACTCGGGAACGCCCTTGCCACCTGCCAGCCCGGCCCGGATGAGCTGGTAGGTGTCGGCGCGATAGGTCTCGGCGCAGGGCGGGCAGACCGAAGCACGCCGATCCCCGCACGGAACGTAGATCGCCTTGTCCGGCAGGTCGTTGGTGTCCAGATCGCGGATCACCTCGCCGGTCGCGGCGTCGATATCGCGGACGGTGCCGCGCAGCCGGATCGGCCGGACACAGCCGTCCGCGGCCAGGGCGCTAGATAGCCATTGCCGGTAGTCATCCCGTGCGGCGCGGTCGAGCAGTTCGGCGTCGAGCGTGCGAGTGCTGCCCTCGGGCCGGACGCGGTCATCGACCAGGACAGCGGCCGATGCCAGCGCGGGGGTGCTCATAGGCAGCCTCCGGCTGGCCCGGTGTTCGCCCCGATCCCCGTGCTGGCGAGCAGGACAGGGATCAGGGCCAGCGCCGGGGTGATCATGCCGCTGGGCTCGGTGTGCGGCGCGACCGGTCGGTGGCGCTACCAGGCGGGTAGGACAGGACCGGCCACATCACCTCGCAGGTCAGGCACTGGTAGCCGTACTCCTCGGTGCCGCCGACCAGGACGGCGTAGGGGATGACCTGGTGGCTGCCGCAGGCGGGGCAGCAGTCTCCGGTGTAGCGCGCGGTCATGCGGCATCACCGTCCCGGCGCAGCTTGACCACGTTGCCATCGGGGCTGGCAGGGGTGCTGACAGGCTGGGTGGCGTGGTGAGTGGCGCGGGCCTGCGCCGCCCAGGAAGCCGTGTCGATGATCTGCTGATCGGTCAGGTAGGCGGCCTTGATCCGGCGCGGGATGCCGTCTTCGGCGCGAAGCCAACCCACACCGCGAGCCTTGGGGTCGATCTCGGTAGCCGAGTAGCCCTGGTTGGCCCAGCCATGGCCGAGGATGGTGTCCGAGCTGGCCTCGGTGGAGCAGCGGAATGCCCACCGGTAGCCGAACAAGTCCCGCAGGCTGGTGGGAATGATGTCCGCGCTGGGCCGCTGGGTGGCCTCGACCGGGATAATGCCGGGTGCCCGGCCGCGGGCGACCACGTCCCGGTTGCAGGCGTTGAATTCCTTCTGCTGGGTGGGTGTGCCGACGGTGGCGGAGTAGTAGGCCACCTCGTCGATGGGCATGAGGTAGACCGGCCAGCCCAGGTCGGGGATGATCTTGCGCATCTTGTGGTCGAGGAGCCAGGCGGTGCGCTCGTCGATCTGCTGCTGGAGCCAGTGCAGGGT
Organism: uncultured Actinomycetes bacterium; assembly: GCA_963697445.1. Lineage (GTDB taxonomy): Bacteria > Actinomycetota > Actinomycetes > Streptosporangiales > Streptosporangiaceae > PALSA-505. The sequence continues at coordinate 22,328 of CAVOOC010000042.1, forward strand.
GTCGATTGCGTCATCGATGGACGGGCCGATGAACCGCTCCGCGCAGGCCCGCCACAACCCGAGTTCGACGCGCTTGCCGTCGGTCAAGATCAGGCGGCAGTCCGGGGACAGCGCGCCGTGAGCGACGATGAGCTGGAGGGCGACCGACTTGCCGCTGCCGGGCTCGCCCCCGATGAGCATGTTCCGCTCGGCCAGGGTGACCTCCACGCGTCGGCCGAGTTCGTCGGTGCCGAGGTGGACCGGCTTCCAGATCGACAGCGGCGCGACCGGGACGCTCTCAGGCGTCATCGCCGGTCACCTCCCCGGCGGGCCTGGCCAGTCCGGCGGGCGGGATGGGGAGGAGGGTGATGAGGGCCTTGCCGCAGTCGGCGCACACCGGGCCGCCACACAGCGGGCAGGGCTGGTTGGCGACTGGCGCGAGCCGGGCGATGGCTTCCAGGTCGGCGATGCACTGCTCGCACAGTCCGGTCTCGGGCGGCGTGGAGATGTAGGCCGCACCGCAGCGCAGGCACGTCCAGGAGGTGCTGATCAGGTCCATGACTTGGTTGTCCTTTCTTGATTTGCGGTGGGTAGGGCGGGGTGCCCCGGACTTCCCTGCCAGGGCACCCCGCGGGTGTTCATGCCGCCGATACGACTTCGCGGATCAGCGACAGCGCCCGGTGCTTGAGCGGCTCGGGCCGGATCAGGGTCCGGTTGAGCCGGGTCTCCCAGGACCGGGCGTTCCTGACGTGGTCGAGGTATTCCCCTGCGGCCTGCATCAGCCCGTAGGCGGTGTCAGAGACGTGCTCGGTGGTCTTCGACTCGAAGATCATCCGGAGGGCCTGGCGGGCTTCCTCGACGTTGCGGGCCACCCGGTCGGTCACCAGGCCGTCGGGCGGCTTGGGGATGAACTGGGTGACGAACAGCTCCCGCTGTTTCGGCGTGATGGGAATGGCCAGCAGCTCACCGGCCAGGTCGGCATAGCGGCGGAATTCGGCCCGGGCGCCCGTAACCGCCCGGCGGGCTTCCTCAATCCTGGACCGCCAGCTCGACTTGTGGATGAAGGAGAAGGTGGCGCCGGTCCGCTCGCCTTCGAGCTCGGCGGCGCGGAAGGTATTGGCGCACACGATCCGTACCGCTGTTGCCCGCAGGGCGCAGGCGGCGGTGCCGTCGTGCCGGTTGGTGATCGCCAGGTACGGCAGGGTCGGGCTGTGGTCACCCGGCAGCTCCACGGGCTCGTCGAGCAGGGCCAGGCACCACACGGCCCGGCCACCGTCAAGGACACCCGCGGTCTCCCACTTGACGTTGGGCTGAGCCAGGACGGCTTCGACGATTTCGCCCATCTCGCCGTGGGCGATCACGGTGTAGCTGTCCTTGTTGATCGACAGCACCGCGCCGTTGTCGGAGCGGGTGATCGACTTCCAGCCGTCGATCGGCTCCAGCAGCGGGTTGCCGTCGGCGTTGATGCTGGTGATCGCGTAGACCTCGGTGGCGATGGGATCCCAGTCCAGTCCGGCGAGCCTGCGGGCCTCATCCCACGAGCCTGGATACTCCTGGAGGATGGTGCCTTCGCGGTGCCAGGGCATTTCCCGGACCGAGAACATGGATTCGATGTTTGCTGGCATGCCAGCACTTCCTTTCTGTGAACGCATTGGTCTGTGAGCAGTGCTGCCAGGCGATATCCCTGCCACCTCCGTGGGCGGCGGATCGGGGTTGCCGGTCAGGCAGGGGTGATACGGCGCCCGGAAGCGGCCTGCCGCTCCTCATGGGCGAGCAGAGCCTCAACGGCCTGCCGCAGGTGGCGCTGGCCATCAGCGCCGATGGCGCGGGCAGCCCGGTCGATGTCGTGCTGGCTGTAAGCGATGCGGACGCCCGAGATGGACATGCCCGCCGCCTGAGCCAGATCGGTCAGCCGGTAAGGACGCGGCCGGGTACGCTCCCGCGCGTAGGCGAGCAGCAGCCGCAAGTCCTGGTCGGCTCGTTCTTTCCGCTGACGAGCACAGCGGATGGCATCCAGCAGCGCGTCGGGGGTCACTGGCTTGCCCCTGAATCTCGGGCCTGCCTGGCGGGCAGGGCGGAGGTGACGACATGGTGCGGGGCGAGGGTGTCGCGGCGCACGATGTCCAGGACGACGATCTGTGCCCACCGGCGATGGCCCTCAATCCGGGCCTGGCGGGCGTAACACGCGGCGGCGATCTCGGCCGCGTTCAGCTCGAAGTCCTCTTTGCAGATCCCGGCACGACACCAGATGACCGCGCGCTCGCCCACCTGAGTGGGGACGATGCGCAGCACCAGCGGAAGCCGCCCGGACCGGGTGTGCATCCGGGTTTCCCAGCAGACCCGCTGGAGACGGTGCCGGGTCAGCACGCACCACATCCGGCCGGTAATCTGCCGCCGGGCCGGTGGCACTGCCATCACCATGGCAGTGGCCACGGTGAGGATGCCAGTCGCCCAGAACAAGGTGACCATCCTGGCCAGTTCCCAGATGCCGCCAGTTGCGACCGTGAGGGTGGCCAGTTCGGTGCGGAACCGCCACAGTGTGCCCGCGGCGCTGCGGTGCACAGTGACGAACATCCGGTCCAGCGTGTACGGCGTGCCCTTCCGGGTGCGGGCTGAAGATCGCGGCATTGCGATCACCCCGCCAGCCGGACTGGATGGCACTCCGGGCACGGACGCGGCTCAAACTCGCCATCCCCGGTCGCCCGGAGAACCTCACCGAGACCGCCACAGGCAATGCAGGTGCCAACGCCATGCGGCGGCGCGAACCTGACCGTAGCCAGACGAGCTTGGTGCTGTTGTGCCTGCCGGTGGCCAAGCCACCCGCGCAACAGTCTGGTGACTACCCAGACCACCACTACGGCGGCCACCAGGGCAACGGTGGTCAGCGCGGCGATCCGTGCGACCTCGATGATCTCGTGCGCGACCTTGGCCAGGGTGTGGCCGGTCTTGTGCGCGATGATGCCTGCGCCGACGACGGCGAGCGCGGCTGCGGTGATGCCGGGGGCCTGGCTCCGCGGCTTGCAGCAGTCACGCCTGCACATGACCGGCTGCTTTCTTGCTGGTAGCGTGAAACACGCCACTCACCTCTTTCCCGATTAGGCGTCGTGAGGGTGGGGATGTGGCTGGCCGGGCCGGGGAATGTCAGTTCTCCAGGCCCGGCACTGCTTAGAACGGGGCCTCGTCGTCGCTGGGCGGCGGGGCGTTCTCCTCGAAGGTGCTGCCGAGCATGAGCAGGTAGTGCTCGGCCCGTTCCATACAGGTCAGCACCTCGGCCAGCGTCTGCTGCAAGTCGCCGTTGCTGACGCTGGACTCCTTGTCGTAGATCGCGCGGTGCAGCTCGTGGCCGACATTGAAGGCCTCGCTCAGCGCGTCGGTGCCCAAACTGATCAGCGCCTTGGCCTCTCGGTCGCGCAACACGGCCATGCCGTGCTTGCGCGGCTTGCGCTCGGCAGCGGTGCTCGTGTCGGCACCATTGCTGCTGGCGTTCGTGATGGGGGTAACGCTGCTAGACATGACAGCTCGTGATCCTTTCCGTGCGTACTGCTGTGGGACTTCAGATAAGTGGCCGGTCACCGGTAACGGCAGGCGCAGCCGAGCCGGACAGACCGGTATCAGGCGGCGCGGGTCTGCTGGGCGGGCTGGATCGAGGCGGCGCGGTAGGCCACCCCGTTCTTGCCGTTGTTGGCCCAGGGGATCGCCTCCAGATCCTCGAAGCGGACAGGCTGACCCTGGTTCACCTTGGGCTGATCACCAGTCACCGTGACCCGGATCACCTCCCCGCCTTCGGGTTCCATCGCGAGCACCTCCACAACCCACTCGGGCTGCCTGGTCTGCTTGTCCACCTTCTGCTTGGTGCCGCCGAACTCGGTCTTGGGCTCCGCGGCCCTCGTCACTGTGAAGGTCACCTTCGAGGTGTCCAGGTAGTACTTCCGCACGATCACCACTTCCTCTCCTTGGCTGCCCCTCCCATGGGGCTGGTTGCCTGTGTGACCGGGATTGGCCACGGGTCCAATCTGCCTCCGAAACGCGGACGCCTGAACAACCGGAAGAACCATCTTGGACGAGTTATGGTGGTCCTAGTCAGTCCCTAGACGTCCCTTAGGAGGGTCGGCCCGTGGCGAATGACCGGCTCCGTGATGCTCTGATGGCCGCCCGGGTCACCCATGAGAAACTGGCCGACGAACTCGGGGTGCACACCAAGACGGTTGAGCGGTGGATCACTCAGAACCGAACGCCGTACCCGCAGTTCCGGCACCAGATCTCCGTCCTGGTGCAGAGGGACGAGGCCTGGCTCTGGCCGGACGGCTACTCACGCAAACGGCGCGGCGAGATCACCGGCTCCGAGATAGTCCGGGTCTACCCTTACCGGGCTGACGTGTCCGAGGAGCTGTGGGCCAGGCTGTTCGAGAACGCCACCGACCACATCGGCATCCTGGTCTACTCCGGGTTCTTCCTGGCCGAACAGCACGTACGCAAGCTTGAGTTGCTCAAGAAGAAGGCCGACGACGGCGCATCGATCCGCATCCTGCTCGGCGACCCGGACTGCCCACAAGTCGCGCTCCGGGGCCAGGAGGAGGACATCGGGGACGCCATCGCAGCGAAGATCCGCAACGTGCTACTGGCCTACTACCGGCCCTACGCCACCCATCCGCGGATCAAGATCAAGCTCCACTCCACGACGCTGTACAACTCGATCTACTGGTTCGACGACGACATGCTAGTCAACACCCACGCCTACGGGGTGCCCGCGCACTTCGCCCCGGTCCTGCACCTGCGGCACCTCAGCTCGGGCACCCTATTCCAGACCTACGCGCGCAGCTTCGACCGGGTATGGGACCAAACGAGCAAGACCTGGACCGGCGACAAGGAGACCCAGGATGGGTAAGCGGATCGACTATCTGGACGACCCGGAGGCGCCCAAGGCCAACAGCGTGGTGCCATCGGCCAACGCGATCGTGGTCAACGACCAGGGCGAGATCCTGATGATCCGCCGCACTGACAACGGCAACTGGGCAGTTCCGGGCGGCGGCATGGACATTGGCGAGTCGATCACCGAAGCGGCGGTCCGCGAGACTCGCGAAGAGACCGGGATCGAGTGCGAGATCACCGGCCTGGTCGGGATCTACACCAACCCCCGCCACGTGATCCTTTACACGAGTAACGGCGAGGTCCGGCAAGAGTTCTCGATCATCTTCACCGCTCGGCCAGTCGGCGGAACCCTTCGGCCGAGCAGCGAGTCATCTGAGCCGCAATGGGTCTCGCCTGCGGTAGCTACCGGCTTGCAGATGCACCCCTCGATGCGGCAGCGTATCCAGCACTACCTCGACCGGCGACGCGAACCCTACCTCGGCTGAGCAGGAAGCATCTCCTCAATTCGGCCAGCAGTGGCCAGGATCTCCGAAGCGGCGCGCTCCACGAACCGGGTCACCTCATGGTCAGGACCGTACCGACCGCGGATCTCCACAAGCCGATAAGCAGGACGGACATAGTCTCCGTCAGGGCCAGTCGTCATGTCGCAATAGAGGAGCGCGTCAGTCAGCATCGGCTCAGCAAATGCAAATTCCGACGCCAGAGCAGCACCAAGCCCGCGAACCTCAGCCTCAATCTGAGCACACGAGTGGTAGGCGACAAGGCTCACGACCTGGCCATCGATACCCGCGCCACGGAGATAGCGCGCTCCATCAAGCGGATGGAAACCCGTTTCCACCAGGTCGGGCGCGTACCCGATGTCGTGAAGCCAAGCAGCCGCCACGAGGTCATCGGGAAGCGCCAGCTCCTTAGCAACCCACCTGGCTCGCCGTGCCACAGACCGAACATGCCGCCAACGGCGAGGCAGCGGCTGGGCTAGCTTGGCCTCAGCCATCTCCTGCGCCGAATCGACATCCATCATGACGGTGACAGTACCCGCCACCTGCGCGAAGCTTGCACGGGGGCCGACACTTACTCGAACTCACATTCGAGCAAGCTAACCTCTCGTTGACGGTGAGAACTTTCTCTACGGCTTCAAGGGCGCGCCTGCGGCGCGCCAGCCGTCCGGCCCGCCGGGCCGGATCGGGCGCATGAGCGCGAAGTCATTGGGAAACTGCGTGTCCGGCACACCGTGCACCACCACAGGCCAGGGCGGATGAGCGGTGGGCAACCGCGGACTGTGGGGCGGCGGCCTGCCGCGCCCTGCCGGGCGGAAGCCCTACGGGCGCGGCGCCGCACGCCGGTCAGCTGGCCCGCGCCCGCAGGCCGGTGGCGCAGGCCGTAACGCTGCCCGGTGACCGCGCGTGCGTCATCTGACCGGGCCGTCCTCCTCGCGCCGGGCATCCTGTCGCCGCGCAAAGATCACCGTCAAGGTCGTACGTCCTCGCTACGCTGCGGGCGCTCCACCTTGACACTGATCTTCCCCGGCAAGACCTCGGCACCTGTCGGAAGGACGGACCTAACTCGACTCGTCCTTCCCCGCCGCCGCCAACCCGCGCTTGTTGCTGCGGCTGTGCTCGGAGATATGCCGCGAGCGGCTGAACTAGCGCTACCGACGCCGCCTGGCCGGACCTCGTCAACACAGCCACGTCGATAGCTGAGATCGAGGACCAGGGTGAAGGCACGGTTCGGTAGCGCAGGGCACGGCTCGGTTAGGCAAGGCTGCGGTAATTGAGGGTGGTAATTGACTTTTGACTTTGCGTCGCGGCGGCGTCATGCTCGGTGAACAGCCGGGAGCGGATCCGGCGAATACCTAGAGGGGGACACCGTGAGAAGCCCGCGCACGCGTAACATCCTCATCGCTTCAGCAGCGGCGTTCGTGCTGCTTGCGGGAGGGGCTGCCGCAGGCGCAGCCATCGCAGGGCCGGTTAACAGCAACGGCGTAATCCACGCCTGCTACAAGTCACCTGTCCCTAACCATGGCAGCCCACTGGTCGTCATAAACACCGGAGCGGTCTGCCCACGTGGGACGGCGGAGCTGAACTGGCAGCAGGCCGGCGGAGACGGCATGATTTCTGTCCGCGTTAACAAGGTAGTTCCCTATGGGCAACCGACAGGCTCCGATGTTGTCGGCGTTCTAACGTGCCCTAGCGGTTATATCGCCGTGAGCGGCGGCTACGGCCCGAACGGCTCTACGACGGGCTATGTGCAGGAGGACTGGACTGCTTTTCAAGATCTCGGCGGGCCTGCCATCGGACCTCCGCAGAACTGGCAGATAACCCTCTTGGAGATGGGGACGCCGTACACGGGCGGAGGAAGCTTCACCGAGAGCTTCTTTGCCAATTGCATTCCGACCGGAGCATAGAGAGCGCCAGCGCCATCCGGGTCCACAGCTCGACCGCGCCATCCGGGTCCACAGCTCGACCGCAGCGCTGACGAGGCTGTACCAGGATCGCCGCCTACTGCTTCCCCGAACTGGGCCGCGCATTCGCGCTGCTGTGCAACCTGCGCGATGGCCGGATCGGCCCGCGCGAGACGGCACGCTGCCGGTCCGCGCGCTGCCATGGCTCACGATCAGGCGGATTGGCGGGGAGTCGCTGGTGGGGGAGTGGCCCGAAACGACCTCCTAAGCAGTCGCCCAGCCCTGGCTGCCACGGCGGTATCGCGTGCGTGCGTGTCGCCCGGGCGGAGCGGCGCCTGCCGCATACCGTGGAAAGGTGACAAGTTCACCGTGCCGGTGCGGCGCCATAATCAGCGCGGCTGCGATCTTCTGTGCAACGTGCGGTGCTGCCATCGGCCCAGCTTCGCATGGGCATGTCATCGCCCAGCCCGTGATCGTTGCTGTCGCCACCGAGCTGACGGAGGTACCGCCACACCCGCCTGACCACGATCTCACCGCCGACCAACGCGGAGACACCAGGGCCGCGATCGCACCGCCAGCGGCACCCCCCGTCGTTCAGTCCTTCCGCCGACCAGTGCGTGCCCCGTATGTTCGTCCCTCACGGGGACGCATATTCCCATCCCCATCGTGCAGGCTAGCGAACCGCTTGCTGAGTGACTAACTGCGTGACAACGACCGCGGACAACGACGGACATCGGCGGACCGCTCAGGACCAATGACGCAGGTAGACATGAAAACGAGCCCTGGCGAGGATCACGCGCGAATTGCTTTGGGAGCAAGAGGCCCTACGAGTTGTTTGAAATTGGGGCGTCGATATGGGCTACTTACCAGACTTGTCAGGCTTCGGCTCAGAGTCGTAATAGATATGTTTTCCAGAGATCCTCGGGTTTACTGCGATCAATCACGCCTTCACGGTTCAGCTTCTCTCCAAATTTAGCTACTTTCTGAATATAACATCCAACGTCATCTGCGACTTGCCGGGCTACTAGAGTATCTCTCTTCCTGGCAGAGCGAATAGCCCCAATTATCTTGATTTCCTCTTCAGTAAATCCAGATACGGGATGCCCGCGCGCAAGCAGCTCTAGGTCTGCTTTATCACTAGGACAGAATTTGAGTACGCCCCCTGAAAATGTTAGCTCACTCTCCTCATAGAGTGTATTGCATTCCGGGCAACGGTATTTCTGGGCTTCCGTGCCACGATAAAAACGGTCGAAGTCAGCAAGGCAGTCATCATAGACAAATCGCTGCTGTCTGATAACGTTCTTGTCGTCGCCCCATCCAAGGTTATTCTCTTGCGTGATGCCATAATCAAAAGAGTAAAGACTTCTATTCACGCTTTCTTTCTTGGTTGTTCTCCCTTGCTCAAGCAAATGAACCAGGAAAAACATATTAAGAAAGCGAAGGCGTTCCTCGTACCGAGGCACAATCATGAAATGGCTCGCGGGCGAATCCGACTTGCGACGCTCATAAGTTGCTCGCTCAATTAGCGCGTCCCAAATTTCGGGAACATGCTCGGGTATTGCCAGACCATCCCTAGCAGCACCGGTCATCTGGTTAAGATAGGCCTTTGATGCATATCGGACTCCGTATTCCAAATCTGTACGACGAATACGGATCCGCGACGACGTGCCGCTACGGGACCTCGACCATGCCTGCTTAAGGACGATGCCGATAGTGCGAGGCACCCCCATGGCAGAACGTGTGAGCTCGCGATATGCGTCATCGGGGGAATCGAACAAACGTTCCGTCGCGATGTGCGCATAAACGGCTATGCGCTGCTCGACGATCTGTCTTGTGAGTCTTTCCAAGTGCTCCATCGCCGAGGTTATCGATCCGCTACGCTCCACGAAGGCATCAAGGTCAAGCGATAGCTCGAATAGGTCACGCTGAAGAATGATGGAAGAGCCGAGTCTATAATTGTCAGTAATTGCACATAGCTTTACGTATACGCCTGCATGATTACCTAGTATCTTCTTAAGGAGCGTTGTAAAGCGACCCTGAAGCTCTGCATTCAACGCCGAGAACTCATCTATGAATATAAGAAAGTAGGGTATATCGCCCGCTTTCCGAAGTTCGCCAATTACCCGCAATAGATCTGCTACCGATAGACGATAAGTCACTTGCTCTTGGTGACGGGTTTCCGTTTCGAAAAGGCTCGTTTTGTCGGAGCCCATCTCCATTTCAACATTAGGATGAGCTGGATTTACACTCATTCCAACCTTAGATTTTCCCGTCGAAGAGGAACTTACATGCTCTCGTCGTTCCGTAGGAGCCGATCGATCCACGAAACGCGGCAATCCAGTCTGCAGAACCTCCACGAGGCGAAGTAGTTCGGCGTTTACTGCCGATGCCTTCTTCGTCTGTGCCGAGCGGAAGACTTTCTCTATGAGGTTTGGCTCTTGCTTTAGGGTCGGCCAGGACCTGTGTAGCTCTTCTCTTATAGCATCACATAGTTCAGCGACAAACGCGTACTCGAACGATTCGTAGTCGGCGGTTGTAGATGAACTCAGCGACTGACATTTCTCAAGATCTAGATAAACACCCAGAGTCCGCTTGCGAGCAATAGTCTCGTCCGAACCCCAAGAGCGCATGCACTCAACTAGCCCACGGTAGAGGAGAGTGGTTTTTCCGGTGCCGCGTCTCCCTACAATTAGCTGATCGGTTGGTCCTAGGATTTGGTTCACTGACTCCATGTAGTCTACATAATAGTCAGCAAGAAGATTGAGTTTATTTGTATCGCTGAGCGGAATGTAATCGGTACGAAGCATAGAGTTAAAGGCGTCTTCAAGGTCCTGGGCAATACTCATTGATCCCGCCGCGTGTTGGTGTTGGTCTTGTGACATCGTAGTACACGCGTCCGGCTTAGCACCCGAACTATGGGCTATCGTTTGACCTTTGCCGCCAAGACCCGGCATCGCTGTCCTCCATGTGCCCCGCTTGCGCGGCTCCGCCAGTGCCTACATCACCAACGTGAATGACGGCACGGTATCGGTGATCTCGGAGCCGTGAGCCCGGCGGCCGACACTCAAGCGTCAAGCGCGAGACCCGTGCGGCGTGCCCGATGTGTCCGATCAGCCGGTTACTGGGTGGGACTCACGGTCACTCGCCAGGCACCTTCATCGTTCCCTCGATCTCGGGGGACGATGGTCATGGCGTCGTCTTAGACGATCTTCTGTGCAGTCGGTCGCGAGCTGGCGGGAACCATCGCGGTCGATTCGTGGTCCAGACACTAGAGCAGAAGGAAGTCTCCGCAGCTCACAGCGTGGAACACTAACCGCCTCCGGAGCCGTGTGCGCTATCCCAAGGTTCACCGTCAACGTCCATGACTCGCGCAGGGATAGGAGCCAGCCGTTCGATGATCTTGGTCATCATTGGGAGTGCTCATGAGGCTAAGCTCAATCGGTATGACGACGGAGGACACGCGCATCGTGCTACGTACCGGGAACGATCGCCCGATTGTGGATCACCCTGGACAGCCCGCGGACTACGTCCACACCGATGGGACAGTCTGGACGTGGCACGAGCGATGGCATCTAATCGGCGGCGTCCGCGACGGAGAGCGGATAGTCGGCCGCATCCACCTCCGTGCCTACGACCTCGTGACACCCGGCACCGATGAAACCTGACCACAACCCGCGGGGTGCAGCACGAAAGTGCAGCAAACGTTCCGACGCGAGGCAGACCTGAGCGACCCCAGCCAACCCGCAGACCAGCGTCACTAACCTCCACCAACCGGAGTGCCGGTAGTTCGCATCGAGAGGATCACCGCCCAGCAAGCTTGACGTTGGCTGGCCTGATTTTGGCCTTATGGCACTGCGCGACGACGGGTGATGACGCGAACGGTTGAGAGTGATCCAAGCAGGCCAGGCAGCGTGTCGCAGGTCGAAGGCGCGAGTGGCACACTCTACGGATCAGAAGATCAAAGGCACGGCGAAACTGAATCACCATCCCCCTTCTCGGCAAGACCTTGCTGAGGCTGGTCCCACGCTGTCATGAGCTGCAGCAGTGCATGCGCCCTCATGTCCTTATCGGTGATCAAACGGGCCACACGCTCCGCATGGTCTGGATCCGTGACCGCGATCACGCGGGAGACTCCAGCAAGTGCTTGGCTCCTATCGTACTTATTGTTGATCGACCGCGCTGCACGCTCAGCTCGACGCGGGTCAAAGATCGCCATGGCCTCGGTGATCCTAACCAGCGGGAGTGCCCACCCACCGTCGTCCATAATCGACCGTGAAAGGCGGTGCGTGTCGTTGATCAACTGCGCTGCCCGGTTCGGGTCAATGAAAGCGAGCGGCCAAGCGACTACTGCCATCGCCAGTGCCAACCAGTGTTGGGCGGCGATTGTCGCGGCAAGACGCTCTGCATCGGTGATGAGGCGTCCCGCGCGATCTGGATCGCTGAATGCCAGATGCATCGATATGGAGGCAAGGGCTGACACCTTTGAGTAGGTATCCGTGATTTCCTGGGCAAGGCGCTCCGCGCGGTCTGGGTCCATGGCAACTACCGCTGGCACAAGTTCAGCTAGCGCCATGTCCTTCGATTCTTGGTCGCTTATCGAACGGGCCACACGCTCCGCACGGCTAAGATCGGCATCTGCGAGCGCTTTGGCAATCGTGTCTAGAGCCACGATGCGAACTGATTGTTCAGGGATCGTATGGGCAAGACGCTCTGCACGGTCTGGGTCCATGACCGCCACCGCATCTGCGATGCTAAGGGTAGCCGTCGCCTTCTCCCAATCATCCAATGACGCAGCGATATGCTCCGCCTCGGCGATCAACTTCTTTGCGCGGACAGGGTCATTGCGCAGAGCTTTCGCAACCTTGGCCAGTGTCATCGCCTTCACGTCCTCGGGGATAGCGGAACGGGCGATACGCTCCGCATCAGCGAAAAGCCTGCGGGCACGGTCAGGGTCATGAACCTGCACCCAGGCGGCGATGCTTGTTAGAGCCACGGCTTGTGCCATTGAATAGTCAATTGAATAAGCTGAGCGAAGGGCCTCAGGCAGGAGCGAAGCGGCTCTGGAATATCCGGTCTGGATTACTTCAGACCTGTTCAGCGTCTCATGGCTCTTGCTCGCTTTGCGCCTCTGATCGCGACGCGCTGTTTCAAGCTTGGCGTCGAGTTCGATGAGTTTCGAGTCCATTCGTCGCACCTGTTCACGCGACTCGTCGAAGTTAAGTTGGTCGGCTAGTGGTTTCAGCGGTCCGCCGCGGCTGCCGCGTTTCTTGATCTCAGCGATCAGGTGGCTGACAAGGTGTTGCCCGACGGCAGTGCTGGAGACACCGAACAAGTCGGCAGAAGAGGCGCCAATCCCGGTCAGGTCAGGATCGCCCAAGACCGCTACCCGGGTTGTCACCTCTGCTTGCAGGGTTTGCAAGATCGTCGGATACTTGCTGATCGTGCGATCCAGCACATCGCCGCCGAAGACCTGGTCGATCGATACCGCCAACTGCTCAGTAGCTTCACCTTGGAGGAAGTCGGCCGCCGTAAGTTTGATGGCCGCATCCGCTGCGCGACGGAGTGCATCGTCCTGCTTATCGCCGCGTATGAATCTGAACAATCCGCTACGGCCGACGTCAGCGAGCTGCTCTAGCAGCCACGTAGCGAAAACACCGGTCACAAAGTCCACGTACGGAGTGTTCAAGCCGGAAGGGGAGAGGTCAAGTACTACGGCCCGGCGTGTGGGGTGGTGCCGTTGCCCCGGGGCAGCAAGCCGCGGGCAGAGGGGGCGCCAGGTCCGGGTCATGGCCGACCCGGACGAGGTGATCCCGATGGCACAGACGGCCACGAGAAACCATGCCGCCTTCCTGCGGGCATTGGGTTTCAGCGCCAGCTTCGTGGTCGGCCGCGAGCACATATCCGCCGAGGTGGCCAGATGCATCGAGACCACGGGCCGTGCCATGCGACAGCGGCAACGGCCACACTTGAACGTCGATACGGTCCGGCCGAGCGTCGTACAGCACAGAAATACAGCAACGCCATCGACCGAGAACGACTCCGACAAGCTGCCACCGGACAGTGACCTGCCCCAACGACCACGAACAACCGTGGCGCCAGGAGTTCGCATCGAGAGGGTCAAGGCTCCTGCGGCGCCGCTGGCGCGGCCAGTCACCGGACTCCGCGCTCGGACGCCCGCACGACGTGGGCCGCGACTCTGCGACGCGAAGGGCCTTGAGCATCAGGCTCACCCCGACTTAGGGCAACTGCTGCATCGTGGCAGGTACGCGTTGCCCGCTGGGAGGCGCGGCCATCGACGGTGATCGTGAGCTGTACGTACTGCCAGCACGACATGCCAGCCATGGTCCCGCATCCCGGTGATCGGCATCGCCTGTTCCGGCCATGACACGACCGCGGTGCTGACGATAGCGATCGGCCGCCTTGTCGTCTAGTGAATATGAGTTCGATATGCGCTCCATGCATGAGGCGGAGGCGAACGCAAGGCTGGAGGGCGATTGGCAGCCAGTGGAGTTAGCTCGTACCGGAGGGTCGCTTATGCCAAGTCCTTCGACGCCCACCAAAGGAAGGCGCCAGCGTGAGGCCGGTCCGCGAAGCCATCACCGGTCAGTTCGTTGAGCAGGTCGTTGCTCCACACAGCCAGGCGGCCGATCGTCCATGCGACCCGGTCCTGCGGTGGGAGTTCGAGCCCGTACACGGCTCGCGCCATCTCGGCCTTCTGCTCGTACGTGACGATCGTGAGGAACCTGTTGGGGTGCATGATCGACAGCACCTTCGTCAGTAGCGCTTCCTTGAAGCCAGGGATGGAGAATGCGAACTCGCCATTGATGAGAGCGGTGAGACGCTCTTCGAGTGATCGGCCGGTCCCACGAAGCAGGTAGTCGATGACCTGCCGGGTCTGCTTCGAAGCCTCCGCGGCGCCCAGGGCGTTCCAAGCGTTGTTGAAGACGGTCATCTTGCCGACATACACACCGGTGGGGTCGTTGGCGAAATCCTTCAACTCCTCGGGGTCGCAAGTCGGCAGGCCCTCGGCACTGAACACTTGTTGGTACTTCGCCCAGAAGATCGGGATGCGCGGGTCGGGCTGCCGACGCACCTCAGCGAGGAAGCGGGCCTTCAACGTCTCGGCTCTCTCCATCACCTCTGGGTCAACGTCCGACGCCTTGGGGAATCGGCCGCGCCCTTCGACCTCGGACATGATCTGCAGCTTCTTCGGCTCCTTGACCTCACCGTGATCCCATTCGAACTTGCAAGCTGCGCACCGTGCGCGCTTCCGGCCGTCCGGGAGGACTTCGAGGGTCGTCACCTCATCGTCATTGGTGCACAACGGGCACATCAGGCGGGGCATCAGAGGACGTCCGTTTCGGGTCGAGTCGCTCGGGCCACGATGAGCGGAATCGCATAGCGGCCACCGCTCCCCCGACGTAACCCAGTTGACCTGGCCATACCCTACTCCCCCGTTCTGGGGGTCAAGGGGTGACCCAGGCGCTGTTGACACCCATGAGTGACACCAACGGGCTGGGACCCTATAGGTCCCGCCTGGACTCCTTGGCGCTGTCTTCCCAGGTGATGGACGCCCTTGGACAACTGTGCGACATCTTCTAAGCAGCGGGTCGCGGGTTCGAATCCTGCCAGGCGCGCCAGCCAGAAATCCCAGGTCAGAGACTTTCCGGGCAGCCACGATCATGATCCTCATGATGCTGGCTTGCGTCCCCGTGCCACAACCGTGCCAGATTCACCGGCGCCGCCCTTCGGTTTCCGGGCCTTGCGCAGCTCGGCACGGGCCTGCCTGCCGACCGCATCCGCGAGCTTGCGCTGCCGCTCGTCGGTGGAGTGCAAGTAGATCAGCGCAGCCCGGGTGCTCGCATGTCCCATCCGCTCCATCAGCTCACGCAGGCTCGCGCCAGCATCAGCGGTCAGCCCGTTCCCGGTGTGGCGCAGGTCATGAAAATGCACCTCGCTCAGTCCGGCGCTCTCCACCGCTTTCAGCCATACCCGGCGGTAGAAGTTGCTGTGCCGCAGCGGCGTCCCGGCCGGGCTCGTGAAGACGAGCCCCTGCTCACCGTCCTGGGCGAAGCACTTCAGATGCCAGCGCAGGTCCGCCGCGATCATGTCGGGAAACGGCACCAGGCGCACGCCCGCACCTGACTTCGGCGGCCCGAAAGAGGGGGCGCCACTGATCGTCTCGGTGAGCTGCCGCTCAACCCGGATGGTGCATGCCGTCATGTCGATATCCGCTCGTCGGAGCGCGGCTAGCTCGCCCCACCGCAAACTGCCGAAAGTTCCCAGCAGCACGAGCGCCCGATAGCGCTGGTCGATTGCCTCGGCTACCTCATAGACCTGTGCGATGGTCAGGCTGGCCCGCTCGGGTGACTTCTCCTGACCGGCCCCCTTGATCCGGCACGGATTACGCCGGATCATCCCGTCATCGACGGCCGTGTTCATAATGGCTTTGAGCAGCCGGTACGCCTTCGCCGTCGTAACCGTGCTGACGCCTTGGTCTAGCAGATTCTTGCGCCAGCGACGTACCTGCGCCTCTTTCACCTCGGCTACCGCCACGGAGCCGAACACCGGTCGCAGATGAGAGCGCAGCAGGTACTTATACAGGCGGATCGTCTTCGGTCGCAGGTTAGGCCGTTCCTCGATCCAGGCCGCCGCGTACTCCCCGAACGGAACCCGGCCCGCGTCCGGGTTGATCCATTCGTCGTTGAGGATTTCAGCCTCTTTGCGGGTCAGCCATACTTCCGCAGCGGTCTTGCTCCGGAACGTGTGATCGGCCGGGTGCATGATTCCGTCCGGTCCCCGGTAGCGTGCCTGCCATTGGCCGGACTTCAGCTCGCGGACAGCGCCGAATCGGCGGCGGCGGCCTGTGCTGTTGCCCATAACCCGGCCCTTCTCTGCGATCCGCCTGCGATCGGCTCAACGAGTCCAGCGTCAATGAACTCGCTCAGCGCTGACTCGGGAATGCGCACGTGACGCCCGATCCGCACGAAGCAGATGCGCCGCTCGGCGATCAGACGCCGGGGGAACCGTTCGGTCGTCCCAAGCAGCTCGGCCACCTGGGCCACGGTGAGGAGCCGATCCGGTCGAGGCTCGCGCTTTGCGATCATGCCGCCCTCCCCTCTGCCGAAAGATTGTTGGCCGGGTCGTCGGCTCTGCGTTTGGCTTCGGTGAGTGCGGCTTGCCATCGGGCGCGGTCGGCGACGACGCGCAGCACCCGCTTGTCGGCGGGCAGGTGGTCGGGGTCGGCCGGGGTGACGACGTGCCAGGTGTAGCGGCCGGGTTCGGGCGGTTCCAGGCCGAGAGTCTGGAGGAACCAGGCGGTGCCGTCGCCGCGGTGATCTTTCAGAGTCTTGCCGGACCACTTGCGGGACACCAGCACACGGCGGCCCGCGTAGCCGAGGTGCTCGCAGCGGTGGGCTTTGCCCTTGCAGGCGCCGGGGACCAGGTTGGCATGGGCGTTCTTGGGCTGGATGCCGTAGCGGAGCCAGTTGGCGCAGGTCGGCGAGCATGGCTCGTACCGGAGCGCGTCTGCCAGCCGGGTGGCGTGGGCGCGCTGGGGGTCGGTGTCGGGGGCGTGGCAGTCGGCGACGTGCTTGGTCAGGTACTTGGTCAGATAGCGGATACACCGGCCGGCGTCCTTGGACCCGGCCAGGACGCCCTGGGCGTCGAACCTGGCCCCGAACCGGGCCACATGCAGCGGCACGTCGTTGGGGCCGATGGCGTCAAGCGCCCGGTCCCAGGTGGACAGCACCTCCCCGGTCGAGGGGTCGAGGTAGGTCTCGGCGGCCTCATCCCAGACCGGCACCTGGTCACCGTCGAACCGGATCACGTCGGTGGGTGGCCACCAGACCTGGTGGTAGGTCGCGGCGATGACCTGCCGCAGCACAGGCCGGGGCACACTGCCGCGGATGGCCAGGTGGATGTGCGGGGCGAGGCGTTTCTGGGGTTCGACGGCGCCGTAATACTGGACGTCGTAGCCGATGGTGCGGCGCAGGTTCTGGACGAACCGGTCGAACAGCGCGGCGAAGTGCAGCGCGTCCCGCGCGGCCCGCTGGTAGTCATACGCGCTCGGGTCGGCGGGGGTGCCGTCGTCGCGGACTTTGCCGTAGCTGTCGCAGGTCAGGGTGACGAACATGGACGGCCGGTACCGCTTGCCGTCCGGGGACGTGTACACCCGTCCGGTGGTGCGGGCGTCTACCTTGCGGCGGGGCAGCGCGGCGGCGTCCTGGCGGCGCCGGGTGGACCTGGACCGGCGGCCCTTCGCCTTCCCGCCCTTCGGCTCGGTCGTGACCTTCCCGCGGACACCGGCCTTGGTGATCTCGGTGTCGAGCTCGGCGGCGAGCTCGTCCAGCCCGGTCGTGTCCTCCCCCGCGGCTTCGGCGCGGTCGCGCTCGGCCTGAACCTCAGCGCGCAGCGTCAGCCAGTACGCCTGCGTCTCGTCGGGCGGGGCGGGGGTCAGGTCGGGTTCGTCCTCGAGGTGCCAGCCTTCCCGGCATTGGGCGACGCGCAGCCACTTGGCCCGTTCCGCGCACGGCGGGCAAACGCTGGCCAGGGTGGCGCCGCAGGGTTTCATGATGGTCTCGGACTTGCCCGTCTGGGCGTCGGTGCGGCGCAGCTGGACCGGCCGCAGGCAGGCGCCGCTGGCTTCGGCGATCTTCCGGACCGCATCGCGGGCGATCGGCGTCCGCATCCGCTCCGCTCGGGTGCTGGTTTCAGTCATTGGCTCACCTCGGTTCCGTGGTCACCGGTCCAGGTGGACGACCAGCCGCACAGCAGGCAGTCCAGGGTGATCGGGGGTTGCCCGTCATCGGTGGCCGTCAGTGCATGAGCGCAGCACGGGCACGGCTCATCGGTCCGCCAGGACGTGGGGGTCGTGGTCATGCCGCCTCCGCCTCGATCGCGGGCAGCACCGGCTCAGCCACGAGACGAGCCGAGCACCGATCAGCCATACCGCGGATGTCCTGGTCGGAGACCCAGGCGGCGCGGACACGTACCGGGTCGGGGTCGGCCTCCAGGCGGATGAACGCCACTCCGGCGCCGGTGGCGGGGTCGGTGGAAATCAGGTCGGAGGTTGCACCGCGGTCGCGGGCGCCGTCGCCGAGCACCATGTCCACCTGCTCGGGCTCGTCCAGCCGCATCGCGATCCGGTCCGGGAACAGGTTGCGGATGCTCATCACTTCTTTGCGCGGGTCCTGCAACGCCGCCACGACGCAGTAGCCGACCGCCCGGCCCTGGGTGGTGAGGGTGGCGAGGGCGGCTTTGACCCGTTCGCGGAGCTGCTTGTCGGGCTGGTAGGCGGTCAGGAACGCGACCTCATCGACCAGCACCACCACGAACGGAAACTCGATCGTCGGGGTGTGGTCCCGCTGCTTGCCCGCGAGCTGGGCGGCCCGGGCGTGCATGTCCGATACGGCGTCTTCGAGCATCGCCACGATCGCGGTAGGGTCGGCGGCGTACCGGCCGCAGGTGTCGAAGATCGGGCGGCCGTAGGCCAACTCCATCACCTTCGGGTCGGCCGCCAGCACCTTGACCAGCCCGGCCTGCATCGAGGGGAGCATGGCCCGGATCAGCGACCAGATCACTGAGCCCTTGCCCGAGCCGGTGGCTCCGGCGATGAGCAGATGGGTGCCGTGCAGCCGGATCAGCCAGGCCGAGCCGTCCTCGCGGCGGCCCACCGGCAGTGCCTTCAAGTTCACATGGCTGCTGATGGGAATGGCGGGGATGATGGCGGCCAGGGCGTCGCGGCGGACGAACTCCAGCACCAGAAAGCCGGGCCGGGCGGTGCGGACCCGGCACAGCATCGCGCCGAACCCGTGCGCCAGGTTCTCCGCCCGCGCGGCGAAGTCGGCCACAGCCTGGCCGGACACGACGCCGACCAGGACCCGGTCGGTGAACCGGGTTGAGGACACCTTGCCCAGCACTGGCACCAGCAGGTTACCGCGGTAGACCGGTGCCAGGTGGGCGATGGTCAGCACGGCCAGCCAGTGCCGCTGGTAGTGCCAGCGGCGCCGCCTGCCCCGCACCGGGTTGGCGGCGAACCGAGAGAACGATGCGGGCGAGCGCCACCGCCAGGCGGCCAGGATTGCGGCAACGGTTGCGGTGAGGGTGACCGGGCCGGGCCACCCGGCCAGGCTCCAGGAATAGGCCAGCGCGGCGGTCACCAGGTCCAGCAGCGGGTGGCGGGCCAGGAACCGGACCAGGGCCGCGATGAGGCGGCCGAGCTGGACGACCGTGATGATCCAGCCGGGCGTGTGATAGACGGGTGAGCGCCAAATGGGCGGGGCGAACGGGTCGGGGTTGTCGACCTGGGCGAGCTGCTCGCCGGAGAACTTCGACATCTTCATCACGCCACCTCCGCATCGGCCGGGGTGACGCAGTCGTGGTAGGACATCAAGGCGTTGTAGGCGGCGGCTCTGCGGGCGGTCACGTGCACGGCGGCGTAGCTGATCAGCCCGAAACTGCGGTCGGCGCGGTAGTGCCCGCCCCGGCCGGTGTCGTCGCGGACCTGGGCGCCGAGGATGGCGGCGATCCGGTCCACCTCGGCACGGCAGGCCGCCTCGTCCTGGTCTTGGGTGTAGACGTTCAGGTCCCAGCCGAACGGCGCCACCGGCACGTCCGGATGGGCTTCCAGATAGGCGGCCAGCTCGACCAGGCCGTCGATCACCTTGGTGCGGTGCAGCAGGTCGCTCGGGATGTGCTGATCGGTCATGATGGTCGGGTCCTTTCCTTGGTGCATCTGGGGAGGGATGAGAAAGGGCCCCGGCTGGTGCGGCTAACACCGGCCGGGGCCACGGACATCACGCAGTCGCCCGCTCGGGGAGGCATGGCAGGCCGCGCCAGGCACGTTCCACCTCGGTCGCATACCGGGCAGTAGTGGCGGCGAGGTCGCGGGCGAACCGGACGTGCCCGGCGTTGAGGTGCTCGGGCAGCGTCAGCGTGACCAGCAGGCCGGGCCGGGCGGCCCAGATGGTCAGCAGCGGGGTCCGGTCGCGGTAAGAGTCGAAGCACACCCCGGACCGGCCATCGACCGGCATGGTCACGGTGGTGACCCGGCGGGCGGGCATCAGGCCGCATCCTTGTTCGCCATAGGGCGGGCGGCCTTGATGCCAGTTGACCGCAGTGAGTAGGCCATCCGGCCCTTGTCGGTCACGTACGGGGTGACCTGGAGGTTGTCGAACTCGACCAGCTCGAACGGAGTTCGGGTTGGCGGTACGGGCTCGCGGTCGGCGATGATCTTCACCACCGTCTCGCGGGCCCGGCCCTCCAGCTCGGGGTCCATGTCCACTACCCGGCACTGCCAGACGCGCTTGCCAGTCAGCTTGTCCACCGCCGGGGTGCGGACCCTCGTCTTCTCGTCGTAGTCCATCGCGTCGGTGATCGAATCCGGCACCAGGTGACAGCCCTCAGGGAACGCCTGCTGCATCGTCACCGGGAACCGCGAACCGCCTCGTAGAGCCATTGCTCCTCCTGGGAGACATCTGCGCCAACCCATCTAGATTGGCTAGGTAAGTTCAGATTGGCACAGCATGGCTAGGCAAGTCAAGGCAACGAAGTGAGGTTGCCTAGAAAAGCTGGTCAGGTGGCCCTACGCTGGAGGGCATGACACTTGACCCGGACGACCCGCGGCCGCCGTACCAGCAGGTCGCCAACGCCCTGCGGGCCGCGATCCTGACCCGCAAGCTCGCCCCCGGCGAGAAGCTCCCGTCAGGAACAGAGCTTGCCCAGCGCTACGGCGTGGCCCGGATGACCGTGCAGCAGGCCATCCGCGTCCTACGCGACGAGGGCCTGGTCGTCTCCCGGCAGGGCAGTGGCGTGTTCGTCCGCGAGCGCACCGCCCGCGCGATCGCGCTGCGCCCGCACGTCGAGCGGGCCTTCGAGCAGCCCAAGGTATCGATCGACTTCGCCGGGGTCTCCGGCGAGACCCTGCACGGCGTGCTCCAGGAACCGCTGGACAAAATCCGCCTCGGCCAGCTTGTCCCCGAAAGCATCGACATCCGCATCCTGGTCCCCGACACCAGCAAGCCCTGGGCCATCCCGGCCCGGGTCACCGACCTGGCCGACGAGCCCGCATTCCGCGAGCGGGCCGAGCAGATCAGCCGCCGCCACACCGACGCGATCACCGAGTCCGTCGCCGAGCTGGCCGACCTCGGCCTGGTCAAGAACGCCACCGCGCAGGTGCGGGTGCATGGCGCTGCGCCGATGTTCAAGCTGTACATCCTGAATCGGGCCGAGGCGTTCTTCGGCTTCTACCCGATCACTGAGCACGCCGTCACCCTGCACGGCGAGACCGTGCCGATGTATGACCTGATGGGCAAGGACGCCACGCTGTTCCACTATGAGCAGGGCGACGACCCGGCGTCGGTCGGCGGGCAGTTCATCGCCCAGGCGCAAGCCTGGTTCGACAGCATGTGGGCCACCAGCCGCGACCACACCCAGTAAGCCGATGACCAGTCAGGCCATCGCGGCGATCATCAGCCGAACCCGGCACCTGCTCCTCGACTTCGACGGGCCGGTCTGCTCCATCTTCGCCGGGACGCCCGCCAGCCAGGTCGCCGACCAGCTCCGCCACTCGCTCAAAGCCGCGGGCTTCGCCCTGCCCCGCGAGGCAGAGGGGGAGCCCGATCCGCTGGAAGTCTTCCGCATCGTGGCGACGACCGGCCTGGAGGCTGCGACGGCTCAGCAGCTGCTGACCACCTTCGAGACCCGCGCTGTCGCCAGGGCGCGGCCGACACCGGGCGCAGCAGACCTGATCATCACCGCGTACCGGACCGGGCGGACGGTCACGATCGTCAGCAACAACTCCAGCGCGGCGATCACGAAGTACCTGGCCGATCATCGGCTCAGCGACTACGTCCGCGCCGTGCTCGGCCGGGACGACGATCCGGACCGGATGAAGCCCAGCCCCTACCGGGTTCGGGAAGCGGTGGGCAGTCTTGACGCCGACCCGCACCAATGCATCTTCGTCGGAGACTCCGACACCGATGTCCTCGCCGGAAAGCTGGCAGGCGTCCCCGTCATCGGCTACGCCAACAAGCCCGGCAAGGCCGACACCCTGATCCGCGCCCAGGCCGACGCCATGACCGCCGACCTAGCCGAGATCACCACGGCACTACGCGCAGCACCACACGCTGCACTGCCGAATTGAGCCATATATAGATCAAGGCGGCGCCTGCGGCGCCGCGTCCGGCGCTCCCCGCGCCGGGCTCCGGCCTTGGGAGGCCCCGCCCGGCGCGCCCGCGCCATCCCAGTGAGCGAGACCCTGGTCGAGCTGGCTCATTCGTCAGGCAGCCCGGCCGGGTGGAGCCGCCTCCCCGGCTTCGAGTGTCCAGTTCGCGGGCGCTGCCTCAATGCCGCCTGGCGGCGCCGCTTACGCGGTCGGCTACGCCGAGCATTGACCCAGCGCCTGCTCTCAAGGATTCGGCGCCTGCGAGGATGACGGGCTGGTTCAGTCAGACAGGAAACCGCGCCTAAGAGCCAGGGCGATCACCGGTCAGCCACGGCTCTCTCGGCCACCTGACTCTGTTGTGTCGGGGAGTTCTCCGGTCTCTATGAGCTGGCGGGCGACCTCGTGAAGCTTTATGTTCCGGTTTTGCGAGATGCGAGTGAGTGTGCTGAAGGCGGCATCTGGGTTGATCTTGTAGCGCTCCATGATGATGCCTTTGGCCTGGCCGATAACATCACGGTTGACCAGGGCGGCCCTGAGATGGTCTGTTCGCTGGGCTTCAGCAAGTGCCAGCGCGGCCAGCGTGGCGAACAGTTCGATGATCGTTTCGTCATGCGCGCTGAACGCTGCTGGCTGCGCCGCGTACAGGCTGAGTGCTCCCAGCGTTCGTTCGCTGATCCACAGCGGCGCGCAGAGCATGCTGCTGACCCCGCGTGCTTGTGCCTCTGCTGAGAACTCCGGCCAGCGGGGATCACGTCGCAGGTCGTTCGTGCAGATCAGGGTCTGTTCCCGTGCCGCCTCGATGCAGGGGCCGTGTCCTGTTTCCTGCTGTTTCATGTCCAGGACCTGGGGCGCCCTCCCGGTCGCGGCCTGGAGGATGAGCTTTCTGCCTATCAGCAGAATGAGCCCTGCGTCCTGGACAGCCGGGTGCGCGGCGACCGCGTGGGCGGTGATGGCATCGAGCGTCGGCTGCAGGCGGGCGTCTTCGACGTGCAACGCACGGGCGACAGTGCCGATGGCTACGAACGTCTGGGCGATGACCTCTTTGATGTCATCTGCTTCTGTGGCGCTCATCGGGGGCCTCCTCCCCTTGGCTGACCGGCGCCGTGATCGACTGGCTGCCCAGAATTCTAGGGCAGACGCGCATGGTCTGCTCATCTGCGGGCAGCACGCACAGTCAGGGTCAAACAGCGGCCTCAGAGCACAGCTCGCAGCACCCCGGGGGCCGGGGTGTGACTGCGGGTTCCAGCGTGAAAGCGAGGCCGCTGCTGATGTTCAGGCACACCTCTGATGTTCAGGCACACCTCTCGTTTGCAGTTCGGTCGCGGGTTCGAATCCTGCCAGGCGCGCCTATTTATTTCCTTTAATCTGGGGGAACGCCTCAGTTACCCGGGTTCTTCATGCCTTCTCGCGGATGAGCAAGCCGACATAGAAGACAAGCCGGTGCCCGTCGTGCTGAACTTGCGACCAGATCCCCGGCGTTTCCACCCATGCGAGTGATTTTTAGGCTGCCGCCCCGCCGTACCGTTCGATCGCACGGTAACCACAGGAAGCGTGATCATGTGATGGATCGAAACCTCTCAGGATCTGGCCGGCCTGCTGCCGATCGCGCTCGCGATGCCGCCGACCAGGCCAGCGCCGAGCAGATAGCCCAGTTGGCGGGACACGAGAAGGCCAATGGGTGAGGCGCAGGGACCGAGATCTGGCCCCGCCGGCAATCCTCTGCGCGCGACCGGCAATTGGCGGCCCACCGACGATCTGGGCGACAGCGGCCTCGTCATGGCCTTAGCCCGAGGCGAAGTCGGCGCCCTCGCCGAGGTCTACCATCAGCACGGAGCCTCCGTCTACGGTGTGGCAGCACGACTGTGCTGCCCGGCGCAAGCTGAGGAAGTCAACCGGATGGTCTTCCTTTCCTTGTGGCGCTCACCGGCGGACTTCGATCCAGGCGGGGGTTCTCTCCGCTGCTTCCTCGTCGCCGAGGCTCATCATCGGGCCGTTGACGTGCTGCGAGCCGATACCTCCCGTCTAACTCCCGAGGCGAGCACGTCGGCACACGATCTGGAGCAGAAGGTGCTCGCCGGACAATCGAAGACAGCCGTCCGGGGCCTGCTGTTGGGACTTTCCAAGACTGAGCGTCAGGCGATCATTCTCGCTCACTTCGGCGGATACACCCGCGGCCAGGTGGCCACCCTGCTCAGCCTGCCATCGCAGACGGTCAACGCCGCCATCCTGACGGGAATGGGCCGCATCCGCGCAAATATGCTGGACGGGCGTCAGCGCCGCCCGGAGCGCGAGAGCGGGCCACCGGGCTGAGCGCCGCGCCTGAACACGGCCGACCCTGGTCATGAACCTCGGCGCCGTGCTGGCCGAACAGCACGACGAATGGACCGAAGCCCGCCGCAATGTGCGCCTGGAAATCCTCGCCACCTGCCGGAAAGGAGAAAAGCGACCCGACGCTAATGATGCTGACGTGACAATCGATGCTATTGGCGCTTAACTGGAAATAGATCACGAGGTGGTCATCTCATCTATCATCTCCGTGGACGTGCCCCCAGCTCGCGACCCGCCGCGTGAAGGCTCCCGCGGTGTGGTCACGGATCCGACGGGTAGCGGTTTGCCGCAGATGAACCCAACCTGTCCGAGCTGCGAACACAAACGACGAGACAGACAACGCTACCGGGGACAGCACCGCCATGCACTTTTCCGATGAGTTCAACTACGGCATCCTGGACGATCTCCTGGAGGTGCGCGCTAATTTACTCGCCGCTAATCATTGCAAAGACAACGAGGGCCACTTCAGCACAAACTCGCCGCGGAAGTAGTCGTAGCGCTCACCCCGGAGCAGTGCGCCGAAGCGCTCGGCATGCTTCTGCACCTCAGGATGTGCATCGACTTCATCAGCATGTGCCACCTCGATGAACGCGCCGCTGGCAGCTACAAGGTCGCGAACGACGTCACAAGGATGGTGCTCGCCGAACTCGCCATCCAAGGCAACGAAGTAGCCACGCTCCAATGCGTGATCAGAGACGAGATATGCGACCGGGCGGAATTCCTGAGGCTATGCGGCAGGGAGAATCCGCGAGATGCCTGATCATCAGTGCCCCGTGCGACCTACGTAAACCGTCGTCTGGTTACGTCGCCCCCTTCGCTGTCTCATGATCTTGGGCAGGCTCGCCATGTCCAGGGGCTGGCAGCTACGAGAGGGAAGTTGCACGTCAGAGGCCCGGAGGATTTTCCCCAAGCCGGGGTAAGTACCGATCCGGTTGACCTCCTGCTGCCAGCCGCCGAGCGGCTGCCGAGGCGCTTCGCAGGATGTTTGGCGCGTGGTCTCGGGGTAGCACTAGACAAATCGTTATGTCTTCACTCACAGGGGGATCCAGACCACCATGATCAAACTGCTGCGCAACCTCGGCCTCACCAGCGATGTCGCCTACCTCGCCGCCGTGGCCTCGATCGGCGCGAGCATCGCCGCATGGACCGCGTCCAAGAAGCTGGAAGACGCCCCGGGGGAGAAGGCTGACCGGTGGGGCATCTACGTCGGCCTGTGGGCACCGACATTCATGGCCCTTGGCAACGCCATGAAGATAGACGAGAGCCGGTGAGTTCCAGGAGCGGGCTCGTACCTGAAACCTCTAGCGGAGCTGTGCTGGCTAGCGTTCAGGGGCCGCCGCGCCTCCGTCCCGAGGCAGCTGAGGGAGAGCGCGGCCGACGCGAGTAGAGGCAGGCATGTCTCACAGCTTTCTCACGGACTGGTCGGACGGCACTGGATCACGGCGCCACTGTTGGACATCCGGCAACTCGTGACCTGCGGTTTCTGGACTGCGCGGCACTGGCCAGACAGGTTGCACTGATCTACGGATCAGAAGGCCTTACGTGCGGGCGAATGCGCTTGGATCGGCATCCAGCCGACGGCGGAAGACCATTTGAAGGGCCTCATCCGATGGCAAGATCGCCTGATAATCCGCGTCAACGGTTAGCTCCAGGGCCTCGGCCCGGTCAAGTTCATCGAGGGCACCCGCCTGAATATCCCGGCGCACAGAAGCCAGCAGATCGTCTACTGCCTCCAGACCGAACCACCGGAACGCCGCCCCGATCCTGGCCAGGTCAGCCGCGGATGTCCGCTCGATAGCATCGAGCACGCCGCCGCTCATCGCCAGCCCATGAAATGCCAGCACGTCGGCCAGGGCGCGATCACCAGCGCCAGGCGAGCTGCCGCCCTGCTCCAGCGCCGCGCGGTTCCAGATCAGGTCAGCAGCGTCCACACGCACATCCTGGCATGCATGGCGGCCGTGCCACACCCGTGCCAGAACGGCCGGAAATCCCCGGTCAACAGCGGTCACTCGCGGGGAACCTACTCGCCGTCCGAACTGGCCAGACGCAGCCAACAGCGCTGCCCGAAACGACCTGAATCGAAAATAGGACCTGAGCTGGGCGCGCGGCAGCACCCGGCGCAGCGCAGCGGAGCCGGGTTCAGGCAGGGAGGGTCAGGCGGCCTCCTCTTGGAGCAGGACCTTTTTGCCGGAGAGCCGTTCGAGTTCGGCGATGAGCTGGCGCTTGCGGCGCAGCGGGGCGATCCGGTCGTGCCAGTCGGGGCCGAGGTCGGCGAACCGGGCGTCAGGGTCGGAGAGCAGGTGCCAGGCGATGACCAGGATGGAGTTGCCGACCGCGACCAGGGCACGCTGTTTGCCTCGGCGCCGGGCGAGCCGGCGGTAGCGCGAGCCAAGGAAGGTCTTGGTCCGGGCGGCTGAGATGGCGGCCTCGCCGAGGGCGGCGCCGAGCCAGGGATTGCCCTTGCCGGTGGTGCCGGGTTTGCTCCTGCCCGCGGACTGCCTGGCCTTGGGGGCGTACTTGGCCCACGACACCAGGTGGGCGGCGGTCGGGAACCGGGTCATGTCCACCCCGATCTCGGCGATGAGTTCCTGCGCGCCGGTCCGGCCGACGCCGGTGATCTCATCGAGCTGGGCCACCTGGCGGGCGAAAGGGGCGAGCGCCTCCTCGATCCGTCCGGTCAGCGCCTCGATCTGCGCGGTCAGCCCGTTGACGCGGTCGAGCATCATGCGCAGCAGGTAGCCGTGATGGTCGCGGAAATGCCCGGTCAGCGCCTCCTGCAGGACGCTGATCTTCTTCCGCATGACCCCGCGGGCCATCCGGGCCAGCACGTACGGGTCACGCTGCCCGCCGATCAGTGCCTCCAGCATGTCCCGGCCGGACTTGCCGAAGATGTCGCTGATCACCGCCGACAGCTTGATCTGGGTATCTTCCAGCAGCTTCTCGACACGCTGCTTCTCCCGGGTCCGCTCCTGG
Organism: uncultured Actinomycetes bacterium; assembly: GCA_963697445.1. Taxonomy (GTDB): domain Bacteria; phylum Actinomycetota; class Actinomycetes; order Streptosporangiales; family Streptosporangiaceae; genus PALSA-505. Next base: position 50,044 of record CAVOOC010000042.1, read on the forward strand.
ATCAGGGTGCGCCGGTAGCGGCACAGATCCCGCAGCTCCCACTGCCACGGCGGCGGCACCAACGACGGCCGCAGCATTCCCCGCTCGGCCAGCTTGGCCAGCCAGACCGCATCCAGCTTGTCGGTCTTCGCCCGGCCTGGCACGTTCTTGACATCGCGGGCGTTCACCAGCCAGCACTCGGTCGCGTCTTCGAGCAGGTAAAACGGCGGCTTCCAGTACGTCGAGGTGGCCTCCATCACGCACAAGCTCACCTGCTGGCACACCAGCCAGTCCCGCAGATCCAGCAGCGACCGGGTGGTCGTCGCATACGTGCGGACCTCCTGCCGCCGGCCTCCCGGCCTGGTCTCGTGCGGCACCCGCACACACGCCACCAGCGACGCCTTGCCGATATCCAGCGCGGCCACCCGCGCCACCAGCTCAGCAGCCTCTTCGATGATCTCCTCCATCAGATCCGTCCTCCCATCGGCACCAGCCAGATTCCGGTGGCTGCCCGCGGGAGCCAGCAGAGACACCAACCCGGAATCGCGTGCTCGCGGCAACACTGCAGGACCCTGAAGAGGCTCCCGGCGATCAGACTTCTAAACGGGCTCGAAGCACCAAGGGCGTTCGACGTCAGCGGGCAACCACAACCCGATTTTCATCCCCGCAGGACATCCCCGCAGGGGATACGTAGGACTTCTAAGCAGCGGGTCGCGGGTTCGAATCCTGCCAGGCGCGCCAGGTAAAACGCAGTCAGAGACCGGCCCAGATGGCCTGTTGACACCCATATTTGACACCTATTCCGCGCTCACGTCGTCGCCGCGGCCGAGCACGTCACTGATCCGGCCAAGCGCTTCGCGCTTCGCTTCCCGGTCCTCATGGGTGTAGATCTCCAGCGTGACCGCCAGCCGTGAATGGCCGAGGATGAGCTGAGCATCCCGGGCCGGGACGCCGAGGTTCTTCAGCAATGTCGCGGTGGTATGCCGCAGGTGATGGACCTTGATCACCCGCAGGTCGTGAAGCGCGCAGATGCGCCGGAACGAGCGCAGCAGGTTACGTGGTTCGATGGGGCGCCCGGTCTTGGTCGTGAACACGAGCCCGGTGTCCTGCCAAGCACGGCCCAGCTCCCTACGGTCGGACGCCTGAGTCTCGCGGCGAAGCGCGAGCATGTCCGCGGCTACCGGCAGCAGCGGAAGATCACGGCGGCCTGCGGCAGTCTTGACCGGATAGAGCTGAAGCTGACCCCGTTGCCGCTGGAGCTGCTGGCGGATACGGACCTCACCGTCCTGCTCGTCAACGTTGTGCCAGCGCAGGCCGAGCACCTCGCCCAGCCGCAGGCCATAGACCAGTAGCAACATGAACGCCGGATAAAGCGGGTCGTTCCTGGCCGCGTCGAGGAATGCCCGAGCTTCGGCAGCCGACCATGGCGTAATGGGCTGCCGCTCCCATCCAGGCAGCTCAACAAGGCGAGCAACGTTACGGGAGATCAGTTCCTCCCTCATGGCGCGGCTCAGCGCTGACGACAAAACCGTCCGCATCACCTGAACAGTCCGCACCGAATGGCCCGCGGCGAGGTGGCCGTTGAAGAAAGCCTGCACCCGCGAGGCCGACAGTCTCGTAAGCGGGATGGTGCCTAGTCCGGGCTTGAGATAGAGCCGGACAGTCATCTCATACAGCCGGTAGGTCGCTGGACGGCGGTTAGGCAGGACTACATGTTCCAGCCAGTGATCCAGCCAATCGGCTAAGCGCCTATCCATAAGTTCTGCGCGTAACCCGTCGTGAGGTCACGGGGTGGGGGGCCAGGGGTTGGACAGCAGCCTCGCCGGGGGTTGGATCGAGGTTGCCTCCATCGTCCACCCCGCCGGCGAGGTCGTGGTCAGTATGCGCCCGGTCTGTGTGTTCGCCAATGTCCCATCGCGTGAGATTGAGCAGGTGCGGGGTGCCCTGCGGGGCCGGTGGCGGCAGGCGGCCCGGGCGGTGATGGTGCTGCTGTCGCTGCACGGGTTATCCGCGGCGCAGATCGCGGAGCTGCTGGAGTGCCACCCGGCCACGGTGCGCCGCTGGATCGGCCGGTTCAGCACCGAGGGCCTGGCGGGGCTGGCCGATCGCCCCCGATCCGGGCGGCCGCCGCTGGGTGGCAAGCGGCTGACCAGGAGAATCGCCGCGCTGCTGGACCGGCCGGGACCGTGGACGCTGCCGCGGATTCTGGCGCTACCTGGGCTATCCGCAGGTCAGCCTGCGCACCCTGTACCGGCGGGTGCGGCGGGTTGCGGTCTGGCGGCGGCCCAAGCTCATCGCCCGCGGCGACCCCGATCACGACCATGTGGTGGCCGGCATCGTGGCCCGGCTGATCGAGCTGCCGCGCCGGGCAGTGGTGCTGGCCGAAGACGAGACTCACCTCAACCTGCTGCCGCACGTGCGGGCCAGCTGGACGCGGCGCGGCGCCCGCCCGCAGATTCTTACTCCGGGCACGAACCGGCAGGTCACGGTGTACGGCGCGCTGGAGATGACCACCGGCCGCTGGGTCTACCGGCTGGGCCGTCGCCGCGCCGCTGAGTTCATCGCCTTCTTGCGGATGCTCGCCGCGTCCTTCCCGGCCGCCCCGCTGATCGTGGTGATCTGCGATAACGACAGCATCCACCACGCCCGCGCCGTCACCCGCTACCTGGACAGGGGGTGCCCCTGATCTTCCGGACTGTGGATCCTTATAGGATCGTCAGCCGAAAGGACGGGATCAGTGCCAGGGAAATATAAGACTTATTCGCCGGAGTTCCGCGATGAGGCGGCCAGGATGGTCGTGGAGACGTCGCGGCCTATCGCCGATGTCGCGCGGGAGCTTAAGGTCAGCGAGACCAGCCTGGGGAACTGGGTCCGGGCGTACCGGGAAAAGCACGCCGAAGACGAACCGCCGCTGCAGCTATCCGAGCGCGCGCGGCTGCGCGAGCTGGAGCGGGAAGTCCGCGAACTCCGGATGAAAGCCGACTTTCTCTCAAAAGCAGCGGCGTACTTCGCAGCGGAGCATCGGTGAGCGATAAGTATGAGTTCATCGACACGGAATACGCCACCGCGGCCACGGACACGGCCCCGGCTCCCACCATCACGCGCATGTGCCAATGGCTCTGGGTATCAAAATCGGGGTTCTACGAATGGAGGTCACGGCCGGACAGCGCCACTGCGGAAAGGCGGGCGCGGCTCAAGCTGCTGATCAAGAAGGCGTTCGATGATTCCGACGGCACCTACGGGTACCGGCGTATCACCTGGCAGCTGGCCCGCTGGGGCATCCAGGCGGGGGCCGAGCTGATCCGCGGGCTGATGCGGGCCCTGGGGCTGGTGGCCTGCCAGCCGCGGCCCTGGCGGCCATCCACCACGGAGCAGGGCGCGGCCGGGCCGATCCCGGACCTGGTGAACCGCGACTTCACCGCGGCCGCCCCCGGCGATAAAATGGTCGGCGATATTACGTACATCCCGACGTGGCAGGGCTGGCTTTACCTCGCGACTGTAATTGACTGCGCAAGCCGGAAAGTGATCGGGTGGGCGATGGATGACAATTACCGGACGCCGCTGATCACGAGCGCGATCGAGATGGCCGCCCGCAACCTCGGTCTTCCTGCTGATGCTATCTTTCACTCTGACCGGGGAAGCAATTATACGTCGGCCGAGTTCGCGGCCGTCCTGGAACGGCTGGGGATCCGCCAGTCGGTAGGCCGGACCGGCATCTGCTATGACAATGCGCTCGCTGAGTCTTTCAATGCCGCACTGAAAGTCGAGCGGGTCCACCGGACCATTTACCCGACGAGAAAGAAAGCCCGGGAGGATATTGCCCGGTACATCGAACTCCGCTATAATCGGAGGCGTCTTCACTCCGCGATCGGGTACCGGACCCCGCAAGAGGCCCTCGACGAGTACCTGAACCAGCAGCTCGCAGCATGAAATAGCACCAATTCAGGTGTCCGGAAAACGCGGGGCAGCCCAACAAGCAGCCCCGGCTGGAGGTGCTGTATGGCGCCCGGTACAGCCCGCACGACAACCCGGTCGAACGCGTCTGGGCTGCGCTGAAGAACTACGTCGCCAACACCGCCGTCACCTGGCCCGGACGGCTCAGGCAGATCCATTCCTACTTCCGCAACCGATCACCAGACCAGATGCTCGACGCCGCCGCGCCCTGGACCAGCCCCTGGCTACCCCCCGGTTACGAACAGAACTTTTGGAATGCCGCTTAGCTTCCAGGAGCGATCCGGGACCGGAATCCCACGCTCATTCCGCTGCTGTGCCTCACGCATCCGTTCGGCCGCCTGCTGACGCGTCTTGCCGTAGACCGTGATGCGCTTGCGGGGGTGGCGTCCGGAATCCGGTGTAAATCGGCGGGCGTGGTTCCCAGCTTCATGATCAGGTTAGGCGACGGTGCTGACAGTTTCGCAGCCGTCGGCCGGCTGGCTGGTGGTGACGGTGCGTGGCCGGAGCTGGCGGGGTGGGTCGAGCAGCGAGCGGCGCAGGTCCTGCAGCAGCCGGAGGCCGTCTGAGGTCATGTTCACGCCCCGCCAGCCACGGGAGGCCCGGTCCAGGACGGCCCAGACCAGGGTGAGGCAGCTGGTCTCGCCGGGGAGCCGGCCGATGACCTTGGTCCGGCGGCGGGTCTCGCCGAAGGTGCGCTCGATGAAGTTGGAGTGCCGGACGCGCTGGTGGTGTTCGGCGGGGAACCGCAGGTAGGCGGTCAGGCCCTCGCGGTCGGTGGTCAGGCACTTCATCGCTGAGGGGTAGGTGGCACAGTACCGGGCGGCCGTCGCGCTGATCCGTGCGTCGATGAGCTCCACCAGGGCCGGGCCAGGCTGGGCCGTCAGCTCCTCGGTGTCGAAGATCTTCCAGTAGGCGTCCTTGACCTCGGCCTGCATCCCGGCCGGCACCTTGGCCAGCACGTTTCTCGCTCGGTGGATCAGGCATCTTTGACGTAGCGCTTTCGGGTAGGCCTGCTCGATCGCGGCGATCAGCCCGGGTGCCCCGTCAGAGATGACCAGCAGCGGGGAGGCCAGGCCGCGGTCCTTGAGGTCGGTGAGGAAGGCGTGCCAGGCGTCGGCGGACTCACCGGTGCCCGGGGCCAGGCCGATGAAGGCGGGCTTGCCGCTGGTGGTGATGCCCCAGGCGGCGAGCACCGGCTCGGCCGGCGAGCCGGGATGCATCCGGAAGAACGAGGCGTCCAGGAACAGGTAGCCGGGCGTGACGTCGTCCAGGCGGCGCCGGGCCCACGCCTCGTACTCATCCTTGATCTGCTGGCAGATCGCCGACACGGTGGACTTGGAGATCGCGGCCTGGTCACCGAGGGCATCAGCCAGGGTGGCCTCGATGTCGCGGACCGACAGGCCGCGGACGAACGAGGCGATGACCAGGGACTCCAGCGCGTTCGTCTTGGTCACATGGCTGCCGAACAGGCGGGAGGCGAACGCTTCGGTCGTGCCGCGCAGCTTCGGCCGGGCCAGGGCCACCGGCCCGGCGGTCGTCTTGACGCTCGCTTCCCGGTAGCCGTTACGGGAACCGGGCCTGGCGTCCTGGCAGGCCGCAGACCGCTGGTAGCGGTCGCGGCCGAGGAACTCGGTGACCTCGGCCTCCAGGGCGGCCTGCATTAGCAGTTGCGCGCCGAGCCGGGCGACCTCCTCCAAGATCTCTGGAAGCGCCTTGTCCTGAGCGAACAGCTCATCGATGTGGTGGCGGATACGGTCAGTAGGGGATACTCGATGTGACACGGGCGTGGTCCTTCCCTTCGATGACTTGGCGGTCTTGAAGGGAACCTACGCCCGTCTTCTATTTACACCGGATCTTGGACGCGACCCTTGCGGGTGCCCGAGCTGGTCCATGCGTAGTAGCGGCCCATCCACCGGCCATCTGCACGGCGGGTAAGAGAGCCGTCACCATTGACACGACGGCGAGGAGTGGTCATCAGGCGACCTCGTCGGCTTGGTCCTCAAGCTGGCGGACATAGTCGCGCAAGGCGTCAAGAGTGATGAACCGCGTGCTGCCGTCCTTGACCGACCGGATCTTCCCGGCGTGCATGAGGGCGTACAGAGTGGCCCGGCCAATGCCGAGCATCTGTGCGGCCTCCTTGGGCCGGTAGAGCAGTTTCTCCATGATGATGTCCTTCTGGGTGCGATCAGGCGACTCGGGATTCCTCGCGGGCGATACGTCGGTGTTCGCGGGCGCGGGCGGCGGCGGATAGGGCTAGCAGCGCATCTCCGCTGGTGCGCCAGCCACGTCCGGCCCATTCCAGGACGGTCTCGGTGATGACGGTTGTCTCGCCGTGGTGGTGGCTGTTAGTGCCAGGCGAACTTGCTACCGCCACTGTCAACTCAGGGTAACGGCGAAACCCCCGTCCTGCATCGAAGCTGCCGCTGAGCATCAACCGTGTAGGTGAGAAACACGTGCTAAGCCTCGATCCACCGCGTAAATAGTGGTCGAGTGCGGTGCGTTAACGTGAAAGGTGCCCCATGACCAGGGACGATGGGAGTTGCTGAAGCTTCCATCACCTGGTTCGAAGGAGCACCTGTCAAGTGCGATTGTTGCATGAGCTGGCCAGGATCCACGCGTCGTTTGATGACCCGAATCTCGTGTCGCGGGCCGGCCTGGTCGCGGTGATGGCCCTGGCGGACCTGGCCGGTGAGAATGTGCGGATCGCTCGTCCGTGCGGGGTCAATGCTCACCTGAAGGTGTCCTGCCTGGTCGCCGGGATGGTCGCCGGAGCGGACAGCATCGATGACATGGGCCTGCTGCGGCACGGCGCGATGCCAGCGCTGTTCGGCGGGATCCGCGCCCCGTCCACGCTGGGCTCGTTCCTGCGCTCCTTCAGCTGGGGAAACGTGCTGCAACTGGAGCAGGTGAGCCGCCTGCTGCTGGCGGACCTGGCCGGCCGCGCGCCGCTGCTGCCGGGCAAGGATGTGCTCGCGTTCATTGACATCGACTCGACGCAGAAACGCGTCTACGGGCACGCCAAGCAGGGGGCGGCGTTCGGCCACGCCAAGATCCAGGGGAAGAGCCTGCTGGTGCGTGGCCTGAACGCGCTGGCCGCGACGATCAGCACGCCGCTGGCGGCACCCGTGGTCGCCGGCACGAGGCTGCGCGGCGGCAACGCGAGCTCCGCGCGCGGCGCCGCGTCCTTCGCCACGGGTGCGGTTGCCACCGCCCGCGCCAGCGGGTGCACCGGGATCGTGGCGGTCCGGGCGGACTCGGCGTTTTACTCCGCGTCGTTCACCGGCGCCGTCCGCCGGGCCGGGGCGTTCTTCTCGGTCACCGTGCGGATGGACCCCAAGGTCAGGGCTGCGATCGCGGCCATCCCGGAAACAGCCTGGACGCCGATCCGCTACCCCCGGGCGGTCTGGGATGACCAGCTGCGCCGCTGGGTGTCGGATGCCGAGGTGGCCGAGGCGGAATACACGGCCTTCGCCTCGAAGAAGGGGAAGGCGGTCACCGCCCGGCTGATCGTCCGCCGGGTCAAAGACCTTAACCGCGGCGCCGCCCCGGGCCAGGGTGAGCTGTTCTGCGCCTGGCGATACCACGCCGTGTTCACCGACTCCCCGTTCCAGACCCTTCAGGCGGAGGAACACCACCGCGGCCATGCCCAGGTGGAGCAAGTGTTCGCGGACCTGGCCGACGGGCCGCTGGCTCACCTGCCCTCGGGGTCGTTCCCCGCGAACGCGGCCTGGCTGGCCTGCGCCGCCATCGCGCACAACCTGCTCCGCGCCGCCGGGTCCCTGGCCAGCCTCACTTACGCCAGGGCCAGGGCCGCCACGCTGCGCCGCGACCTCATCACCGTCGCCGCCCGCACGGCCCGCCACGGCCGCGCGCACCTCACCTTGCACCTGCCTCAGGACTGGCACCGCGAGACCGGATGGATGACCCTGTTTGACGCTGCCTGCGGGCCGCCCGCCGCCGCGGCCTGACCAGCCCAGACCCGGTCACCGCACCCCTGCCGGCAGCACGGTGTCGCCTGCCACGAGCATGGGACCACTTTTCGGGGTTTTCTGCCACGAGCATGGGACCACCTGGTTGCCAGTGATGGGACCACCGGGCGTGTCGGCTTGGCGGTCTTGATCACTTCCGGTACCGGGTGCCTTCAAGTCGATCGACTTGGGGGTTCGGGGGATGGCTTTCCGGGAGGTTGCCGTGACTGAGATCCGTGAGGTGCTGCGGGCGTGGCTGGCTGGTGCCGGGCTGCGCCGGGTGGCTGAGCAGGCGGGGGTGGATCGTAAGACCGCCCGCCGGTATGTGGACGCGGCGGTGGCGGCGGGGCTGGCCCGGGATGGCGGGGCCGGGCAGCTGTCGGATGAGCTGGTCGGCCAGGTCGCGCAGGTGGTCCGCCCGGCCCGGCCGGGCGGGCACGGCCTGGCGTGGAACCTGCTGGAGGCCCGCCACGGCGAGATCAAGGCGCAGGTGAAGGCGGGCCTGTCGGTGGTCAAGATCGGGATACTGCTGGAGCGGCAGGGCGTCGTGGTGCCGTACCGGACGCTGCACCGGTTCTGCGTGGAGCGGTGCGGCTTCGGCCGGACCGCGTCCACGGTGCGGGTCGCCGACGGCGAGCCCGGCGCGGAGTGCCAGCTGGACTTCGGGTATCTGGGCCTGCTGGCCGACCCGGTGACCGGGCGGCAGCGCAAGGTGCACGCGCTGATCTTCACTGGGTGCTATTCGCGGCACATGTTCGTGTGGCTGAGCTTCACCCAGACGCTGGCCGCGTTCATCGCCGGGTGCGAGGCCGCGTGGGTGTTCTTCGGCGGCGTGTTCAAGGTCCTCATCCCGGACAACGCGTCGGCGATCGTCACCGACGCGGACGCGGTCAACCCGCGGCTCACCGCCGGGTGGCTGGATTACGCGCAGCACTGCGGCTTCGCCACCGACCCAGCGCGGGTCCGGTCGCCGAAGGACAAGCCGAAGGTGGAGCGGGCGGTGCAGTACGTGCGCGGCAACTTCTTCGCCGGCGAGCATTTCACCGGCCTGTCCGACGCGCAGGCGCGGGCGGAAGCGTGGTGCCGCAACGTGGCCGGGATGCGCATCCACGGCACCATCCAGGCCCGCCCGGCGGAGGTGTTCGCCGAATTCGAGGCAGCGGCGCTGCTGCCGCTCAGCCTGCCTTATGACGTGCCGGTGTTCACCCGGGTCAAGGTGCACCGCGACTTCCATGTCGAGGTCGGCCGGGCGCTGTATTCGGCGCCGCAGGATTACCTCGGCTGCCACCTGGACGCCCGCGCCGACTCGGCCCTGGTCAAGCTGTTTCACCGCGGCCAGCTGGTCAAGACACACCCCCGTCAGCAGCCGGGCCGGCGGTCCACCGACCCGGCTGACCTGCCGGCCGAGAAGACCACCTATGCGATGCGCGACGTCGCCTCCCTCGCCGGGGCGGCGCGGCGGCACGGGGACAGCGTGGGCGTCTATGCGGACCGGCTGCTGGATACCGACCTGCCCTGGACCAAGATGCGGCAGGTCTACCGGCTGCTCGGGCTGGTCCGCCGCTACGGCCCCGGCCCGGTTGACACCGCCTGCCAGCGCGCTCTCGACCTGGACGTGGTCAGCGTCACCAAGATCGCCTCGATGCTGGAAAAGGCAACCGAGAACACGCCCCCGCCGCCGGTCCCTGCCACCGCGGCCACTGCCCGGTTCGCGCGCGACCCGGTCGAATACCGGCCCGGCGGCACCCAGCTGACGCTCATCCCCGGCGGGAAGGAGGAGAGCCGGTGACCGCCACCATCCGCGACACCGTGAGCCCGGACCTGCGCACCACGCTGCGGGCGCTCAAGCTCGGCCAGATGCTGGCCACCCTGCCCGACCGGCTGGTCCTGGCCCGGCAGCAGAAGATGACTCATGCTGACTTCCTCGAGCTCGTCCTGGCCGACGAGCACGCCCGCCGGGAAGCCAAGTCCGCGTCGCTGCGCGCCCGCGCCGCCGGGCTCGACTCCGGCATGCGGCTCGACACCTGGGACCAGAGCGCAGCCGTCTCCTACGACCGCCAGCTGTGGAACGAGCTGGTCAGCCTGCGGTTCCTCGACGGCCCGCACGGCGCCCTGCTGCTGGGACCGGTCGGCGTCGGCAAGACCCACCTGGCCTGCGCGCTGGGCCACATCGCCATCCGGAGGCGGCGCACCGTGCACATGGCTCCCGCAGCCAAGCTGTTCAAGCGGCTCAAGGCAGCCCGCCTCGACAACACCCTCGACTACGAGATGCGTCGCCTCGCCACCGTCGAGCTGCTGATCCTGGACGATTTCGCGCTGCAGCCGCTGGATTCCGACCGAGACCGCCGACTTCTACCAGCTCTGCGTCGAACGCCACCAGCGCGCCTCGACCGTGGTGACCTCGAATCGCACCGCTGAGGAATGGCTGGCCATGATGGCCGACCCGCTGCTGGCCCAGTCCGCCGTCGACCGGCTCGCCTCCACCGCCCACGAACTGGTCATCGAGGGCGAGTCCTACCGGCGCCGCCAGAAGCCATCCATCACCAGCAGCACAAGCGTGTCCGTTGACGAGGAGAAAGGAAACCACCATGATCACTCATGACCAAAGGCGGTCCCTTCCTCGTGGCAACACCCCGGTCCCATCACGCTGGCAAGCGACACACGGCCACCTGGCCATCCCAAATTCCCGGCACAGACCCATGGACAAGCCGCAGGAAAGTGAGCGGCAGACAAAACACGCCCGCCGTTACCTGCAAGATCAGTCCGCAGGCCCGGCCGCCGGAAAAGCGATCACCCGAACTCATACGGTGGATCGAGGCTAAGACATCCGCTCATGCTGAGGCCGTGAGATGGACGGGATCGAATTGGGGTCTCATCGTCATCCGGTTCTCTGGGTGGCTGTAAGCCATGAGCAGACCTCGGAAGCAAGTGTTCTCGCAACTGATTAGCCGTGAACGGCAAGTACGCGTGGTGAAGCACATCTGCCATAAGCCCACCGTAAGCCCGCTGAGTCGCAGATGCAGCTGGGCGCACTGTTGGCCGCGATCAGCTGCTGCTACGGTAGCGGACCTCCTTCGTGCCGCAACTACTGATCACGAGGTAGAACAGCGGGATGACCCCGTTATCGGTGGACTACCCAGGCTGGCGCGTGGCCTGCGGATGCCGCTAGCCTCGGCCTTTCGTGAACGGCTGTGCCTGGCTGGGTGTCGCGCATAAGAAAAGTGCCCTTGAACTGGGAGAATAGGGCTTGTCGAGAGACCTGTCCGCACCAGTTCGAGAGGCACTTTCCAGATGCAGAATACAGCCCGCCGCCCGAAGATCACCGTGTCCGTTGACGGCCCTGGGATCGTGTCGCAGGCAGGGGCACTGCTGCTGACCCAGACGCTGCGGCTGACCGGCCTGGACCGTGGCCTGTCTGCCGGCCTGGCCCGCTGGCGGTCGCCGCGGGCGGTGCACGACCCGGGCAAGATCATCGCTGACCTGGCCGTGACGTTAGCACTCGGTGGTGACTGCCTGGCCGATGTCGCGGTGCTGCGGGCTGAGCCTGTCCTGTTCGGGCCGGTGGCCTCCGACCCGGTGGTGTCCCGGCTGATCAGCCAGCTGGCCGGCGACAAGACCCGGGCTCTGAAGCGATCCGCGCGGCGCGGGCCCCCGCCCGGCAGCGGGCCTGGGCACTGGCCGACGATGCCGCGCCCGGCACCAGCGGCGGGCTGGTCACCGTGGACATTGACGCCACCATCGTGACCGCCTGCTCGGAGAAGGGCCAGGCCGCGCCCACCTGGAAGAAGACCTTCGGGTTCCATCCGCTGACCGTGTTCGCCGACCACGGTGCCGAGGGCGCGGGCGAGCCGCTGGCCATCGTGCTGCGGCCCGGCAACGCCGGGTCCAACACCGCCGCCGACCACATCGAGGCCACCAGGCTCGCACTGGCCCAGCTGCCCGCCGGGCTGCGCCGCCAGGTGCTGATCCGCACCGACTCCGGCGGCGGCACCCACGGCTTCCTTACCTGGCTGACCGGCCCGCGGCGGCGGCTGGCCTACTCGGTCGGGTTCACCATCACCGAGGACATCGCCGACGCGATCCTTCAGCTCCCCGCCCGGGCATGGACGGCGGACTATGACAGCGACCGGCAGGTCCGGGATGGCGCGTGGGTCGCCGAGCTGACCGGCCTGCTGGACCTGTCCGCATGGCCGGAAGGGATGCGGGTGATCGTCCGCAGGGAACGCCCGCACCCCGGCGCGCAGCTGCGGTTCACCGACCGCGACGGGCACCGGTTCACCTGCTTCGCCACCAGCACCCGCGGCGGCCAGCTCGCCGACCTGGAACTACGACACCGCCGCCGGGCCCGCTGCGAGGACCGGATCCGCTGCGCCAAGGACACCGGCCTGCGTAACCTGCCGCTGCACCGCTACGCCCAGAACCAGATCTGGTGCGAAATCGTGGCCCTGGCCTGCGAGCTGCTGGCCTGGATGCAGATGCTCGCCCTGGACGGCCGCGCCGGCCGGTGGGAACCCAGAAAGCTACGGCTGCGGCTATTCGGCTGCGCCGGGCGCATCGTCCGCGGTGGTCGGCGCCTGCGGCTCCGTCTCGCGTCCAACTGGCCCTGGGCTAGCCAGATCACCGCCGCCATCGGCCGGCTGCACGCCCTGACACCCGGCTAACTCGTCATGATCAACGAGGCCCGACTTCTTGATTCCATTTCTTTGTCGGCAGCCGTGCATAACGATGCTCCTATGGCTTGTCAAGGGGTTCGCATGGCATTTCGGTGGCCTTCTTGGGGGCATGAGGGATGGGTTTCCGGCTGGTTGCGGACAAGACAGGGAAGGGCCGCTCCGGTGGAGGCAAGCTCTTATGAGGTCACGCGCAGCAGGTCATGCAAAGGAGCCGGGGACGGCCGGCGGATCGTTCGCGGCCCAGCATGGATGCGGCAGCCGATTATCGGGTCAGGCCGTCCCCGGGGCAGTGAGCGTTAGCCGGCGGGCGGGCGGAGGTGGGGATAGACCTCCCGGGCGACGTAACGCTTCAGGCAGCGCATGATCTCCTTTTTGGATTTTCCTTCTTGGGTGCGCCGTTCGACGTAGGCGCGGGTGGCCGGGTGCGAGCCCATCCGGGTGAAGACGATCCTCCGCAGGGCGTGGTTGGCCTGGCGGTTGCCGCCGGGGTTGAGCCGGTGCCGGACGGTCTTGCCCGACGATGCCGGGATCGGGGCGGCGGCGCACATGTGCGCCCAGGCCGCCTCGCTGCGCAGCCGCTCGGGGTGGTCCCCGGCCGCGATGAGCAGCAGCGCCGCGGTGTGCGGGCCGACCCCGTAGAGGGCGAGCAGGCCGGGGGCATGCGCGGTCACCAGCGGGACGATGAGCTCATCGAGGCGGCCGAGCTGGGTATCAAGAAACTCCGCGCGCCGGCCCAGCTCGCGCAGCGCGATCCGGGTGGCGTAGCCGACGGTACTGCCGGGCCGGGGAGGCAGCGACGCCAACTCGGCGACCAGGGCAGCAGAGGTGCGCCCGGCGAAGCGGGCCCGCAGGTCATCGGGCCCGGTCACGATCAGGGACCTGGCCTAGTTGATCGTCTGGATCCGGTCGGCGCGGGCGCTGCGCTGCGCTACCATCAGCGCCCGGCCGCCTCGACGGTGCCGTCCCGCCCCTTGGGCGCGCCGCGAGCCCGGCCGGACTGGGCGGCCCGGGCGGCGCTGACCGCATCAAGGGGGTCCGACTTGCCCTGCCGCCGGCGGTCCTGGCGGTCCGAGCGGTCCACCTCGACGACCCGGATGCCGGCCGCCGCGGCGTGCCGGGGCAGGCCGGCACCGTAGCTGCCGGTGCCCTCGATGCCGACCAGGCACACCGTCTCGATCCTGCGGCCGCTGCGGGCAACGGGCCGGGGACGGCGTGGTTTGATACCAAATTCGGGCTGCCAGCCAGGCGAGTTTTAGTCCTCATCTCTGCTCTTTATGAGCGATTTCGGAAATCTATTGCTAATTGCCTGTTGCGGGCATAGATTTGCGTGGACGCTCCGGTGAATGTCCGTCCAGTGCGCACGACATCCCGGAGCCGTCCGGGGGAGACATGGCTATTGGCAAGATCATCCCGGTAGCGCTGCTGATGGGCTACCCGGCTCTGCGCCTGCGGGGCGTGAGTCGGCGGCGGCACGGGGTAGCAGCCACCCGCCTGCCATGGCCGTACGGGCAAGCGGCCCGGTTGGCGTGCGGACTGTTAGCAACCCAGCGCAGCAGCGCTTTCACACACTGTGTACAAGCGCGCGTTCCCACGCTGCAACTCGAATCGCGCGGAGCGGCAGCGCCGCGGCGGCCCAAGATTAGGTGGTGACCCTCAGTGGGGAACAGATTTCTCTCCGCGAAGCAGATGCGGCGCGCAGATCTCGATGCCACGCAGAAATGGCTGGGTTCGCTCGGCCCGAATCACACGCAGCGCATTAAGGCTATCGATGCGCTGTTCGAGCAGCGTACCGCGACGATCTGGTCAACGTGCTACGCAGACATCTCCACGATCCGCCAGGTGAAGGCAAGGATCGGACCACTCACCTCAACCGTGAAGGTACCTGGATATGTATTCTTCACTGTGAGCCGAAGCGTGTCCAGCATGGACTTTCGGGAACGCACCTATCTCAGGCTTGCTGAGTTTCTCAATAGTGCGTATGAAGGCAACGACGAAACCTATCGGCGGTGGAGAACCGCGCTTCTTTGGGGTGATGGCAAGGGCACGAGCGCCGGTCACACCCAGTATGACGGCCTAGATCAGGGCGAACAGGCATCTCCGGTGCCTGCGGCCATCCGGCGTTTGAATCTGAGCGTCGATCAGACCGTCGGCTCCATGCAGCAGCGTGTGACATGGTTCCTCAGCCGTGACGACCTTCCTCCAGATTTCCGCACGACGCTGCAGGAATTCGCTGATCAACTGACTCCCACCGGCGATGGCACCTGGCTGAAGCCATCGCAGGTGCCAGCCTCGCCGTTTGCAAGGAAAGGTGATCACGAACTGCACATTGGCTCGTTCTCGGACGGGACACCATTGACTTACTCTGGTGACGGGTCGATAGTTACGATCGCTCCGCCGGGTTCGGGTAAGACTCAGTGCAATGTCTTTCCCAATCTGCTCACCTGGACCGGGCCAGCTGTTGTCCTTGACATTTCCGGCGACATCTACGAGCACACAGCTTCGTGGCGTGAGAAGAACGTCGGCCCGGTCTATAAGTTCAGCCCCCTTGAGCCAGAGGCGAGCCACAAATACAACCCGCTGACATTCGTCCGCAGGGAACGGGACTTCCTCTGGGAAGACTCCCGGCTGCTAGCCGAGATGATGATCGTGCCGTCGCTTTCAGCTGATCCATTCTGGGAGAACGAGGCGCGAACGGTACTGACCGCCGCGATCGCGTACGTCTGCTACTCCAACGCCCCGGACCAGCGCCCGATGCATGCTGTGCTGGATATCCTCTTCGGCGGCGAGCCCTGGGATCGCATGATTCTCGGCCTGCGCATGGCGGTAGATGTGCATGTCATGACCCAGCATGCCACCGCCCTGTCAGGAATGAACGAGAAGACGCTCAGCAGCGTCCTTCAGACCGCTCGCTCCAGCCTGGGCGCGTGGAGCGGGGAGCGGGTGGCGCGGGCAACCTCAACATCCGACTGGAACCCGTACGACCTGCGAGCAGGCAGCAACCCCAGCATCTACATTTACATCAGGCCGAACGAGGTCGAGGCCTACCTGTCGCTATTGCGAGTGTTCATCGGGCAGCACATACGGATGCTCACGGGCGGCGCGGTGCCACCGCGCGGGGCACCGCCGATCTTGTTCATGCTCGACGAGCTGCCGCGCCTGCGGAACATGCCGCCGGTCGACGAGGCCCTGAACATCGGCCGCAAGTACGGCCTGCGCCTGTGGATGTTCGCGCAAAGCGTCGGCCAGTTGAAGACCGCCTACGAAAACGCTGACGGCATGCTCGGCTCGTGCGCCGTCCGCATCTACATGAATCCAAGCGGCGCCGACGGCCTCGCCGAACGGCTATCTGAAGAACTCGGCTACATCGAATCGGTGAACGACAACTCACGAAGGCGCCTGGTGGAAGCGGCCGAACTCGGCGGACCTACCTATCGCGACCTGCAGATAGTGATCGCCAGCGGAGCCAAGCCGGCACGCGTGAACAAGGACTTCGCGTTCCGCAGCGCCGAGCTCGCGAGCCGCATGAGTGCGGAGTAGCTGACAGGAAGCCTCACGTGACTTCCGAGCCAGCCACTGCAGGGCACGGCCGTGAAACACGCGAAGCGATAGCCGGATTATCGAAGGAGACTGCGGATGGGCTGGCTACTTCCAGTCGGGACGCCAGGAGGAATCAATTCGGGCTTCGATGAGGTACCCTCCGGGTCCGCGATTGTCCGGCTCGGGGACAAGCTGATGTGCCTCGACTTCCCTCACTACCGACTATGGCGCGCCGCCGCCGCGGCACCTCAGGCCGAGGAACTGATCACCTGGGGAACTGCTGAGGGAATCAGCGACGTTGCTGACCGGATGAACCGGTTGCGAGAAGCCGAGCTTCTCATCGAGGACGGGCCTGACATTCAACACCTGATGGGACGGCTCGCCCTCCGCCTGCTCGGCGAATGCCTGGGCAACGGCACTGACATCAGCCCGGTCTTCGTCGTGCTTGGCCGCAACAAGACCCAGCTGCAGGTCGATGCGTACGTCTTCGAGATCCTGCTCCGCTCAGACGGCGTCAGCCCGGTCTCGGTCATGTGCGGCAAGCTGGACGCATCACAGCCCCGGCCCGGGCGGCCGTGCATCGAGACGCTAATTACGAGTCTTCCGGTCCTTGTTCGAAATGAAGTCGTCCTGCTTGAGGCGGCGGTTCGATGAACAACGAGGGAATATTCTCCTTGGACAAACTAATTTTTGGGGCCGCTCTTATCGTGCAGATCGGAATCATCGATGTTAGAACGCAAGAGCTGGCGGGGGCCTTTGACCAGCCGTCGCAGGGGATTGTCCAGAACCACTTGGAACCGGCCTCCGTATTGCAGGCCTTGCAGGACGTTCAGAAGCTAGGCCAGATTCTGGAGGCCGAGGAGCTGACACATTCGACGGAAGTGGCGAGCCGGTCACCGGAAGGCCGGGGCGACGTTCCACCGCCTCAAGGCAAGGAGGAGACGCCGAAAGAAGCGCTAGACGAGGTTCTAGAGGGCGCTGAGGCGTTGGCCGAGACGGTGGCCGAGATAAAAGACGGGCCGCGTCAGTCCCCGGAGGCGAACCTGGAGCTAATGGAGGCCATGAAAAGCGAGCTCGCCGCGCTGCAGAAGGTGCAGGGAGGTGAGAGAAATGCATGGAAAGCCCAGAAGGCCGACCAGATAAACCTGCTGGCTGAGATATATGGTGACTCGCCGGAGGGAAAGAAACACCTGAAAGAATTCAGCGGTGTGGTGCAGGCGATCGAAAAGGAGATGGGCGACCGGCATGACACCCAACTTCGGCATCATGAGGAACGGTGGGAGCAAAAGCTTCAGCAGTACGCAGAGCAGCCGCAGATAGTGCCGACTGATCTCGGTCGTGATGATCGGTATCCGTGATCCACTAGCCTCGATCATTCGCCGGTGTGACGCCTCCGCCTGACGGCCCGGCCCCGGTGAGTTTTGATCTTGAGTTTTCTTTGCCTGGCGTGGTGCGTCGCCCGGCTGTCGGGCCGGGTGGGCGCCGGTTCCAGGGCCGGCCTGGCGGTTCCTTTCTGGGTTGCAGGGTCTGGGCGGGCGGGTCATGGCGGCGGCAGGGCCAGGATGCGGGTGAACGCGTCGGCGATCTGTTGTGCCCAGGGCCAGGGTGCGGGGATTTTCAGGTGCCGGCGGCGTTGTCCTTTGGCGATCCGCCCGGCGGTGTGCAGGATCTTGTAGCGCAGGGTCTTCGGCTCGGCTTTGGCCAGGTCGCCGTCGAGGGCGAGGAGCCGCAGCCAGGCCAGCAGGTCACAGGCGATGGAGGCGGCCTGGCACCAGGCGGTGTTGACCTTGTAGTCGCGGGAGGGCAGGTGTCCCAGGCCGGTGCTTTTCGCGCAGCGGATGTTGTCTTCGACCCTTGCCTGGGTGCGGTGGCGGGCCTCGAGGAACTGGATCGGCCCGCGGGGGGTATTGGTCACGGTGACCTGGTAGCGCTTGCCGTCGTGCTGCTCGAACAGGGTCAGCTGCGCGCCGGGGTGCGGGTTCTCCCGGCGGATCAGGATCCGCATGTCCGGCGGCCAGCCGGCCAGCCGGTCACCGCCGGCGCTGTGCCGCAGCAGCCCGGTCAGCTCAGCGACCTGCGCGCCGGGCCGCACGGTGCCGTCTGCGTCCAGCGCCGCCGGCCACGCCGATTCCGGCAGCCGCGGCAGGACAGCGCGGATCCGCTCGTCGAAATCGAACCCGGCCGAGTAATGCGCCTGGTAGCCGGGACGGGCATTGAGCTTGCTGATGTGCTCCACCAGGGCATGGGTGGACCCGGCCCCGTCGCAGGTGAACAGCATCGTGCGGCGGTGGCGGGCGGGAATCTGCGCGATCGCGGCGTCCACGGCCCCGGTGTGGTCAGCTGCGGTGTTGCTGCCGGCGTTGCCGGGCCGGAGCATCACCGCCAGCGACTCACCGGTGTTATCGCACCAGGCCGTCAGGGGGTGATGGCCGTAGGTGCCCTTGAACGTGCCTTTCGCCTGCTGCTTGTCGCTGTGCGCGACGACGATCGTGGCGTCCAGGCGGACCACGATCACCTCGCCCAGATCCCGCCCGGCGGCCCTGGCCGGCGGGATCGCGCCGTGCCGGGCGGTGACCAGGCCCCACACGTGACGCCGGACCTTCGCCCTGGCCTTGCTGATCCGGGCCAGCGTCACGCCGTCGCACTGCGACAGCGTCCGCCACGCGGTCGTGTCCGAGGCGACCGGGCCGAATAGCTCGCCCTGGTGGCGCAGCGTGTCGATCTCGCCGATCGTCGTCCCGCCATCGGCGATCGCCACCGCCAGATCGGTCAGGACCCTGCCCCGGTCATGCAGCGGGGTGAACCCGCGGCGGGCTAGCGCGCTCCCCAGCGCACCGGTCAGCCCGGCCCGGTCGGCCAGCAGCCGGGTCACCGCCGACCCGGCATGCGACACGACTCCGTGTCCGCCGACTTCAACGTCCAGCCCCTTCGGCCACGCCATAGAATCCACTTGAAAGGTGCCTCTCAGTCTGGGATAACGGGAACCTCGACAGTCCAATTATCGCAGATAAGAGGCACTTTTCGTTTCTACCGGCGAGTCGTTTCGCTAACAAACGAGACCGCCGCGAATAGCCAAGGCTAGCGGACCGATCGCCTGCGGCAGCCTGGAGGAAGTTCTATGACGGTGCCCAGCTCGTACGCGCCCGCCTCCCGGCAGACAGGGCGGCCGAAGACAGGGCCCCGTGCGCGGCGACTCGCCTGGGCATCAGTTCCGGTCTGGCCCCTGGGTTTTCTTGCGTTTGTGCCGTTCTTGCGTGTGGCTTTCGATCGTCGCAGAGCAAGAGACTGGAGGACATCTGCGGCTTACGTCGCGGTTGTCGCGGGAGTTGTCGCCCTCGTGTCGGTCGGAGGCACCGCGGGCGCGGTGTCGGCTGCCTCGGGGGGAGTGATCTTACTGCTGATCGGCTGCGCCACGGTGCACGGTTATGTTGCGTTCGGTCCTGCAGCCGATCCCCTGCTGCCTTGGTGACTTCCCCGCTATCACCCTAATGCGCAGGCGCTGGAGACCGCTCGTGGCCGGATCCAGCGACGACAGGAAGCGCGCAATCTCGCGCTGGTAAACCCCGTTCTTGCCCGGGAACTGGGTACCGGCCGTCCTGATCTGCCCCCGCGACTATGACGACGGTGGCCTGATCGACGTCAATCATGTGCCAATCGGCGTGCTGGCATCACCTGGAGCTGACACCACAGGAGGGAGCATCAGTGGCGGCGGCGAGAGATCAGCTTGGCAGGTTCGCCAGCCTGGAAGAAGTGTCCGTTACGCGCAGTCCTTCCAGATCGCGTTCAACTCTATCCGCGATTTGATGTTTTTCGGCTTAGGGTCCGTACCCAGCTCCGCGCGTTCCCGAAGCCCCAGGCTGACGGTGAATCATGCATGCTTGCCGTACTATTTGCCTGCTATCGGTCGCCTGATCGCAGGGTTTCGTTCGCACTGTCACAGGCATGACCGCGAATCACCACCGCTGCGCGATCAACTTAATCTGCATGCATCGCCCACAGCGGCGTGGTGCACGGGGTCGCTGCGCAGAGCGGCGGCTATTCGCGCGCAGAGGGGGCTGTTCCAGCTTGATCGTCCAAGCCTGCCAGACCGAGCGGGATCGCATGAATATTCATGATCACCTGGCCACGGAAACGTCCGGTCCTGCCGCGATTCGTGATGCTCGGTACCATGCAGCCGGGCTCCTGGTGACTGAGGGTCCCGGCAGCCTGTCAGAGCCTGCACCGAAGATAGCAGTACGACACGAGCGCGCTCATGGACGGAAGGGGCTCTGGCGATGAGCCGATCATGCAGAGACCGGGTGATCGCCAGCTGCGGCGCCAAGCCGGGTGCGGCAGAGGACTACCCGTTCGGCGATGACGCAGCGGTGTTCAAAGTCGGCGGCAAGATGTTTGCGCTGGTATCCCTGGGCCAGCCGCCCGGCAGCGTCAGCCTCAAGTGCGACCCGGATATCGCGGTCGGGCTGCGCGGGCAGTATCCCGCGATCGTAGCGGGGTACCACCTCAACAAGCGGCACTGGAACACGGTCACGCTCGACGGCTCAGTGCCCGAGGATGAGCTGTTCGATTTGATCGACCACTCCTACGAGCTTGTCGTGGCCAGGCTGACCAGGGCAGAGCGGAAAGAGCTAGCCTTGGCTATTCGCGGCGGTCTCGTTTGTTAGCGAAACGACTCGCCGGTAGAAACGAAAAGTGCCTCTTATCTGCGATAATTGGACTGTCGAGGTTCCCGTTATCCCAGACTGAGAGGCACCTTTCAAGTGGATTCTATGGCGTGGTCGAAGGGGCTGGACGTTGAAGTCGGCGGACACGGAGTCGTGTCGCATGCCGGGTCGGCGGTGACCCGGCTGCTGGCCGACCGGGCCGGGCTGACCGGTGCGCTGGGGAGCGCGCTAGCCCGCCGCGGGTTCACCCCGCTGCATGACCGGGGCAGGGTCCTGACCGATCTGGCGGTGGCGATCGCCGATGGCGGGACGACGATCGGCGAGATCGACACGCTGCGCCACCAGGGCGAGCTATTCGGCCCGGTCGCCTCGGACACGACCGCGTGGCGGACGCTGTCGCAGTGCGACGGCGTGACGCTGGCCCGGATCAGCAAGGCCAGGGCGAAGGTCCGGCGTCACGTGTGGGGCCTGGTCACCGCCCGGCACGGCGCGATCCCGCCGGCCAGGGCCGCCGGGCGGGATCTGGGCGAGGTGATCGTGGTCCGCCTGGACGCCACGATCGTCGTCGCGCACAGCGACAAGCAGCAGGCGAAAGGCACGTTCAAGGGCACCTACGGCCATCACCCCCTGACGGCCTGGTGCGATAACACCGGTGAGTCGCTGGCGGTGATGCTCCGGCCCGGCAACGCCGGCAGCAACACCGCAGCTGACCACACCGGCGCCGTGGACGCCGCGATCGCGCAGATTCCCGCCCGCCACCGCCGCACGATGCTGTTCACCTGCGACGGGGCCGGGTCCACCCATGCCCTGGTGGAGCACATCAGCAAGCTCAATGCCCGTCCCGGCTACCAGGCGCATTACTCGGCCGGGTTCGATTTCGACGAGCGGATCCGCGCTGTCCTGCCGCGGCTGCCGGAATCGGCGTGGCCGGCGGCGCTGGACGCAGACGGCACCGTGCGGCCCGGCGCGCAGGTCGCTGAGCTGACCGGGCTGCTGCGGCACAGCGCCGGCGGTGACCGGCTGGCCGGCTGGCCGCCGGACATGCGGATCCTGATCCGCCGGGAGAACCCGCACCCCGGCGCGCAGCTGACCCTGTTCGAGCAGCACGACGGCAAGCGCTACCAGGTCACCGTGACCAATACCCCCCGCGGGCCGATCCAGTTCCTCGAGGCCCGCCACCGCACCCAGGCAAGGGTCGAGGACAACATCCGCTGCGCGAAAAGCACCGGCCTGGGACACCTGCCCTCCCGCGACTACCAGGTCAACACCGCCTGGTGCCAGGCCGCCTCCATCGCCTGTGACCTGCTGGCCTGGCTGCGGCTCCTCGCCCTCGACGGCGACCTGGCCAAAGCCGAGCCGAAGACCCTGCGCTACAAGATCCTGCACACCGCCGGGCGGATCGCCAAAGGACAACGCCGCCGGCACCTGAAAATCCCCGCACCCTGGCCCTGGGCACAACAGATCGCCGACGCGTTCACCCGCATCCTGGCCCTGCCGCCGCCATGACCCGCCCGCCCAGACCCTGCAACCCAGAAAGGAACCGCCAGGCGCCTGGAACCGGCGCCCACCCGGCCCGACAGCCGGGCGACGCACCACGCCAGGCAAAGAAAACTCAAGATCAAAACTCACCGGGGCCGGGCCGTCAGGCGGAGGCGTCACACCGGCGAATGATCGAGGCTAAGCGCGTGAGCAGAAGGTTTCACGGGCGCGTGTGCCAATAACCAAATGCGGCGTGAAGCTGCACAGGTAACATCGGGTTCTGCCGCGGACAGCGTCGAGAACCTAGTGCTCTGTAAGGGCACCTGCTAATTAGAAGCAATCTGCATCGGTCTGCAGAACGGCATGAGGTCGCGTCCAAGATCCGGTGTAAATAGAAGACGGGCGTAGGTTCCCTTCAAGACCGCCAAGTCATCGAAGGGAAGGACCCACGCCCGTGTCACATCGAGTATCCCCTACTGACCGTATCCGCCACCACATCGATGAGCTGTTCGCTCAGGACAAGGCGCTTCCAGAGATCTTGGAGGAGGTCGCCCGGCTCGGCGCGCAACTGCTAACCTCGATGTTTCGCGATCTTGATCCGTCTGGCAGAGGGCTGCGGCGGGTGGCCTTTTTCGGTCTGTAGCCGTGCCTTGCTTCCCGGCTGTCGCGCCGGGTGGGCGGGGTTCCACCGGCCCTGGGGTTTGTCCTTTCTGGTCGTAGAGGCGATTGGTGCTGGTCAGCCGGGGGTGTAGGCCTGCAGGCGGGTGATCGCGGCGGTGAGCTGGTCGGCCCAGGGCCAGGTGGCGGCGAGGCGCAGCCGCAGGCGGCGGCCGCCGCGGACCAGGCGCCCGGCGGCGCCGAACAGCCGCAGCCGCAGCCGTTTGGGTTCCCAGCCGCGGGCGGGGCCCTCCAGCGCGAGCATCTGCATCCAGGCCAGCAGTTCGCTGGCCATGGCCACCAGCTCGCACCAGATCTGGTTCTGTGCGAAGCCGTGCAGCGGCAGGTTACGCAGCCCGGTGTCCTTCGCGCACCGGATCCGGTCCTCACAGCGGGCGCGACGGCGGTGGCGCAGTTCCAGGTCCGCGAGCTGCCCGCGCCGGGCGTCGGTGGCGAAGCAGGTGAACCGGTGGCCGTTGATGTCGGTGAAGCGCAGCTGGGCGCCGGGGTGGGGGCGTTCCCTGCGGACAATCACCCGCATCCCTTCTGGCCACCCGGCCAGATCCAGCAGGCCGGTCAGCTCCGCCACCCAGGCGCCCGGCCGCGCCTGCCCGCCGGCGTCATACGCCGGCTCCAGACCCGGTCCGGCAGGGCCAGGATGGCGTCTTGCATGTCTTCGGTGATGGTCATGCCGATCGAGTAGTGCAGCCGGTGGCCCGGGCTCGAAAGCCAGGCCAGGAAGTCGTGGGTGCCGCCGCCGGAATCGGTGCGGATCAGCACCCGGCGCCGCAGCTTCCGGGGCAGCTGCGCGAGCGCCAGCCGGGTCACCTCGATGTGCTCGCTGGCGGTGTTGGACCCCGCGTTGCCGGCGCGCAGCACGATGGCCAAGGCCTCCCCGCCCGCCCCGGCACCGTGATCAGCGAACGCGGCCAGGGGATGGAACCCATAGGTCTTCTTCCAGGTCGGAGCAGCTTTCTCCTTCTCTGAGTGCGCGAGCACGATCGTGGCGTCGAGGTCCACCGGGATCAGTGACCCGTCCGCGCCCGGCGCGGCGTCGCCAGCCAGCGCCCAGGCTCGCTCCCGGGCCGCCGCCCGGGCCCGGCGGATCGCCCGCAGCGCCCGCGGCCCCTCCGCCGCCAGGGCGCTGACCAGCCGGGAGATCACCGGATCGGACGCCACCGGCCCAGCGAGCTCCGGCTCGGCGCGCAGCACCGCGACATCAGCCAGGCAGTCCCCGCCCAGAGCCAGCGTCATGGCCAGGTCTGACAAGATCTTCCCCGGATCATGCACCGCTCGCGGCGCCCGCCACCGCCCCAGCCCCGCCGACAAGCCCCGGCCCAGGCCCGTCACCCGGGCCGTTTCGGCCAGCAGCAGCGTCCCGGCCTGGGACACCAGCCCCGTCCCGTCGGCGGACACGGTGATCTTGCGGAGGCGCGCGGTATTCTGCACGGGATAAGTGCCTTCGGCTTGGTGCGGACAGGACCCTAGACAAGCCCTATCCTCCCAGGCCAAAGGCGCTTTTTATATGCAAACGATCAAGACCGGCCGGTCACTGGCGAAAGCCCGAGGCTAATGCAGGCCGCCCTGGAGGCCGAGGTCACCGAGTTCCTCGGCCGCGACCGCTACCAGCGGTCTGCGGCCTGCCAGGACGCCAGGCCCGGTTCCCGTAACGGCTACCGGGAAGCGAGCGTCAAGACGACCGCCGGGCCGGTGGCCCTGGCCCGGCCGAAGCTGCGCGGCACGACCGAAGCGTTCGCCTCCCGCCTGTTCGGCAGCCATGTGACCAAGACGAACGCGCTGGAGTCCCTGGTCATCGCCTCGTTCGTCCGCGGCCTGTCGGTCCGCGACATCGAGGCCACCCTGGCTGATGCCCTCGGTGACCAGGCCGCGATCTCCAAGTCCACCGTGTCGGCGATCTGCCAGCAGATCAAGGATGAGTACGAGGCGTGGGCCCGGCGCCGCCTGGACGACGTCACGCCCGGCTACCTGTTCCTGGACGCCTCGTTCTTCCGGATGCATCCCGGCTCGCCGGCCGAGCCGGTGCTCGCCGCCTGGGGCATCACCACCAGCGGCAAGCCCGCCTTCATCGGCCTGGCCCCGGGCACCGGTGAGTCCGCCGACGCCTGGCACGCCTTCCTCACCGACCTCAAGGACCGCGGCCTGGCCTCCCCGCTGCTGGTCATCTCTGACGGGGCACCCGGGCTGATCGCCGCGATCGAGCAGGCCTACCCGAAAGCGCTACGTCAAAGATGCCTGATCCACCGAGCGAGAAACGTGCTGGCCAAGGTGCCGGCCGGGATGCAGGCCGAGGTCAAGGACGCCTACTGGAAGATCTTCGACACCGAGGAGCTGACGGCCCAGCCTGGCCCGGCCCTGGTGGAGCTCATCGACGCACGGATCAGCGCGACGGCCGCCCGGTACTGTGCCACCTACCCCTCAGCGATGAAGTGCCTGACCACCGACCGCGAGGGCCTGACCGCCTACCTGCGGTTCCCCGCCGAACACCACCAGCGCGTCCGGCACTCCAACTTCATCGAGCGCACCTTCGGCGAGACCCGCCGCCGGACCAAGGTCATCGGCCGGCTTCCCGGCGAGACCAGCTGCCTCACCCTGGTCTGGGCCGTCCTGGACCGGGCCTCCCGTGGCTGGCGGGGCGTGAACATGACCTCAGACGGCCTCCGGCTGCTGCAGGACCTGCGCCGCTCGCTGCTCGACCCACCCCGCCAGCTCCGGCCACGCACCGTCACCACCAGCCAGCCGGCCGACGGCTGCGAAACTGTCAGCACCGTCGCCTAACCTGATCATGAAGCTGGGAACCACGCCCGCCGATTTACACCGGATTCCGGACGCCACCTCGGCATGACCGCCGCCGAGGTAGCCGAACAGTTGGGGTGTTCAAGCCGCGCCGTCGAGGGCCGTCTCTACCAGTTCCGCAGAGCTGCCTGGGGTCTCGTTCGCGCTGGCCGTATTGACCCAGCCCTCGTACCCGGGTCACGTGCTCGCATCGCCCGCGAACTGGCTAAAGTGAACTGTAGAGATCGAGGCGTGAGGCAGCTGCTTGCGGGCGTTTACGGGAGCATGCGGTATGCGCAACGGGGCGGGTACAGCGGGGAGGGGGGAGTGGTGTGGTGGAGGTAGCGGGGGTTGCGGGGGAGTGATAGCAGATGCGCGATGAGGGTAAGAAGGGTGGTGAGGGCTGGTATAGGGTGGGGGAGGGGGACGGGGAGATGAGGTATAAGGGGAGGTGTGAGGGAGAGGCGTAGCTGCAGCAGTGGGAGGGGTGGAGGCTGAGCTGCGGGCGGGCTGGCACAAGGGTTCGAAGGGACGAGCGCTGGAGCTGGGAGGATCAAGACGCTGATCGGCAAGCTGTTCGACGTGGGCTACAAGGTCGAAGGGGCGTGGAAGCGGATGCGGGGAAGGCTGGTCCTGCGAGGTCGGGGTACGCCAGGAGATGGAACGCGACGAGGCGGCGGTCGCGGTGTGGAAGGCGGAGGTGTGGCGGATATAAAAGCGCGGCGCGCGACCTGGGCGCCTTCATCTGCTTCGAGGACGAGGCAGGCCAGGGGCTGAGGCCGCGGAAGGGACGCACCTGGGCGCGGCGCGGCGCGCGGCCGGTGGTGCGGGTGCGCGGCGCCGGCGGCGGGCGGGTCAGCATCGCGGGGGTGGCGTGCTACCGGCGCGGGGACCGGCCGCACCTGTTTCATCAGCTGCGCGTCTACCGCCGCCGCAAGGGCGAGGTCAAGGGGTTCAGCTGGAGCGACTACCGGGATCTGATCATCGCCACGCACCGGTAGCTGGCCGCGCTTCTGGTGTGGTGCTGGGACAACCTCAACATCTATCTCGCGCTGGAACTGGTTGGTTTCGCTGCGGTGAACAAGGAATGGTTGTGCATCTACTGTATGTTTGCTTACGCGCTTGATTTTAATCTAGCTGAGGTTATCTGGTCGTTGCTGAAGACCTCGGCATGACCGCCGCCGAGGTAGCCGAACAGTTGGGGTGTTCAAGCCGCGCCGTCGAGGGCCGTCTCTACCAGTTCCGCAGAGCTGCCTGGGGTCTCGTTCGCGCTGGCCGTATTGACCCAGCCCTCGTACCCGGGTCACGTGCTCGCATCGCCCGCGAACTGGCTAGGCGTTGACAGGTGACCCTCAGCACTCGTTTTCGTCTGCACCGGGACAGCTGAGCAACCATTGGGTCCCGGGCACATCACGATCGGACCTGGTGGCCTGTCCACAGCGACCGCGGCAATCGCCATCTCTGGGCGCATGGGGGAGTGGTCCTGGTAGCCAGCCTCACCGGTTCCCTGCTGCTCCTGATCATCGTGCTTGCCATGACGGGAACCTTCGGTTCTCGAAGATGCCGCGAGGACGCGCAAGCTGTCCTGGCCATTCTTCTCGGCCGACGCTGCACACGTGGCACACGCTCGATTCCCCAGATTGCTCCGGCCAGTCAGCGCAGCCGACTACGACCGCGGCCATGAAACCCAACACCACGAACATGTGCACAGCCCATCTACGGGCAACATCTACGGAAGACATCGTCCATCAGACAGTGTCCATCTTGCCTAGCTTCACTTGAGCCTTGACGGATCGGCTTCAGTTGATCCTTGACGCGCCCTGGACGTTTGGCTCCTTTTATGGGCTCTGGCGCGGATTCCGTGATCGGTCACTGACGGTGCGGCCGACGGGTCGTGGCGGCGGGGCTGCGACGGTGGGTCGCGTGGCCTGCTTGCCGGGCGGTTTGCCTGCTGACGTGGCGAAGATCTCGATTTGGCTGCTGGCGGCGTGTTGCCGCTGGCGCGGAACGAGGCTCCGGTAGGACGTGGGGATCGGCCAAGATCACTCACGTCTGAGGAGCCTCGCTGGTGTCTCAGTTTGCCACGGCTGCGCTGCGGGCGGCTACCGATGCTGTCGTTGCCGGGTGCGACGCCGGTGAGCTTTGTGAACGGTTTGCCCCTCATCTGGGCGGCCTGGTGGTGGAGCGGGTCAGCTGCCCGGATTCGGGCGTGGTGATTGAGGCGCGGTCCGGCGCGGCGGGCGCGGTGTGCCCGGGGTGCGGTACCTGGTCGTCGCAGGTGCACAGCGGCTATGGGCGCAGGCTGGCAGACGGCCCGGCTGGCGGGCGCCCGGTGCTGATCTGCCTGGCGGTGCGGCGGTTCTTGTGCCGCAATCCGGCCTGCCCGGCGGTCACGTTCGCCGAGCAGGTGGAGGGACTGTCGGCCCGGTATAAGCGCCGCAGCCTGCCGCTGCTGGGGTTACTGGGGCAGATCGGGCTGGCGCTGGCGGGCCGGGCCGGGGCTCGGCTGGCGGGCGCGCTGGGTGTCGCGGTGCACCGGACCACGCTGCTGGGCCTGGTCGCCGGCTTGCCCGAGCCGTGCATCAGCGCCGCGCCGGAGGTGACCGGCGTGGATGATTTCGCCCTCAGGAAAGGGCGGGTCTACGGCACCGTGCTGGTCGATGTGGCCACCGGGAAAGCGATCGAGCTGCTGGCCGACCGGGAGGCCGGCACGCTGGAGGCGTGGCTGGCCGCCCACCCGGGCGCGCGGGTGATCTGCCGGGACCGTGCGGGCGGCTACGCCGAGGGCGCCCGGGACGGCGCACCGGACGCGATCCAGGTCGCTGATCGCTGGCACCTGTGGCACAACCTGGGCGAGTACGTCGAGAAAGCCGTCGCAGCGCACCGCGGCTGCCTGACCCGCCCGGCCGGTGCGCCCGCCGACGGCAGCGGCGGGCCGGCCAGCCCCGGGCCCGGCACGCCGCCGGCCGAGCCCGAGGGGCTGCGTGATGTTTGCGGCCGGGAACGGCGGCTGGTGGCCCGCACCCGTGACCGCCACGCCGCCGTCCACGGCCTGCTCGCCGCCGGGCACTCCGAGCGGGCGGCCGCCCAGATCTTGTCCCTCAGCCGCGGCACTGTGCACCGGTTCGCGGCCGCCGCCAGCCCCGACGAGCTGCTCGTCAAGGCCACCAGCCGGGAAAGCAAGCTCGACCGGCACAAGCCCTACCTGCGCCAGCGGTGGAACGAGGGGATCACCACCGCAACGGCCCTGCACGCCGAGCTGCGAGCCCGGGGCTGGGACGGCAGCGTGCAGGCCGTCGAGCGTTACGTGCGGCCATTCCGCGCGATGACCGCCGCGCCGCCCCCCGCCCCGGCGGTCCCGAAAACCCGCCAGATCACTCGCTGGCTGCTCAGCCGCCCGGCCACCCTCACCGCTGACGAGCAAGCCCAGCTCGCCGGCATCCAAGACCGCTGCCCGCACCTGAACACCCTGGCCGAACACGTGCGCAGCTTCGCCGAGATGATGACCCGCCGCCGCGGCCAGCAAGAGCTGGAAGGCTGGCTCACCGCCGTCGAGACCGATGACCAGCCCGAACTGCACTCCTTCGCCAACGGCATCCGCCGAGACCAGCAGGCCGTCACCGCCGGGCTCACCCTGCCCTACAGCTCCGCCGCCGTCGAAGGCAACGTCACCAGAATCAAGATGATCAAACGCCAGATGTACGGACGCGCCAGCTTCGCCCTGCTCCGCAAACGCGTCATCCTTCACCCCGGGTAACACCAATCACGGAATCCGCGCCAGAGCCCTTTTATGTGAAGGGAGGGTGGCATCGTAGCGCTGGGGAGGTGCTGGTCCTAGCTGGGCAGGAGCAGGCGGCGCCAGGTGTCGGCGAGGAAGCGCTCGTATCGCTGGGGGCTCCAGCCGCGCTGGCGGACCAGCAGCTGGTAGAGCTCAGGGGCGTTGGTGGCCCAGATGATGTCGGCCGCCTCGCCGGGATCGAGGCGCAGCGGGGTGACGGTGGCGAGGTCGGCGACGAAGCGGTGCATGTTCGCGGCGCGGCGTTCGGCAATCTGATCCCACAGCGCGGCCAGTTCCGGTTCTGTGGGCGCGGCCTGCTGGATGATGGCAAGCATGATGGCCATGCGAGGGGCGATCACCGCCATCGCCGCGGCGTAGGTCGCGATCTTGGTTTCGGCGTCGGGGGCCGCCTGGATCGCCCGCACGTAGTCGCGCTGCTCAGCGGGGATGGCCTGGCCAGTGCCGGAAATGGCGGTCTCGATCAGCAGCCGGGCCAGTGCGGGCTTGCGGCCGACCGAGGCATAGACGGTGTCGAGCGCCACCCCGGCCCGCTCGGCGATCGCGGTCATCGGGGTGGCGGTGTATCCGCGCTGGGTGAACAGCTCCCGGGCAGCGTCCAGGATCGCCGCGCGGGTGCGGGCGGCGCCCTGGCGGCGGCGGGTCGCGTCGTAGCGCCTCTTGACAGGTGGTGGCATGGAGGTCATGATACAAGTATTCGTCCGAAAACGGTTCGGGCCAATATGAGGAGGCCCGCGGTGACCTACGCATTCACCTACGACGTGCCGATCAACACCGAGGTCTACGCCCGCATCAAGGAAGGCATTGGCCCCGAACCCCAGGACGGCCTGATCGCTCACCTGGCCTGGCGCACCGACACCGGCCTGCGCTACGTCGATGTCTGGCAGTCCAAGGACGACTACGAGACCTTCGCCGAGCAGCGGCTGCACCCAGTCATCCGCCCGCTGCTGCAAGAAATGCTCGGCTTCGTGCCCCCCGAGCCTGCCCGCACCCTGCTTGACGTCATCGACGCCTGGACCGGACCGGCGTCTGACTGACCTGCCCCCCATGGCATGCAGAGCGACGCCCTGGCGTGCGTACGCATTGTCATACGCAGCTGCGCATAAAGCTACAGCGTTGATTTGATCACGCGGCGTCGTATCTGGACGTCGGCAATCGCGCCTAAACGCACGTCGCAGACGCCTCGGGCGTTGCCTCGTTCCAGCTGGGTATGGTGGGAACTGCCGATACTGGCCAGCATGGCGACGTGCCGTGGTACAGGCCCGTCGCCTGCTGTGTAGGCGAGCAGGCTGGCCCGCTAGGCACCCCGGGTCGTCACGAGGCGAGGAACGCGGATCTCCTTCCTGGTGTCCACTCTAACTAGGCTGGTGCGAGGCGTACCCACCGACGACGGACACTCCGGACAGGCATGGTTCGGTCAGCGGGTGAAGGTGAGCGGGCTGCCCGTGCTGGCCGCGGCAGCGCTGCCACCGAGGTAGATCTGGCCGGCGGTGGCGGGCGTGCCGTTCACAGCAGCGACAACGCCGCAGCCAATT
The DNA here is from genome assembly GCA_963697445.1 of uncultured Actinomycetes bacterium. Classification (GTDB taxonomy): domain Bacteria; phylum Actinomycetota; class Actinomycetes; order Streptosporangiales; family Streptosporangiaceae; genus PALSA-505. The sequence goes on from CAVOOC010000042.1 coordinate 81,076, forward strand.
CGCCACCGAACTGCTGCTGCAAGACCGCGGTCAGCAGCAACGTCGGCAACACGTCCGGGAGGGCATCCAGCATGACGCTGAGTGCATCCACGATCAGCCGCGCCTCGTCCGCCGGATCCTCAGCCACAGGCTCGCCCTGGTCGGCTAGCCACTGCCGGGCGTAGGCGCCGAATCCCGGCCGCTTGGCCCATTCCCGCCACGCCTCCGCCGCCTCGGGGCCGAGTTCGCTGCCGAACGCCAGGGCAGCGACACGCTGCTCGCCGGCCGCCGATTCGGCAAAGGCGAGTAGCTCCCTAATAGCGTCGTCCGCGGACCGCGCATCCAGCCACGGTCCCGCTATGGTCCTGGCCACCGGGGGCGGTAGATCGCTGATCGCGGACACCAGCGCCCCCGCATCGGCATCTGGCGGCGGAGCGCATCCCGCGAACACCGAAGACGTCAGCATGGAGCCCAGCGGCGTAAGCCGCACCGTGCCGCCCGCGGTGGTGGCTGCGCCGAAAGCGACCAGGCCCGCCACTGTGCCCTCGGCATGCTCCCTGCTGTCCTGCTCGTCGGGATCCGCGTCACCGAAGACATCGTCGATCCCGAACAAATCCGCCGGATCATGGATGCCGCCGCAATCGGAGCACGGCCCGTCGGCCGCCGCCTCCGGTTCCGTCACTGCGGCCACCGCGGCGGCCAACTCCTCCATGCCCAGCGGCCCGCTGCTCCCGTAGAGCTCGTGCAGAACGGTCAGGCACCCGGCGCACGGGTCCCCGGGCACTCCGAAAAGCGTGGCTGCCGCTGTCACCCAGACGTTCAGCACGAGCCCCGGGTCCGGTGGCGCGGTCAGATCAGGCGCTGCGCAGGCGAAGCGGCCATGAGTAACAACGAACCCCGCGTCCACCGCCGCCGTCCAGTCCCGCATGAGCTCGTCCACGTCGAGCGCGCTGCGCAGGCGATCCCCCGGGACGGAAATACCGAGCGCACGGCAGGCTTGCGTCGCGACCGCAGGCCGCAGCACTCCGGTAGAGGTCAGTTCCCTGCCCGACCCGATCCATTCGGCCAGCTTGCGAGCCCGGGCCAGCGCAGTGCATCCGAGGGCGGCATCGGCGAGATCGGCGGAGACAGCCACGGCAGACGGAGAAATCATGCCAACCCACGCTACCCGCGTGGCCCCAGCCGCACACGAACCTTGACCCCCCGCGGCTGACTGCGCGCGACGCCGGGTCAACCCGCGGGCA
>CAVOOC010000043.1:0-54689 GCA_963697445.1 uncultured Actinomycetes bacterium
AGCAGCAGCTTGGCCTCGGTATTGATGCCCGTTCGCTGAGCCGAAGCGGCCAGCCAGGTCCAGCCGATCTCAATGGCACACAGCTCAGGGCGGCCTGGCCAGAACCGGGGATCCCAGTACGCCGTGACCCCCACGGCCCGCCCGTCGCTCCGGCGGATCCGGGTAAACGGTGCCAGCTTGCCGCTGCTTGCCCGTTCGAAATGGGTGGCGAGGTACTCTTCCATCTCCCAGGCACGGGGGACGCGGGTGAAGCCATACGCGCTGCGGTCTTCTTCAGCTGAGACCGCCAAATCCTTGCCATGACTCATCGCGAGCGGTTCCAGCTGGACCAAGGAGCCATGCAGTGCCGGAACGTCGGGCAGAAAGTTCATGCGTGTTCCTCATCGATCCTGGCATTGGCACCTTGCGGCGAGCGCAGGTTGCCGGACCGTCACCGGGCCAGGTCCCTCATATTCCCTCTGGATGATTGCGAGGCGAGAACGGTAACCGGTTCAACTCAGCCGCGTCAACGGGTGGTCGCGATGCGGCGCTGATGCTCATGGCTGGTCGCCGGCGGGTACTTGGGCTATCACCCACGCCGGGTCGGCGTCCGGTTCCACCGCACAGAATGACCCGTAGCGCTAGGTGGGGTAGACGCCGGGGGTGACGGTGTAGCGGCGGCCGCCTTGGTCGTAGGGCAGTGTGTGGTCGTCGTCGGAGCTGATCGCGGGGTGGCCGCAGATGGGGTTGAAGCAGGTCTTCTGCCGGATCTTGAGGATGTGATGCAGCGAGTCGGGCATCCGGTAGCCGGGGACCTCGCGGGTGTGGCTGCAGGTCCCGGCCTCGACGGGCCCGGTCTTGAGCGTGGTCAGCAAGGCGGTGATGGCGGCTAGGTCGGTGGCGGGCGGCGGGGGTGTGCGGGCGCAGCCGTGGCCGGCGGCGTGGCCGGCGGTGTCGGTCAGCGTGAGGCACCAGCGTGAGCCGGGGTTCGCCGCGATCTGGCCGGCGAGGTCACGGCAGGTCTCGGCGGTGGCGGGCCCGAACCCGGTGATCTCGCCCGGTGACCGGGTCAGCCCGAGCCAGGCTGCCAGCGGGATCGTCAGGTGGACCGACCCGCGCAAGGCCTGCCGTCCCGCCGTCCACGCCGGTGGCGGGGCGGAGTCCTGCGCCGCGGGGTCGTGGCCTGGGGCTGGCCGCGGCTGATCGCCGTGCTGGCCGGCCTGGGTGCCGGGGCCGCCGGGTGTGGCAGGCGTGCCGTCCTGGGCTGCGGGCGCCGCGGGCCCGCCGGGGCCGCGGTCCTGGGCGGCGGGTGCGGCCGGCTGGTCGCTGGGCTGGCCGGGGCCGGCGGCGGAGCTGGCTGGGCCTGCCGCATCACCGTGGAGGGTGTCGTCGCTGGTGTCGTCGGGCGGGGGGAGGAAGGTGAGCGGGTCGTGGCCGGTGAGCAGGGCGAGGAATACCGCGGCCGGCAGCTGGGGCAGGGTAGCCGGGACGCCGGCGGCCTTCAGCGCCCTGGCGGCGGCGTCGATCCGCTGGTCGGCGGCCAGCGCGGCGGGGACCGGCAGGTCGCGGCCGGACAGCGCGGCGGTGCCGCCGGACCGTAGTCGTGCAGTTCCACCCGCGCGTCGCGGGCGGCCTGCTCAGCGCGGCGGCGGGCGGCGGCGGGGTCGGTGGCCAGCACCGCGCGGCGCAGCCGGGCCCGTAGCTGGCTGGTGGTCAGCCGGGCGCGTCCTGGATCACCAGCTGTTCGGCCGCGGCGGCCAGCGCGTCGTCCAGCAGCGCGGTCTCATAGGCGATCACGTCGGCCCGGTCGCGGTCGATCCGCCCGGTGGCCAGCGCGGCCGCGGCGGTGGGCAGCCGGGCCAGGCTGGCGGCGAAGGCCAGCAGGCGGCCAGCTGACCGGCGGGTCAGGGTCAGCAGCAGAGCCAGCTCGTTATCGGTGTGCTCGATCACCCGCCAGTCCCCGCTGGCCATCCGGCGCCGGGACAGTTCGGCGGTCCCGGCCAGCAGCCCGGCCGCAGCCCGGGATTCACACCGCCGCCAGGCCAGCACCAGGCCGGCCAGTTCATCGTCCGGCAGCCGGTCCAGCCCGGCCCGCCAGGTGTCGTCGAGCGCGGCGGCGAGCACCGGTCCCGGGCCGAGCCGGTCCAGCACCGACCCGTCCGCGAACGGTGCCCCGGTGCCGCCGGGCCCGGTCCCGTCATGCCCGGTCACGCCTGCCGGGAACGGGGCCTGCGGCTGCGGGACCGCCGCGGCTGCCCGCGCGTCCAGGATCGCGTCGCGGGCGGGGGAAGCCAGCTCGGCCAGCCAGCCACCGGCCCCGTCCGGCGGCCCGGTATCGGGGTCGGCCAGCAGCCCGGCGAACACGTCCCCGGGCGGCGGCTCGAAGATCCCGGCGGCGATCTCGGCGGCAGGATCGCCTCCTGCTCGGCCATCTGCGCCGCCGACGGCGGCGCCGGATCCGGCCTGGCTAGCTCGTCCCGGCCAGGCCCTGCCGGCGGCGCCGCCGGATCGCGTCCGGGCGGCCCCGGCCAGCCCAGTCCGGTAGGCACGACCGTCGCGGCAGGTCCGGACGCGCCGAAGCCGCAGCCGGGTCACGCCCGGCCGGGCCCTGCGGATCGGGCTTGCTGGCGGTCATCGCGGCTCACCGCCTGCGGCGGCTGAGTGGCTGACATCTGATCCGAACCTACCGGGTGAGTACGACATTTTCGAGCATGCTATCGATAGAGAAGGAGAAATTCAGATGACCCGTCCCGCCGTGGCGATCCGGCCGCATCGGGGCCGGCGGTATGCGTCTGCCTTCGTCCCGCCGAGGAGCGCCATCACTACGCCAGCTACGCTGGCGCGCCGTCGGACGCGTACCCCGCCCTGCCCTACCCGCCCTGCCCTACCCCGCCCTGCCCTACCCCGCCCTGCCCTGGCCTGCCCGCCCTGCCGGCCCGGCGTGACCTTCGCGGAAGGACGCGGGCCGTTAAAGCGTTAGATTTGCGGGACCTTCCCGGCCATCCTGGTCGGTGACCGTTGGGCCCGTTGTGGAGACTGCAACCTTGACACCCTCGCTCGCTGAGCTGCGGGAGCGGCTGCCTGCCGTTCCGGTGATTTCGTATCCGCCGGAGCTTCCGGTCAGCCAGCGCAAGGACGAGATCGCCGCGGCCATCCGCGACCACCAGGTCGTGATCGTCGCGGGGGAGACCGGCTCCGGCAAGACCACCCAGCTGCCCAAGATTTGCCTGGAGCTCGGCCGCGGCACCGCCGGCCAGATCGGCCACACCCAGCCCCGGCGGATCGCCGCGCGCACCGTCGCGGAACGGATCGCGGCCGAGCTCGGCACCGAGCTGGGCGGGCCGGTTGGCTACAAGGTCCGGTTCAACGACACGTCCAGCGACGGCACGCTCGTCAAGGTGATGACCGACGGGATCCTGCTGGCCGAGCTGCAGCGCGACCGGGAGCTGCGGCGCTACGACACCCTGATCATCGACGAGGCGCACGAGCGCAGCCTGAACGTTGACTTCATCCTCGGCTACCTCAAGCAGCTGCTGCCCCGCCGCCCCGACCTCAAGCTCATCATCACCTCGGCGACCATCGACCCGCAGCGATTCAGCCACCATTTCAATGACGCACCTATCCTCGAGGTGTCCGGCCGCACCTACCCGGTCGAGGTGCGCTACCGGCCCCTCGCCGACCCGGACGACCCGCAGCACGAGCCGAAGGACCAGGTCCAGGGCATCGTTGACGCCGTCGACGAGCTCAGCGCCGAAGGCCGCGGCGACATCCTGGTGTTCCTGTCCGGCGAGCGCGAGATCCGCGACACCGCCGAGGCGCTGGCCGGCCGGGACAACCTCGAGGTGCTGCCGCTCTACGCCCGGCTGTCCGCCGCCGAGCAGTACAAGGTTTTTGCCGGAGGCGAAACGGGCAAGCAGAGTCACCCGCATCAGACCAGACGCGTCGTGCTGGCCACCAACATCGCCGAGACCTCGCTGACCGTCCCGGGCATCAAGTACGTGATCGACCCGGGCACCGCGCGGATCTCCCGGTACAGCCACCGGACCAAGGTCCAGCGGCTGCCGATCGAGCCGGTGTCCCAAGCGTCGGCCAACCAGCGCAAGGGCCGGTGCGGGCGCACCTCGGACGGCATGTGCATCCGGCTCTACAGCGAGGAGGATTTCGCCGCCCGGCCCGAATACACCGACCCGGAGATCCTGCGCACCAGCCTGGCCTCGGTCATCCTGCAGATGGCGGCGCTCGGTCTCGGCGAGGTCGCGGACCTGCCGTTCATCGACCCGCCGGACGCGCGCAACGTCGCCGACGGCGTCCGCCTGCTCGAAGAACTCGGCGCGCTCGAGCCAGGCCGCGGCCGCGGCCCGGCCCGGCTGACCGACACCGGGCGCAAGCTCGCCCGGCTGCCGGTGGACCCGCGGCTCGGCCGGATGATCCTGGAGGCGGACCGCAACGGATGCCTGCCCGAGGTGCTGATCATCACCGCGGCGCTGGCCATCCAGGACCCGCGCGAGCGGCCCGCGGACGCCCGCGAGGCGGCCGACGCCCTGCACAAGCGCTTCGCCGAGCCGGGCTCGGACTTCCTCGCCTTCCTCACCCTGTGGGAGTACGTGCGCGACCAGCAGCGGGAGCTGTCCGGGTCCGCGTTCCGGCGCATGTGCCGCCGCGAGTACCTGCACTTCCTGCGCGTGCGGGAGTGGCAGGACGTGCACGGCCAGCTGCGCCGGGCGGCACGTGACCTGCGCATCACCGGCAGCGACCGGAAAGCCGGGGACCGCAAAGCCGGGGACGGCAAAGCCGCAGACGGGAAAGACAAAGACCAGCATCCCGCCGACCCTCAGGCCGAAGACCAGAAATCGGGATCCCGAACGGGCAGGGGCCGGACATCAGGTAACCGGAAAACCGAGCCCGCGGGCCGCATCCCCGCCGGCGTCGCCGACCGGGTGCATCTCTCACTGCTGGCCGGTTTGCTGTCCCACATCGGGATGCAGGAGGTCAGCATCCAGCCGCGGGGCAAGCGCCGCGGGCCGGCCGAGTTCGCCGGCGCGCGCGGCGCCCGGTTCTCCCTCTTCCCCGACTCCTCGCTGGCCAGGAAGCCGCCGCAGTGGGTGATGGCGGCCGAGCTGGTCGAGACGTCCCGGCTGTGGGCCAGGACCGCCGCCGCGATCCAGCCCGAGTGGGCGGAGTCGCTGGCCGCGCACCTGGTCAAGCGCACCTACAGCGAGCCGCGCTGGGATGCCCAGCGAGGCGCGGCGATGGCCACCGAGAAGGTCACGCTGTACGGGCTTCCGGTCGTCGCCGCGCGCCGGGTCAGCTACGGCGCCATCGACCCGGCCGCCGCGCGGGACCTGTTCATCCAGCACGCCCTGGTGGAAGGCGACTGGGACACCCGGCACCGGTTCTTCCACGACAACCGCCGCCTGCTCGAGGAGGCGGGCGAACTGGAGCGCAAGGCCCGACGGCGCGGCATCGTGGCCGACGACACCGCCGTGTTCGATTTCTACGACCGGCGGATACCCGCGACCGTGACGTCGGCCCGGCACTTCGACACCTGGTGGAAGAAGCAGCGGGTGACCGGCCCCGGCCTGCTGACCTTCTCCGAGGCGGACCTGGTCGGCCCGGCTGCCGATGATGTCCGTCCGGCCGACTACCCCGCCGCCTGGGGCGAGCTGCCGCTGTCGTACGAGTTCGCCCCCGGCGCGCCGGACGACGGGGTCACCGCCGACATCCCGCTGGCCGCGCTCAACCAGGTCAAGGGGGAGGAGCTCAGCTGGCAGGTGCCCGGCCTGCGCGAGGAACTGGTGACCGAGCTGATCCGGTCGCTGCCCAAGCAGCTGCGCACCGTCTTCGTGCCCGCCCCGAACACCGCCCGCGCCGTCGCACCCCGGCTGGACCCGGGACGCGGCGACCTGCTGGACGTGCTGGCCGCCGAGCTCGGCCGCCTCGGCGGGGTGCGGATCCCGCGAGACGCGTGGGATCTGTCCCGGCTGCCCGCGCACCTGCGGATGACGTTCCGCGTGCGGGACGGGGACCAGGTGCTCGCGGCCGGCAAGAACCTGGACGCGCTGCGGGAGCAGCTGCGGCCACGGCTTCAGGCGGCGCTGTCCGAGGCGGCCAGCGGCATCACCCGCACCGGGCTCAGGGACTGGACGTTCGGGACGCTGCCGAAGGTCTTCAGCCAGGGGCAGCTCCGCGCGTACCCCGCCCTGGCCGACGCCGGCGAGACTGTGGACATCCGGCTGTTCCCGGCCGAGGCCGAGGCCGAGGCGTCCATGCGCCGCGGAACGCGCCGGCTGCTCCTCCTGCAGGTTCCCTCGGGCGTGCGCTCGATCGCAGGCCGGCTGCTGGCCAGCGCCAAGCTGGCCATGAGCACGCACCCGTACCCGAGTACCGGCGCCCTGCTCGACGACTGCGCCGCCTGCGCGGCCGACCACGTGATCCAGCAGGCCGGCGGCCCGGCCTGGGACGCTGCGGGGTTCGCGCGGCTGGTGGAGGCGGCGCGATCGTCGCTGGCGGTCAGCACGGCCGCGGTGGTCGATGACGCCGCCCGGGCGCTGGCGGCGGCGCACGAGGTCGAGAGCCGGCTGAGCCGCACCGCCGCGCCCGCCCCGGCGGTCGCCGACATGCGGGCCCAGTTTGCCGCGCTGATCTACCCGGGCTTCATCGCCGAGACCGGGGCCGGCCGCTTGCCTGACCTGGCCCGCTACCTGCAGGCGATTCTCCGGAGGCTGGACAAGATCCCGGAGTCGGCCGCCCGCGACGCCGAGCGGATGGCGACTGTGCACCGGGTCGCCGGCGCCTACCAGCAGGTCGTCGCGGATCTCGGCCGGCGGCGCGCTCGGCCGCCGGCGTCGCGGCGATCCGGTGGATGATCGAGGAACTGCGCGTCAGCCTGTTCGCCCAGACCCTGGGCACCCCGGGACCCGTCTCGGAGAAGCGGATCTACGCCGCCCTGGACCGGCTGACCGCGCGCTGACCCGGTGGCGGCTACCGGTCACTTCCGGCGGCACAGTATTCAGCTGGCCTACACCGGCCTTTTCCGAACGTGCGGCTGTCCGTTCGCCCGGCCCGCAGACGATGTGAGACTCGGCCATCCCCGACCGGAGGTGCCACCGGATCTCTCGTAGAGCGGAGTTGAGCTGTGCCTTCCATGTCCCGCCGCCGGTTCGTCGGAAGCGCCGTCGGCGCGGCCGGCGCGCTCGGCCTGGCCAACGCGCTGCCTGGTGCGGTTCAGCGGGCTGGTCAACCCGGACGGTTACGAGCTGCCGTTCCACCTGGACACCATCAACACCAGCGCGGCCGCGGTCACTGACTTGTCGCACCTGTGGACCGTGCAGCACGCCGCGTGGGACAAGGGCAAGATGGACAGCTGGCTGCCGCCGCACCGGGCCGCCGACGGCAACACCAACGGGCCGATGACGATGGGTTCTTACACCCGGGCCGACCTGCCGTTTCACTACGCGCTGTCGGCGCCTCGCACCGGTCGCCGGGCGTTCACCCAGATGGGACAGCGCCGGCGGCGCTACGCTGGTGTGTCGTGCGGGAGACGCGCCTCGACACTGCTCGGATCCGGGCGGCTCGCCGGATGATCGACCCCGTTTTTCTCGACACTCCGCTGTACCGGTGCGAGGCGCTGGAGCCCGACCTCGGGTGCACGGTGAGCATCAAGCTCGAAACGGCGAACCCGGTCCGCAGCTTCAAGGCCCGCGGCACCGAGGTCGTCGCGAGCCTGCTCGCCGGCAATGGCTCGCGAGCCGTGGTGTGCGCCAGCGCGGGCAACCTTGGCCAGGCCCTCGCTTGGTCCGGTCGCGGCCGGGGGCTCGACGTCACCGTCGTGGCCTCGCGCTTTGCGCCTGCGGCCAAGCTTGATCGCATCCGCGCACTGGACGCCAGGCTGGAGCTGGTGGACGGCGACTTCGACATGGCTCGCGAGCGGGCGGCGGCCGTCGCGCGGTACGACGGCATCCGGCTGGTCGAAGACAGCCTGGACATCGAGACCTGCGAGGGCGCGGCGACCATCGGCCTGGAACTGGCGGGCGCCGTGCCGTCGTTCGACGCCGTCCTGATTGCTCTCGGCGGCGGGGCGCTGGCCACCGGTGTCGGTCATGTGCTGAAGGCCCGCGCGCCCGAAGTCGAGGTGATCTGCGTCCAGCCGCTGGGCGCACCGGCGATGACACACTCGTGGCGCCAGCGGCGCGTCGTCACCACCGACTCGACCAGCACCATCGCTGACGGCGTCGCCGGCCGGCGTCCCATCCCGGCCGTCCTGGACGATCTCCTCCTGGTCGCTGACGACGCCGTCCTGGTCCAGGAGACGTCGATCATCGCCGGCATGCGGCTCCTCCCTTGACCACGCTGGCCTCGTCGCCGAACCGTCGGCCGCGCTCGGCATCGCGGCGATCCTCGAAGACCGTGACCGCTTCGCCGGCCGACACGTGGTCACCATCGTGTGCGGCAGCAACGTCAACGTAGACGCCTATCACCGCTGGGTCGGTGCGGCTCCTGGGGTGACCAGGGTCGTTCCGGACGGGTAACCGCGCCGCTGCCCGCCGGCCAGCGTCCACGCCTGCTGCCTGCCGTGCACCTGCCAGTCGTGCCCGGCGCCGGTCGCGTCCACGATCGCGGTCTCCTCGTCGATCCCGATCAGCGTGGTGCCCGCGGGCGGGTGCGTCACCGCCGGAGAGAGCAGGTGAGGCACCCAGCCCAGGATCCGGTCGAAGTGCGGCAGCACCCGCAGGTGCGGCAGCAGACCGAGGCCGGGGTCGGGGTCGCGCTCCGGCGCGCGCATCGAGGGCACCCACCCGGTCAGCGCCATGGCACCCGCAGAGCAGCCGGCCAGCGCCGAACCCGACTGCCAGGCGGCGAGCACCGCTTCCCACAGCCGGGTGCCGCGCAGCGTCCGGGCCAGGTACCCGGGGTCGCCGCCGGAGAGGTAGACGAGCCCGGCGCCGTCGACCAGCGCGGCGAGCTCAGCCGCGTCCGCCTCCTCGCGGTCCCGGGCGACCACGGGGACCTGCCGCACGCCCAGCCGCTCGGCCTGCGCGGCGCCGAGGTCGAGCCAGCGCCGCAGGCTCTGCTCTCCCTCCGGCGCGGCCGCGGTCGGGATCTGCACGTAGCGGGGCGCCCGCCCGCGCAGCAGCAGCCCTTCGACGTCCGCCATCACCGGCAGGTACTCGCCGCTGCCCACCAGGGCCAGCGGCCCGCGGGTGAGCGGCCGCGCCGCGCCGGGATCAGCCTGCACAGGAGCGTCCAGATGGCACACGGTCATCATGCCCGGAGCCGGAGCGGTGCGCCAGCCGTGGCTGGGCGTGCCGCCAGCCGCGGCGGCGGCCGCGTGACCGCCATGGCGAAGCGCTAGCGAATACTGCTAGTCGTCATCCTGGTCGACACTTTCGCCGCGCGCGCGGTCTCCCATCAGTTGCCAGAAGCGGGTCAGGTTTCTCCGCGGGACCGACTGCCATCGGGCTGGGTTCGAACGAGTCCAGCCCCCGCTCAAGAGCGTCTGCTGTCTGCGGCAGAAGGCTTCGCTCAGCTCGGCCCGGTACGGCTGATCCCCGTTCGGTGGATACGGGCACAGCCGGAAGGGGCAACTGTCTTTGCAATTGCTGCCGGGAGGCGTCTCGATACCCCCGACCGTCCTCCTCGGGTCAAGCGGATCCCTGTCCTGGCTGAGGCATGGCGGCAGGTCATTGCGACGGATCCGCTTGAGGCGCGGCTCGATCTCGGTCGGCTGCTTTCCGCGTTCAGCGAGATTCAGCAAGAGCAGCACATCGGCGACCAATTGCTGAGCCCGCGGGTCAAGCGCCGCCCAGCCGGTCGATGGCGGGATCCACAGATTGTGCTGCCGGTAAGAGGTCAGGCCCGCCGCGCGGGATCCTACTTTCGAGACCACGCCGGACTCGTCGATCCACAGGAACCGCTGCGGGCGGCCAGTTTGCAGTGCCCGGATGGCTAGCTCGCCCGCCTCGGCGACGAACGGGTGGTCCCTGTTGCGGGCGAGTTCGAGCCAGCGCCCCACGGTCGCCTTGGGCTCCGATCCATGCTGGTGAGCTCTATTCGTTGCCCGGCTCTCGCCGTTAGGCCTGGCAGCTACGTCGCCAGGCTGTTGCTCGCCCGGTTCTGGCATCTCCCACAAGCAGAGTGCGTGAAGGAGGGTCAGCTGCGAGAACCAGAAGCGGGCCTTCCCGAGCATCTCTGTTGCCTGTTCGGCTAGGAACACCCTCGCCTCGAGCGAAGCGCGCGGGTGCCGGCGCCGACGGTTCGCCGCGTACTTGAAGCCCTGCGCGAGCGCTATTTCCAGTGAGAGGGGAAGGCGGGTACCGGTGTGGTGCGACTTGTCTTGCCCGACGCGCTGTACCCACTGCATGAGCTCCCGCTGTGCTTCGTTCTTATAGTCTTGCACCGATCCCACCAGCAGCGGCGCCAGCCAAGCGCAGACGGCACGGGACCGCAGCGTGCCGTTCGCCTGCTCGTCTAGCTGGTCAGCGTGATTAGTCCAGGCCGCCGCCTTCCATGCACCCTTCTTGTCATGCAGCAGCCCGAAAGCCGTGTCACCACCGGATCCGATCTCCTGCGCGATGGCGAGCCGGACCGGGTAAGACTGCTTGTCGCACGCCATGGCGAGTAGTTCGCGGTAAGCCGGGTCAGGCACCTGCTGGCCGCGCGCACGGCGGTCAGCGATCGCCAGGGCCGCGTCGGCGAACCGATACACCAGCCCCAGTTTGGCCTCGTCGATGGCTCGCTGGTCCCCGCCGTGGATGTCCTTCCAGCTGGCTGCCACGCTCCAGGCGATCTCATGGTGGCGGGGCTTGTCGAGGAAGCTGTCGATTTCGAGCCCAGCGGCATACAGGTCGAGCTTCTTGACGTCGTCGGGCGCGTCAGCGGCGGCGCGGATGAGCAGGTCGCGGATAGATCCGACATCGCTGCAGATCGTCGCCGCGCCCGTGGATCGCACAAGTCCGGCCGCCGGCGAGCCGGATGTGGCCCCGTTCCCGGCCGGGGCGGGCCCGGCATCCGCCGCCCCGATGACCGCGGCCGTCCTGGCCGCTGCCGCGGATGTCGCCGGTTGCCGCTGCTTGCGCGGTGCACCTGGTGGCGCGGATGAGGCCGTGGGGAGCACGGAACGTGCTCGCCGACTAGCACCTGGCCGCTTCTGCGCAGGATCGGCTGGTTCCACCGGAGCATCTGCCTTCCGGCGGGAGTAGAGAACCAGCGCGATGAGGAACTCCCGTCCCGGCTTCTTCAGGGCGCTTTCCGCTTCGCTCTGAAATGTCACATCCTCCAGGGCGGTACGCATGTAGCGGGATCCGAGATACGCCTGCATTATGCTGTGCGGGAAGCGCAGACCGTCACCGTGCGCCTCCACCAGCCCGAGCCGGTCTCCCCAGCTGGCCGCCAGCCGGATATCAAGGCGGCGCCCCTTGAGCTCTTTCTCAACAGTGCGCTGTATCTCATCGTTGATTGCCTTGTATTTCGGCACCTGATCCGCGGCGGACGAGACGTCCTTCCCATTTTTTGGCTTGCAGAAGTAGTCCTCATACTTGACGTCGATGGTGTCCGCTTTCAGCCCGACGCAGGCGAGCGCGGAAAGCCATTCGACGGTAGCTTCTCGTTCGGCGCGGTTCAGCGGCACGGCCGGCTTCATGTGACCCTCGAAAAGCGCTTCCATCCATGTGTCAAGCAGCTGGAACCTCAGTTCCGAGCGGTCTTGGCTGCGGGTGTCCAGCTTCCTTGCAGCATGGTTGGCCCCGATGTGGTCAAGCCGGTCGTTCAGGTACAGGTCCCGGGTGATCTGGAGATACAGCGGTAGCTCAGTCAGCCCTGCGGTCTCCACGATCCGGTTCAGCCGGCGCAGGTCGTCGGTCCCCTGGCCCTTATTGATGTATTCGAGCGCCGCTTCCCCACTCAGCGGCTCCAGGTCCATGATGGTGGCATCCGCGCCGCGGAGGGGGTCGTGCGGACGTGACGCGATGATCAGGGGAAGCCGTAGCTCACGGGCGCGATGAATGCCCAGCCGGATCAGGTTGTCACGGTCCTGGTCTGCGTCGCCCTCGGTCAGGGCTTCCTCCAGGCCATCGGCGAGGACCACGATCTGATCGTCTTTGCGCAGTGCGCGCCAGACCTTCTCCGCCTCGCTGGCGGACAGCAGTCTTTCCTCGGTCATGCCGAGGAAGCGCGCATACGCCATTTCGCCAAAGTCCAGCTTGTCCCGGGCGTCTCGCAGGCGAATCGGCACGGGGATGGCACCGCGCTCGGCGAGGAGTTTCGTCAGCTGCACCAGGACGGCGGTCTTGCCCGTGCCCACTCCGCCGACCACGAGATGTGGCCGGCGGATGTCGCGGCTGCGTATGTCCTCCATGATCACTCGGCACAACTCGTCGCGGCCGACAATGTTGTCCGTGGTCAGGGGGGCCGTCTGGACGAGAACCTGCGGCCGCTTCTTCGCCTTCCGCACGACCGGCGACCTCACGTAGCGGAGCCGGTAGAAGAGGAACGCCGCCGATGCCAGCGCCACCGAAAGGAGCGGGGTCAGAAACCCGAAGACGGTCCCGCAAGCCTGGTTGTAGAGGGTGCAGCGGTTATTAACGTCCGCCAGGAACCCCGGCGCGCCGAAGATCATGACGTAGGCAGACGCTCCCACCAGCACGATTAGGAGCGCAGCGCCGAGGTAGGAAACGAGCTCCAGCACCCGCACCTTAACTCGTTTGCGGCGCCACCTTTTCGCGGTGTCGATATTCCAGCGAGCCAGCCGCCGCGTCCGGCGGGCGCGAATGGGACCGATGACGGGGTCTCCGAGGAACGAAAGCATCCGCGTTGCCTGCAGGCGTAACGGGCTGGCTATAGCTGGCGCTGCCACCCGGCCGCGCGTGCCGGTCCGTGGACGAGACATGATTCGCCGCCCCCATGTCAATCTCCGCGGTCCGTGACGGTTCCGGAACCGCGCTTCCGCGGGTGCTCGTAATGCGGGCATGCACCAGGTCCAGTACATCCGGTGCCACCCCGGCACTCCGTCAATATTCTGCTCTTTATATGCCACGGAGTCACGTGCTGTTGCCATCCGTAACTGCGCAAAGTGCAGCCCATAGGTGAACACTCGCCCCAGCACTGACAATCTGAAACCTTGCGTTACCGCACGCCGATGGAGGAACGGACGGCGCGGGCATGGAGGTGCCGAGGATGGTGACCGCGAACACGAAGGCGACGAGCCAGTGCTGACCGGCCCGGATCGGAGCCGTTAGGGATGCGTACGAGCTTTATTCTCCCGAACGGCTCTGATGTCAGCCCCGTCGGTCAGCCAGATGGTCGGCGGCGCGAGCCGCCACGGCCATGATGGTCAGGGCCGGGTTGGCGCTGCCCTGGGTGGGCAGCACGCTGCCGTCGGTGATGAACAGGTTGGGCACGGCGAAGCTGCGGCAGTTCCCGTCCACCACGCCGTGCTGCTCGCCGGCGGCCATCCGGGCGCCGCCGACCAGGTGGGCGTAGCGGTTGATGGTGATCACCTCGTCCGCGCCCGCGGCGTGCAGGATCCGCTCCATCACCTCGCGCGCGGCCCGCATCAGCTGCCGGTCGTTGTCGCACTGGGAGTAGGCGAACTCGGCGACGGGCAGGCCGTGCCGGTCCTTCTCGGCGGCCAGCGTGACCCGGTTGCCCGGCAGCGGCAGGAACTCGCACAGCGAGCCGAGGCAGGACCAGTGCACGTAGTCGCTCATGTACTCGCGCAGGGCGGTGCCCCAGTGCCCTTGCGCGGCGACGTGCTCGGCCCAGGTGATCGGCAGCGGTGACACGGTCTGCACGGAGAACCCGCGCTTGTAGGGCTTGGCCGGGTCGGTCTCGTAGAACTCCTCGGTGCTCACCTCGGGCGGCGGGGCCTTGTACATCCGGATCTCCGCGTCGAACCGGCCGGCCGTCTGCGGCGCGCCCTGCACCATCAGGTAGCGCCCGACCTGGTCGAAGTCGTTGCACAGGCCGTGGGGGAACCGCCGGGAGGCCGAGTTCAGCAGCAGCCGGGGCGTCTCGATCGAGTAGCCGGCCACGGCCACCACCGCCGCCCGCTGGAACCGCGGCACCCCGTCGCGGACGTAGTGCACGCCGGTCGCCCGGCCGGTCCGCTCGTCCACCTCGATCCCGGTCACCATCGCGTTGGCCCGCACCTCGGCGCCGCGGGCGAGCGCGTCCGGGATGTGCGTGATCAGCGGCGACGCCTTCGCGTTCACCTTGCAGCCCTGCAGGCAGAAGCCGCGGTAGATGCAGTGCGGCCGGTTGCCGAACCGGCCGTTGGTGATCGCGACCGGGCCGACCTTGGCCGTGATGCCGGCCTGGCGCGCGCCGCGCAGGAACACCTCGCCGTTGCCGCCGACCGGGTGCGGCCGGTGCGGGTAGGAGTGCGGGTCGCCCCACGGCCAGTGCTCCCCGGCCACCGGCAGCTCCGCCTCGATGTCGCGGTAGTACGGCTTGAGGTCCGCGTAGCTGATCGGCCAGTCCGCGCCGACCCCGTCGTTGGTCTGGGTGGCGAAGTCGCTGGGATGGAAGCGCGGCGTGTAGCCGGCGTAGTGCACCATCGACCCGCCGACGCCGCGGCCGGAGTTGTTCGACCCCAGCGGCACCGGGTCGTCGCCGCTGATCACGCGCGGCTCGGTCCAGTACAGATGGTGCGACCCGGCCTCGTCGCTGACCCAGTCCGCGTCCGGATCCCAGAACGGGCCCGCGTCCAGGCCCACGACCCGCCAGCCGCGGCGGGCCAGCCGCTGCAGCAGCGTCGAGCCGCCCGCGCCGCAGCCGATCACGGCCAGGTCAACCTCGTCGGTGTCGGCGAACCGGCGCATGTCGTCGCGCAGCCGGTGGTTGGTCCGGGTGCCGTCGTTCGGCAGCAGCCAGGCGGACTCGTTGCGGTCACGCACGCCGGCCATCAGTAGCCCTCCGCGACGGGGTCGCCGGACGGCCGGGCGTCGGGCACCTCGAACGGCTCGCGGGCGTCGATGCCCGGGTTCTTGTACCCGCGCGGGTAGGCCGGGCCGGGAAAGCCGATCTCGTTCCACACGTGCGGGTGAGAGTAGAAGGCCGTGCAGGCGTAGCGCGTCCACAGGCTCCACACCCGGGCGGCGTTCAGGCCGTGCCAGTCCCCGCTGCCGGTGTCCTGGACCGTCTGGATCAGCGCGCGCTGGTCGGCGGGCTTGCCCTGCGCGAACGCGGTGCCGAGCAGTGCCTGTGCGTCATCGTCGAGGTAGCGCAGCGTGTCCCGCCAGGCCTGCGCGTCCTCGGGCATGTCCGCATAGCGCCAGCCGTCGGTCTCCGTCCGGGCCAGCCGCTCGTCGATCAGCACGACGACGGGTATCCGCGTCTCGCTGTCGCCGTCCTGGCCGAGCAGCCGGTCGCACAGCGCGGTGGCGGCGGCTTCCTCGGCGGGGGTGAAGAAGCCCAGCTCCTGCGGGATCCGCAGCCGGGACAGCACGACGCCCGCGGTGACCGGGTCCCAGCGCCGGGCCTGCGCGGTCACGTCGAAGCCGGGGAACCTGCTGTGGCTATCGGGCGGCCCGCTCGTCGGGCTGGTCAACCTTCGCGCCTCAGGATCGCGGCGAGCAGGCCCATGCCGCCCACCATGGTCACCAGCAGCGGGGCGAGCACCGGCGGCCCCATCTCGATGTTGTACCTGGCGTTGGACCAGCCGCCCGGCTTCTGCGCGATGCCGCGCGCGTGCAGGTAGGTGCCCTGCAGGCCGTTCGCGACGATCGCGGCGGAGGCGACCGGCAGCGCGGTCTTGGCCATCCTGCGGCTGCAGAAGCCGGCCACCCCGGCCGCCGCCCCGATCGGGCCGAGCGCCACCGGCAGCCACATCATCTTGTTGCCGAAGCTCGCGCTGTCGTGCTCGAAGAAGATCTCGGCGGCGGTCACCAGGGCCCCGGCCGCGGTCAGCGCGGACAGGCCGCGCTCGAACCGGCCGGTCTCGATGTTGCGCACCAGATGGTCGATGCCGTGATGGGCCTGCCCGCCGGGCAGGCGGCTGCGGCGAGTGCCTCGCATGCCGGGGTTCCCCTCCCTAGGGCTTCAGCTCGCTGATCTTGTCGCGGAACAGCGTGCTGGCGATGGTGGCCTTGTGCGGCTGGCCGCGCAGGAACGCCTGGGCGAACTTCTTGGCCTGGTCGTACTCGACCTTGCCCGGCAGCGGCGGCTCGTCCGGGTTGACGTTGACGTCGAGCAGCGCCGGGCCGTCATGGCTGAGCATCCGCTGCACCGCGGCGCGGACATCAGCGGCCTGCCCCACCTTGATCCCCAGCGCGCCGTTGGCCTCGGCGATGGCCGCGTAGTTGACGAACGGCGGCGGGTAGCGCACGCCGTACTCGGGGTAGCCGAGCACCATCTGCTCCCACAGGATCTGGCCCAGCGAGTTGTTGTTGTTGATGACGATCTTGACCGGCAGCCGGTGCTGGATGGCGGTGATGAACTCGGCCATCAGCATGGAGAAGCCGCCGTCGCCGACGTAGCCGATGACCTGCCGGCCGGGGAACGCGTGCTGGATGCCGATCGCGTAGGGCATGCCGGGCGCCATCGTGGCCAGGTTGCCGGACAGGAAGAACTCGCGGCCGCCGCGGATGTTCCAGTGCCGGGCCGCCCAGGTCGCGATTGAGCCGCTGTCGCAGGTCATCACCGCGTCGTCGGCCGCCAGCTCGTCCAGCACGGCCACCACGTACTGCGGCGCGATCGGGTTGCGGCCGGCGTCCTCCTGGGCCGCCATCTTCTGCCGCCAGTCCGCCATCTCCTTCTGGTACTTCTTCAGCAGCCTGGTCTCGCCGCGGTGCTTGAGCAGCGGCAGCAGGCCGGCCAGCCCCTCCTTGGCGTCACCGACCACGGGCAGCTCGGTGGCGATCCGGCCGCCCGCCCGGGCCGGGTCGGCCTCGATCTGGGCCACCCGGACCTTGCCCGGCTCGGGCAGGTGCTTGGTGTAGGGGAAATTCGTGCCCACCATGAACAGCGTGTCGATCTCTTCCATGAGAATCTTCGGACGGCCGGGTGCCAAGCAGCCCGATCCCGCCGGTGGTGTAGGGCGAATCGTCCGGCACGGTCGCCTTGCCGGACAGCGTCTTGACGATCGGCGCGCCCAGCGTCTCGGCCAGGGCCAGCAGCTCCTCGCGGGCGTGCAGCGCGCCCGCGCCGGCCAGGATGGCGATCTTCTTGCCGTCGTTGAGGAAGTCGGCGAGCCGCTGCAGGTCTTCCTCGCGGGGGCGGCCGGGCGCCGGCAGGATGATCGGCGCGGTCCTCGGCGGCCGGGCCGGCGCCACGTGCTGCCACGGGTCGGCGTCGGCGTCGGCCACCTGGATGTCGTTCGGCACCGTGAGGTGCGCGACGCCGCGCCGCGCGTACGCGGTGCGGATGGCCAGGTCCAGCACGCCCGGCAGCTGCGCCGGGTTGTAGATCATCTGGTCGTACTCGGCCACGTCCGCGTACAGCCGGTCCAGCGGGACTTCCTGCTGGTAGCCGGTGCCGAGGATCGAGGTCTCTTGCATGCCGGTGATGGCCAGCACCGGCATGTGGTCGAGCTTGGCGTCGTACAGGCCGTTCAGCAGGTGAATGCCGCCGGGGCCGGAGGTGGCCAGGCAGACCCCCAGCTTGCCGGTGGCCTTGGCGTACCCGGTGGCCATGAACGCGGCCGCTTCCTCGTGGTGCACCAGCACGAACCGGACCTTGCCCTGGTTACGGCGCAGCCCCTCCATGATCCCGTTGATGCCGTCGCCTGGCAGCCCGAAAACCGTGTCCACGCCCCAGTCGGCGAGCCGCTCGACCAGTGCCTGGGAAAAGATCTGTGCCACTACGCCTGACCTCCTGATGTGCCGCTCTGGGGTGCTGCTCCGGGGTGCTGCTCGGGGGTGCCGCTCGCCGGCCGCGGCGCACCCGGCGGAATGCGTGCCGCTGAGCCCGCGGGCATCTGTGCTGTGCTGTCCCCGGCAGCAGCCGCCAAACATCACGCCGGCGTTTGAGCCAGGCCCCTGCAGGTAGACGGCACATCATGACCGGACCCTTTCATCCACACCGGGAACGTCCGCATGACCGGAAGGTGGCGGGATGAAAGGGTCCGAATATCCCCTGATTACCGGTGTCGATGCCGCGGTCTACGTCATCCCCACCGACGCGCCGGAAGCAGACGGCACGCTGGCCTGGACCGAGACGACCCTGGTGCTGGTGACGGCGCACGCCGGCGGCGAGGCCGGGATCGGCTGGACCTACGGGGCGGCCGCGGCGGCGGCGGTGGTGACCGACATGCTGGCCGGCGTCGTCCGGGGCCGCAGCGCGTTCGACATCAGCGGGGCCGGCGAGGCGATGGCGCGGGCGGTGCGTAACGTCGGCCGGGGCGGGGTCGCGGCCACCGCGATATCCGCCGTGGACGTGGCGCTGTGGGACCTGAAGGCACGGCTGCTCGGCCTGCCGGTCACCGAGCTGCTCGGCCGGGTCCGCGAGCAGGTCCCGGTCTACGGCAGCGGCGGGTTCACCAGCTACGACGAGCAGCAGACCCGGGACCAGCTGTCCGGCTGGCTGGCGGCAGGCATCAGCCGCGTGAAGATCAAGATCGGTGAGTCCTGGGGGACCAGCGAGGGGCGCGACCTGGCCCGGGTAGCCCTGGCCCGCTCCGTCATCGGCCCGGATGCCGAGCTGTACGTGGACGCGAACGGCGCCTACACCACCGGCCAGGCGGTGCGGGTCGGGCGGCGGCTGGCCGCCGACGGCGTCACCTGGTTCGAGGAACCGGTGTCCTCGCAGGATCTCGCCGGGCTGGCCGTGGTCCGGAGCAAGGTAACCGCCGACGTGGCCGCGGGGGAGTACAGCTGGTCGCTGGCTGACTCGGCCCGGCTGATCGACGCGGGCGCGGTGGACTGCCTGCAACTGGATGTCACCCGCTGCGGCGGGATCACCGAGTTCCTGCGCGGCGCGGCGCTCGCCGCCGCGCACAACCTCCAGGTCTCCGCGCACTGTGCCCCGGCCCTGCACGCGCACGTGGGCGCGGCGGTCGTCAACCTGCGGCACGTCGAGTATTTCCACGACCACCAGCACATCGAGCAGATGCTGTTCGACGGGGTGCCCGGGCCGGTACGCGGCGAGCTGACCCCGGATTCCGACGGCGGCAGGCCTCGGCCTGCGGCTCCGCGCCGCCGAGGCGGAGCCGTTCCGGAAGCGATGATGCCCGGTAACGACGATGCCCGGGTAAGCGCAGCCCGCCCGTCCGGTGCTGGGCCTGAATGGTCATCCGCAGCGTTACCGTCGTGCCGCCGCGCCCGGCCCGGATGTCAACCTCGTCGCAGACCCGCCGGGCCAGCGGAAGGCCCATCCCGCCGCGCCGCTCGTCTGCCAGAGCCGGCCCGGCGCCCGGCTGCCAGCAGCCGCTGTCGTGGATCTCGGCCTCGGCCATGCCCGCGTCGGCGACCCGCAGCAGCAGCCGTGCTTGCGGCGACCCGTGCCGGACCGCGTTCGTCGCGATCTCGTTGACCGCTATCACGAAATCGTCCGCCCGGCTGTCCCGCAGGCCCGCCCGCGCCGCCCACTGCGCCGTC
This sequence comes from uncultured Actinomycetes bacterium, assembly GCA_963697445.1. Taxonomy (GTDB): domain Bacteria; phylum Actinomycetota; class Actinomycetes; order Streptosporangiales; family Streptosporangiaceae; genus PALSA-505. The sequence goes on from CAVOOC010000043.1 coordinate 19,509, forward strand.
ACCCGGCGCAGCTGCCGCAGGTCGTCAGCGCTGAACCGCAGCCCGCAGGGCGCGGGGAAATCCGGACTTGCGGCCGGTTCCGGTGCGCTTTCCACCCCCGTCCATTACCCGTGTGCGGGCGCGGAAACTAGGCGAGCGGCGTGACCTCGGATGCCGATGGCCTGTTGAGCACCGGGCGCCCCCGGCGGCGGCGATCAGCCCGGCGCCGGCCGGGTCACATCTTCCTGATCTTCAGGTACCGCCGGAGGTCGGGTATGCCCATGACCACGAGCACGCCGAGGCCCGCGCTGGCGGCCGTCAGCACCACCGCCGAGATGTATCCGAGTGTGCGCATGAGTATCTCTCCCTGTTTCTTCGTCTCAGTGAAACATGGCAGATCAGGCAATGTCAACGTCGTTGACCGACACTGATGGCCTATAGTGGTGGTACCGGAGTCACGGCAACGGCTGGAGGATGTCATCGCGATGAGCTCGCTGACGGCCCGCGGCACCGGTGACGGCGCCGGCGGAGACCGCAGGATCACCCGTGAGGCGGTGCTCGCCGCCGCGCTGGAGATCATCGACCGCGAGGGAGCCGATGCGCTGTCGATGCGCCGCCTCGCCCGTGCCCTGGACCGCGACCCGACGATCGTCTACCGGCACGCACCGGGCAAGGCGGTCGTGCTCGACGGCGTCGCCGAGACCGTGCTCGCCCAGCTCGAGGTGGACTGCACCGACCCGGACTGGGCCGGCCAGCTGCGCGCCGTCGCCCGCCGCTACCGCCAGCTGGCGCTGGATCACCCGCACGTCGTGCCGCTGCTGATTACCCGGCCGCTGGCCACCCCGCTCGGCCTGCGTCCCAGCGGCACGCTGCGCCCGATGGAAAACATCCTGGCCCTGCTGACCCGCGCCGGGTTCAGCGGACCCGATGCCCTGCACATCTACCGCGCGCTGTTCGGGTTCCTGCACGGCCATCTGCTCAACGAACTGCAGGAGTTGCTCGACAACCCGGACGAGACCGACGACCTGCTCCGGCTCGGCCTGCACCGGCTGCCGATTACCGAATTCCCGCTGCTGCGCGGCCTGGCCCCGGTCCTGGCCCGCTACGACGGCGCCGCCGAGCTGGAACGCGGGCTGGACATCCTGCTCACCGGGCTGACCACCACGCTGGTCCCCAGCCAGGCACCGGCCGGCGGAAACACGGCCGGCTGCTGAGCCCGGCGGAGTGGACCGCCGGCCGCCGGGTAGCGGACGCGGATGGAACGGTTCCCCCTGCACGTCCTGCGGGATTACTCGCTGATCGCCGACGGCGAGCGCGGCGCGCTGGTCGGCCCGCGCGGCGACATCGTGTGGATGTGCGCGCCGCGCTGGGACTCCGATGCGGTGTTCAGCACCCTGGTCGGTGGCGAGGGAATCTACGCCATCACCCCGGACGACCAGTTCGTCTGGGGCGGCTACTACGAGGACGGCAGTCTCATCTGGCGGTCCCGCTGGGTCACCGGCGCCGGCATCACCGAATGCCACGAGGCGCTGGCGTACCCGGCCGATCCGGACCGGCTCGTCGTGCTGCGCCGCCTGGTGGCCCGGCAGGGACCCGCCCAGGTCACCGTGCTGCTCGACCCCCGGGCCGGTTTCGGCCGGCACGGCCTGCGGGCGGTGCGCCGCGGCGACGACGGCACCTGGACGGGCCGGGCGGGCCAGCTCTACCTGCGCTGGTCCGGAGACGCGGGGGCGGCGCAACCGCGCCGGGCCGGGCGGTATTCCTGGCTGGAGCTGGCCCTCCGCGTGCCGCCGGGCGAATCCCGCGACTTCGTCCTGGAGGTGTCCGGCCGTCCGCTGCGCGATGCCCCGGCCGACGCCGGCCGGCTGTGGCATGTCACCCGGGCGCGCTGGGCGCAGGCCACTGCGCCGCTGCCGGACACCCTGGCGCCCCGTGATGCCCGGCAGTCGCTGGTGGTGCTGCGCGGCCTGACCAGCACCGCGGGCGGAATGGTCGCCGCCGCGACGACCAGCCTGCCCGAGCGGGCCGACCAGGGACGTAACTACGACTACCGGTACGCCTGGATCCGGGACCAGAGCTACGCCGGGCAGGCGGCGGCCGCGGCCCGCGCCTACCCGGTACTCGACGAAGCCGTGCGCTTCGTCTGCGAGCGGCTGCACGCCGACGGCCCGCAGCTCGCCCCGGCCTACGCGGTGGACGGCTCGCCGGTACCCGACCAGCGCAGGCTCAGCCTGCCGGGCTACCCCGGCGGCTTCGATCTCGTCGGCAACTGGGTGAACCGGCAGTTCCAGCTCGACAGCCTGGGTGAGGCGCTGCTGCTGCTCTCTGCGGCGGCCCGCCACGACCGGCTGGACGGCGATGGCTGGCGGGCCGCGCAGATCGCCGCCGACGCGATCGCGAAACGCTGGCAGGAGGATGACGCCGGGATCTGGGAGCTCGGCAACCGGGCCTGGACGCACAGCCGGCTGACCTGCGTGGCCGGCCTGCGCGCCGCCGCCCGCAGCTGCGGCTCCCAGCCGCAGGCCACCGAGTGGTCCGGCCTCGCGGACGTCATCCTCGCCTGGGCCGGGACGCATGCCGTGCATCCCTCCGGGCGCTGGCAGCGCTCGACCGGCGACCCTGCCATCGACGCCGCGCTGCTGCTGCCGCCGGTCCGCGGGGCCCTGCCGGCCGACGACCCGCGCACGGCGGAAACGCTGCGCTGCTATCTGGACGAGCTCACCCAGGACGGCTATGCCTACCGGTTCCGGCACGACGAGCGGCCGCTGGGCGAGGCCGAGGGCGCGTTCCTGCTGTGCGGCTTCATGCTGGCCCTCGCGCTGCAGCAGCAGGGCAGGGACCTCGACGCGGCCCGCTGGTTCGAGCGCAACCGGGCCGCGTGCGGTTCCCCCGGCCTGTACTCCGAGGAATACGACGTGACCGAGCGGCAGCTGCGGGGCAACCTGCCGCAGGCCTTCGTGCACGCGCTCATGCTCGAGTGCGCCGCGCGGCTGGCCGTCCCCTGGCCGCAGGCCGCAGCAGTGACCCCAGCCCGGCAACTACCGGCAAAACCACCGGCAAGGAGAGAACAGGACTCATGACCGAGACAGTGGTGATCACCGGCGCCAGCGCCGGCATCGGCCGGGCGGTGGCCCGGATGTACGCCGAGCGCGGCGCGAGCGTCGGGCTGATCGCGCGCGGCGAGGCCGGCCTCGCCGGTGCCGCCGCTGACGTCGAGGAGGCCGGCGGGAAGGCGCTGGCGCTGCCCGTCAACGTGGCGGACTACGCGCAGGTGGACGACGCGGCCAGCCAGGTGGAAGAGCTGTTCGGGCCGATCGATACCTGGATCAACGTCGCGTTCGTCTCGGTGTTCGCCCCGTTCGCCGACGTTACGGCCGAGGAGTTCCGCCGGGTGACGGAGGTCAGCTACCTGGGCTTCGTGCACGGGACCATGGCCGCGCTGGCCCGGATGCGGCCGCGTGATGAGGGCACGATCGTGCAGGTGGGCTCCGCGCTGGGCGACCGGAGCATCCCGCTGCAGTCGGCCTACTGCGGCGCCAAGCACGCCATCAACGGGTTCACCTCCTCGCTGCGCTGCGAGCTGCTGCATGAGCACTCCGGCGTCCGGGTGACGGTCGTGCAGATGCCCGCGGTGAACACGCCGCAGTTCTCCTGGGTGCGCTCGAAGCTGCCGCGCCATCCGCAGCCGGTGCCGCCCATTTACCAGCCCGAGGTCGCCGCGCGCGGCGTGCTGTACGCCGCCGATCACCCGGGGCGCAAGGAGTACTGGGTCGGGGCCAGCACCGTCGCCACGATCGTGGCCAACAAGTTCGTCCCGGCGCTGCTGGACAGGTACCTGGCCCGGACCGGCTACGACTCCCAGCAGACCGGCCAGGAGGTCAGGCCCGCACGTCCGGACAACCTGCTGCAGCCGGTCGATGGCCCGGACGGGCGTGACCACGGTGCGCACGGCATCTTCGACGACACGGCGCACCCGCGCAGCCCGCAGCTGTGGCTGGCTCAGCACCGGCAGCTCACGGGCGTCCTGGCCGCCGCCGGCGCGGTCACCGGCGCCGTCCTGGCCGGGAAGCTGGCCGGCCGCAAGTGACGAAGAAACGCGACCGCACCGCGCCGGATCTGGCCGCCCCGGCCCTGCTCTGCGCGGCGCGCGCCTGCTACGGCGGGCTGCTGCTGTTGGCGCCCCGCCGCATGGTCGCCCTGGGCGCCGGGCACCCGGCCGGCCCCCGGGCGGCCGCGGTCGCGCGGCTGCTGGGCACCCGCCACCTCCTGCAGGCGGCGGCGACGGCCGCCGTGCTGACGGCCGCCGTGCCGGAGACAGCCCGGTCAGCCGCCTTCCGCCCTGGCCGCGTGCTGCTCGCGGGCGCAGCCCGGTCAGCCGGCCTTCGTCCTGGCCGGGTGCTGCTGGCAGGCGCGGGGGTCGATGCGGTGCACGCCGCTTCCATGATCGGGCTCGCGGCTGTATGCCGTCCCTGCCGCCGGGCCGCACGGGCCGACGTACGCCTGGAGGCCGGCTTCGCCGCGTTCGGGATAATCGCAGGCCGACGCCAGCCAGGCAGCCCGCGGTCCCGCGGCTCGCTCTTGATCGACGCCTAGTTCTACCCCACCGGTGGGGTAAAGGTCGGCATCGATCTTGAAGCGGAGTCGCAGCGGCCGGTCTTCCCGGCTCAGGCCAGGCTCAGGCCAGGCTCAGGCCAGGCTGAGCACGGCGATCATGGCCAGCGTGCCGGCCACCGCATAGGCGGCGTAGTCGTTCGCCGAGCCGGTGTGCAGCGCGCGCAGCCCGCGGATCACCAGCGGTTCCCGGATCCGCAGGTAGCCCCAGGCCAGCGCGGCGGCCACGCCGACGCTGACCGCGACGCAGACCAGCTCAGCCGGCGACCCGTAGTCGAACGGGATGCTCAGCGCCGGCAGCCGGGCGGTCCCGGACAGCACCCCGGCCGCGTACCGGGCCGGGTGCAGCAGGCTGGCCGCGGCCGGTGCCATCAGCCGGCGCAGCACCACCGGGCCCGCCGCGCCGAACGCGACGCAACCCGCGGCCAGGACGGCGAACCCGGCGATCATCCCGGGCCGCAGCTGCTCGCGCCACTCGTAATCCTTCGAGCGGCCGCGGAAGAAGGCCAGCCAGGCAGCCCGGCCCAGCGCGGCCATGGTGATCACATGGGCGACCAGCAAGATGACGTAAGCCACGGTCTGGTGATCGTTCTGCAGCCCCTGGTAGATCAGGCCGAGCGAGATGTATCCGTTGAACGGGGGAATCCCGGCGATGGACAGCACGCCGAGCACGAACGCGGCGGCGACCACCGGCATCCTGCGTGCGAGGCCACCCATCTCCGACAGCCTAGTCGCGCCGGTCCGGTGCACGATCGCCCCGGCGCACAGGAACAGCAGCCCCTTGAACAGGGCGTGGTTCACCAGATGGTAGGTGGCCCCGGCGATCCCGGCGGCAGCACCGGTCGCCAGCCCGGTGATCATGATGCCGACCTGCGCGACGGTGTCGTAGGCGAGCAGCCGCTTGAGATCGTCCTGGGCGAGCGCGAGCAGCGCGCCCGCCACCGCGGAGATCAGCCCGACCGTCATCAGCAGGCCGAGTACGGGCGTGCCGGCGGCGCCGTAGACCTGGAATACCAGCCGCCCGATCGCCACCACGCCGAGGTTGACCATCAGCCCGGAGAACAGCGCGGACACCGGGCCGGGCGCGGCGGTGTGCGCGTCGGCGAGCCAGCCGTGGAAGGGCACGAGCCCGGCCTTGGTCGCGAAGCCGGCGATCAGCAGCCCGAGCGCGACCCGCTCCGGCGTGCTCAGGTGCCCGCGCAGCGCGGCGTGCAGCTGGCCGAAGTTGAGCGCCCCCGTCGTCGTGTCCAGCAGGCCCGCGCCGATGAAGATGGCGAAGCTCGCTATCGTCGTCAGGACGAGGATCTTGAACGCCGCCTCCAGCGCGATCGGCCGTTCCAGGAAGAACCCGGTCAGCCCGTAGCTGGCCAGCGCGGCGACCTCGAACCAGACGAACAGGTTGATCAGGTCGGCGGTCAGCGCCGCCCCGATCAGCGCGGCCAGCAGCAGCTGGAACAGGCAGGCGTAGCCGCCCAGCTCGCGGCGGCCCAGGCCGCCGAGCTCGGACAGCGTATACAGCAGCAGCACCGCGCCGACGATCGCTGCGGCCAGGGCAAAAAGGAGCCCGAACGGCTCCGCCGCGAACGCTATGCCCAGGACCTGGCCATGCACCGGTGTCCAGTGCCCCAGGTAGTGAGCGAGGACCCGCCCGCCGAACACGGCCGGCGCCTCGGCCAGCAGGAGGCCGGCCGAGCCGGCCAGCGCGACCAGCGAGACGACGACCGGCAGCCGGCCGGAGACCCGGGCCAGTAGCGGCGCCGCGACCGCGCCGCACAGCGGGATGGCCACCGGGAGCGGCAGCAGCGAGTCGAGCGCTGCCGTGCTCACCCGCGCATCTCCCGCACCTTGCCGGAGTCAAGCGTGCGGTAGTGCTGCGCGATGCGCACTACCACGCTGAGGAAGACCGCGGTGACCGCGACGCCGATCACGACCGCGGTGAGGCAGAAGCTCTGCAGCACCGGGTCGGCGACGTTGCCGTGCACCAGGTCCTGCACGGTCTTGCCGGGCGGAGGGCTGACTAGCACCGGCGCGGTGGATCCCGCCCGGTAGGCGAGCGAGATCATGAACAGGTAGGTGGAGGCCTCCATCATCGACAGCCCCATCACCATCTTGATCATGTTGCGCCTGGTCAGTACCGCGTAGAGGCCGATGCAGAACAATGCCACCGAGGCCAGGTAGTTGGCGACGATCACCGCCGGTCACCCCGGCCGTCATCGTCGCCGTCCTGGTCCGGCACCCAGTCGTGCCCCATGCCGATCAGCGCGAAGATCGCGATGGCCAGGCCGGTGCCCACCTCGATCAGCTCGCTGCCGGAGAACAGCTGCGCGATGCCGCCGGACAGGATGGTCTGCGGGGCTGCCAGCGGCAGCCAGTTCGCGCTGAACGATCCCTTCAGCGCCAGGCCGAGCCCTTCGGTGGCGATGATCGCCGCTGCGCCGGCCATCTCAATGGCCTCGAGCAGCCCGGGCCGGACCACCCTGGCGACCTTGCGCCGGCCGAACCCGGCGTAGGCCAGCAGCAGCACGCCGAGCAGCACCGCGCCGCCGGGGAAGCCGCCGCCAGGGGAGAAGCCCCAGGCCGCCAGGTACAGGCCGGCCACGGCCAGGACCGGCAGCGTGACCTGTATCCCGGTCCGGACGACCACGGTCATCGCGTCGGCGGTCTCCGGTCCCGGCGTGCCCAGCGGCGTGGCATCCGGAGTGGCCGGCTCGGCCGGGTCGCCGGACTCACGGGTGCCCTGCTCGCGCCGCTCCGCCGCCTGGGCGGCCCGCTCACTGGCATCCGTGCCCTCCGCCGGATCGGCCTGCGCCTGCTCGCGCCGTCCGGCCAGTTCCTCGCCGAAGTAGCCGCGCCTGGCCTCCCGGGACCGGGTGATCACTATCACGCTGACCACGGCGGCGAGCAGCAGGAACGTCTCGCCGAACGTGTCGAAGCCGCGGGTGCCGTACACGACCTCGTTGACCGGCTCGGTCAGGTGCCACCGGGGCAGCGCGACCTCCATCGCGTAACGGGCGATGGCGGGCAGCGGGGCGTGCTCGCGCGGGATCGTCATCATCGCCGCGGTCAGCGCCGCCGCCATCCCGGCGACGAGGACCGTGCCCGCCCACCGGCGGTGCTCCGGCTCGTGCTCGGCCGCCTCGGGCCGTGCCGCTGCGCGCGGTGCCGATTCGCCCGGTGCCGATTCGCCCGGTGCCGATTCGCCCGGTGCCGATTCGCCCGGTGCCGATTCGCGCCGCGCTGGCTCGCCCGGGTGGCGCGACGGCTCAGTGCCGGTCACTGTCCTGGGCTTCCGGCTCATCCAGCTCAGGCTGGTCCACGTGCGCGCGGGCCTTGCCGATGGCGACGAGGAAGAGCACGGGCAGCGCGATCGCCCCGACCACGACCTCGGAGTGCGCCACATCGGGCGCGCCCAGCACGATGAACAGGACTGACAGCATCGTGCCGGTCGCCGACAGCGCCATCACCGCGCCGTTCAGGTTGCGCAGCCGGACGACGAGCACCGCGGCGGCCAGCATCACGGCGAGGATCAGGTAATCCAGGGCCCAGAATCCGGTCATGACCGCTCCGGCCCGCCGCGCTCCGGCACTCCTGGGGCGTGATCCGGGGTCCGCTGCGCGGCTCGCTCGCGCGGCTCGTCGGTGACCGCGCCCGGCCACATCGGCACGCCCGTCTTGTAGGCCGCCCGGGCCAGGGCATGCGACGCGACCGGGTTGAGCACCAGCAGCAGCACGGCGACGATGAGCGCGCGGCTGCCGTAGGCGCTGACCGGTCCCTCGGCCACGACCAGCGCGATCAGCACCGGCAGCGCCCCCATCGTGATGGTCTTGCTGGAGCACTGGATCCGGCTGTACACGTCGGGCATCCGCAGGATCCCGACCGCCCCCGACAGCGAGAACGCCACGCCGACGGCCGCCAGCACGATGACGATGATCTCCCTCACAGCAGCTCCCGCTCCAGGTAGCGCGCCCACACGATCGCGCCCAGGTAGCTGAACGAGGCCAGCCACAGCGCCACGTCCAGGTAGATTGTCCGGCCGCCGAACGCGGCGAAGAACAGCACGCCGAGCGTGGCCTGGGTCGCCATCGCGTTCAGCGCCACGATCCGGTCCGACACCGTCGGCCCGGCCGCCAGCCGGCCCACCAGCAGCGCGCAGATCGCCACCTGGGCAATCGTGACGGCCAGGTAGACGTCGGTCACCGGGCCTGCCGTTCCGCGAAGGGGGCCAGCAGATCCTCGACTGGCCCGTTGATCGCCTGCCGCTTCTGCTCGGGGGTGCCTTCCGGCACCTCCACCGCGTGGTACTGGAGCTCGGCCCGGCTGCGGTCAAGATCAACGAGCTGGTTGTCGACGATGAGCGAGGTGATCACGCCCACCGCGGCCAGCTGGCCGGCCGACGTATCCCGCGCCGGCACGACGACCATGCCGCTGCCCAGCGGGCCGTCCCGCCGCCGCAGCCGGGGATGCCAGATCAGCCGGGACAGCTTCAGGTTCGCCAGCACGATCCTGGCCGCCGCGGACAGCAGCAGCGCCGCGGCCGCGGCCAGCCGCCGCGGCGTCAGCAGCCGCCACGGCCCGGCCACGTCGCCCAGCGGCGCGAGCGCCACCGCGACGGCCAGCGCGAACCCGGCGCCGAACAACTGATCCTCCAGCGTGAGCGTCCAGGTCAGCAGCACCCAGACCAGGTACGCCCAGCAGAACAGCGCGAGCACCCGGGCGCTCATCGCCGCCTCCGGCTTCGCTGCGCCGCTACTTCGCCTGGGCGAAGATCCGGGTGAAGTTTTCGTTGAAGGCCGGCAGGTCCTCTGGCTTCCGGCTGGTCACCAGGATGTTCGGGCCGCTGGAGCAGACCGTGACCTCCTGGTCCACCCAGGTTCCGCCGGCGTTCCTGATGTCGGTCTGCAGGCTCGGCCACGAGGTGAGGGTGCGGCCCCTGACCACGTCCGCCTCGACCAGGGTCCACGGCGCGTGGCAGATCGCCGCGACCGGCTTGCCGGCGTCGAAGAAGCTCCGGGCGAAGGCCACGGCCGCCGGGATCGTGCGCAGCTGGTCGGGATTCGCCACCCCGCCGGGCAGCACGAGGCCGGCGTAGTCGCTGGCCTGCGCGTCCCCCACCTGCACGTCGACGGCCTGCGTGTCCGCGCGGTCGAGATGCTCGAACATCTGGATCTTGTCCCGGGCGGGGGACACCAGCACCGGGCGGCCGCCCTGGTCGAGCACGGCCTGCCACGGCTGCCGGAGCTCGGACTGCTCGGTGCCCTCGCCGGCCGCCAGGAACGCCACCGCCAGGGACTCTAGCCCGGTTGCCATCGTGATACTCCTCCGCTGCTCGTCGATGCGCTCGTGCCGGATCCGGCACGAGCGTCTTGACTACCCTGGCGGCCACGGCCAAACGTTCCGGGCATCCCGGCGGGGCCAGGCCAGCGCGGGCGTGCGGCAGGCCGCCGACCGGTAGAGTCGCCGGTGTGGCAGACGACGACTGGCGAGTGACGGTCACGCTTCCGGACGAGGCCGAGGTCAAGCAAGCGGTTCGGTCCGTGCGCGAGGCAGCGGCGGACCTGAGCCGCCGGCTCGGTCACCGCATCGCCGTGTCTGAGGACGGCGGCACTATCTTCCTCTACGCCGGTACCGAGGATGCCGCCCGTGCGGCAGACCGGGCGGTGCGCGACGTGCTGGCGGAGCGGCAGATGACCGCCGGCTTCGCGCTCGACCGCTGGCATCCGGTCGAGCAGGAGTGGGAGGACGCCAGCGTCCCCCTCCCGCAGACCGCTGAGGAGCAGCAGGCCGAGCACGAGCGCCTGATAGCCGACGAGACCCGGGATTCCCAGGCGACCGGAGAGGCCGAGTGGGAAGTGATCGTCAACATGCCCTCCCGGCACGAGGCCGCGGAACTGGCCGGGCGCCTGGAAGCCGAGGGTCGCTCGGTGTTCCGGCGCTGGCGGTTCGTGTTCGTCGGGGCCAGCAACGAGGACGAGGCCGGCGAGCTCGCCGGGGTGATCGCGCAGCAGGTACCCCCGAACGCGTCGGTGACCACCAACGCGGTACTGCCCGTCGAGGCGGAGCTCGCCCAGGCGGAACTGGCCCAGTCCGACGAGAACAGCTGAACCAGCCAGACCGGCTGCCCGTGCTGACGTGATGCCCGGCTCGAGGCGCTGGCCGCGGATGTCCAGGGCGTGCGCCGCCGCGGCGTTGACGTCGGTGAAGATGCTCGCCGCGGGATGCTCGGGCAGCGGCCCGGCGGCGGCGCCGCGGCCGAGGCGGACCTGCGCGCGCAAGCGGCGACGGAGCGCTGGTTCGACCGGCGTCTGGCGCGGTCTGCATCCCTCGCCGCGCTGCGGTCGCGGGCCGGCCAGCACCGGGCCGCCGACGCCGCTGCGCTGAGAGCTGCGCCGCTGTCCGTGCGGCTCCCGCGGCCCCCGCGGCAGCCGTCAGGTCAGGAGGACGATCTTGCCGACCTTCCCGCCGGCCTTGAACAGGTCATAGGCGGCGGCCACGTCGTCCAGCGCGAACGTCGCGGCGACCGGGATCCGGATCCGGCCGGCTTCGACCAGCGGCAGGACGTGCTTCTCGACCTGCCGGGCGAGCACCGCCTTCTCCTCGAGCGGGCGGCTGCGCAGCGTGGAGGCGCTGATCTGGCCGCGCTTGTGCATCAGCACGCCGAGATTCAGCTCCGCGCTCGCGCCTGCCCCCATGCCGATGGCCACGATCCTGCCGCGGGTCGCGAGCGAGTTGACGTTCTCGGCCAGGTTGACCGCGCCGACCAGTTCGAGGATCACGTCGAACGGCCCGTGCTCGCCGAAGCTCTCCGGGGCGATGACCAGGTCGGCGCCCAGGGCGGCCACGGGGTCGCGGCTGTCCGGGTTGCGGACGGTCGCGACGACCCGGGCCCCGGCGGTAGCGCCGAGCTGGACGGCCGCGGTGCCGACGCCGCCGGCGGCCCCGTGCACCAGGAGCGTCTCGCCGACCTGCAGCCCGCCCTGGCCGAAGATCGCGTCGTAGGCGGTCATGAACACCTCGGGGAAGCCGCCGGCTTCCGGCCAGCCGAGCCGGTCCGGCACCGGCATGAGCTGCCGCTCGTGCAGCACGGCCAGCTCCGCCTGGCCCGCGCCGGAGGCGATCGCCATCACGCGGTCACCCGGGCTGAAGCGGGTGACGTGCGGGCCGGCCCCGGCGACATCGCCGGCCAGCTCGAGCCCGGGGATGTCCGCGGGCACGCCGGAGCCCGGCGGCGGCGGGTAGTAGCCGGCCAGCTGCATCTGGTCGGCGCCGTTGAGTCCCGCGGCGCGGACCCGGACCAGCACCTCGCCGGGGCCGGGCTGCGGATCGGGGTGCTCGGCGACGGCGATCTTGCCGTCCTGGATGGTCGCTGCGCGCACAGTCTCACTCCTGGCCAGTCGTCCGGAGTTCGCAATCTATCGTGCGGGCCCCCGGCGCGCCCGGCAGGTAACGCGGTCCCGGCTACCGTCTGGGGGGCCTAGAGCTGGACCTGGTAGTGAGCGACGGCGTCCTCGTCCCAGGCCAGGCCGTTGCCGGGAACATCGGGCGGGTGCAGGTGGCCCGCGCGGATCTCGAACGGGCGCGCCAGCACCGGATCGGCCCAGTCCTGCCACTCCAGCCACTGTGCGGTCGGCGTCACGGCCAGCAGGTGGCCGGATACCTCCGGGTACAGGTGCGAGGACATCGGGATTCCCGTTGCCTCCGCGATCGCGGCGGCGCGCAGCCATCCGGTGACGCCGCCGATCCGCATCAGGTCCGGCATCACCAGGTCGCACGCCTGCGTCCTGATCGCGTCGAGCATGGCCCGCGGGCCGTAGAAGTTCTCGCCGAGCATGACCGGGGTGGCGACGTCGCGGGCGAGCCGGGCGTGCCCGTCGAGGTCGTCGTAGCGCAGCGGTTCCTCGATCCAGTCGATCCCCTCGGCGTCGAGCGCGCGGCAGCGGGTGAGGGCCTCGCCGAGGGTGAGGCCCTGGTTGTAGTCCACCACCAGCGTGACGTCGTCGCCGACCGCGGCGCGGACCGCGCGCACCGCGGCCACGTCGTCGGCGGCGGCGGGGCGGCCGACCCTGACCTTCAGCGCGGTGAAGCCGCCCTCGGCGATGAGCTCCAGCGCCTCGTCGCCGGCCGCGCCAGGCGGGATGAGCCCGAGCCCGTTGCTGTTGTAGGCAGGCACCGGCCCGGGGGTGCCGCCGAGCAGGCGGGCCAGGGACAGCCCCGCTTGCTGGGCGAGCGCGTCCCACAGGGCCATGTCGAGCCCGGCCACCGCCGACAGGGCCAGCCCCTGGTAGCCGGCCACCGCGAACCAGCCGCGGCTGGCCTCGAACGCGGTCGCGGGCGCGGCCGGCCGCCCGTGCAGGGCGGCACCGAGATCGCGCAGCACCGGCAGCAAGGCGGCGGCGGCCGTCTCGCGGTAGGGCGCGAGGTAACCGCGGCCGGTGATGCCCTGCTCGGTGGACAGATCGACCAGGACCAGCGGCCACTGCGTGAATGCCCCGACCCGGGTCGCCAGCGGCCGCCGCATCGGCACGGTGACGGCGCGGACGGTGACCTCGCGCACGACCAGCTCTGTGCCTGTACTCGTCATCCGGCCTCCCGCTGCCGCCGCGCACGCCGCGCACGCCGCGCATCTTGACCGTAGCCCGTTGACCGTAGCCCGGTCAGCACCTGGCCGTCTCCGTGGCGGCCTGCGCCGCGCTGTTCGGCTGCCGGACCGCCTGATCCCCGGGAGCCACCGGCGGCCAGCGGGGGCCGGGTTCGTACTACCGTGCGAACGTGAGCTATCTCGCGGACAGGACGGGCCGGACGACGCTGGCGGGCCGGCTGGCCCGGCTGGGCTTCGCCGACGCCGCGCTGGCGGAGAGCCTGGTCACCGAGTTCCGGCTCGACGACCAGCTGATCGGCGCGCTCGGCGCCGCCGCTGACCCGGACCTGGCGCTGACCGGGCTGACCCGGCTGCTGCGGGCGCCGGCCGACGACATCGCCGGGCTGCGGTCAGCGCTGCAGGCTGACCCGCAGTTCGCCGGCCGGCTCATCGCCGTGCTCGGCACCAGCGCAGCCCTGGCCGACCACCTGGCCAGGCACCCCGCCGACTGGCGCCTGCTGCACGGCCGTGCCGCCTGGCACCGCCCCGACGCCGCCGAGCTGCGGGCCACGATGCTCGAGGCGGTGGGGGCGGCCCCCGGCGACCCCGAGCCGGCCGCCGCACCGGGCACCGGCGCCGCCCTCGCGCTGCGCACCGCCTACCGCCGCTCACTCCTGCACCTGGCGGCTAGGGATCTGACCGGCGTCGCCACCCTCGACGAGACCGCGGCCGAGCTCGCCGACCTGGGCGCGGCCGCGCTCGAGGCGGCTCTGGCCGTCGCCCGCGCGGAGCTTCCCGCCGATGCCGCCCCGGCGCGGCTCGCCGTCATCGCGATGGGCAAGTGCGGCGGTCGCGAGCTCAACTACGCCAGCGACGTAGACGTGATCTTCGTGGCCGAGCCGCACGAGGGACGGCCCGAAGAAGCAGCGCTGCGGACCGCGACCAAGCTGGCCGCCGGGCTGATCCAGGTCTGCTCGCAGACCACCAGCGAGGGCGCGCTGTTCCCCGTCGACCCCAACCTGCGGCCCGAGGGGCGCAGCGGCCCGCTGGTGCGGACGCTGGCCAGCCATCGCGCGTACTACGACCGGTGGGCGAAAACGTGGGAGTTCCAGGCCCTGCTCAAGGCCCGCCCGGTGGCAGGCGACCCGGCTTTGGGCCGCGCCTACATCGAAACCATCGCCCCGCTGGTCTGGCAGGCCGCGCAGCGCGAGAACTTCGTCGAGGACGTGCAGGCGATGCGCCGCCGGGTCGAGCAGAGCCTGCCCGCCGGGAGCGCGGGCCGCGAGCTCAAGCTGGGCCCCGGCGGCCTGCGTGACATCGAGTTCACCGTGCAGCTGCTGCAGCTCGTGCACGGCCGCACCGACGAGACACTGCGCAGCCCGGCCACGCTGCCCGCCCTGACCGCGCTGGCCGACGGCGGCTACGTCGGCCGCGACGACGCCGCGGCCCTCGCCGACGCCTACCGGTTCCTGCGCCGGGTGGAGCACCTGCTCCAGCTCTACCAGCTGCGCCGGACCCACACCTTGCCTGACGACCCGGCCACGATCCGCAGGATCGGCCGGGCCATGCACATGCCCCTTCTTCCTAACGGTGACGCCCCGGCCCGGGCGCGGCCGAGCGTCGATCCCGCCGCGGAGTTCACCGCGCAGTGGCGCCGCCATGCCATCGAGGTCAGGCGGCTGCACGAGAAACTCTTCTACCGCCCGCTGCTGCGCGCCGCCGCGCGGCTGCCGGGCGAGGCGGCACGCCTCACGCCCGCGGCGGCGCGGGCCAGGCTGGAGGCGCTCGGCTTCACCGACCCGGCCGGTGCGCTGCGGCACATCGAGGCACTGACCGCGGGGGTGTCGCGCCGGGCCGCGATCCAGCGCACGCTGCTGCCCGTCATGCTCGACTGGTTCGCGGACGCGGCCGAGCCCGACGCGGGGCTGCTCGCCTTCCGCCAGGTCAGCGACGCGCTCGGCAACACTCCCTGGTACCTGCGGCTGCTCCGCGACGACACGAAGGTCGCCGAGCGGCTGGCCCGCCTCCTGGCCTCCAGCCGGTACGCGGCCGGCCTGGTGCTGCGCGCGCCCGCGTCGGTCGCGATGCTCGGCGACGACGCCGAGCTCGCCGCCAGGTCCCGTGAGGTTCTGCAGGCCGAGGCGATCGCCGTCGTGCACCGGCACGAGACGGCCGAGGACGCCGTGGCCGCGGTGCGCGCGATCAGGCGCCGGGAGCTGTTCCGGATCGCGGCGGCGGACCTGCTCGGGCTGGCCGAGCCCGAGCAGACGAGAGAGGCGCTGACCACGGTGGCCGTCGTCACCGTCGAGGCCGCGCTGGCCGCCGCGGTCAGGAAGGTCGAGCTGGAGAGCCGCCGCCCGCTGCCCACCCGGATGCTGGTCGTGGGAATGGGCAGGCTCGGCGGCCACGAGAGCGGCTACGCGAGCGACGCCGACGTGATGTTCGTGCACGATCCGCTGCCGCCCGCCGGGGATACCAGCGCCGAGGAGGCGGCCCGGACCGGGGAGGACGCGACCCGGACGGCGCATGCCGTGGCCGAGGAGCTGCGGCGGCTGCTCGCCCTGCCCGCCGCTGACCCGCCGCTGCGCATCGACCCGTCGCTGCGCCCCGAAGGGCGGCAGGGACCGCTGGTGCGCACGCTCGCCTCCTACCGCGCGTACTACCGCCGCTGGTCGGGGTCCTGGGAGGCACAGGCCCTGCTGCGCGCCGAGCCGATGGCCGGCGACACCGCGCTGGGCGCGGAGTTCACCGCGGTTGCGGACGAGTTCCGTTATCCGCAGGGCGGGATCGACCAGGCCGTGGTCACCCAGATCAGGCGGCTCAAGGCGCGGATGGAGGCAGAGCGGATCCCGCGCGGCACCGATCCGGCGCTGCACCTCAAGCTCGGCCCCGGCGGGCTGGCCGACGTCGAGTGGGTCGCCCAGCTATTCCAGTTGCGGCACGCGTACGCCGCGCCGGCGCTGCGGACGACCCGCACGCTCGACGCCCTCGACGCCGCGGTGACGGCGGGCCTGCTCGCCGCGCCGGACCGGGACATCCTCGCCTCCGCGTGGAAGCTGGCCGCCCGGATCCGGGACGCCCTCATGCTGGTCCGCGGCCGGCCGTCCGATGTCGTGCCCACCAGTCCGCCGGAGCTGACCGCGGTGGCCAGGCTGATGGGTTACGGCCCGGGGGAATCCCAGGCACTGCTGGACGATTACCGCCGGGCCGCGAGGCGAGCGCGTTCGGTGATGGAAAGAGTCTTCTACGGCTGAGCTGCGCTGGTCGCAGCCGGCCGTAGGGACGTACCCATCGGTCAGCCTGGCCGGCGGTCAGCGCCGGAATTCCTCCGTGCGCTCATCCGGGGGATAGGGCGGCCGCTCGCGCCCATCCGGGGGATAGGGCGGCCGCTCACGGGTCCGGTAGGACTCCGGCGGGCGGCGTTCCTCCTGTACCGGACGCTCGGAGTAACGGCGGTTACGGGCCCAGGGTGCCCAGACGAAGAACCAGATCACCAGGCCGACCACCCCGACAATCATCAGGATGTCACCTATCGTGTGAACGTCAACGCCGTGCGTGGTCACGGTGGTGATGGCAAACCTGAGGATGGCCCCGGCCGCGATCAGCAGCAGAGCTGCGCCGACCGTCATAACGTGCCTCCAGTCTCCGCTGGTTCAAAGTGCCTGCCCTTCCCGGCCACCGGAGAGGGCAAACAGGCTCTACACCCTGGGAACGAGCCGCGTCAAGCAGTGCTTCCAGAATAGCTGGTGACATGGGTCTCACTGCGCGGCACCCAGGTCACGGGAGCTAGCTGGTGATCATGACGGAGCTGCCCAGCGGGACCCGGGCCAGCACGCGCAGCGCGGCGGCGGGAACCCGGACGCAACCGTGGCTGATCGCACGGCCGAACACTGCCGGGTCCGGCCAGCCGTGCAGGCCAGCCGTGCAGGCCAACCGTGCCGGGGCCGCCGCCGGAGGCAGTCAGCGTGTCGGAATGCGTGCCCAGCGGCAGGATCAGCGGGCTGTAAGTGGGATGAACGGGTGCGAGTGAGGCCAGCAGGAAGGTCCGTCCCGTCGGCGTCGGCGTGCCGGGAGCGCCGACGGCCACCGTCCACGATCCCAGCCTGCGGCCGGCGTCAAACACGGTCAGCCGGCGGACGGCCAGGTCGATCTGTATCCGGTTGAAGCTTCGGGCACTCTGCAGCCCGCCCTCCCCGAGGTAGACCCAGCCTGTGGACCGGTTCGGCCGCGTCGGCAGCAGCACCCGGTCCCAGCCTGGCCGCGACTGCACGACCGGGATCCACGTCGGGCTGCCCAGCTCGGCTGGACCGGAGAATGGGGGGACGCGGAGCCCGCTGAACTGACCCCGCACAGCCGGACGCCAAGATAATCATGGCCAGCGTGATGAGCGGCGCGACCGGTGTCGCACTTTTCGCAGCACGGCAGCGGACGCGGTCAAGTCGTGACCAATCAGGCACTTTGATTTCTCCGGAAATTGACTGTGAATATTCCGCGCCCGGCAGCGCACTTGACATCCTAACAGTAGGAAAGCAGAATCAGAGAAATAGATGTCCACATCACAGACATGGCTCACCGCGCTAGTGGCGTTCAGCGTATTCATTCATGGCTGTTTGACCTGGCATTCTCCGGGGTGAGACGGAGGCTGATAAATCAAGTAATAACCCTGAATTAGGCAGCCGGCCCGGGGCATGAGCTGATTGCATGCGCCGTCACTGAAATTCACTACTAGTGAAGGGGCCGGCCATGAATATTATCGGGGGCCGTTCCGTGCTCAGCCACGTTAATTATTCTGGCCGGCGGCCGCGCTCGTGCTCGCGGTCACCGTAGCCGCGCTGGTCGCCAGCGCGCCTGCCGCCAGTGGCGCGGTGGCGGCCGTAGGCCTCGGAACCGCCGGCAGCTTCGGGGTTCTGGGCGGATCCACGGTCACCCGCGACGACCGGCCCGGCGCCCGCGCCCACGACTGCTGGCCTGGCACCGCCGCCCATCAGCATCGCCCCGGCACCGGTGTCCAGCAGCGGCCCGGTTCCGAGGTCCGTCATCACCACTCCGGTCTCGACGCCCGCGCCCACCACGACGCGGGCCCGGTTGACGCCGACGCCCACCATTGCCAGGACCGGGATGTCGCCCGCACTTACCCAGCCGGCGCCTACTCCGACACCGGTCAGCGCGACCTTCGCGGTGACCGGCTGATGACGCCAGCGGGTCCCGGAGCGCGCCGATCCCGGCCGGTGAATTACGCATCCTTTATGCGGAAGCGGTGCGCCGTTTATGCGTATCCAGCGCACTTTAATGAGAATGCGGCGCACCCCGATGAATTTACCAGATGAGTAAACCCGGGATGTGTCAACACAAGTTGCGTTCAGCGGATATGCGTGTCATGATGCAAAACAGGTCGCGAACCACAGAAGTGGTCTGATGCGACTAGCAGCGCGAGAAGTCAGGGGACGCGAAATCCGATCAGCGGATTATCCTCGCTGCAGCGGCTGATACCGCAAGGACCCCTTCTAACGCTCCCGGCCAGGCATTCCCGCATCCCACGTGTCGCGCAGTAACGGCATGCGGGGCCGTGCTCCCAGCACGGGAGGTTTCCCGGGCCGAGTATTCATCTACCGAATGTATCGGCAGCGGCTGGTACGACGGCGACATGACGGTTGCCTGAGTGCCAGGGGCGAGGCTTCCGCTCAGCATGAAAGGAGGGCCGACGATTGACCGCAGGCAGGCGCCTGATATGGACCGAAATATTCGATCCTGCGAGGGCATCCCGCTCTCGCCAGTCTGAACGGAGAATACCGTCTCCTCGACCGCCTTCCTCACTGGCGGAGGGACGACAGCCGAGACCATCCCGGCCAGTGCTGCCACCTATGCCACCGGCATTGTCACCCCGACCGGGGTGATCGTGGCCACGCCCATCCCCACGGTGACGCTGTCCGGCACGGCGCAGACCGTAGTCGCGGGCACCGTCGGCGTCGGTAACAACTCCGCGACCTGGCACCCGACGGTCGCGATAGCTGTCCCCGCCTCGGCAGTCACCGGCCTGTACACGGGCACCATCTCGCACTCCGTGTCCTGATCTCCTGAGGAGGGATCATGCGCAGGTTTCTCAGTGCACTCATGGTGGTGGCCGCGGTTAGCACCGCGGCGACCACCGCGCTCGCCAGCCCGGCCCACGCGCTGGGCAAACCGCCGCCGGGAAGTTTCGGCGTGCGGCTGGTCGATGTCCCGGTCGACGAGGCAGGTAATCCGCGGGCGCTGCGCTACATCATCGATCACCTGCACCCGGGCGCGACCATCCGCCGGCGGATCCTGGTCGCCAACTTCAGTTCCCGGACCGCTCAGATGGCGATCTACCCTGACGCCGCGACCATCAGCCGCGGGTCGTTCATCGGTGACGCCGGACAGACTCGTAGCGATCTGACCACCTGGACCACCACAAGCCGCCGCAGCGTCTCCCTGTCGCCGCGCGCAAGCACGCTGGTCACCGTGACGATCCAGGTGCCGCCGGACGCCACCAGCGGGGAACGCTACGGCGTGATCTGGGCGCAGGAAACCAGCCATGCGCGCTCCAGCAGCGGTGTCGCCCTCACTGAGGTAAACCGCGTCGGCATCCGGATCTACCTATCGGTCGGCCTCGGCGGTACGCCGCCGTCGAACTTCGCCATCGGATCGCTCACCGCGACCCGGTCCGTCCCCGGCCAGCCGGTCGTCCGCGCGCTAGTCCACAACACCGGCGGCCGTGCCCTGGACATCACCGGCTACCTGAAGCTCTCCCGGGGTCCTGGCGGCCTCACCGCCGGCCCCTACAAGATTCAGACCAACATCACCCTTGCTCCCGGTCAATCGTGGCGGGTGACGACAGCCCTCAGCAAGCAGCTGCCCGACGGCCCGTGGCGGGCACAGATCGCGCTGACCAGCGGACTGACCAAACGAAATGTCACGGCCACCATCCGATTCCCAGGCGCAGCCGTCAAGGCCAAGCCCGCCGCCATCTCCAGCTACCTGATCGCGGCCGCCGTCGTGCTCGTCCTCCTCGTCCTGATTGCCGCGTGGCTCATCCGCCGACGCCGCCGGTCCTCCCCCGCGGCCGCGCATCCTGATCTCATGCCCACCCGTCCCGGAGCACGCGCGGACGCTCCGCGGCACCGCTAGGCCCAGAGCGGGCGTCGCCCAGCGGCGCGGCGCCCGCACCGGTGCCACACTGGAGTGGTGGAGGTACCAGCGGGCTACCGGGAGTGGGCGCCGCCTGCCGCGCTGAGGCCGGCGGTGAGCTGCCTGTGGACGTCTGCGGTCCCGTCCGGCGAGCAGACGCTCGTGCTGCCCGATGCCTGCACCGACCTCATCTGGCGGCGCGGCGCGGGCGCATTCATCGCGGGGCCCGATACCGGCCCGGCGCCCGCGGTGCTGTCGGCCGGCACGGTCCTGGTCGGCGTGCGGTTCCGGCCCGGGCCGGCGGCCCCGCGCTCGGCATCCCGCTGGCCGAGCTCCGTGACCAGCGGGTGGATCTGGCCGATGCCCTGGCCCGGCTCGCGCAGCAGCTGCCCGGTCAGTTGTCGCCAGGGGCCGCGCTCGGCCGGCTTATCCACATGACGACGCGGATGACGTCCGAGGGCCCGCCGGACCGCCTGGTCAGCCGGGCCGCCCGGCTGCTCGCCACCTCGCGGGACCGCACGGACGCGCTGGCCAGGGATCTGGGGGTGAGTGAGCGTCAGTTCCGCCGCCGCTGCCTGGATGCCGTCGGGTACGGGCCCAAGACGCTGCACCGGATCCTGCGGTTCCGCCGTTTCGTCTCGCGCATCGATGCGGCCGACGGCAGGGTGGACTTGTCCCAGGTCGCGGCCGAGGCGGGTTACGCCGACCAGGCGCACCTGACCCGGGAGAGCGTCCGCCTCGCCGGTCTGGCGCCGGCCGCACTGGTCCACGCGCGGCGCGGCTGAGCCCGCGAGCTGTCCGCGCCGGCCGCGAGCGGCTGTGCGCGGCTGCGGACGATGGGCTGTTGTTTGCGCTGACTCCGGGCGGTTGTCCGCGCCGACTCGGACTCCGGACGGTTATCCGCGCCGACCCTGAGGTGGTCTGCGCCGGCCGCGAGCGGCTGTGTGCGGCCGCGGGCCGCTGCTCAGGGGCTGTCGGCCTACCTGGGCTCGGCGATCATCGCGGTGCCGATGTGGCGGAAGCCGAGCCTCGCGTACACCCGGGCCACCGTGCTGTCCGACGCGGACAGGAACACCGTATGGGCCCCGCCTGCCATCGCCAGGGCGGCGAGCTCCGCAGTCACCGCCGCGCCCAGCCCGCGCCTGCGGGCGCTCGGCAGCGTGCCCACCCCGGTGATCTCGGCCACGCCGTCAACCGACTGGCAGCTCCCCGCGGCGAGCGGCCCCTGGTCGCCGAACGCGGCCGCCAGCACCGAGTGTCCGGCGGCCAGCAGCTCGCGCATCCGCGCGATGCCCGCCGGATCCCGGTCCGCCGCCAGCTTGTCCCGCTCGGTCGGCCCGGTCGGCCCGGTGCCGGTACCCGGGTGCCCGAAGGCCACGTCGGGAACCGCGACGATGCCGGCCAGATCCGGGTCGTCGCACCGGACCGCCCGGACGATCACCCCGGCCGGCGGTGCCGTCCGGCGCAGCGCCCCGTCCAGGACCATCAGCGGGTGCGCGGCCACCACGAGCCCTGCCGCGGTGGCGGCCGCGGCGAGCTCCGGCGCGGTCTCCTCGATCCACTCGAACGACTCGGGCACGCGCAGTTCGCGCTGGCGCGTGCGGACCGCCCGCACATGGCCGGCGGTGATCCGGCCCCGGCGTCCCTGCCGGGGCCTGGCGTAGTACGGCCAGCCCGGGCCCTCGGTGACGAACAGGACGAGCGGGTCATGATCTTCTGCCCGCGCCCGCTGCCTGGGCACCGCGTCACAGAACGTCTCGATCCGCGCGATGGCCTCCTCGGCACTCGCCGCGGACCCGCCCGCGCGGCTTCCGCCTTCCCGGTCGGTCAAGCCTGCCTGCCTCCGGCTCGCATCGTCGCAGCCTCGGTGCTAGCTGGTCATCCCCCGCGGCCGGCGGCCGCGCGTCGAGGTTGACCATAATTCCTGCGGCGGCGACGGCAATCTCGCCGCCACAGCGCGGCGGGCCGCCGGGCCTGTCGCTCGCGGGTGGCAGCCCGGCCACAGGTGCGAAAGCATCAGCGGGCACAGGCGATGCCGCGGCTACCTGCCGTAGCCGCGGCAGGGTCGCGTAGCCGGGATCCACACGTACGCTGAAACCCTCATGCTCGACCAGGTAGCCGCCGCACGCCTGGCCAGCCGCCGGCCAGGCGCCGCTGCCGCCCAGCACCGTCAGTCTCATCGCCGCCGCGTCTCCCCTCGCCGCCCGGACCCGTGCCCTCGGCGTCCAGGTCAGGGATCCGCCTGGTGACGAGCCTAAGGAGGCAGTACACAATTGAGCTGATCGGGCGTTGCCCCGGATGCGGGAGGTGCAGGCGGGCATCATGATGTGGACTAGGGCCAGAACGCTCGTGGCGGCTTCCTCTGGCGTCGTGGCCGCTGGCGTAGCCGGAGGGTTTCTGCTGGTCCCCAGCGAGACCCACGTGCCGCCACCGCCGCCACCGCCGAGACCGGTTCAGAGCACTCCCGCTCCCGCCCCGACCCAGCTGCGGTCCCCGTTCACCGGGGAGCGCGTCTCCCGGCTGGGGCCTGTGCTGGCCGTGAAGATCGACAACATCGTGCTGGCCCGGCCCCAGACCGGGCTGACCCAGGCTGACATCGTCTACGTGCTGCCGGTGGAGGGCGGCCTGAGCCGGTTCATGGCGATTTTCTCCTCGCACTTTCCGCGCGTGATTGGACCGGTTCGCAGCTCCAGGGAGGATGACCTGCAGCTGCTGCGCCAGTTCAACCGCCCGGCGTTCGCCTACTCCGGTGCACAGCCGCAGCTGCTCAAAGTGGTGGAGCGGGCCCGGATCGTCGATCTCTACGACGGCCTGGTGGGCGGCTATTACCGGGACAACAGCCGGATCGCCCCGTACAACCTCTACGCGCACACCCGGCAGCTGCTGGCCGAGGCCAAGCACGCCAGCACCGCGCACGACATCGGGTTCCGGTTCGGTCCCGCGCCGCCCGGCGGACGCACCAGGACCTCAGCGTCGGTCTCCTACACCGCCGCGTCGTTCACCTTCACCTGGTCGGGCCGCAAGGACCGCTGGCTGGTCGGGATGGACGGGGCCAGGGCGGCCAGCACGGAGGGCCCGCGGCTGTCGGCGGCCACGGTGGTCATCCAGCACACCACCGTTCGGACTTCACGGTTCCTGGAGTGGGGCAACCTGCGCCCGCCGTACGCCGAGAGCACCGGATCCGGTACGGCTCTGGTGCTCCGCGGCGGCAAGGCGTACCACGCCCGCTGGAAGCGCTCGCGGGGCGGCGTCGGCACGACCTTCAGCATGCTCAACGGCCAGCCGATGACTTTTGCCCGCGGGCCGGTCTGGATCGTCCTGGTGCAGGGCTGAGCGGCGCCGGAGAACACCCCGGCCGTGTAACCCGGGGGGACGGGCTGAGCGTCATACCGGTAGGAACGGGGCCCACCGTCGAGAGGTGTCATGACGCACTGACGCGCCCGCTGACCTGGGTTTGCATCCGCCGACGCGAATCCTCATCGACTTCCACCGACACGTAGGGGAGTTCCATGCGGTTTAAGGTTATGACACTGATTACTGCTGCCGTCGCGGCGGCAGCACTCGGGCCGACTCTAGCTGCAGTGGGCAGTGCCGCGTCTGCGGATAGCGGGCCGTGCACACCCGTCGCCGGTAATGTCTACGAGTACGTGACTTCAGGCTCCACTAACTACTACGTCGCCGCAACGAATCATGCTCAATCGCAATCACACCCCGAGCTTAAGGTGTTTACCGGGAACGTTCCCAATAGTACTGCGGCATTCACTCGGTGCACCCGTCCGGACGGGCAGTTCGCGTTCGAGCATCAGTCCGGTGGCGTTACCCTGGCGCTGTCTAACGATCCTGGTGATGGTAGCAGGATGGACCTTGACCTGGTAACTTCGTCAGGTCCTAACAAGAGTATGTACTGGGTGCAGTCGGGAACTAACCCGTACACGTATAAGAACACGGATACTGGTCGTTACCTGCGCGTGTCCAACATGGGCCTGGGTCAGTATTTCCCCGTCGTGGCCGGCGCCAACGCAACGCAGTGGACCGAGGGGCACTGAACGAGGGGCGCTCAGCCTGAAGGGCGGCTGCCCGGCAAGGAGTCGCCGAGCAGCCGCCCTTCCGTACCACGGGATCCCGGGCCGGGTGCCCGGATGACCTGCGCTAGCTGGCTGACTGGGTCCACTGACTTGCGTTGGCGCCCGTCACGACGGGGAAATACTGGCCTACGCCTTGGTCAGACACCCGCATGTAGAGACCGGAGCTGTCGTTCTTGAAGGTGTACGGGTTACTTCCCGACTGCACCCAGAACTCGCTGGCGTAAGGACCGCCCGAGGGCACGACTTCCATGTCTATGCGGTTCTTGGAGCCGTGGTCGTTCTCCAGTACATAGGTGACGCCATTATAAACGTATTCGAATGCGACTCGGTTGCCCGACGCATTACAGCGGGTCCAGCTAGCTGTGCTGTTAGGGTTATTCCCTGGGAACGCCTTGAGTTCCGGGTGTGAAGTACCAGCCGTCACCTTATTTGGCGCGGACACGTAGTAGTTCGTCGAGTTTGAGGTAACGTACTCCTGGTAATGACCGGAAGCACGCGCGCACGAGATGTTGCCCGCAGATGCGGGGGCTGCAGCGGTTAGACCCAGTCCCACGGCTGTGACGGCAGTCGCGGTCGCTGCCATGACCTTCATTCGCATTAAGTATCCTCTGTGTCCTCGGTGGGCGGTCATCGGATCTCAGCCTGGCGGCGGACAAGGGCCGACGCAGCTTCATAGAGCAGACGCACGGTGCAGCTGGAAAGTTTACCGCCGAACCGACCAGAGTTGATCAACGTCAGCCGCTGCAGGCCGTCCGGGGGCTGCTGAGCGACTCGATCAGGAGGCGCTGCTAGCGGCGCGTTACGTTCGAGGCCCGGACAGGGCAGCCGCGCTGTGTTGACGCTTGATCATCTGCGGACGGCAACTACCGTGACGTACCGGCGGTTATAGACGGTAGTGACCTGCGGCTATACGCTGCACCTGACACCTGAGCTCAGTTGGCGGTAAGCCCAGACCCCGCAAGCCGATTGAGAAGAGATGGATGAGCACGCTCTGACGATCAACACCATTCGCGACGGACCGGTTTGCTCGCTGATCCTGCGCGGTGACCTGGACCTTTTCGAGATTGCCGGGTTCCTGGAACACGCAGCACGTGTCATCGATGACCAGACCGAGCGGCTTGTCCTGGACCTCGCCGGGGTGACGTTCCTCGACTGCGCCGGCGTACGGGCGCTGATGATCGCGACGCGCCTCGCGCCAGCCGGCTGCCCGGTCATCATCCGCTCGCTCAGTCCTGAGGTGAGCAGGGTCCTTGAGCTGCTGGGCCTGGATCTCGAGAGCATCCGGGAACCCGTCCCCGGCCAGGAACTCCCCAACGGATTGTGGGACCGGGCGATCAGCCAGCAGGAACTTGCCCCGGTAGAGCCGGGAGAGCTGGA
The DNA here is from genome assembly GCA_963697445.1 of uncultured Actinomycetes bacterium. Taxonomy (GTDB): domain Bacteria; phylum Actinomycetota; class Actinomycetes; order Streptosporangiales; family Streptosporangiaceae; genus PALSA-505. The sequence goes on from CAVOOC010000043.1 coordinate 45,282, forward strand.
TCTTGACGCGTAACTGTCGGTCCGGACCTGGCCGCTTGGCCGGGCGAGGTACCTGGTTCGCACGGTGCCGAAAGGATTCAGCCCTCGCACCTGTTGAGTGCAAGCAGTGAACTCAGGTTACTGAATAGAACGGTGAGGCTGTGCCGGTGAAGTTTAACGAGGAGACGCGCAGACTGCTGGACGGGAGGAACGTGGCGACCGTCGCGACGCTGAATCCGGACGGCGGGCCGCAGACCTCGGTGGTCTGGATCGTGAGGGACGGTGACTTCGTGCTCTTCTCGACCACGACGGGGCGCCAGAAGGCCAGGAATCTCGCCCGGGACCCACGGCTCAGCCTGACAGTCTTCGACGCCGAGAACCCGTACCAGTCAGTAGACATCCGCGGCACGGCCGAGCTGATCGAGGACCGGGACAAGTCGCTGCTCCGCCCGCTCTGGCAGAAGTACCTCGGGCAGGGCCCGCCGGACGAGGCGGTGGACGTGCTCCGGGTGATCGTCCGGGTGACGCCGCAGAAGATCACCGGCTTCTCCGCCTGAGGCCAACCGCCCGCGTCACACCAGTGTGGCGGTTATACGTCGAAGTAGAGCTCGAACTTTCGATAGTAGTCACGTCACCTGCGATTATGCGGTTGGCCTGCGATTTCAGTGAGCGTTGGTTCGCATCGTTTGCCAGGGTCGCTCCATGTCAGCCGGAACAGAGACGGAACAGGGGAGCGGATGAGACTGATCATGCCGTGGCAGCGTGGCACGATCGACCCGCGTCGAGGAGGACGGGTTCGCCGGCGGACCCTTCGTCGGGTGCGCTGGAGGGCCACTGCCATGACCGGAATCGAAGCTTCGACCTCTCCCCCTGCCTTGCCGCGCTGGTTCGGACCTAGAGCCAGCCCAGATGACCCGGCTGTCTCGGCTCTGATCGCCCGCGTCGCGCGCGGGGCCGGATGGGCAGACATCGGCGGTGGGTTCAACCTCAACCTGCGGATAGACGCTGAGCCGCCGGTTGTCCTCCGGGTTCACAGGCCCTGGGTCCGGCGCGGGCGGGTCGCGGGCCTGCGGCGCCTGCGGGAGCGGCTCCAGCGGACGCAAGTCCGCGTCGCTCGGCCGATTCCGATTTCCGGCTGCGACCTCCTGAGGGTCGCTGATCGTTGGGCTGAGCTTGAGGAGTTCATCGATCACGTGCAGCCACGGGCGGACGAGGACTCCTACGTCCGCGTATTCGAGGAGCTCGGACGCGTTCATACTGCGCTCAGAGCAGTCTGGGAGCCCAGTCCGCCCGAACCCCTCGACGACCACAGAACCTTCGGCCAACTGCGTTACTCGGTTGGCTTCACACGCCGCAGGCTCGGACCCCGCAGCGAGCCGGTCGTGCATCGGATGCGCCAGCTGACTGGCGAGCTCTCCAAGCTCCGGAAGGAGGTCGAACTGCCATGCGCTCCGATTCACGGGGACTACAAACTGGGCAACGCGGGAGAACTGTCAGACGCTCATGGGCCACCTTCGACCTGGATTTCGCGAGGGTCAGGGAGCGGCTGTACGACATCGCGGCCAGCCTGCACCACGTCGCACCGAGCGGCGAATTGCTCGAGCCGCGACGACTGCTCGACGCCTACGAAAGCACGGCTCCGGAACCGCTCACTCGCGACGAGCACCGATGGCTCCCCGGGGCTCTAGCCCTTATACCCATGCACTGGGCTGCCACCGCAGGGCTCGTGGGCGACGGCATCCACGAGGCCGAGAGCGCGATGACCGCCGCCGAGGCCTGGTGGTCGCGCCGGGCTGAACTCTCGTCGTAGTCGGGCGGGCCGCGATCTCGGCGGCTCTCATCGCTTCCTGGTAGGTCGCAGGGCCATGTGCCCCGAATGTGCCCCCCAGCTTCCCGGTAGGGCCTGCGGGAGATGATTCGCCCGGGCCGCAGAGGAGGCCCCGCCCTGCATGTGCGTGACTACCACCACCGCGATCGCGGGAGATCACCCTCGTGGGGCTCATCGACGAGCTGGTCGAAGCGGAAGTTACGGTAGGTCTTCTGTGGTATCAGTCGGCGACCTTCCTGGGCCTTCTTGACGAGGCTGGCTATCTCGGTGACGTCCTCCTCGCGCATTCCGAGCGTGCGGCACCGCTCTGCGATCTTTGCCCCCGAGACTCCCTGCCAGCGGACACGCATGTTCATCAAGTCGGCCTTGAGCTTGGTGGGTTTCCCCTCGTACCGTGGAGACATCGCCTTAAAGGAGGACGGCGATGGCAGAGTCACGGCGGAGGTTCGATCAGGATTTCAAGGAGGGCGCGGTCCGGATTGTCCGGGAGACCGGAAAGCCGGTCGCGCAGGTGGCGCGGGACCTGGGCGTTAACGAGGGGACCCTGGGCAACTGGGTGAATCTGGACCGGCGCCGGCGGGGTGAGGGGAACGGCGCCCTTGGCGAGGACGAGCGCGCCGAGCTGGTGCGGCTGCGTAAGGAGAACGCTGAGCTGGCGATGGAGCGTGTTCTCTGAACTTGGACATTCTGAGCTATCGGAGTGAAACGGGCATCGCGTTTTCGGGCTGCCGCTGTGGTGGTATAGCCGGGAATCCGAGGTTGACGGGCTGGCGGCCGCCAGCACGACGGTCGATCTGGGTGAGTTTGTCGTTGGCGCCGGCGAGGCTGATCTGCAGTCCTTCGATCTCGCCGAGCCATCCTTCGCGTTCGGCTTCGGCGATGCGGGCGGTGAGGTTATCGCGAATCTCGGCGATGCGGGGCCGCTGGGCCGGTTCGGGCCAGAGCATGGGGCAGCGGAGGCACGCTTAACCGAAATGATCTTGTTCACCACTTCGGGTTGCGCGGGGTGACGGTGCTCACCGAAGGTGACTGGGAAGAATCTTGGTTCGCTGTGGTTTCGGCGTGTCGCGAAGGCAGCATCGAGGTTCATGACGGTGCCGCAGCCAGTGCCTGTCAGTTGCCGGAGGTGCGATAGCGCTCGGCGTTGTGGTGGAGCTGCCTGAGTTTCTCGTCGAGCGTGACGAGGCTGAGGTCCAGCACATGGATGCCGTTCCGGAAGTGCTCGAACCCGAGCCTGGCCCAGACCCGCTGAAGCGCGGCGACTGCCTTGTCCCACTCAGCGGAGCCGTCTGGATGATCGTTTATTCCTGCATCAGTCAACTCGTTAAGCGGAGCTGGGTAGCAGACCGCGGCACGGACGCCGCTGGACAGTTTCTTGATCGCCGTTCCGGCGAGCAGGGCTCCCAGGCCGAAGCCCCGCCACTGCGGGGTGAGCCGTACGGAGTGCAGGATGAGGATCTGGCTGCCCATTGGTTCGAGCTGCTCGTCCAGGTCAGAGTCGAGCCGGCCGTCGCTCGCGTCGAAGAGGGCCCCGGCGACGTGGCCGAGTTCAGCATCCTCGCCGTCGAGCAAAGCGAACGGGTCGCTGGTCTCGTAGATATCGACGAGCGTGATGCTCATGTCGCCGACGTGGGACCTGGCGTCCGGTCCGCTGTCGTCGATGTCGGCGGAGACGTGCCAGGTCACTAGCGCATCATCTGCGCTATACCACCAGTACTGCTCGCGCCGGTAGGTGAGGGTGATGTTCCACGGGTCATCTGGCGGAGTGTGTCCCTGCTGCTCGTTCACGGGGTTACGCCTCCTCGATCTGTTGCTGGCGTGAGCACGCTATCGCCAGGCGGGCGCTTGGGGACCGGAACGGTCAGCCGCTGCCAGGAATGGACCGTCCGGTCACGTTGCGGACGTCCGGCATGCCCAGGTGGACGGTGATGCTGCGGGCGGTGAGCTCGCGCATGGCCTTCAGCTTCTGTGCGGCGGCGGCCAGGGTGGTCTCGATCGCGGCGACCTCGCCGAGCCAGCCCTGTTCCCTGGCTTCCTGGAGCCGGTCGCCCAGGTTGGCATGGATCTCTTCCAGCCTCGGCATCTGAGCTGGGTCAACCCGAAGGAGCGGGCACCTGACGCAAGCGTTTTCATGCGCACATGGGGTGCCGTAGTCACGGCCGCAGACACCGAGCGCGACCTTCCGGAGCTCGAAATGGGCCAGGAACTCGTCCCATTCGCCAACGGTGAGATCACGGTATTCTTCGCTGGGCCGCTCGGCCCGGCGGCGGGCGATGAAGGCCCGGTGGTGGGAGACCACGTCTTCGGGGTAGATCGCGGCATAGCTCATGGTGGTGTCCAGAAGGACGTGGCCGCAGATTTTCGCGGCGATGTGCGGTGGCAGCCCGGACCTGAGGGCGTCGGTGACGAAGATTCTCCGGAAGTCATGGGGCCGCCATTCCAGTGGCTGGCCAGCGACGGTGATCTGTGCGGCCTGGGAAGTCGTGACCATGCATTCGCGAATGTAGCTGCGGTTGATGGGCCGGTCCTCGGACCCGTACCGGCGCTGGAACAGGAACGGCATCGGCGCGCTCCAGGTCTGCTCGAACACGTCGTAGGCCGACACGAGCGGCAGGGCGGCGTTCCCGGCCCGGACCCGGAAGATGATCGCGGTGAGCACCTCGGCCAGCTCCGGGGAGACCAGGAGCAGCCGCTCGGAGTCGGTCTTCGATGGGGCGACCTGCAGCATCGGCACGATCTCGCCGGTGGTCGGCAGTGTGTAGGCGATGAAGCTGTGATGGGCGAGTTCCAGCATCTCCTCAATCCTGATGCCGGTCGCGCGAAGAACTTCCACGGTCGCCCATGACCAGAACGCGGCCTCGTCCTCGTGGGTGAGGTTGCGCCGCTTGCCGGTGCTCGCCTCGGTGACGTAGACGCGACCAGACGGGCCCTGCCGGCACCGCCGGAACTCCTGCCCAGCGACGCTCAATACGCCCCCGGCCTGGGTGTCGCGGGCGGTGCTGATCCGCTCCTCGGCGTCCTTGCGCTGCTGCCCGACGGCCCGCAGCAGCGCGGGCAGCAGCGGCAGCTGTGCCCGGGTCCGCTGATCCATCCGCGACTTGACCCGTGATCTGGACTTCTTCGTCGCGCATTCGGTGCCTTTGACCGGGCTCGGCGCCACCCACGGTGCCCACCGGGCGGGATCGTCGGCGGCCCACCGGGCGATGTCCTGGTAGAAGGCCCGGACGAACACCAGCTCGCTGCGGAAGTTCACCCGGGGCCGCAGCGGATGCCCGTCGGCGTCCCGGATGTGTGCCAGGCGTTCCTTCCATGCATGCGCGACCGCGGGTTCCAGCCGGAGCGAGTCGATGCCGGGGTGGTGGATTTCCAGATCCCGCCAGAACAGCCGGCCGATGGTGTCGGCGATGTGGCGCAGCGAGGTGTAGTCGAGCTCGGGCGCGCGTTCGGTGAAGTACTCGAGCCGTCGATGAAGGTCTCGATGGCGGCGATGAGGTCCTTGACCGAGGTGAAGCTGCCGCGGCGGATGGCCTGCCGGGTGATGATCGAGAAGAAGACCTCCACCATGTTCAGCCAGGATCCCGAGACCGGGGTGAAGTGCAGGGTTACCCGGGGGTTCTTGGCCAGCCAGGCCCGCACGTCCGGGTGCTTGTGGGTGCCGTAGTTATCGCAGACGATGTGCAGCGGGCGGCGCGGGTAGGCCTTGGCGACCTGCTTGAGGAAGCTGCAGGAATTCCTCGTGCCGGTGCCGGGGGTAGCAGGCGTCGGTCACCTTGCCGGTGGCCACCTCCAGGGCGGCGAACAGCGTGGTGGTGCCGTGCCGGATGTAATCGTGGCTGCGCTTTTCCGGCGTGCCGGGCCGCAGCGGCAGCACCGGCGCGGCCCGCTCCAGCGCCTGGGCCTGCGGCTTCTCATCAACGCACAGCACAACCGCCTTGTCGGGCGGGTTGAGATACAGCCCGATGACGTCGCGGACCCTGGCCTCCAGTTGCGGGTCGGTGGAGAACTGAAGCTTTCGGTGCGCCAGGGCTGCAGCCCCCTCCCGCCACACCTTGGCGACCTTCACATTCGACAGGCCCAGCTCGGCGGCCAGCAGCCGGGACGACCAGTGCGTCACCCCCAGCCGCTCCGGCGGCGGCTCCAGCGTGGCCAGCACCACCGCCACATCATCGGTGCTCCGGGGCTTGCCGGGCCTGGGCCGGTCCTCCAGGCCGCCGATGCCCTCGGCGGCATACCGCCGCTTCCACGCGATCACGGTCGGCTTGGACACCCCGGTCCGCCGCACGATCTCATTGGTCCCAGCCCGTCGCCAGCCAGCAGCACGATCCTCGCCCGCTGCGCCAGCCCTGCCTGATCGACGGCGACCGCACCCACGACGCCAGCACCTATCGTGCGCGGCGGAACCTCCACACTAGCAGGTCGCGTACGGGCCTGCATTCAATGCCGTACTTGTCGACGATCTGCTGGATGCTGCGTCGTCCTTCGATCCGCAGCTCCCTGAACCGCGCTGGTGCGCCGGCGGGAAGCATGCCGGTGTCCTTGAGCAGCGCGTAGAACAACGGCCGGCCCGCGCTGCCCCGGAAATGGTGCTCCTGCAGGGCGGCCGTAAGTTCGATGCAGTCGCCGACGGTAATGTCGCTGACCAGGCCGCCTTTGCAGATCACTATCCAGGTGAGCTTGTTCATGGCGTCCGCCCGAGCCCAGCCGATCGCCGGGCGGGCCTGGACCTCGAGACTGCGGAATCCGTCGGGGTCGATGGCGGCCCGGGCCTCGGATAGCATCAGCGCCTGGCGTTGCCGCAGCAGCCACCGGTAGCCGGGCCGGAGCACCTGCCCGGCCACCAGCAGAACCAGCCCGGCGCATAGCTCCTCGCGATGATGCCCTCGAGCCGGCACGCGATCCTTCAGCGGCAGTTCAGTCCAGCCGAACCCGGCGGCGTCCGCCCCGCTGGCCAGCCACTTCTCCTGCCAGCTGTCCCCAGGCTGGCACTGCAACCAATCCAGGAGCTTGGTCAGGCCGCGTCGCCGTGTCTTGTCCCGGGCGCGGCCCGCCGGGTCGGTGAACAAGCCCAGCAACCGCTCGGCCAGCGCCTCCCTGCTCTGGCGGGTCTGCCACCAACTCTGCGGGAAGGGCCGCGGTTCCCACTCCGGCGACCGGCCGGTCTCTGCAGCCTCCGCCGCCTTTGCGATCCCGGTGCCCGCGGCGCTGTCGTGGACCGTCAGGTTCACCGGTTCTCCCCGCTGATGGCCGACGAGGTACCGAACAGTACTGCCAGAACCTCCGGCCGGTAGCCGGGCGCCGGCGGGGCGGGTGGCCTGGCCTGCTGGGTGCGCTGCCGCTCATGGTGGGCCAGCACGTGGGCGATGACCTCGTCCGCTGTCGGCGTGGTATAAATCTCGGTCGTGCTGAGGTGGGCGTGTCCCAGGACCCATTGCACGTCAGCGAGGGTCAGGTGCGGGTCGCGGACCATTCTCTTGGCAGCGCTGTGCCGCAGATCATGCAACGTCCAGTTCGCGCCGAGCATCCGGTTGACCCGGGTGAACACCATCCGGGCCGCGTCGTAGGCCAGCGGGCGGAACGGGCGGCGCAACGTCCACCACACCGGCTCGTCCGGCTCTCTGGGGACCAGGCCCAGCATCTCCTGCTGATAGAGGCGCAGCCACACGAACGCGTCCGTCGAGGCGGGCAGATGCTGCAGAGCCCGGCTGCCCTTGCGGACCACGCCGATCGTCTGCTCCTCCGGGGCGACCAATCCCTGGGGAACGCCCAGCAGCTCGGATGCGCGAGCGCCGGTGGATATGTAGAACGCGATCAGCGCCCGGTCCCGGTTGCACGTCAACCCGGCGAACAGGTCGTTGAACGCCTGGTCGGGAATGCTCCGAGGCGCAGGCCGGGGCTCCTTCGGCTGGTACTGCGCTCTCCGTGACGGCCGCCGGAACAGCTGCATGGGATTGTGGTGGGCATTGAGCTGTCCCTCTTCGGCGCCCTTGGCCTGGGGGAACGGGTTGACCAACGGCCGACCGTGCATCTCCCGGTGGTACTCATAGAACGACCGGATCACCGCGCGAGCGTGCCGCCGGGTCCGGGCCGCGTAGTTCTCACCAGACGTCGCCTTTCCCGTGACCGGGTTCACCGAGCCCGGAGCCGGAGCGTCAGGACGGCGCGGCCGGGCCGGCTTCTTGACCGTCTTCAGCCACAGCGCGAAGTCACGAGCCTCAGCCCGGCCAGCGAGATCCCACGGAACCATGACCGCATCCAGGAAACGGAACCACGGCAACAGTTCGTAGGCGTACGACCTCAATGACGCCGGACTGGCATCGTCGGCGAGCATGTGGTGCAGGAATTCCGTGACCGCGGGGACCTCGGCGCCCTGCTCATCCAGGAGCCGGAAGGGCAGCAGCGGTTCACCGGTCTCCTCGACCCTGCCCACCCGGGCCACCGCCAACGCCGCAATATCCCGGACCGTGGTGCTGCGCTCTGGCATCCGTACCTCCGCGAGCCGCCGTACTTCGACGACACGCGATGACACCAGATCCACACCGCCACACGCAGTGACTGGCGAGGCCGAACCGGCTCTGGCTCGGCTGAAGAGTCACGTCCCGTTGACCTCGGAAGGAGCACAGACGAACTCTCAACTAGTTCGGTCAACGGGACCTGCGCTGCCCGCTGCTGCGGCCCGACCCCGCCCAGCGTTCCCGCCTGGCCCAGATCTGCAGCAACCTCGCCGACCGCATCGCCGAAGCCGAAGCAGCCCGATGGCACGGCGAAGCCGAGGGCCTGAAAGTCAGCCTCGCCGGCGCCACCCACAAGCTCACCCAGATGGACCAGATCACCGCCCGGCGCAGCGCCACCATCAACCTGGGCATGCCGGACTTCGCCGACGCCGCCGGCCGCGCAATCACCACCCCGGCCACCCTTACCCGAACGAAAACGGGCATTCCATGATCATTTTAGTTCGGAGAAGACAAGCTGGATGCGGTCTGGCTGGCCAAGCTGACGGAGCGGGGGATGCTGCGGCCCTCGTTCGTGCCGCCGGCCGAGATCCGCCAGCTGCGCGATTACACCCGGCTGCGCACCGACCTGACCCGCGAGCGGACCCGGTACAGGCAGCGGCTGGAGAAGCTGCTAGAGGACGCGCTGATCAAGGTGTCGTCGGTGGCCAGCTCGCTGACCACCAAGTCGGCCCGGGACATGCTGGACGCGCTGATCGGCGGCGAGCGGGACCCGCAGGCGCTCGCCGGGCTGGCCCGCGGCCAGATGAAAGCCAAGCACGCCGCCCTGGTCCAGGCGCTCACCGGCAAGTTTGATGACCACCATGCCGAGCTGACCCGCCTCCTGCTCAGCCAGATCGACCAGCTCACCAACCAGATTGAGCACCTCACCGGACGGGTCGAGCAGCTGATCACCGCGATCCCGGCCGCCTGCGGCATCGACGCCGACGGCACCACCGGCCCGCTCGCCGCGCCGGCCCGGACGCAGCCGCGCTGCCCGCCCTGGCCCGCCTCGATGAGATCACCGGCATCAGCCGCCTCACCGCCCAGGGCATCATCGCTGAGATCGGCCTGGACATGAGCCGGTTCCCCACCCCCGGACACCTGGTGTCG